>DAOQTX010000008.1:0-62000 GCA_035340715.1 Bacteroidia bacterium | reverse complement strand
TCTCATTTAACCAATTGAACCATACTTGCTGTGTAATAAAAGGAACCTTGAGCTGATGGCATACGGTGATGGAGGAAAATATCAGTTGAATTTTAAAGCGCCTGCACATGAGATTGGGCCGATAAGATTTGGTGATGCAAAAACAGGGTCACTACAAGGACCAAGATATACGGATTTAGAAAAATTAAAGAATTCAAAGACAGTACAGGAAATATTTGAATAAAGTACGACCGCACAACAATGTATATAGCAAATAGGCGTGACAGTAATAAATTCAAGGGTTGTAGCCCGCTTCAGCTTTGGTGTAACTTGACAGGAAAGTGCCACGCAATCGCCTACTTGCCATATACTTACCGTCAAACTGTCTAAAAACCTAAATATTAATTTGTTGAATATATTTTACACTATAATCCCCTTTAGAGTATGTGTAGATGCGAGCGGATCTTTTTTCATTTCACTTGGGCAATCAGAAAAATGTTTTTTTATAAGCCGCTTAAAATAGCACCTATACATTTGTAATGCCATTAAATTACTATCTTTAAATAATTGTAGTTTTTAGACGGACTGCCGTTATGTACAACCAATAAAACCAAAATACTATGAAAACAAATTTACTCTTCACTATTTGCTTTCTGCTTTCAATTAAGGTTTCTTTTTGTCAAAGCAGCAACGTAACTCTAATAAAAGAATGGCATCATGGATATCGCTTTAATGCTATTTACGGTAATGGCAACTATGCTTATTTGGGAAGCGAAGCTGCTTTTAATATATTAGATATCTCTAATACTTCTTCTATAAAAGCGGTAAGCCAAATTATTCTTCCGCAAAACATAACATGGATAACTTATCAAAGCGGGAAGGCATATGTTGCGGCTGGAGATTCAGGAATACGTATAATTGATGTTAGCAATCCGCTTCAACCTTTTGAAAGTGGATTTTATCATACTCAAGGCAATGCATACGCTGTTTCTGTTTCTGGTAATTATGCTTATGTCGCTAGTGGCACGGCAGGTCTCAGGGTGCTTGATATTAGTAACTCTGCTGCCCCTTTCGAAGTAGGCTTTTTTGATTTAGGAAACAACATAGCAAGTAATGTTGTTGTTTCAGGAAATTACGTGTATATAGCTTATGGATTGAGCGGACTACAGATTGTGGATGTAAGTAATCCTTCTTCTCCTGTTTCTGTAAGTTCTTTAAATTGGAGTTATCCTGTTGAAACAGTTTTTATTTCTGGAAATTATGCGTATGTGCTTAATGATAGCTTGCGAATTGTGAATATAACAAATCCATTATCTCCGGTACAGGTAAGTGTAAATGGGAATTTTGGTTTTTCTACAAATTCCTTATTTGTCTCTGGTAATTATGCATATACTTCAAATAATTATTTTTCTGGAGCATTTAATATATGGGATGTCAGCAATCCATCAGCACCATCCGTAATTGGAAATTATAATGTAAATTCAAATTTTTACGCTTTGCAATCTGTTTTTGTTAATGGATCACAAGCTTATTTTTTGAACAACCTAACTTTCCCAGGTGAAATAAAATCTTTAGATATTGTTGATGTTTCTATTCCTGCTTCACCTTCTCTTCTTGGAAAATTCAGGCAGGCACAGACATTTGTTGATGTTTATTCTTCGGGAAACTATGTTTATACAATTGATTGGGAACCCCCAAATGGAGTCTTGATTGGAGTATACGATATGACAAATCCATCCTTGCCTCAGCAGATTGGAATGTTCAATGATTCATCTCATTATTATGCTGGTTTGTTTGTTTCTGGGAATTATCTTTATTTAACTGGAGGACAATTAGTTACTGGATCTAGCTCTGGCCTAAAAATCATTGATATTAGCAATCCTTCTAATCCTGTCAAAATAGGTTCTTTCAATATCAGCAGTGCTACAGTAGCAGGTATTTCTTTATCGGGAACCTATGCTTATGTGTGTTTTGGCAATCTAGGTATCCATGTTATTAATGTGAGCAATCCTGCTTCACCTGTTTCAGTTGGATCTTTAACTCTCACAGGCGGGTTTCAGGCAATTGAAATCTTTGTCTCTGGAAATTATGCTTATGTTACTGACAATGCAAGTAAACTCCATATTGTGGATGTCACCAATCCTGCATCACCTGTAGAAGTGGGTTCATATCAGTTACCTGCTAACGGCAGTGATGTTTATGTGTCAGCAAATTATGCCTATGTTGCTGCAGGAGCACAAGGATTAATAATTATTGATGTAAGTAACCCGTCATCTCCTGTTTTAGCCGGAAGCTATTCATCGGTTGGCAATGACCCAAGATTAGAACTACACAAGGTTGGCAGTTATGTTTACCTTTCTGATTTCTTAAATGGACTTCAAGTGATTGATGTAAGCAATCCAACTTCGCCTGTGCAGGTAGGATATTTTTATAATATTTCTGCAGGTGCGCGTAATGTTTATGCAGATAATAACAATATCTACTTAGTTTCAAATTATAGTATTTATATTTTTAATAACACTTTTGTTACTAGTGTTAATTTCCTTGATGAAGTGAATAATAATTCTCTACTATATCCAAATCCTTTTTCCTATCAGACAGTTTTACAAACAGACAATATTTTACATAGTGGGACTTTTTCGGTTTACAACGGTTTTGGTCAGGCAGTTGCGCAAATAAAAAACATCAACGGAAAGGCAATCCATTTCAATCGTGACAATCTTCCAAGCGGACTGTATTTCTTTCGCTTGACAGAAGAAAATAAAACCATCGCGCTAGGCAAATTAATAGTCACAGACAGATAATTTTTTCGTTTTTACAGTTGCTTTATCTCGAAAGGTCTTTACAAATGATCACTCCGCCCCGCTACCGCAAGGCTCTGCCTTGTGGATTTATTTACATAAACTTACCAAACCTTTATCATCACAATAATCCCTTGCACTTATATTTTTGCAATTTCATTTTCTTTTGTATATGTTTACTTGTCATTGATCGATAGACAAGTACCCATAGCTTCGTAAGCCGGTTTAAGCATCATCAGATTTTTTTCTTTTGTACATTCTTTTAAACCCATTATATATGAAGTATGTATTATTACCCCCCCCCCCGCAAATTTTTATTTGCAAATCGAAATAATTTAATTGTTGTCTCTTTATTTAATTGTGTTGCCGTGCATGCACAAAACCTAAATACCGATAAGCTTCAACTGGACATTAACCCGTACAACCACGGCTTGCTTTTTATCAAAATCGCTTCACAAAACAATCAAAACATATATAAACTTTTAAAACAATAGCTTATGAAAAAATCAATTCTTCTTTTTAAGCTTTTTCTCTGTGGCTTGGTTTTTTGTGTGAGTGGGCAAACTAATTTAGTGGTGAACCCCAGCTTTGAAGATACCAATTCTTGCCCAATAAACGGTTGGATTACACACGCAGCAAATTGGCAGCCTTTTAGTTCTTCTCCTGATTATTATAATGGATGCGTTAACTCGTCATTTTACGGTTATTCTGTTCCAAATAACTTTACAGGTATACAAATTGCGGCATCTGGTCAGGCGTATGCAGGTGCGATTTCCTATATTGAACAAGAAACTAATTACTCTTTGAATAGAGAGATTTTAGGAGGTAATTTGACTGCTCCACTTACCATTGGTCAAAAATATTATGTTTCACTCAAAGTAGTTGCCGTTCCGAATACACCAAACATTGGTAGTTCAATGTTTATAGACAAGCTGGGAGTACTTTTTTCAACGGTAGCATACACTAATATCGACTCAACCACTATTCCACCCATAGAAAATTTTGCTCATGTCTATACTGATTCAATTATAACCGATACTACCAATTGGACAACCATTTTTGGTTCGTTTGTGGCTGATTCTGCTTACACTTACATTTCTGTTGGCAATTTCTTTGAGAATAACAATACAGATACTGTACATCATACATACAGCAGCTATCCAAACAGTTATTATTTGTTTGATGATATTTGCGTTTCTACCGATTCTTCTTATGCTGCCAACTATCTTTACACCGGAATACAGGAAGAACAGCTAAACGATAATTTTAACATCTACCCAAATCCGGTAACGGATTACTTTCAGATTAACCAGACATTTACAGCCCCTTACGACCTGACTATTTATAACGCACTTGGGCAGCAGCTTTACCAAGAAAAGAACATCACTACCAACAATAAAACCATTGATACAACTCCTTTTAGCAAAGGCATTTTATTCCTCATCATAAAATCAAAAACCCAATCAATTAATTACAAACTCTTAAAACAATAAGCGTATGAAAAATCTCAACTTAAAATTAGCAGGCACACTTGCTTTGTCTCTGCTCACGGCTTCAACCTTTGCTCAAATAAACTGGCAAAAAGGAGGTAACGCAAACGTTCCATTTGGAGCACCTTCAACCATAGGAACAGACGGTACTTGGAATGCTCCTTTTTCTATTATGACGAATGGTATTCAACGCATGCTTATCGATGCCAATTCCGGCCACATCGGCATAGGTATTAACCATTTTCCCGGCAATGATATTCTTGATATACTTCCGGATGCAGCCATACCCAACTCCGGCTATGGCATAAATAAGCAAACAGTGCTGCATAACTGGGGCACACAAAATATTTTTCTTGGGGTAGGTTCAGGGCTAAGCAATGCGGGTGGATTTAATAATTCTTTTGTGGGTTTTCAAAGCGGCCTTGTCAATACCGATGGACATGACAATGTGTTTATGGGTGTAAACGCTGGTGCACAAAATACGGATGGTGCCTTTAATGTGTTTATTGGCACCACTGCCGGATTGTTTAATCAACGCAACGGATGTAATGTGTATATAGGTCGCAGAGCTGGCGAACAAGCTGATGCTAACAATAACACCATGGTAGGCTATGAATCGGGCATCGGTTTGCTTAATTACTATACAGGAGAAAACAATAGCTTTTATGGATACCGATCAGGTTGGCGAATCAATACCGGTAACTTCAATACCTTATTAGGCAGCAGTGCAGGGCTTATGTTGCAGGATGGAAGTTTTAATACCTCTATTGGTAATTTAAGCAGTAGTAGTATGACCAATGGCGAAGAAAATGTATTTGCAGGAAATAGATCGGCAATAGATTTTATTGTAGGATCATACAATACCTATCTGGGATCAAATGCTGCTGGTGGTGTTACAAATTCAGAACTAAATACAACGCTTGGATATAATGCAAGTCATAGCGATGGTTTATCCGGTACTGTAGTGCTGGGTGAAAATGCTTTTGCTACCAATAGCCAAACCATGATATTGGGTAACAATATACCGGTAGGGATAGGATTATCCAATGATCCGTTAGGCCCTCAAAATATGTTAGAGATAAATTCAATGATACCAAATACAAGTGGGTTACGATTCAGAATGCTCAACAACAGTTCTCCATCCATTCCTTCCAATGGCAGAGTATTGACTGTGGATGGAAATGGAGATGTGGTGCTCACGGATGATATAGGGGCAAATGGAACCTTGACCGCTTGTGCCCAACAACAGAATAATTTCATTTCACTTTTTAATACCAACAATCAATTATGCGTTTCTCGTATTTGGCAAAATCCGGGTGTTGATCAAAGAGTAGGCATTGGCACTACTGCACCATTAGCACAACTGGATATTAGAAGTAGTTTATTCACGGCAAACACACATACGGTTCTTTCACTTAACGATAACATAAACAATAGTGGTGTAGTTGAAAATATTGGTTTGGGTGTTAACCTCACAAGCAATAACCCAATTAACAATCCTGGTCTGCACCAATCAATAGGTATTACTCAAACCATAATAACCTCAACACCAGCGGCCAATGGATGGAGCGGAGGAGCTATTGGTACTTTTAATCGAATAGATAATCACGCGGTTGGTACCAATGCAAGTGGTTTGTACAGTATGGTTTCTACGTCAAATGGAAGTCAGGGATTTGGAGTACGTCAGTTGGTTTCAAATATACTCGGACAGACCCCTAGGCGGAATTTCGGTTGCTTTTCTCAAATCAGGGGGGCTGCAGTAAATATTGGCTATTTCGCAAACGCCAAAGAACCAGCCAATCAGAACATAGGGGCGGACCTAAATGTTTCCGGTGGAACTATCATCAATTATGGAGTAAGGGCTTCGGCTCCGGTAGTTTCTTGCTTACCAACCTTATGTAATAATGCAGCAGGATATTTTAATGGGGATGTTTTTTTTAATAGACCATTTACCTTATCTGATAGTAGTTTAAAACAAAATGTACAACCTATTTCCAATTCTAAACAGGTGCTTATGGCATTGCAACCAAAATCGTTTGAATACACCCAAAGCTTTGGTAACAAAAGTCCCCTGAATTTATCAACCGGAACTCACTATGGACTATTAGCTCAGGAATTACAAAGCATTTTACCAAATTTAGTTAAGCAATTTGCTGAGCCTGAACAAACAGATTCAAATGGAGTAATAACAAAAACTATGAATGAATTTTTATCGGTAAATTATATAGAGTTAATTCCATTTTTGATAAAAGGTTATCAGCAACAACAGCTACAAATCGATTCGCTTATAGCGGCCTCAAATCCTAATCCTATACCTAAACAAAATCAAAATAGTCCTTCAGAGCAACGTCTGCAAATAGAACTTTCGGATGCACAAGGAATCATTCTCAATCAAAACGACCCCAATCCATTTGCAGAACACACGGTAATAAGCTACTTCATACCTGAACACATAGTGGAAGCAAAAATCATTTTCTTTACTTCTTCTGGCAATATTGTACAGCAAATAAAAATTCTGGAACGCGGTGCCGGGGTATTGGATGTATATGCATCGGATCTGAGCAGCGGCATATACACCTATTCGCTCATAGCCGATGGAAAAGTGATAGACACCAAACGGATGGTGAAAATAAAGTAATTTGTAAAAAAAAGCCACCCTTTGTATTGGGTGGCTAATAACATTCCGTAAAAAATTAGGGAATAAGTAGGGGCATTAAAAAACTTGTTGACCCATAAGGATTCGAACCTTAACAGACAGAACCAAAATCTGTAGTGCTACCGTTACACCATGGGTCAATAAAAAGAAAAAAAGAAGCGTTTGTTGCTTTAAACACGAAACAGAGCGAATGAGGCTCTGTTGGAAATGTGCTTAAATCGGCTGCAAAGGTAATAATATTTTGCTTTGGTAATTCATTTTATTGTTTGTGAATAATAGCGTAGATATCGTAGAGTTGGTCGAGTTGTGTGTTTTGCAATGAAAAATCGGCCGTGGTGATTCCGGTGCTTTCTTGCACTTGTTTTTTCAGTCGGTTTCGCATGACAGAGGTAACAAAATTATAAGGAGCAGTGAGCAAATGTGAGGGAAGTTTTTTGTGCAGTCCCAATACATCCCATTTAAGAATGGCTCGTACAAAGCGGCCATTTTTTTCATAATAGTCTTTTACTTTCTTATTGGCATTGAGCCCCAATAATTCAAATCGGATACCGGGTATTTGTTCGAGGGTTTGTTGCATTTCGGCAAAAGTATATTCGTGCACATGAAAGGGATTTCGCGCCAAAGACATTTTTTCATTGGGGGTAGTGATCACCATCATTCCACCGGGCTTAAGCACTTCTACTGCATTTTGTATAAATGCGCTGCGCTCGTGAATGTGTTCGATAAACTGAAATGCGGTAATGATATCGAAGCTGTTTTTTTCGAAAGGCAGTGGTGGAACAGCCCCTTGTTTAAAGCTAAGATTTTTTTGATGTGGGTAGCTGAGTTTGTTTTGTTCTATGGTTTGTTTGTCGTAGTCGAGTCCGGTCACTTCTTTCGCTTTTTGCGCCATAAGTGCAGTGCCGTATGCAAGGCCGCAGCCTACATCGAGCAACGATTTATTTTCAACCTTGTCGAGCATATACTCATAGGCAAAGTGGCAACGTTGGTAGGTTACATTATTGGCATCGTCTTTTAAAGCGCGTTCGTGAGAACTCATAGTGATAAGTTTGCTGCCGCTAAGGCTATGAAATTTACCCTGCAAATATATGTATATGTTTATGTTTGGGGGTTTAGAAAGAAGTATTATAAATAGTATTTTAGCCCTCTTACAAAGGAACATCATTAGAAACAGAAAAATACAGCTATGAAGTATCAGCGTATTAATAATATCATTGGTTGGGTAACATTTGCCGTAGCCGCTTTTGCATTTTTATCTACCATTGAACCCACCGGCAGTTTTTGGGACTGCGGAGAGTTTATTGCATCGGCCTATAAGCTGCAAGTAGGGCACCCTCCGGGAGCGCCATTGTTTATGTTGTTGGGTCGTTTTGTGAGTTTGTTTGCAGGCGATACAGTAGAGTTGGTTCCTATTATGGTAAATGCACTCAGTGCTTTAGCCAGTGCCTTTACGATTTTGTTTTTGTTTTGGACCATTACTGCGCTCACTAAAAAGTTTGTGAGTGGCAAAAGTGAAACAGTGAGCACCTATCAGTTATTGACCATCATGGGCAGTGGTTTGGTGGGTGCCTTAGCCTATACTTTTAGCGATTCGTTTTGGTTTTCGGCTGTTGAAGGCGAGGTATATGCCATGTCGTCCTTTTTTACGGCCATAGTTTTTTGGGCCATATTAAAATGGGAAGCGGTGGCCGATGAGCGTCATGCCGACCGTTGGATTATTCTCATTGCTTTTTTGATGGGCCTGTCTATCGGTGTTCACTTATTAAATCTCTTGTGTATTCCTGCCCTGGCTTTTGTATATTATTTTAAAAAGTACAAACCTACCCGTGCCGGGATTATTAAAACATTTGCTTTATCGGTAGTCATCTTAGCAACGGTTCAATATGGTATTATCGGTGGTTTTGTTTGGTTAGGCAGCAAGTTTGATTTGATGTTTGTAAACAGTTTTGGCTTTGCCCCCTGGACCGGATTTATGCTCTACCTGATTGCTGTATGTGCTTTAATTGTTTATGGTATTCGTTATACACACAAGCACAACAAAGTTTTGTGGAATACGGTTATTTTGTGTTTTACCTTTATCCTGATCGGCTACAGCGCCTATGCACAAATTGTTATTCGTTCAATTGCCAATCCACCAATGGATGAAAACAACCCCGAAGATGTATTTGCATTATTGAGCTATTTGAATCGTGAGCAGTACGGTGATCGCCCACTCTTTTATGGACAGTATTACAATGCCCGGGTGATTGATCAAAAAGAAGGCGCCATGACCTATACCGTGCGCCCCGATGCAGAAGGGAAAAAAAGATTTATAGAAACCGGCCGAAAGATAGAGCCGATTTACGATCCTGCAGCCAGCACATATTTTCCCCGTATGTACAGTGCGCAACCCAATCATATCAGTGCCTATAAAGAATGGGCCGGAGTAAAAGGAGAAGCCACTCCAACTTTTTCTCAGAATCTGAAATTTATGTGGGACTATCAATTGGGTCACATGTATTGGCGTTATTTTATGTGGAATTTTGCAGGCCGGCAAAACGATATACAAGGCCATGGAGGAATTTTGAAAGGCAATTGGATCAGCGGTATAAAAGGAATTGATGCCATTCGATTGGGACCCCAAGAAAAATTGCCTAAAAGCATGACCGACAATAAGGGCATGAACAAATTATACTTCTTACCCTTAATCTTAGGATTGTTGGGAATGATGTTTCACTTTAAACGCAGCTTAAACGATGCCGCAGTTGTGGGTATGTTGTTCTTCTTTACCGGAATAGCCATTGTATTGTACTTGAATGGTCCGCCCATTCAGCCACGTGAGCGTGATTATGCTTATGTAGGTTCGTTTTATGCCTTTGCCATTTGGATTGGTTTAGGTGTTGCCGCTATTGTGGGTTGGTTGGAAAAGAAAAACAAATCGGCCATGATTCCGGTATTGGCTACGTTATTGTGTTTGGTGGCTGTGCCGGGTGTAATGGCTAAAGCCAGTTGGGACGACCACGACCGATCATATCGAAAAACATCGCGCGATTTTGCTTACAATTATCTCATGTCTTGTGCGCCTAACGCTATACTGTTTACCAATGGCGATAACGATACCTTCCCTCTTTGGTATGCACAAGAAGTAGAAGGCGTTCGAACAGATGTACGCGTTGTAAATCTCTCGCTACTCAATACCGATTGGTATATCGATCAAATGAAAAGAAAGGCATACGATTCGGATGCATTGCCAATCACATGGACGCACGAACAATATGTACAAGGCACACGCGACTATGTTCCGTTTTACGATCGAAACATACCGGGATTTTACGATTTGAAAAAAATTGTTGAGTTCATTGGCAGCGATCGTACCGAAACTAAAGTGAGAATGAACAGCGGAATGACAACCAATTATTTTCCGACCAAGCGTTTTAGTTTAACTATTGATAAGGCTGCAGTATTAAAGAATGGAGTTGTTAAGCCTGAATTTGCCAACCAAATTGTCGATACCATCGAATGGGAAATTGGAAACAACTATTTGATGAAAGCCGATATGATGATCTTGAATTTGCTGGCGCATAACGATTGGACTCGTCCCATTTATTTTGCAGTAACTGTTGGTAGCGAAAATTATATGAACCTTGAAGAGTATTTTCAATTGGAAGGATTGGCGTATCGCTTTGTTCCCATTAAAACACCTTTAACTCCCGATGGTCAGGTAGGGCGTGTAGAAACTTCAAACATGTATAAGAATATGATGAATACATTTTTGTGGGGGAATATTAATAAAGATGGAATTTATCTCGATCAAAATAATTTGAACATGGCGATGAATTTCCGAAACAATTTTACACGACTTTCCGAATCCTTGCTGGCCGAAGGCAAACGCGATTCGGCATTGAAGGTGATGGATTATTGTGTGGAAACATTTCCGGACAAAACGGTTCCGTACAATGTAATTATGTTGCGCATCATCGATCAGTACTACCGCATTGCTATGCACAATACGGCTGCTCAAATGGGTATTGATCCGCTACTGTTTACCACTACCGATGTTGAAAGAAGCAACAGCAGCGATAAAAAGATTTTTGAAAAAGGTAATGCCATTGCGCGAAGACTTGCCGATATCTATGAAAACGATATGGAATATTATTTGTCGCTCAAAGGAACCGAATATTTTAAATCGGTTGAACGAGAAGCCGGAACCGCACTAGCTATATTGCAAGAATTGGGACGCATGGCAAAGGTAAGCGGACAAAACGCAGTAGCGGCCGAGATGGACGAGAAGTTTAAAGCGCTTGAGAAACGCTATGTAGGCGGTATGTAATGAGCTTTTATTTTGTTCAACCTCATGCACTGGTAAGGTGGTATTACAACGACTTGGTTTGGCGCATGCCGCAAGGAAAAAAAATAGTTTATCTAACCTTTGACGATGGCCCAAACGAAAAAGCCACTACACATGTATTGGATGTTTTGAAATCGTTTCACCTACAAGCTACTTTCTTTTGTTTAGGTAGCAATATTCAAAAAAATCCTGCGCTGTTTGATCGCATGCTCGAGGAAGGTCATATGATTGGCAATCACAGCATGCATCACCCCAACGGATGGAATACAGAAGATTCGAAATACGTTGAAGAATTTGAAGCCTTCGAAAAGATACATGCCGGTTCGCTATTCAGACCTCCTTATGGTCGGATTAAAAAATCGCAAATCAAAAACATTATAAAAACACATCGCATTATTATGTGGGATGTACTGAGTTACGATTTTGATATTCGGGTGCAAAAAGAACAGTGCTTGAATTTTGTTACACAAAATGTTCGCGATGGTTCTATATTATTATTTCACGATAGCGTGAAAGCATTTGACAATATGCGTTTTGCTTTGCCCCGAAGCATCGAACATTGTTTGCAGCAAGGTTATTCATTTGAATTGTTGCGCAATGAAAATTTTTGAGTAGCAATGATTAAAACAATTTCTCCACGGGGTGCATGAGTGTTAAAATGAGCGATTAATTCTTTCACATTTCCTCTTTGCACTTCCTCATGAATTTTGGTCAGCTCTCTCACCACACAGATCCATCGGTCTTCTTCTACAAATTCTTTTAATTGCTCCAACGTTTTAAGTAAACGGTGTGGCGATTCATACAACACAACGGTTCGCTCTTCTTGTGCAATCATTTTCAACTTCGTTTGCCGACCTTTTTTATGTGGCAGAAATCCTTCAAACACAAAAGCATCAGAAGGGAAACCCGAAACTACCAAAGCCGGTATCAAAGCACTTGCGCCCGGCAAACATTCTACGGGAATATTTTCTTCAACACAAGCGCGCACCAACAAAAAACCAGGATCCGAAATGGAAGGCGTTCCGGCATCACTGATCAAAGCCATTTGCATTCCATTCTTTAATTGACGGATTATATGAGCAATACTTTTATGCTCATTAAAGTTGTGATACGGCACTGCCTTAGCACTAATGTTGTAGTGCTTGAGCAAAACAGACGAAGTGCGAGTGTCTTCTGCCAATATTTGATCTACTTCTTTAAGTACTCGCAGCGCACGAAAAGTGATGTCTTCTAAATTCCCGATCGGGGTTGCTACAATAAATAACTTTCCGTTCATGGAGTAAATATAAAAACAAGCGTATAGATTTTAGGACATGCTTCGCTAAAAAGTGCTTTTTACTTTCTCCTCAAAACCGGAAAGATTTTGTATCCGTTAAAATATTTTTTGAGTCGTACATACGAAACGGGAAATTCGGATGATATATTTGCATCATACATCAAGATTCACTTATTCATTTTAAGTGAAACCAACCGAGCCGAGAGGCCGCGGTGGTAAAACGATGAGGGCGATGTCCAAAATAAAGTGCAGCTCCAATCCTTCTTTTTTTGATGTATTTGAATGAATGAACCGTTTAAATTAATACACAATGAAAGAAAACTCACAACAAAACGAAAAAAGCATCGACCCCTATTCTAAATTAGGAGAAGTATGTCATTTCTTTGAAAATGAAAGCAATGAAAAAATTGAAGCCGTAAACGATAAAGGTCTTGATCTCTTTGTTAGGAAATGGGCCATTCGAGCTGGATTTCTACCTGTAATCAGGTACTTTGGTAAATCTCAAGATAAAAGCAAAAACAGATACGTTATAGATAAAAACAAGAACACTTACATTTCAGAGTATTGTTTTATGCGCTTGTATTTTAGTAAGTCATCGTATGCACCCCATCACGATGAGCGAGAATTGCCTGATATACTGCATGGCTATGCCAAATTTATGAGTAAAAAGGTTGAACTATCACTGAATTATATGCACATAACATTAGATTATTTTCCAACGGAAGCAGAAATAATGAAATGCAAGACGATGAAAGAGTTGGAAGAATTAATTTTGGTAGAAAAGAATTATAATAGTCTAATCTTGGTGAACAGAGATTATCCAAATGAAGGAGCCAGTTATACCAGTGGATTTGGATTTCGCAGCGATTCAGACTTTATGCGCTGTAACCAATTAATTCTCAATGGATATTTTGAACCTCAGTATGAGCTCGACACTCGAAAAAAGTATAAAGAAGAAGTACTAGGCATTTCAAGACAGAAAGAAACGTTTAGACATACTCATGCTGTTTCGAAAAGAGTTTCTCTTTTTAAAACTATGATGAGTTTTATGGATGAAGATACACTGCTCTATTTTAATGCTGAATACTACTTCAATCGTTCTTTTCCTTGGGCAGATCGCTATGGGGTTTTTTGTGTGATAGAATCATACAATGAAAATACGTTGACTTTTAAATTAATTACTGATCCGCGTTGGATCACGCGCTATAAGGAGTTAAGTCTGTTTGTATTTATGACTTACATAAATTGCATTGACAAGTTCAAAGATATAGAAAACTATGTATGCAATCATTATTTAGCCAACGACATCATTGGCTATAATTATGATAAAGTTAAAACAACCAAACACAGTGCTTATGATGTAAGAATAAATACTTCGCTAAGTACTTTGAAACCCAAACCGGATGATATTTATACAGGATCAATAGATCAATTCACCGGCTGGCATGAAGTATTTCTGTTTTGGTAAGGCCATAGAATGCAAAAAGCCTCGATACCATGACCGAGGCTTTGCTCCCCCTCCTGGACTCGAACCAGGGACCCTTTGATTAACAGTCAAATGCTCTAACCAGCTGAGCTAAGGAGGAATTTTCTTAAATAATGAATTTAAGGAGCGCAAAAGTAAGCTATCTCGCTTAAAATAACAACAGTTTTTTGAAATTCGCTTTTGCTTGCTTTGCCAAAGAAATGCGTTCGTTCGCAACAAAAAATGAGTTGTTTACCCAATATATTCTAGTTATCTTGCGTCTCGAAAAAAGAAACCAAACTCCTGTCGTTAAAGATCATCGTTGCGGTATACGTAGATTTTAACACAAGGCATTTTTCAGCCGATCGTAGCATCGGAACCAGCCTTTTTTTTGTGATGCAATTCAGTAACTATGTTTTTTACACAGGAACAGTAATAAACAACTATGTATAAATTCATATGCTCTGCATTGTTCCTGTTTTTTTCGTCAGGGAATTTAAGTTTAGCACAAACGATAACGGGTAGTTTTGATGCACCCCGAACACACCCAAGCAATTATTTGGGTTTTAATGGTGGAAATGTGATCTATGAAGGTCAGGTGGGATTGGGTGATGCTCAACTCGTTAGCGACTTTACACAACTAAAGCCTGCTAGCCTTCGCTATCCGGCCGGTAATATTGGCAACTATTGGGACTGGAAAAAGGGTTGGTTTTATAGTGAGACTGACTTACCCGAACAATGGAAACTACCCGAAGATTATGGAGTGATTACTCAAAGAAACAACGGTTTTGATCAATTACTAAAACACAGTCTTCGCCAAAATATCTCTCCCATATTTAATTTAAATCTTTTGTCTTCCGATGTGCATTATCAATTGGCTTCATTGTATTCTGCCCGTGGTATGAATCTTCCATTTGATCTAGTGGAATTGGGCAATGAGTTTTATAGAGACGATCCTCATTTTTATAAATCGTTTTCTACTTCTATTGAATATGCCAATGTCTGCAATCAAATGGCCACATTAATTAAAAGTCTTCCTAAAGGTGGTCCAGTAAAAATTGCAGCTTGTGGAGCAACCGATATCGGTAAAGAAACTGCGCTCAGCCGAAGAAACACTTGGAATAAGGATGTACTGCTTTACTTAAATCAAGATATTGATGCAATTACTTTGCATCATTATATCGGAACCGGTTTGGGGCAAGACCCCGTTACACTCTCTCGCCTACCCGACATTTTTGCGAATCCGCTGAAATCGATCAGCAGTTATGATGATGAATTGAATGCCATTCGAAATGCCGGAAAAGAAGTTTGGATTACAGAATACAATCTAATTGATAGAAACCATTGCTTACAAGGAACATGGGCTCATGCACTTTTTTTATCGGGTATGACTTTAGGGTTTTTAGAATCGGATGATATCACAAAAATTATTTGCCACACTATGTCGGGCGATGCTGCCTTTGGTATGATGTATTCCAATACCAACGGAATGAATATGAATGGTTTTTTTAATGGAGGTCTTTCGTGTTATGCAAATATGCCTGCTTCAGTTACCGGTGCATTGAGTGCATCGGGCAATGCAATGCGCATGATTTCAATGGCAATGCATGAATCGAGTACAAAGCAAAAAATAAATTTCAATGATGCGGTCAGTTTATCGGATGGTATCTCCAGCATATCGGCATGGAAATTTATAGCTGATAACATGGAACAAGCGGTAATTATCAATTACCATTCTGCAGCTCAAACTTTGAAAATAAAAAACACCGATTGGGATTTATCTGGAGCAAAAATTGAAATTATTTCTGCCGGACCAGGAGGAGTTTTTGATTTGACCAACGGTGAAGCTGTAACCAATCCCGGCAATCAACAATTAAAATACTCCGCCCCTCAAAACAGTACCCAACAGTTTACTTTACCTGCTTATAGCATTGCACGAATATATAAAGCAAAAAATGGATTGCGACTTACTGTGCTCAACGACAGTATTTGTTCGGGAAGCGTTACTGCCTTAAAAGCGATTGGAACGGCTCCTTTCAATTGGAATGGTAATGGTATTATTTGGGTAAGCGATGACGGTTCGGTGGCTAACTTTTCGAATCAAAGTAATTTCAGAGATGTTTATACTGTAAGTGTGAGCGATGCCAATGGCAATCACCAAACGGCAGATATAACGGTTTTTGCTGTTCCTACTTTAGATGCAATAGCATCCAAAAGCAAAGTATGCAAAGGCGAAAGTTTAACATTGACCGCGGTAATGGGAAGCAACTCTTATAACAAATCCTATATTTGGATTCCTTCCATTGGAATTATTAATCCTACCGCTGAGCAAACAACCGCCACTCCCGATAAAACAACAACATATTATGTTTACGCTTCCGATGGAAAATGTTGGAGTGCAGTGGACAGTGTTACAGTGGAAGTTGAATCGGTTTCCGATGCCGGAAGCGATAGCTTATTTTGCAATACACAATTGCCCTTTTTACTTGAGTCGAAGACAGCCGAGTCGAACACCAGTTATAGATGGTACGAGGGGAATACTTTTTTAGGTTACGGAAGCACTATGTCGGTTCATCCGCTTACTGAAACAACTTATTCACTAATAACAAAGAATAAAAATAATGCCGTTTGTTGGGACACATCCTTCGTTACCCTAACTCCGGTTACCTGTTGTGAGTCCACCAGCGATCCATTGCTAACGGCTACACATGGAATGAGTATGAAAACTTATTTGCAACAAATTACTCCGGTTCTAATCGCTCAAGGCGCACAAGTTTCAAATGGAGTCATTAAAAATTTTAGTGGTGAGTTCGTATTCAATGGTACTATGGTGGTCGACACATCGGTTACTTTTGAAGATTGTCCGAAAATATATTTTGGAGAAAAGGCTTCACTAAAAGTTGATGGTCGGAAAATCAGTCTTAAGTTCAAGCGATGCACACTTCGTGTTTCTCCATGCAATTATAATATGTGGAAAGGAATAGAAGTGACGAGAAACAATAATACATTGGTGATTGATGAGACCTATATCAAAAATGCTGAATGTGCGGTAGATGCAAATGAAGATGCAACCGTATCCTGCATCAATAGTTTTTTTGAAGATAATTATGAGAGTATAAAATTGCACCATTATCAGGATATAGCTGAGTTTGATTGCTATGGCAATCAGTTTTCTCACTCCTGGTTAAAACCGCCCTATAGTGGATTAAAACCTGCTTCGTATGTGACTGTGAGTTTAGTTCCTGATCCGATAATAGGAAATGTATCGCAAGCAAAAAACGTTTTTGACAATGCGATTTGTGGTATTCGATCGGTATCGAGTTCCATACAAATTGTAAACAATGAATTTAGAAACTTCAGCGACTATAAAAGTTCTGATATTGAAGAAGGCTCTGCTGTTTTAATTCTTAATAAGATGAATGCCGATTCAGATCCACATGCTCGAGAGCATTTGGATTATAAATGTAAAGTTGGCGGTTCTTCCGCAAACGAATTCAACTCCTTTATTAATTGTTATCGCGCAGTTTCGGCTCGTGATGTAACGATTGATGTATTGAACAATCAATTTACCGACTGCAGCAGAGCTATCAAATTAAAAGGTATTGTTCATAAAACCATTAATGTAATTTCCAATACGATAACAAACACCGACCTTGGTATTGATTTATTGTTTTGCAGTGGATCATCAGCAACTATCAGCGACAACACAATATCTGTAAATTCATTCCCAGATGATATTGCTAACCGGGCTAAATTTGGAATCCGTTTAAGTGATGATTTGCGAACAAGCGCACTGAATAAAATTGAGCGCAATGCTATCACCAATAGAGGAACACATGGTATTTGGCTATTGAATTCGATGCCGGTAAGTTTAAACGAGAACAGTGTAAGTATGCTGCAAAACTTTAGTCGTTATGCCTATGGCATTCGATCCGAATCAAACGAAGCCCTATATGTGAGCTGCAATACGGTAGCCGGACAACAAGGAGAAAGTCTTAGAAAAAAAATCGCTTTCAGTTTCACATCTTCTCCCGGATTATATGTGTATTGCAACAACAGCGACCGAACCGCAACCGGATTTGAATTTATGGGCGATTGTAATGGCACACGTTTTCAATCCAACAGCATGCGTTACCATAAAACAGGATTGGCATTGGGAGCCGATCGACAGGTAGCCGGAATCTTTGGACCGCAGCCTTCATTAGGAGAGAATCGTACGGCCGGTAATTTCTTTATTGGACAATATACCATCGCTTCGGGTAGTGATGCAGGCAAAGGTTATTTTTCCCACTCTGCCACTTGGAGCGTTAAATCGAAGAGCGATGGCGCACAAGGTTCATTCAATCAATTCTTAGTGCATTCAGGAGATGCGCTTCAGATACCTGCTGTAAATAAAAAAACAGGAAGTAGTGCTACTGCTTTTACTCCGGTGCAGTCTGGGTGGCCTGCAAAATGGTGTAATACCAATTGTTCGAAATCGCTATGGCAAGACAATGTTTATGTAGATTATGTTCCTCATGCTGAATTTATTGTTGCCGATAGCGATCCTTCACGTATGAACGATAGTTATTTAAACTATACCATGAAACGGAGAGTGCTCGGTTCATTGATGTTTACTACAAGCGGATTTGGTAATGGTAGTAGCATTCTTCAAAATTATTTGAACAGCAATCAAAGTAGTGCGACTTCTTCAATGCTTCGTTTTAATTATGATTTAGTTCAATCATACAATATTGAAAATCCATATCTATCAAATCCAGATTGGATGGATCATTATTTAGATTCTTTGACCGCTAATAACGATGCCATCTCTACCTCGAATGTTTTTGAACAAAATGAAAAGTTAGTCAATGAATTGTATTTGCAAACCGTGAGTCGCGAAATTTATTCGTTCAATAGTTCACAACAATCACAATTGTGGAGTATATGCAATCAATGCCCTTATGTTGCTGGCGATGCTGTATTTAGAGCACGTGCATTATATGCTTTGGTAAACGATAGTATGTACTTCAACGATTTGACTTTGTGTAAAAACGCAGGCATCATCAATCGTTTTGAAGCAGAAGCATCAGAAGCGGAATCATTTCAGATTTATCCAAATCCATCCAGCGGAATGTTTACTATAGCCTTAAGTGAATTTATTGATGCTGGCAATTTAAGTATAGCCATTTATACCATGCAAGGTACATTGGTAAAACAGATTGATGTTTCACTAGCAAACAGAGAAATGAAAGTAGACCTTTTGGGCATGGAACCTGGAATTTATTTTGCAGCATTGCTTCAAAATCAAAGCATTCATAGCGTTCAAAAGTTGGTGGTGATTCATTAAACATAGCTTCAACTTTGATTACAGATTTTCATCGTACATTTGTTTTCTTAAAATTATAAATAACACATCATGTCTTTAGTTGTAGTCGGAACTGTTGCATTTGACAGCATAGAAACCCCATTTGGGAAAACAGATAAAATTGTTGGTGGAGCGGCCACGTATATTTCATTATCCGCATCATTTTTCTATGATCAAATACAAATGATATCTGTAATCGGAGATGATTTTCCGAAAACAATGATTGATCAGTTTCATAATAAAAACATCAGTACCGAAGGTTTGCAAATACGAAAAGGAGAAAAATCATTTTACTGGGCAGGGCGATATCATACCGACATGAATACACGCGACACGCTTGCTACCGAGTTGAATGTGTTAAGTTCGTTCGATCCGGTAATTCCGGAATCGTATCAGAACTGTGAGTTTTTGATGCTGGGAAATTTAATGCCTCAAATACAAATGCAAGTGATTGAGCGATTGAATAAAAGGCCACGTTTAATAGCGATGGACACGATGAACTTTTGGATGGAAACTCAATGGGATGCATTGATGCAAACTATTCCGATGGTAGATGTGCTAACCATAAACGATGCAGAAGCTCGACAACTTACCGATGAATATTCATTGGTTAAAGCAGCTCAGAAAATTTTAAAAATGGGTCCTAAATATTTGGTCATTAAAAAAGGTGAACATGGAGCATTATTGTTTCACGATGATCAAGTTTTCTTTGCACCCGCACTTCCCTTAGAAGATGTTTTTGACCCCACCGGAGCGGGCGACACCTTTGCTGGCGGTATGATGGGATATCTGGCCAGAACCAGGGATATATCATTCGAAAATTTAAAACGAAGTATCATCTATGGCTCAGCCATGGCTTCGTTTTGCGTAGAAAAGTTTGGTACCGATCGATTAATCGAATTAAAGTCCTCCGAATTAGAAAGTCGCGTTCAGGATTTTAAAAATCTGATTCAATTTGATATTGAACTGGTGAAGTAAGTTATTTTCGGGTGGCGATAAAATTCTTTAGTGCCATATCCCAATTGATCAACGACCAAAACTGTTCGAGATAATCGCGTCTGCGATTTTGGTATTTCAAATAGTAGGCATGTTCCCAAACATCAACAGCAAGAATGGGCCTCCCTTTGAATTCAGATACGCTCATCATAGGATTGTCTTGATTGGGCGTACTACCGATAAAAAATTTTCCGTTTCGTTCCACCATCCAAGCCCAACCTGAGCCAAATCGGCCCATTGCTGCTTCAATAAATTGTTCCTTTAATTTTTCTACCGATCCAAATTGCTGAAGTATTGCTTCATCAAGAATATCATTGGGTTCTTCAGCTTTACCGGGTTTTAAAAGTTCCCAATAGATGCTGTGATTGTAATGCCCACCTCCATTGTTTCGAATGCTCAATGGAAATTCGTTCATACGTGCAAACATTTGTTCTAATGAAAGGTCGCTTACCTTTTTTTCCTGCAAAGCTTGATTGAGTTTATTCACATATCCCTGATGATGCTTGCTGTGATGAAGTTCCATCGTTTCCGCATCAATCCAAGGTTCAAGTGCATTGTAAGCATAACCTAGTTCAGGTAGTTTATATTGAACGATGCCATTGGCAAATGATTTTGAAAAAGGAAGGGATGAAGCCAAATAGAACCCTGTGCCGAGTAGTGCACTTTGCTTAATAAATTTTCTTCGTCCTTTTTCTTCCATAGTCTTTAAACAAATTCAATCAGCAATTCGTTTTTCTCTACTTTATCTCCCTTGGTTACTTTTATTGTTTTCACTTGTCCTTCGCTTTCAGCCTTTAAAATATTTTCCATTTTCATTGCTTCGAGCACCAATAAGGCATCTCCTTTCTGAACCATTTGTCCGCTCTCAATTTTAATATCTAATACTAATCCGGGCATTGGAGCTTTTAAGTTGTTTATCTTTTTTCCTGCTTTCCGATCGAATCCCAATTTATGCAAAAGCTCATCGTATTGATCTCTTAGCTCTAGAGCGTAAACAGTCCCATTGATCGATATGCTTAGAGTTTTACTTAATGTATCTTGCTCTACAATGTAAGCTTTAGCAGATTTTCCTTTATACAAAATATGAAACTCTTTAGCTCCGTTGGCTACAATATCAATGCTACATTCTTCACCATTGATCGAAAAAAAATTATTCTCTGCTTCTATGGTATAGGAAGCTTTTTGATTTACCTTAACTCGAAGCATAACTAATCTTTAAGTATTTGCTGTTTTTGTGCATCAAACTCCTGATCGCTAATCAAGCCCTTATCACGAAGTTTACCTAGCTTTTCAATTTGTTCCAACTTAACATCCAATACATTGGTAATGTTTGAGGTATAGGCAGCAGTAGAAAATCCGGTTATCGGTTTGTAGGACACTGAACCTGAGTCGCTGTTTTGTTTAGGAATAAGATTTTCTTTTTTGCTTCGGATAAACTTGGCGATATAATAGATCAGTAATGCCAGCAGGATTACTCCTACTATGGCAACATAAATGATCATCTGCTTATTCTGTCGTTCTAATATAGCAGCATGTTCTTTCACTGCATTGTAATCGTTACTAAGGGTATTATAGTTATCGCTTAGCAAAGAAAGATTTTCTTCTTTTGATGCCATTTCATCACTTCGCATCGAAGTCATATCACTTAGTGAATCCAATATCGATTTTTGAACCTTTGTTTTTGCTTCCAGGCTATCAATAATCTCAACCAGAAATTTTCGATTCTTTTTGTCTTGCAATTTCAAAGACGCACTTAAAATCTCTGATCTTTTCAGGCTGCTGTTATAGTTCGCTTGTAAGTCTTTGATCAATGCAATGATCTCAGCATCTTTTTGCAGCAGCTGATAATTTACTTGTTCGTATTCTGCTTGTGCTTTTTTATTACGCGAACTTTGATTCCGAAGATCATCGTATTTAGAATAGAGTTGATTTCTTTCAATGAGTAATTTATCCAATGAGTTGTTTTGTGCAAACAGAATTTGCAAAGACAACAAGAAGAAAACGACTACTGCAGAAGTTATGTATTTATAGAATCGGCTCAACGTTTTGTAAAATCAATGTGAACTTATGAAAAACGATAATCTGAAGCAAAAATTTCCTAAGAATAATTTATTTACAATTCTTACAAAATTTTAAAAGTTTCCATGAATTTGGTAGTGTAGTTTCCTTTTCGGAAATCTTCATTACGCATGAGTTGTACATGAAAAGGAATAGTTGTTTTTACTCCTTCAATTACAAATTCGCTCAAAGCCCGCTCCATAGTATTGATTGCTTCTTCTCTTGTTTGTGCAATGGTGATTAGTTTAGCGATCATAGAATCGTAGTAGGGAGGTATTTCATAACTGGCATATATATGTGAATCGACCCGCACCCCATGACCTCCAGGAATATGCAAATGGGTGATACGACCGGGGGATGGTCTGAAATTTTGATGCACGTCTTCTGCATTGATTCTGCATTCGATGGCATGCATGGTTGGATAATAATTCTTTCCGGAGATGGGTATTCCGGCTGCAATCTTTATTTGTTCTTTTATTAAATCATAGTTGATCACTTCTTCCGTTACTGGATGCTCTACCTGAATTCGGGTATTCATCTCCATGAAATAAAAGTTCCGATGCTTATCTACCAAAAACTCAACTGTACCTACTCCTTCATAGCTAACCGCTTTGGCTGCAAGAATCGCTGCTTCTCCCATTTTTTCTCTCAACTCAGGAGTCATGAATGGAGAAGGTGTTTCTTCTACCAGTTTTTGATGTCGTCTTTGTACAGAACAATCTCTTTCCGATAAATGACACACTTTGCCTGACTGATCTCCTGCTATTTGAATTTCGATATGTCTAGGATCTTCAATGTATTTTTCAATATACATTCCATCATTTCCAAACGCAGCCATTGCTTCTTGTCGAGCTGAGTTCCAATGATTTTCCATTTCATCTTCTTTCCAAATGATTCGCATACCTCTTCCTCCACCACCAGCGGTTGCTTTAATGATAACCGGATACTTGATCTTAGCAGCAATTTTTCGTGCCTCTTCTATGCTATCGACCAAACCATCTGAGCCTGGAATACAAGGCACTCCTGCCTTTTTCATGGTATCTTTTGCAGAGCTTTTATCGCCCATAGCATCGATCTGCTCGGGCAATGCTCCAATGAATTTTATTCCGTGATCGGCACATACGGAAGAGAATTTAGAATTCTCAGAAAGAAACCCATAGCCGGGATGAATCGCATCCGAATTGGTAATCTCAGCTGCCGAAATAATATTGGCTATGTTAAGATAGGATCCTTTGCTTTGAGGGGGGCCAATGCAAACGGCTTCGTCAGCAAATCGTACATGCAAACTGTCGCGATCGGCTGTTGAATAAACCGCAACGGTTTTAATATTCATTTCCTTACACGTTCGAATAATTCTAAGTGCAATTTCTCCTCGGTTGGCTATAAGTATTTTCTTAAACATAGAAAGCTAATTCAATAAAGTGCAGAATAATTTAACCCAATCTCCTTATGAAGGATCTACTAAAAATAACGGTTGATCGTATTCTACCGGTGAAGCATTGTCAATCAATACTTTCACAATTTTTCCGGCAACTTCCGATTCAATTTCGTTAAATAATTTCATGGCTTCAATAATGCAAAGCACTTTGCCAGGCTTAACTTCATCGCCCACGTTAATAAAGTTGGGTTTATCTGGACTTGATGCGCGATAGAATGTTCCGATCATTGGAGATTTAACGGTAATATATTTTCCGGCATCTTCTGATTTTGGAACTTCTGCTTTAGAGGCAGCACTGGCCGCTGGAGCAGGAGCAGGCACTGGGGCAGCAGCAACTGCCGGAGCGTGCATCATTGGCATCATTGCTGGCGCATGAATGATTTGCTCCCTAGGTTCTTTTACTTTGTTCTTAATGGTAATCTTGAAATCTTTTTGTTCAAGACTTACTTCACTTACTCCACTTTTAGAAACAAATTTTATGAGTTCTTCAATCTCTTTTTTATTCATAGACACAGCAATTAATTAAATCAAATATAATTTTTTTTTATCAGTTGGTATCGTAAGCCCATTTAACGTACACAGCGCCCCAAGTAAAACCACCACCAAATGCCGACAATATAATATTATCTCCCTTTTTTAGCTTTTTCTCCCACTCAAATAAGCACAAGGGTATGGTTCCATTGGTTGTGTTGCCATATTTTTCAATATTCAGCATTACTTTATCGTCCCCAATTCCCATCCTTCTTGCCGTAGCATCTATAATTCTTTTATTGGCTTGATGAGGAACTAACCAAGCTACGTCATCAGATGACAAACTATTCTTTTCCATGATTTCGGCAGATACATCTGCCATTCTAGAAACAGCAAATTTAAATACCGGTTGTCCATCTTGAAAAACATAGTGTTCTTTTGCATCAACCGTTGCATGACTGGCCGGCTTAACACTACCTCCTGCTTTTTGATGCAGATAAACTCTACCACTTCCATCGGCTCTTAATATACTGTCCATAATACCAAGTCCTTCTGAGTTGGGTTCCAATAAAACGGCTCCTCCCCCATCTCCAAAAATGATACAAGTGGCTCGGTCGGTATAGTCAATTATGGAGGACATTTTATCACAACCCACTACAACTACTTTTTTGTATTTACCGGTTTCAACAAATTGTGCCGCAGTAGATAGTCCATATATAAATCCACTACATGCTGCATTCAGATCGTAACCCCAGGCATTTACTGCTCCAATTTTATCGCAAATGATATTGGCGGTTGCAGGAAAAACTAAATCGGGAGTAACGGTGCAACAAATCAATAAATCAATCTCTTCGGCTTTTGTATTTGTTTTTTTGAGTAGTCCGTTTATGGCTTCTACACTCATATCGGAGACTCCTAATCCCTCTCCTTTCAAAATGCGTCTTTCTTTTACACCCGTTCGAGTAACGATCCACTCATCGCTTGTATCGACCATTTTTTCTAAATCACTGTTGGTCAATTTATCGGGTGGTACATAGGCGTATATACCACTAATAGCCGCTCTTATACTCGGTGAAGAATTTTCTTTCATGCGTAATAATTAATTGTTAATGGTCTGAGAAAGCGTTTCGGTAATCTCTTTCACTAAATTGGCTTTTGCAGTATTGCGTGCCATTAATATCATGTTTTTTATGGCTTTGGCATTGGATATGCCATGTGCAATAACAACCGTTGAATTGATTCCCAATACAGGTATTCCTCCATATTGCTCATAATTGAATCGTTCAAAATAGTCGTCATCGATCCCTCTCTTTTTAATAAGAGTATAAAATGATTCTGCCGCTTTCAAAAGTATGTTACCGGTGAATCCATCGCATACAATAATATCGGCCTTATCGTTAAATAAATCTCTCCCTTCTACATTTCCGATGAAATTAATATCTGCAGCACTCCGAAGCAGTTGATTGGCTGCTTGTGTAACGGCATTGCCTTTTTCGTCTTCTTCGCCAATACTCATCAATCCTACTGTAGGATGTTGCATTTTGTAAATTGACTTAGCAAGCAATGTTCCTAATACAGCAAACTGATACAAGCTTTCGGGTTTACAATCTGAATTGATTCCTACATCCAACAATAAGCCTATGCTTCCATTTTCTTTGGGAACTATACTGGCAATAACAGGACGAATAATTCCGGGAATAGTTTTGATGGCCAACATGCTACCCGCCATCATAGCACCAGTGTTACCGGCACTTGCAAAAGCATCGATCTTACCACTCTTTAACAGATGAAAACCTACACTAATACTCGAGTTGGGTTTCTGCGCGAATGCTTTAGCCGGATGTTCGTTCATTCCTATTACATCGGGAGCATTTACAATTTCATAAGCTCCTTCAGAGATGGAGGCTTTTTCTAATTGTTCTTTAATTTCTTTTTCCTTGCCTATTAAGACTAATGTTTCTCCGCTGTTTAGATGTTGCATAGCATCTATAGCTCCAATCATAGTTTGAGTTGGGGCAAAATCACCACCGGATATGTCAACACCGATTTTCATGCAAGAAATTTAGAGAAAAGAAGAAAATTAAGCATTGCGCTCCATTACCACTTTGCCTTTGTAGTAAAGCTTATCGTCATGCCAAAATGCACGATGATATAAATGAGCTTCACCGGTTGTTTGACAAATAGCAATGGTAGGTGCTACCGCCTTATAATGCGTCCTTCTTTTATCTCTTCTCGATTTCGAAATTTTGTGTTTTGGATTTGGCATTTTATCTATGAATTATTTGTTATCAAATTTTATTTTTTTCAGTTCGTCCCATTGCGTATTACCTGATCCGACTGACTTTTTTGGTTGTTGTTTTTTTAAAAATTTTTCTAATTCCAATCCACAATTCGATTGGCCCTCTTGATCTTGACCATGAATATATCGCATTGGAATATTGATTTCTATGAAATCAAAAATATCTTGAGCAACGTTAAATATGCCCGCATTACGGGCGATTGTTTTAACATCAGCAGACTCTTCTGAAGTTTCGTTTGCAAATTTAACAACAAGCGTTTCTTTCAAAGACAAGTTAAAATCTGCCTCTTCGTTGCAATGATCACAAGTAAGTTTCATTGCTCCTTTAATGTCAAAATCCATTTGCATTAAAGTTTCCTGTTTATTTATCTCTAAAACTACTGTAAACAAACTACCACTTCCTTTTAAGTGACTACTGAAAACATCAAAGAACGTTTCATCGATTGTATAACGATACAGATGAATTCCTGATTTTAGGTTCTCAAACAATACATCGTATTCTTTTAATCTGTTCATAGTCCCTAAAAACCCAAAAGGGGTTGCAAATGTATTAATTATTGGTGTAAAGACAAATTATTAACAATAGAGAATTAACGACTAAAAAGTGAGTTAAATTACTGATATGCAGCTGTTTAAACTGTTTACTTCTCTATTGGAATATACAAATGAAATGTTGCTGCTTCAAAATCTAAATTTAAAAATTTGGTTCCGATAGATTTATGCACTTTCTATAACCTCGATTTCTTTAAAACTATTCCGCTCTGCTGAGGTTATACAAAGGCTTAACATTAATTTTTTTTAAACTCTATGAAACTAAAATACTTTGATGCAGAACAAAGAGGAAAGGCAGATTTTGGCTGGCTAAAAGCTCGCTATTCGTTTTCATTTGCAGGATATCAAGATCGTGAAAAGATGAATTTTGGTGCATTGCGTGTTCTAAATGATGATTGCATTGAAACTGGGAGGGGTTTTGATTTTCATCCACATAATAATATGGAAATCATTACCATACCCTTGCAAGGTGACTTGCAACACAAGGACAGCATGGGGCATAGTGAAATATTAAAAGAAGGTCAAATTCAGGTGATGAGTGCCGGAAGCGGCTTGTACCATAGTGAATTTAATGCCAATCATAGTAAAGAACTTCGATTGTTGCAGCTATGGATCTTTCCAAAACATGAAAACATTGAACCCAGATATGCGCAAGCCAATATTTCAGATCTCATGAAAGCAAATGAAATATCAACATTGGTGAAACCTTTCGAAGCAGAAAACAATTTATGGATGAATCAAATGGCTTGGATTCGAATGATAAACACCAATCAAGATACTTTAACCACGTATGTGCTTGAGCAAAAAAACAGTGGCGTTTATTGCTTTGTTATTGAAGGGGAATGTGAGATTGAGTCCAAACAACTAAACAGACGAGATGCAATAGGGATTTGGGATGCTGATAATTTTACCATCAATGCACAAAAAAACAGTCGTATTCTCTTTGTTGAAGTACCCATGAATTGAAAATTTCTTCTTCGATCATCATACAAACTCTTTAACTCTTGATCTATATCCGTTGTGGTCTGTATAAACAAGATGAAATTCATTGGCAATAATTGTATATTTCTCCGAACCAATTGTTTGCATTTACGTACTATTTATAGGTAAATTGCGTTAAAAGAGACGAGGAACTCCAAAGAAAAATGAGTGAAAATTATAGTGCTTTAATTCAAAAGCTGGATGAGTTTATTCGAAAGTATTATCGGAATCAACTTATAAAAGGTAGCATTATTAGTATTGCACTAATTTTTGCTGCGTTTTTGATATTTACAACAACAGAATACTTTGCATACATGAGCAGTTTGCTCAGAACAGTTTTGTTTTACTCCTTTATCTTCGCTTCGTTATACGTATTATATCGGTTTATTGTTATTCCATTAATGCACCTCAACCGATTAGGAAAGATTATCTCCTATCACACTGCTGCGCAAATTATTGGGAAACATTTTTCGGATGTAAAAGACAAATTGCTGAATGCATTGCAACTAAAAGAGCAGAGCGATCTAAGTCCGAACAACGAATTGTTGCTTGCCGGGATCGATCAAAAAATAATGGAGCTAAAACCCATCCCTTTTCAAAACGCCATCGATTTAAATAAAAACAGAAAATACGTTCGTTATGCTTTTGTTCCCCTGAGCGTTTTTCTTCTTTTGCTTTTTGCTGCACCCAATATTATTACCAAAGGAACATTGCGTTTGGTCAATCATGGCGATCATTTTGAACGACCAATGCCATTTCAATTCAACATCCTTAATAAAGAATTGAGTGTTGTTCAATCGGATAATTTTTTACTCGAATTGGAAATCAGTGGTGAACAAATTCCCGATCAAGCATATATAGTATTGAATGGAAATCCCTTCAAATTAGGGAAAGAAAATAAAATTCACTTTCAGCATGAGTTTAAAAATGTTCAAGAGAATGTTTCCTTTCAATTGGCGGCATCTGGTTTTACCAGTAAAGAATTTGAATTGACAGTGGTTCCCAATCCAGTAATTCTCAATTTTAAAGTGAAACTCAACTATCCTGCTTACCTACAAAAGCAGAATGAAGAATTGAGTAATACCGGAGACTTTATTATACCTGCAGGAACACAAGTTGAATGGGTTTTCAATACACGGAATACAGAATTACTGAGCTTTAAGAGCGATGAATTTAAACAGGAACTACCCATCACATCCGAAAGAAACATTCGCATACAAAAACGATTTGGCAAGAGTGCATCGTACAGTGTGCATACATCAAATAAATTTGTCCAATCGAAGGACTCTATGCAGTATTACATTACGGTAATTCCAGATCTATTTCCAGCCATTCAAGTAGATCAACAAAGTGATTCGCTAAGTGATTTGCGTTTATACTTTACCGGTTTAATAAAGGACGATTATGGGTTCAGCCGTTTGGAGTTTCATTATAAAATAAAAACACAAAACGATTCATTGCCGAAATCTTTATTGGAGCAAAAGCAACTCATCGACATACAAAGATATAGCACACAAGATCAATTCTATCATTATTGGGATATTGGCAAATTGGGTGTAAGTCCTGGTGATGAAATAGAATATTATTTTGAAGTATTTGATAACGATGGCGTAGTTGGTCCTAAAGGACAACGATCGCAAATAAAGGTTTATAAAACTCCCGACATCAGAGAGCTGGCTGAAAAAGCGGAACAAAACAGCAAAGCCATTAAACAAGACTTAAGCAAAAACTTAAAAGAAACAAAAGAGCTTCAGAAAAAAATTGATGCGGCCAATAAAGAGTTGATCAATAAAACCAAACTCGAGTATGAAGATAAGCTCAAGATGGAAGAGTTGGTTAAACAACAGCAGGAAATGCAAAAGCAAATTCAGCAATTGGAAAATCAGTTCCAGAAAAATCTGAATCAACAAAAAGAGTTTAATCGATTTAATCCTGAAATGCTTGAAAAGCAAGAGCAATTGCAAGATCTTTTTGAAAAATTGATGAGCGATGAAATGCGCAAAATGATGGAAGAAATGCAGCGCATGCTCAATGAGCAGTTGGACAAACAAGAGGTTCAAAATATGCTGGAAAAAATGAAGCTCGATCAGAAGGATTTGGAGAAAGAAATGGATCGCGCTTTAGAGTTATTTAAACAACTTGAACTGGAGCAAAAAATTAACGAAACCATAGAGTCACTAGAAAAGTTGGCCGAAAATGAGAAGAAGCTGGCCGAGCAAAGTGAGAACAATAAGCAAAACAGTGATGAACTGAAAAAAGAACAGGAAAAAATTCAAAAAGAATTTGATGCATTAAAGAAAGACTTAAAAGATATAGAAAAGAAAAACGACAATTTAGAATATCCACAGGAATTGAGCGACACCGATCAAGAGCAACAAAATGCAGATGATCAAATGAACGAAAGCAAGGAACAGTTGGATAAAAATCAAAATAAGAAAGCATCTCAACATCAAAAAAAGGCTGCAGACGAAATGCAGAAAATGGCTGAGAAAATGAAAATGCAACAAGAACAAAGTCAAATGGAGCAAGCCGAAGAAGATATTGAATCGCTCAGAGATTTGCTCGAAAATTTGATTAAGTACTCTTTTGATCAAGAATCACTGATGCAAGATCTCAATCAAATTGATGTGAACAATCCAAAATATATTGCGCTTTCACAACAACAGCATAAACTAAAAGAAGATGCTAAAGTGATAGAAGATTCTCTTCTGGCTTTGAGCAAAAGAGTGATACAAATACAGTCTACCGTTAATAAAGAACTGAACAGCATTAAACTGCACACCGGTAAAAGTATATCATTGTTACACGATCGCAATGTTGGTATGGCGCGTAGCGAGCAGCAATACATTATGACTTCTGTAAATAATCTTGCACTTATTTTAGGCGAGTCGCTCGATCAAATGCAACAGCAAATGCAACAAATGAAAGCTGGAAAAGGAAATTGTAAAAAACCAAACAGTGGTAAACCAAGTTCGGCAGCCGATATAAAGAAGCTTCAGGAAAAATTAAACGAGCAGATGAAAAAGATGAAGGATGGTATGGAGAAAGGAGATGGGCAGAAAAAACCGGGTGGAAAAAATGGGATGTCAGAAGAGTTGGCTCGTATGGCCGCACAGCAAGAAGCACTTAGAAATGAGCTCTCCAAGTTGAATCAACTTGAAAACAAAGATGGCAAAGGCAGCTTAGGTAATTTGGAAGACATCATGAAAAAGATGGAGGACACCGAAAGAGATCTTGTCAACAAAAGAATTACTCAAGAGACTTTAAAAAGACAGCAAGACATTTTAGTTCGTTTGCTCGAATCGGAAAAAGCGGAACGTGAAAGAGAAATGGACCACAAAAGACAGAGTAACGAAAACCAGGTAGATTATCTTAGAAATCCGGCTGCATTTGAAGAATACAAAAAACTAAAGATGCGAGAAGTGGAGTTGTTGAAAACCGTTCCACCACATTTGAACCCATTTTATAAAAACCTTGTAAATTCTTACTTTCAAGAGTTAAATAAGTAGAAAAGTTTCTGTAACTTTTTTTGTATAAAATCGCAAAAGGACTTGTAAACAAGTTGTAGAATATTTCTAATTTAGCACATATATTAAGCGAAAAGTATGCTCATGAATACCGCATTTACCAATAAAATTTTATTAAGCTCACAGCCACAAAGTATTAATGCTGTAGAAAAATTAATCGAAGATCTTAGAACAGAATTTAATCTTCACGAAGACTGTTATGGCAATATGCTGGTTGCAGTAACTGAAGCAGTGAACAATGCCATAGCGCATGGAAATAATTTCAACACCAGCAAAAATGTTGAAGTAAGTTTTGAGGTTGATGATGAGCGGATTTTCTTTACTATAAAAGATGAAGGTAGTGGTTTTGATTTTTATAATATCCCCGACCCTACCGCTCCCGAAAATTTAGAAAAGCCAACCGGCAGAGGAATCTTTTTAATGAAGCATCTAAGCGATCAAATTATTTTTTCTGAAAATGGTCGCATTGTTGAATTATATTTCAACAAACATGTAAATCAATAAGCCTTCAGATTGGCCATTCTATTTTTTAAAGAGAAGACAAAATTCAGGCTAAGCCACCGCGCCAAACTACCTTTATGGATTAAGCAAATTCTGCATTGGAAAAAACACAAAGCGGAGAATATTAATTTCATTTTTTGCAACGATAAGGTTTTATTAGATATCAATCGTAAATACTTGAACCACAATTATTTAACTGATATTATCACTTTCGACCAATCTGAAAAACCAAAGGTTGTTTCCGCTGATATTTATATTTCCATTGATCGCGTAATCGAAAATGCAACTCGCTATAATGTTAGCTTTAATGATGAATTGCATCGTGTTATGGCACACGGAATATTACATTTAATGGGTTATAGCGATAAAGGGAAAGCTAATTCGCTTGTAATGAGACAAATGGAGGATAAATGTTTAACTTTGCGCTCCTTTTAGTTTCACGTGGAACCATTAAACATATTTAGTAGCAAATACGATGTAATCGTTGTCGGTGCCGGGCATGCAGGCTGTGAAGCCGCAGCTGCAGCAGCCAATATGGGCTCTAAGGTTTTATTGGTTACAATGAACATGCAAACCATTGCACAAATGTCATGCAATCCGGCAATGGGAGGTATTGCAAAAGGACAAATTGTAAGAGAGATTGATGCACTTGGAGGTCTATCGGGTATTATTAGTGATAAGAGCACTATACAGTTCAGAATGCTCAATCGAAGCAAAGGTCCTGCTATGTGGAGTCCTAGAACCCAAAACGATCGCATGCGCTTTGCAGAAGAATGGAGATCTGCATTAGAAAATATTTCGAATATCGATTTCTGGCAAGAGATGGTTTGTGCCATCATAGTAGAAAAGGGCAAATGCAAAGGCATTGAAACATCTATGGGTTTAAAATTCTATTCTAATACTGTTGTTCTAACGAATGGTACCTTTTTAAATGGGGTTATACATATTGGGAAGAAACAATTTGGAGGAGGAAGAAGTGGAGAACGTGCTTCAAAAGGTATTACAGAGCAATTGGTAGAATTAGGATTCACCAACGGAAGAATGAAAACAGGAACACCACCGAGATTGGATGGAAGAACTATTGACTATAATAAACTTGAAGAACAAAGTGGAGATGAGAATCCATCCAAGTTTAGCTTTACAGATACTGCTGCAGTTGAGAATCAGCTCAGTTGTCACATAACCTATACTAGTAATGAGGTACACGCACTGCTAAAGGAAGGTTTTGAAGATTCGCCTATGTTTAGTGGGTCAATAACCGGAAGTGGACCCAGGTATTGCCCTTCAATAGAAGATAAGATTAACCGATTTGCAGAAAGAGATCGGCACCAACTCTTTGTAGAACCGGAAGGAAGAAATACCGTGGAAGTATATCTCAACGGATTTTCAACCTCATTAGCTGAGGATGTTCAACTTAGAGCTCTTAGAAAAATTGAGGGTTTAGAGAAGGTCAAGATGTTTAGACCTGGATACGCTATTGAATATGATTATTTCCCACCGGATCAACTTAAGTTAAGCCTAGAAACAAAAAAGATTGAAAATCTTTATTTCGCAGGACAAATAAATGGAACCACCGGCTACGAAGAAGCAGCTTGTCAAGGCTTAATGGCCGGAATAAATGCTCATTTAAAATGTCAAGAGAAAGAAGAGTTTATCTTGAAAAGATCTGAAGCATATATTGGTGTTCTTATAGATGATCTCGTTTCGAAAGGAACCGATGAACCCTACAGAATGTTTACATCAAGAGCGGAATTTCGATCTCTGTTGCGGCAAGATAATGCAGATTTGAGATTGACAGAGAAATCATACCATTTAGGACTCGCCAATAATAGTCGCTTAACAAGAGTATTGGATAAAAAGAGTAAGTCAGAGGAATTGAGAACCTTCTTGAAAGAAAAAAGTTTAGCTCCTGACGCTCAAATCAATAATAGACTAGAACAATTAGATACAGGCATTTTGGGCCAAAAAACTAAAATGCACAATCTTTTGCTTAGACCGCAAATCGATTTATCGATTCTCAGAACTCTTTCATCGGAGTTAAACAGCTTCATTGAGTCAATGCAATATGATTCAGAGATATTGGAACAGACAGAGGTATCTATTAAATATGAAGGATATATTGAAAAAGAGCAAGAAATGGTTGATAAAATGAATCGATTAGAAAACATTAAGCTTAATCCTGAATATGATTATTCTATCCTTAACTCTCTTTCTACCGAAGCAAGGCAAAAGCTCAATAAATACAAGCCTATAAATATCGGTCAAGCATCAAGGATTAGTGGAGTTTCTCCTGCTGATATTTCTATTCTACTTGTACATTTGGGAAGATAAAACAAACGTTTCACGTGAAACAAATAGAAATGGAGAATCTAAGTGCATGTTTGATCTGCAAGTCTACAAACTCGATAGAATTTCGAACTTGTACTGATTACACCACGAGTAAACAAAAGTTTAAAATTGTAAAATGTCAAGTTTGCGGATTTGCTTATACCAATCCGAGACCTAAGGCAGAAAATGCCGGACAGTACTACGAGTCGAATGACTATATCTCACACAATGACGCTGCAAAAGGTATTTTCAGTACCATATATAAACTCGTTCGATCAGTTACACTTCGCTCTAAAGTAAATCTAGTTAAGAAAACTACAGGCAAACAAATAGGTACAATAGTAGACTATGGATGTGGTACCGGAGAGTTTCTTAAAAAAATGATTGATTCAGGTTGGAATGGAATAGGAGTAGAGCCTAGTGCAATTGCTCGAAAACAAATCAGCGAAAAACTTAATACTACCGTTTTGAATCCAGAAGAATTAGAAAAGATAGAAGATAATACTTTGGATGCTATAACGATGTTTCATGTATTAGAGCATGTATATAATCCCCATTATGTGCTACGGTGTTTTAGTAATAAGTTAAAATCTGATGGTATGCTCCTGATTGCTGTTCCAAACAGAGAAGCAAAAGAAGAAAAAATCTACAAAGAATATTGGGCTGCTTATGATGTTCCACGCCATATATGGCACTTTCGATATTCAGATATAGAACAACTCTGCATACAGAATAATTTTATTATAGTTCAATACAGGCCTATGATCTTTGATCCTTTCTATATATCCATGTTAAGCGAAAAGTATAAAGGCAGTAAAAGCTATTTTATAAAAGGTGCCTGGACTGGTTTGTTATCGATGATCAGCTCCCTAAAAAATAAAAAATACTCTTCCTCGCTTTTGTATATTCTAAGAAAGCATAATACGCAAAATAAGGCCGTATAAAAGCACATTGCAGGTTTTGAATGCATGGCATTATTCCTTAAAGTAAATCGAACTATGGGCTTTTAATTAAGCGAGTGATTTTACCGATTAATCTACTGATTATCAATTATTTACTATGTTTAGAGACAATATTCTGAAAATGAGCCTCCAGGTTAGATACAAAGTCTCCCAAATTGAATTGCTTCAATACACGATCGCGACATTCTTTTTTGTACGACCAATTTCTAATTTCATAAATACGCTCAGAGTATTTCTCAATATCTTTTTCTTCTAACAAAAAACCATGTACTCCATCATCCATCATTTCAGGAATACCTCCGTGGTAAGTAGATAGCACAGGTAACTCCATTGCCATTGCTTCCATAATAGAGTTTGTACATCCTTCGGTATCGCCTTGTTCACTGGTCACACTATGGTGAACAAATACATTTGCTGAATCAAGTAATTGTTGCGCTTCGCTTGGAGAAATAAATCCTGTAAAAGTAATTTGGTCAGATAAATTCAATTCATCAACAAGTTTTTTAATCTCGTCAATTAACATTCCACCACCGGCAAAAATCAATTGCCAATTGAAATCGGGATATTTTTCTTTTACTATTTTAAAAGCTCTAATCGTAAACTCGTGACCTTTCTTCTCTTGAAAATTTGAAATCTGTACGAAAGTGATTTTCCCCGTTTTACTGTTCCACGGATTGCGATTACTTCTATTAAACTTAGAAACATCTATTCCTAAATAGATGGTATCGGCTTGTCTAATCTTTACCTGATATTTTTTAAAACCCTCTCTAAAAAAATCGCACACTAAGTGAGCGTATGCATTGGGAGCATTAAGGTATTTATTGATGAGCTTTACATAAGATTTTCGTTTAAGCATCATGGTTGCATCGTATCCATGAAAAGTAATCACATATGGAATCGATAAATATCTCTTATCCATATTTGCTATAAACCTAAACGCTTCATACGCAAAATGAAAGTGAATTAAGTCAGGCTTAAAATCTTCAATGATCCTATTAAATCTTTTGAAAAAATCACGCACCTTAAAATCAAGTGAGATATCGTATATTTCTTTATACCACCTTATTTTTTTCAGAAGTGGATTTACTTTATAGGGTATAATCTCTACATCGTCATACGGGAACTTATCCTCATTCTCACGAATAGAACATACGTACTTTACGGTATGCTTCTTACTCAGTTCTATAACTTGGTTGTATAGAAAAGTAGAGCTATCGTAACAAAACTTTTCGGAGCAAATTAGAATGCGCATCTAGTGGTCGAAATATGGCGAACGTATAATTATTAACGGTAAACGATCTGTTACATTAGGCGAATCACCAAAGGTACACTTTTGTAATTAACTTAAAATAGTCCTGTCATTTCTTTTAAAAAATAATATTAACAGAACTATGCCTGTTGAAACAAATGAAAAGACAGATGCCCATGCTGCTCCCAATTCGTTAAAATTTGGAATAAAAACAACACAGGAAACTATACAAGTAAATAACCCAACAGCTGAGGCGAATATATTGTATTTATGTAATGCTATGCCTGAAAAATAATGAGAGACCATATATACATATCCAAAAAGAATTATACCCGGTCCCATGATCAATAACAATAAGGGAATAGAACTAAACTCTAAACCAAAAATAAGTTGATAGCATTTCTCCGGGATCAAACAGGCGATCAACCAAAGCACAATGGTTACCAATAAACCTATCGCTGCATATTTTTTCGCCATCAACTTTGATTGCATTTGATCGTTCATATTGGCTACGCGTGCAAACATTACAAGAGCTATACTTTTACTGGCTGTCCATAGCCCTTCCACAATTGCAATCGTAGTACTAAATATCCCTACCGCTGATAATCCAACCCATGATTCCAAAAAGAAATAGGCTACTCGATAATTTAAAGATTGAATAATAGCTCCCGATTGCATCTGAAATCCATTTGAAAGCAATGATTTACTATTATCAAAAACTTGATCTACAGAAATTTTTCGCCATTGCTTAACGTACAACACAGTGCATATTAAAACACAAACAAAGAAGCTAATGTATAAGCTATAGAAAAAAACAATAACATCTGCCCGATGAAATGCAAATACAAATAAGATTAAGCTGACTAACAATAGCATTGATTGAAGCAGTTGGAGGACATTATACTCTTTGATTCTTTCCTCGCCCAACAGTAGGTTTAAGTGCATAGCAAACAAACCATTCAAAAGGCCTAATAACAAGAGGTGAATGAAGTACTGTACTGCTATTAAGCTGAAAAAGTAAAGCAAAATAGAAACAGATAAAACTGAAATCACAATCCAAAATAAAGCAGGTAATAGCAAATTACTTGTGCCTAGTTGAGGTTGCAGTAGTGTAAGCGATGATCCCGAACCAATAAAACTAACAGCATTAACAATCGTTAGAGCCAACATAAATAAGGAGATGATTCCTCTTCCTTCGGCTCCAAAATACTTGGCAGATAACACCACAATTGCAAATGAGGAGCATACCAATAAAATTCGGTTGACAAAAGTATGTGCCATAGTCCGAATCATACTCTTAGATCTTCTTTGATTTCAATTGTACTGTAAAAGATTTTTCTGGTCGATTGAACGCTAGCAAAGGTTTAACGATTGATTGGATATTTGCATACACCGCACACTTTGTGTTTGCAACATGGTATAAATTAGATCGCATTTCATTTCTGAATGAGTCAAGGATTCCACGGTATACAGTAAAGCGTATTCGCTCTTCACTTAAACCGTAATCGTGCCAAACCATAATCGAATTTTCATTACGCAGCAAGGGTAATAATTTTTTTGTATCGTTTACTACCGATTCATAGTGATGATCTCCATCAATGAATATTACATCGAACTTGCTATTCAACTTTTCAAAATCGTACTCCAAAGAGTTTGCTTTTATGTGTTCAACATGATTAATATTCTTAGATAAAAATCCCTGCGATTTGATATACTCGTCACTCATGCCGGCTTGTTTCAATTCATCGCAACCTAAGTTTACAGTAACCACTTTTTTACAATAGGGAGCAACAGCTGCAGCACTTTCGCCTCGCCAAGTTCCAATTTCCAGATAGTGACAGTTTGGGATAGAGGAACAAACTTTTTGCAAGAGCACCAAATCTAGAATAGAAGAACCGCCCTCAAGAAATAGAAATTCCGAAACCGTATTTTCAACCAATCCCCATACGTTTTCCATATCAATTTGAGGAAATCCCTTTAGCGAATAGTTTGCCTTTCTTAATTGCAACTTATGATATTGTTCTTCATCAAATAGATTGCGAATGGAGAATGGTCGTTGGATGAGCGACTTTACAATAAATAAAAGTTTATCGGCTGTGCCTGGCATTATTAGCTTTATAAATAATTAGTTTACTGCTATATCCTCTACCTGATTTTTTTAAAACAAAATCCAAGCAAAAGATTGGTACGACAATTATACGACTAAGCATATTGTTTTTGAAGCATTTCTCCAAAACGCGCCAAATGAATCTTCTGTAACCATATAAAAATCTATTCTCCGACTCCAGGCAATTGTTTAAAAGATACGATATCGGCTCGGAACAATGCATTCTTTGCATCTCATGTTTCACACAAATACTGTCGATTAATTGCACAGGTCGACTCAATCCACTTCCTTGATAAGTAGCGGTGTCAATAGCATAGTAAGGAGAGTAGCTTCTACTCAGTATAGCATCCATAATGACCAAATATCCTCCCGGGTTCACCATAGAGCACAAATTATTCATCGCTTTTTCAAAAGCTTGATCCTTTGTAATATGATGCAAAACATAATTACAGATGATTAAATCAAAACTATTGTTGCTATAAAATGAATGGTCTTCGCATAAATTTAACTCAACCACTTGAACATCCTTAAAATTAATTTGCATGTTACGTACAGCATCCGGAGAAATGTCCATGGCGCTATATTCCGCTGTTACACTATGCTTTTCAAATAGCTGCTTTACACTGTTAGTCCAAAAACCAATTCCACATCCTACATCTAAAACACGAGTTTTTGCTTTGTTCTTAGCACGTGGAATAATTTCTTTCACTAACACCGATTGAAAAGAATTTTGTTCACTCTTGTACTTATAAGAATTGAAAACAGCTGATAAACCAATGCGCCCAACAGCTCTCAAACCCGAGAATTGCTGATGTATATTTTTCCAATATTGTTGGTTATCGTATATCATATTTGGGCATACATGTTTGAAATTTGCTCTGCTATTTTAAGTGGCGAGTATGTCTCTTTTATTTCATTGCTGATAACAGAAGAATCATATTGCTGATGATGATCGAGCATAAAGTGAATGGATCGAATGAGCTCGGCAGAATCGTCTTGTTCTATAGTGAGTCCGTTTCCTTTATGGATAAAGTTTTCTGGGCCTCCACAAATGGTTGTTAATACAGGCTTTCCGCTGACCAATGCTTCAATCGCACTTACCGAAAAAGTTTCAATACGGCTATTGATTAAAAGAAAATGGCAAGAAGGGATGTACGAAAGCACTTCATTGTTTGGCAGCCGGCCGTGAAAAAAAACTACTACATTGCGTAAACCTAATTTATCAGAAAGCTGATGCAGTTTCACTTCATCGGGACCTCCACCAATGATATGAAATTCGAAATCCGCACGCTCTTTTGCAATCTCACTCATTGCCCTTATTGAAGCGCTTATGTTTTTATTCGCATCATAAAGATCGGCTACGGTCAGAATAATTTTCTTTGAAGCATTATGGCTAACACGTTTAACTTGATTGCTGAACTCAACCACATTAGGTATTACATGGTAGTTTGCTTCTATCCCATTATTTCGCATGCTCATCTTTAATTGCTCAGATACTACAGCCACTGCCTTAGCTTTACTGCACACTCGCTTAGATAGCTGCTTGTACAAAGCGTTCTTTCTTTTGTAAGCACCTGTTGCAAATCCGGTCCAATGCTCACTTATAAAAAATGGAATATTTCTACTAGCGGCCGCTCTTAAAGCAATCCATGCCGGCCTAAGCAAAATATGAGCATGAATAATATCAATTTTACCCGCTACTTTTTCGATTGCCTGTATTCCCGTATTCCAGGCATTTATGTTTTGAACCAAACGATACGTCTTGATTGCAGAAGAAGAATATTGTACACATACCTCGCTGATCTTTTGATTTTTATTCCAAAAAATCTTATTGCCTTTTGACTTTGCATCGCTTTGCACGCAGAGCACAAATACATTAAAATCATGTTGCAAGGCTAATGCTTGCTTTTGAATAAACACTCCCAGTTGTGGGTCCTCATCGTTGGGGTACCATTTTGTTAAAAACAATACTACTCTTTTTTCGGAATTCATTATTGATTGATCAAATGAATTTCTTCAGCGTTCAATAAGGTTTCACCTTTTAGTCGAAGAATAATCTGCGCAACGGCTACAACATCTTTTTGGCAATATTCCATAATCCTCTCCAGATTATTTTCCGCATAGTAAACTTCTCTCACCATACTTCCATCTATATCATCTTTCGGACTAGGTATTCCTAATATATGCGTTAATAGATTTAAAGGTGTATAGTTTTTATAATCGCCAAACTTCCATAATTCCATGGTATCTAAGTGGTTTATCTCCCACGGTTTTTTACCTGAAATATCTAAAACAGATGGGAGCGGTATGCGATGAATAATCATTCTTCGGCATAGGTATGGAAAATCAAACTCTTTTCCATTATGTGCACATAAGGCTATACTGCTTCGATTAAAATATTGTGTAAGTACATGAGCGAATTTTTCAAGCAACTTTTTCTCATCATGACCATAAAAAGAAGTTATACGAAACTCTCTCGGAGCTGAGCTCGATTTAAAATATCCAATCGAAATGCAAATGATTTTCCCAAACTCTGCGTAGATTCCTGCACGATGATATAAGGTCGAATCGCTATCCTCTTCACTTTTCTTTAAATAGGAAGATTTTCGTTCCCACATTTTTTTCTCCGTCTCATCCAATTGATCATAGGATGCGTGCTGTGGTACCGTTTCAATATCCAGAAAAACTATGTTATGCAACAATGCGGATTCTAACATATCTATCGAATTAAAATGCCTGGTTTGTTCAATAAAGGAATGTCTTGAAAGTTAGACGCCTCAATATAATCAGGAGGAATGATATACTTTTTATCGTACATCACTTCGCCATCGTAAAAACTAACCCAATATTCGTTTTGCAACTTAAACACGCTTTCGATGAGCATTTCTACTTTAGTTACACTTTCAGGCTCTACTTCTTCAAAAAAATGTCTCAATACACTTGTCTCTTTCGATTCTCCATCCAATTCGCCATAACCTTTGCTCGAAACCAAAACGCCTTTCAGCACATTGTTTCTAAAATTTAACAAATACACATTCCATTCTTTTTCACCATTTTTATTTTGGTCGTGTACAATGGCTACGGCTACATCATCCACTATATATTTTGGGATATCCTTTAACATGCTTTACTTTTCATTTTATTGTTCCATAGATGGATTATTCTGCTTAAATACTTTTGTTAACTCTTTAAAATAAACATCGGTTTCAATCAGCTTACCATTTTCATCGCGTTGCTCTGAACGCTCGTGACCCAAACGAACACAAACAAGATTTATTGATGGTATTACAAATATGTATTGTCCTAAAATGCCTCTGGCATAAAAAACATTTGCTCCATCAATCTGATCGCACCACCATTGATAGCCATACACCTTATTGGGTTTACCCTGATCCAACAATGGAGCTGGGACAATACTCTCTAATACATAATCTTCCGGAATGAGTTGTTGTCCATTCCATCTGCCTGAATCCAAATACAATTGACCCAATCGTGCAAAGTCTCTGGCATTGCTGTAGATAGCCGAATATGCTTTTTCATGGCCATCTTTATGATCGAGGCTCCATAAAGCAGAATGTTCCGATTCTGTTTTGCTCCAAATATTTTCAGACAAATACTCACTTAAACTTTTTCCGGTGGCCTTCTCTAATACAAAACCAAGCAATTGAGTGTTGCAGCTTTGATAGTTATATTCAACTCCAGGCTTTGTTACCGCGTTTAAGGATATAACTTGTTTGAACAAATTTTTTCCATAATACGCTTTCGTAACCGGATTAAACAACGAAGCATAAGTTTCATCCCAATCCAATCCCGTGCTCATTTGCAAAGCATGGCGTATGGTAATTTTGGATTGATCTCCTTCATTAAATTCCGGAACATAATTAGCGATCGGTTCATCTAAACTCTTTATTTTTTTTTGTGCGAGCGCCACGCCTATCATTGCACTTACGTAGCTTTTCGCCATACTGAAACTGCTGCTCAAACTGCTGTCACTAAATTCGGGCGCATACCATTCATAGCACAGTTCTTTGTTTTGAATGACAACAAAAGCAACCGAATTCGTTTTCGATAAGTGTTCCTGCAATACAGGAGTGAGTTTCTTCTCATTATAATTCAGAGATTTTTTCCAAGCCTTTGGTTGATGTGCATCGATAACCCGATTTGAGAAAATCTTATAATCATCAATGTCAACATAGTTGTACACCAAAGCTCTAATGATGTATCCATTCCCACTTACTTGTAAAAGAAAAACAAGTACTGAAACAATGAATATGATCAACAATAATAATCTACGCATGCTTTATGGTGTGCTTTGAGTTCATATCCGAATGTACAACAGAACAATCAAAAACATCAGCGAAAATATTTTTCATTATCTCTTGCACTGCTTCCAAACTAATTTCACGATTAAGTATTTGCTGCATTGATGTAACATTCGTATTGCTTAAACCGCAGGGAACGATATGATTGAAAAAACTCAAGTCGGTATTTACATTCAAAGCCAAGCCATGCATGGTAACCCATCGGCTTGTTCTAACACCAAAAGCACAAATTTTTCGAGCCTCCGATTTCTTTGTATGATTTGTCCATACGCCTGTCCACCCTTCAATTCTTCCTGCTTTAATGCCATAGGCATCTAAAACACGAATAACGGTTTCTTCCAATAAACGCATGTATTTATGTATATCATTAAAAAAATAATCCAAATCCAGAATAGGGTAAGCAACCAATTGTCCGGGACCATGATATGTTATATCGCCCCCTCTGTTAATTTTTATAAACTCAGCACCCTTGCTTGTAAGAAATTGCTCATTGACCAACAGATGGTTTTCTTTTCCGCTTTTGCCTAAAGTATAAACATGGGGATGCTCACAGAATACTAAATAATGATGCGGATCACTAAGTGCTTCTTCTCTTCTCCTTAGCTTGTGTTCGACCAATTCAGCATGTAAGCGATCTTGAAATGTCCAAGCGTCTTGAAAAGGAATCAAACCGATATTTACAATATGAACCTCAGGTTTCATTCTTCAAAGGTCGTGAAAAAAGAAGATTTAGCCCTATACTTGCATAGAATTTGAAAGATGTTTGCTGCATTACTATACTATTTGATTGTAAAACCCATTTCCATGCTTCCATTAAATGTGCTGCATGGGGTGTCGCGCGTTTTAAGATTTGTGCTCTTTGATCTTGTGGGTTATCGAAAAAAGATCATACGAAACAATATTTTGAATTCATTCCCTGAGAAAACTGATCAAGAAAGAAAAAGCATTGAACGAGAGTTTCAATTGCATTTTTGCGACTTGATTGTTGAAAGTATAAAAAACTTCAGCATCAGCGAAGAACAGGTTTTTAAAAGAATGACTTTTGAAAATACCGAAGTATTTAAAACATTAGGAGATCAAAATAAAAGTATCATACTAGTAGGTGGGCATTATGGAAATTGGGAGCTATTTGCCTTAGCCATTGCACGTTATATGCCACATGAATGCCGTGCATTTTATACCCCATTAAGCAATGCCTTTTGGGATAAAAAAATGAAACAAAGCCGATCCAAATATGGCTTGCAGATGTATTCAATAAAAAAAAGTAAAGAACTGTTTGCAGAAAATGCAAGCCGATTGACATGCACCATTTTTGCTACGGATCAAAGTCCTAGAAACCCTTCTAAAGCCTATTGGACTTCTTTTCTAAATCAGGACACAGGGGTACAATTTGGTGCAGAGAAATTTTCACAAGAATATGCCATGCCAGTTGTGTTTGGTGAAATGAAAAAGATAAAAAGAGGCTATTATCATATCGATTTTAAAATTCTAATCGAGCAACCTGAGCGTATGCCCTATGGTGAAATAACAGAAGTACACACACGTGCACTTGAATCGCAAATACAAAAGGCACCGGAATACTATTTATGGACCCATCGCAGATGGAAACACAAGCGACCCAATAGTTGATTTCAAAAGCAATCTTTAGCTAGAGACCTTATTATAACTTGATTTATATTAGCGCCATAAAAATATAGGTTTCTCAAACTTTAGAAAGCTCTCCTTTTAAAAAGTCGATAACGTTTACTTCCATTGCATCGCATTGTTGCAATTCGCTTAGATGCCAGCTCAATTGATCGCCCCAATGAATGAAATATATCATTCTTTGCAGTCGGTCTGATCCTTTAGCATTCACTTCAAAAACCGGTGCAAACTTTTGAATCACTCCTTTGGTTAAATTCATGCGAACCTGTGTACGATCAAAATCATCCTCGGCTTTAAACATCAGTACCGCTACATTGGGTTGCGATTCGGTCCATCCTACAAGTTCATTATGATTCATTTCGGGCAATGCATGATGCCAACACAGCATTTTGCTGTTTTCATTTATCTGCTGTCGGAGTCGTATGGCAGTTCCCTCATATGGAGCGGTGCAATAAATGACTGGTATTTTCCCTTTCAAACCGGAAGCAATATTCTTGCTCTCTTCTTTAATGTGATTAAACTCTGACTCAATAAGATTAATACTTGCTTTTAGAGAAGATTTAAATGAGTCGCCTATTAAATGATAACCATTCAAAACAAAAAGCAATTGGGTTAATGAATAAGCCAAGCAGGCACGAGGAGGATTTCCTCCGGGGATTATTATATGATCGTATCCATTCTCTTTAGCTATATCTATCACCTTGCCTCCAGAACTGATGCAAACGATTTGTGCCTTTTGATTTATTCCACTGGCCATCGCCTGAAGTGTTTCCTCTGTATTTCCCGAATAGGATGAAATAATCATAAGCGTATTCTCGTTCACCCAGGCAGGTATAAAATAATCTTTCCCCACTGTTATGGGGACTTTTATTTCTCCTTCGGTAAGCTGTGTAACAATGGTGCCACCTATACCCGAACCTCCTAGTCCACTTATAAAAACATTCTGTATTTCTTTTTTCGGATTAGAAAAAGTAGCTTTTGATCCAATAGTAAAGGCTTCGCTGAGTTGTTTACTAAAAGAATCTATTAATTCATTCATCTTCATAATTCATACGATATTTGAGTTCAAAAATATATATACCCTTTATGCAATTTTGCACTATAAGGTTACAGCTATTAACAATTAATATGAGAATATCTCTGTTGTTGATTTTAATATTATCACTCACATCATGCACCAGTAGTGATGGAGACCTAAACTTCTTTTCCTTGGAAGACGATTTGATGATGGGCGAACAATTGCATTCTATACTGGAAAACGACCCATCCGTTAAAATCCTAAACGAAACGGATAACGCCTCATTATATCTAATGCTGAATCAAATTAAAGAAGATATTTTAAATTCTGGGCATTTGTATCATGCAGCTGATCTACCATGGAAGCTAAATATTGTTCACAACGACAGTATAGTTAATGCCTTTGCAGCACCCGGTGGTTATTTATACATCTACACCGGATTGCTTCATGAAGTTGAAAGCATTGATGAGTTGGCGGGAATTATTGCTCATGAAATTGCACATGCCGACCGCAGGCATGGCAGCGAACAGCTGAGCAAGCAATATGGCATTAAACTACTGATTGGTTTTTTTATTGGTGATGCAGCGTCTATCATCGCTGATGTGGGAAGTGGATTAATTGGACTTAACTTTAGTCGCAAAAATGAAAAAGAAGCCGATGAAATGGCTGTTTCCTATTTACTTGAAACCACTTATAACCCGATTGCATTTGCAGATTTTTTTGAGCGCATTACCGATGAGGATCATCTTCCGGCTTATTTAACGTTTTTGAGCACACACCCCGACCCAGGCAATAGAAAAGAAAACATTGAAAAATTAGTTCGTACACTTCCCGGCAAAAAACCGCAAAGTCACGAATCATCTTTCCAAAAAATGAAATTGCTTTTACAGGATATTTAGTGCTTATAGTGGGTTGCCTTACATTGATTATCTTTGAGCCTCTTTTAAAAAACCAATGGCACGAGAATTATCTGAACAAGAGTTACTAAGAAGACAAAAAATGCAGGAATTGGTAAAATTGGGTATTAACCCCTTTCCTGCTGAGCTGTTTGATGTTAATGGACGATCAAGAGATTTGATTCAAAAATTCAATTCCTTACAAGCAGGTGAACAAAGCGAAACTAACATTAGTATAGCCGGACGAATTATGAGCATAAGAGACATGGGTAAAGCCGCTTTTGCAGTAATTCAAGATGCGCACGGTAAGATTCAAATTTATATAAAAAGAGATGATTTATGTCCAGGAGAAGATAAAACCATGTATGATGTGGTTTGGAAAAAACTGATGGACATAGGAGACATTATTGGAGTGACTGGTAATATATTCAAAACAAAAATGGGAGAAGTATCTATTCATGTACACTCTCTAAAAGTTTTGTGCAAGTCGCTGCGATTGCTACCGATTGTAAAACAAGATGCGGAAGGTCAATTGCATGATGCATTTACTGATCCTGAACAACGATATCGAATGCGATACGTTGATCTTATTGTAAATCCTGATGTAAAACATACTTTTCTTCAAAGAACCAAGTTGGTTAATAGTATGCGTTCCTATCTGAACGATAAAGAATATTTAGAAGTTGAAACACCCATCTTGCAACCCCTTTATGGAGGAGCTGCCGCTCGTCCATTTAAAACCCATCACAATACGCTTGATATGACTTTGTACCTGCGTATTGCCAATGAGCTTTACTTAAAAAGATTAATTGTAGGTGGCTATGAAGGGGTGTATGAGTTTTCAAAAGACTTCAGAAATGAAGGCATGAGCCGCTTTCATAATCCTGAGTTTACTCAAATGGAATTGTATGTGGCCTATAAAGACTACGATTGGATGATGAATTTGGTGGAAGAAATGGTTGAAAAAATTGCACTTGATTTACACGGAACTACCAAAGTTGAAGTTGGCGATCACATCATCGATTTTAAACGCCCTTGGAAAAGATTCACCATGTACGAAGCGATTGAGCATTTCACAAAAATTGACATTTCTCAAATGGATGAAACTACAATGGCTGCAACAGCAAAAAAACTGGGAGTGAATGTGGATTCAAGTATGGGTCGTGGAAAGTTGATTGATGAAATATTTGGAGAAACCGTAGAAGCACAATTGATACAACCAACATTTATTACTGATTATCCTGTAGAAATGTCGCCTTTGGCAAAAAAGCATAGAAGTAAGAATGGTTTGGTTGAACGTTTTGAGGCCATTTGTAACGGAAAAGAAATATGCAATGCCTTTAGTGAATTGAATGATCCGATTGATCAAAGAGAACGATTTGAAGAACAATTAGAGCTTGGAAAAAGAGGTGATGAAGAGGCAATGGTTTTAGACGAAGATTTTTTGCGTGCCATTGAATACGGTATGCCCCCAACCGCAGGTTTGGGAATAGGTATCGATCGCTTGTCGATGATTATGACCAACTCAGACTCTATTCAGGATGTTTTATTCTTCCCTCAAATGCGACCGGAAAAAGTTAATGATCCTAGAGCAACAAACGAAGCGTATGAAGCTTTGGGCATTCCGTCAGAATGGATTAAAGCCATAGAAAAATTAGGCATCGATTCGGTAGATCAATTGCAACAAATGAACCCAAACAAGTTGTTTAATGATTTGTGTGGACTAAGAAAAAAATTAAAAATGGAAGCCGCTGCTCCAACATTAGATGAAGTAAAAAACTGGCTGACACAAAAATAATACTACATGATCCTTAATAAAATAAATAAACTCTTATTGTTCTTATTGCTTTTTAGCAATGCAAGTGCTTTGGCTCAAAAACATTCCTTTGATCGTGCATCCGTTTTAGCTTCTATGAAACAGCATATTGCTATACTGGCTTCCGATGAATTTGAAGGCCGTGAAGCCGGAACCGTTGGTGAACAAAAAACAGTGAGTTATATCAGCCGAGCCTTTACCTTAATCGGTATCGAAGAAGCCGGATCGCAGGGATATATGCAAGCCTTTACTTTTGAAAATGCCAGAAAAGTTTCTGATCAAACGCATTTGAAGATCAATAATACAACATTGACATTGAACACAGATTATTGGCCACTCCCATTCAATCATGAAGCAATAGCCAATGCTACTGTTGTGAATGTTTGTCATGGAATTATAGCTCCTGATTTAAAGCACGATGATTACAAAAAAGCAGGTGATGTAAGAGGCAAAATTGTGGTGATGGAGTATTACAGTCCTGATGGAACAAACCCACATGGAAAATACGCCATGTATGCTGACGTAAAACAAAGAATCGATAGTGCAGAGTCCAAAGGTGCAGTAGGCGTAATTTTTATCAATACACAAAAAGAGCTTCCCGATCCTTCTATGGAATACGGAAAAGTGAAACAAGCCGAATTAATTCCAGTAATCTTTTTAAAAAATTATGCTGCTGTTAAAAAGAAAAACACAAATGCCGATATGAAAGTAGTGAGTGTTGCCGATGAAAAAAATGCCTACAATGTGGTAGGATATATCGACAATAAAGCCCCGACTACTATCGTAATTGGTGCCCACTTAGATCATTTGGGATATGGCGATGAACACAGTTCACTCTACAGAGGTGAGCCTGCCATTCACAATGGAGCCGATGATAATGCCAGTGGCATTGCAGCGCTGATTGAATTAGCGCAATACTTTAAAAAAAGTCCCGATAAAAACAGCAACTATTTATTTATTGCTTTCTCCGCTGAGGAAAAGGGCTTATTAGGATCAAAGTATTTTACAAATAATCCAACCCGATCCATCGACTCCATGAGTTTCATGATCAACATGGATATGATTGGAAGATTGAAGACCGATGATCCGGTTTTGATCATCAGTGGAACCGGTACCTCACCTATGTTTAACACAGTATTAGACGAAACATCAAAGTCGGCTCCATTTAAAACCAAATACAGCGAATCAGGAATCGGCCCAAGCGACCACACTTCATTTTATTTAAAAAATGTTCCCTGTCTGCATTTTTTTAGTGGAACACATAGCGACTATCATAAACCCAGCGATGATATTGAACTCATCAATTGGAATGGAATGATCGACATCACAGCAATGATCATACGCATTTCTGAAATGCTCGATACCAAAGGAAAGATTGAATTCGCTCAAACGAAATCTTCGGTAGCCAGTAGCGGCACCCGATTCAAAGTTACATTGGGTGTAGTACCAGATTATGCTTTTAATGGATCGGGCATGAGAATAGATGGAGTAAGCGAAGGAAAACCTGCTGCTCATGCCGGACTGTTAACCGGTGATGTGGTTATACAATTAGGAGATATTCATGTTCGGGATATGAACGATTACATGAAAGCTTTAGGTGCATTCAATAAAGGGGATAAAACAAAAGTTAAAGTAAAAAGAGGTGAGGAAGAATTAGAAAAAGACATTCAATTCTAATCTTTCTATCTTTAATTAAATCATTGACTGAAATAAAATGAGCAGACCAATACGGGTATTAGTAGCTAAAGTGGGCTTAGATGGTCACGATCGTGGAGCAAAAGTAATTGCATCCTTTCTTCGTGATGCAGGAATGGAAGTCATATACACCGGTTTGCGACAAACTCCCGAAATGGTTGTAAACACTGCACTTCAGGAAGATGTTGATGCCATTGGCATTAGTATTCTTTCCGGTGCACACATGACCGTGTTTCCAAAAATTGTACAACTGATGAAGGAAAAGGGAATGGATGATGTGCTCATTACCGGAGGTGGTATTATTCCCGATTCCGACATGCAACAACTTCAAACCTTAGGGGTTGGAAAACTCTTTGCTCCGGGCACTGAAGCACAAAGCATAATTCAATATGTGAAGGATGAAGTAAAACGTAAAAGAAATATATAAGATGAGTTTTGAAAATTTGATTGTGCACAAAGAAGATGGTATTTGTACCATCACCATTAACCGAGAAGATAAATTAAATGCACTGAACCGTGGCATGATTCAAGAAATTGGAAAAGCAATTTCCGATGCAGAAGCCGATTCAGAAGTACGATGCATCATCATCAGTGGAGCAGGAAAAAAAGCATTTATTGCTGGAGCCGATATTGCCGAGTTTTCAAAATATTCTGTTGAAGAAGCAAAACAATTATCTTCCGATGGGCATCGTGTTTTCAATTCCATTGAAAGTTGTTCTAAACCTGTGATTGCGGCTATTAATGGGTTTGCATTAGGAGGCGGATGCGAATTAGCCATGTCTTGCCACATTCGTATTGCATCCGACAATGCGCGCTTTGGACAACCGGAAGTAAAACTGGGATTGATACCCGGATATGGGGGTACACAAAGATTGCCTGCACTTATTGGTAAAAGCAAAGCGATGGAGTTGTTGTTGTGTGGAGATATGATAAGTGCAATAGAAGCGTTGCAATGGGGTTTGGTCAGCGCTGTTTATACACAAGACGAATTGCTACCAAAAGCAAATGAACTAGCCAGCAAGTTTGTGGCAATGGCTCCTTTAGCCATGAAAGAAATTATTCATTGTGCCTTAGAAAATTCCATTGAAAACGGTTTGAAAGAAGAGATCAATGCTTTTTCGAGATGCTTTAATACGGATGATATGAAAGAAGGTGTAGATGCTTTTTTAAATAAAAGACCTGCCGTGTTTAATGGAAAGTGATGTCGATCTTAAAACCATCCGAATAACTGTTAGTGGAAAGGTTCAAGGTGTGTGGTATAGAAAATACACCCAACAAAAAGCAAAGGACCTCAGATTAAAAGGATACGTTCGCAACAAAGGTAACGGAGAGGTGGAATGCATAGCCACCGGAATTGAAGAGGATTTGAATGCATTGGTACAATGGTGCAAAAAAGGACCACCATTGGCTTTGGTTAAACAATGTACCGTTGAAGAAGTATCGTTAATAGAATTCGAAGACTTTGTGATTGGCACATAAAGATTTTACCTTCATTTGTATAATCTACAAAAAAGCTATTGAGTAACTTAAAACAATTGGCCGGGCAAACCGCCATTTACGGATTAAGCAGCATCGTTGGTCGTTTGCTGAATTATCTGCTTGTGCCGCTCTATACCCGCTTGCTTTTGCCCGAAGAATACGGAGTCGTGACTGAGTTTTATGCCTATCTCACTTTTTTAGTCGTGCTTTATTCCTATGGAATGGAAACTACTTTCTTTCGATTTAGTCAAAATGCCGATGACAGCAACAAGGCTTATCACACCGGATTATTCTCTTTGCTTTCGAGTTCTTTGTTTTTTAGCCTTCTGTTAATCCTATTCTCAGGAACTATTGCTGATTGGCTCGACTATCCGGGACAAGAAATTTACATTTATTTGTTTAGCTCTGTTTTGCTTTGCGATACGCTTTCAGCATTGCCCTTTGCACAACTGAGAAAGAAAAATAAAGCCATACAATTTGCATCGTATCGATTGATTAATATTTTAATCAATATCGGATTGAATTTGTTCTTTCTGCTTTTACTTCCTAAATGGGAAAACCAAGAAGGGATCAGCGGATCAATCGCTTCAGCATTGTATTCGAAAAACCATGAAGTGTTATATATCTTTTTAAGTAATGCTATTGCCAGCGCAGTTACTCTTGTTTTGTTTGCAAAACACCTGATCATAAAACGATCGTTCATTGATACCGCTTTATTAAAAAACATGCTGCGCTATGCTATGCCACTGCTCATTGCAGGTATGGCCGGTATGATTAACGAAACATTGGATCGGGTAATCTTAAAACCACTAGTGGATGACCCTGAATCCGCCAATCATCAATTAGGTATTTATGGAGCTTGTTATAAGCTAAGCATCATCATGACTTTGTTTATACAAACCTATCGCTTTGCTGCCGAGCCATTTTTTCTATCAAAAAACAAAGAGCAGAGTCGAGAAATGCTCGCACTTGTATTGAAATACTTTACTATAATTTGCTCGTTGATATTTCTGGTCGTAATGTTTTATATGGACTATGTTAAACACTTTATAGGTGAGAACTATTGGGAAGGCCTACACATCGTTCCTATTTTATTGATCGCCAATATATTTTTAGGAATCTTTTTTAACTTAAGCATGTGGTACAAACTCTCGTCTCAAACTTATTATGGGGCTTACTTTGCATTGGCCGGAGCTTGTATTACTATTATCAGTAATATCATTCTTATTCCTAAGCTCGGTTATACCGGTGCCGCCTGGGCTACCCTAATTTGCTATGTGAGTATTACTTTTTTGTCTTACTATCATGGTCAAAAGCAATATCATATTCCCTACGAAACAAAAAAGATTCTTGCCTATTTATCCATGGCCATATTGCTCTATGTGTTTATGGAAAATGTAATCATGCCTTTGAGCGACAAGAGTTCATCCACTAAAATACTTGCCGGAACCTTTCTTATCGTTGCATATGCAGTATGGGCATGGCTTAGGGAAAGACCACAGAAAAAATTATTTTTGTAAACATTACACGATAAAATGAAAATTAGAATCATAAACCGATCAAACAATGCCTTACCCGAATACGGAAGCGCATTAGCTGCCGGAATGGACTTAAGAGCCAATCTTGAAAATCCAATCTTAATGAAACCGGGAGAACGTAAACTCATACCCACCGGTTTGTTTATGGAATTACCGGCCGGATACGAAGCACAGGTACGCCCACGAAGTGGTTTGGCCATTAAGAAGGGAATCAGTGTATTGAACTCGCCCGGAACAATTGATGCCGATTACAGAGGTGAGATTTGTGTTATCTTGATCAACTTGTCTTCAGAAGATTTTATTATAGAACATGGAGAAAGAATTGCACAAATGGTAATTGCCAAACACGAAACCATTGAATGGGAGCCAAGCCTTGAACTGGAAGATAGTACCAGAGGTAGCGGAGGATTTGGACATACCGGTGTAAAATAAATAGAACTCGAATTTAACAGCATGAGAATAATAATACCAATGGCCGGAATGGGAAAACGAATGCGGCCTCATACTTTAACCATACCCAAGCCTTTAATTCCTGTAGCGGGAAAACCGATTGTACAACATTTGGTTGAAGACTTGACCGAATTGTGTGACGAAAAAGTTGAAGAAATTGCTTTTGTTACCGGTCGATTTGGCGCTGATGTTGAACGACACTTAATTGATATTGCTCAACAATGTGGAGCGCAAGGAAAAATCTATTATCAAGATGAACCCCTCGGAACAGCCCATGCCATTTACTGCGCAGCCGATGCACTAAAAGGAAAAGTTATTGTTGCCTTTGCCGATACTTTATTTAGAACTAAGTTTTCGGTGCCGGAACAATGCGATGGAGTAATATGGGTAAAACAAATTGACGACCCAAGACAGTTTGGTGTAGTCACTTTAAATGCCGATGGTTCCATAAATGACTTTGTTGAAAAACCACAAGAGCCGGTATCTGATTTGGCCATTATTGGAATCTATTATTTTAGAAGCGGAGAAACACTTAAAGAAGAAATTGAATACTTGCTCAACAATAATATAAAGGACAAAGGCGAATTTCAAATTACCAATGCCCTTGATAATATGAAAAACAAAGGCAAAAAGTTTTTACCGGGAAAAGTTGATGAGTGGCTCGATTGCGGAAACAAAGACGCTACCGTTTATACCAATGCGCGTATACTTGAATTAAAAGCCGATCGATTAAACAGCAGCAAAGTTTCTTCGCTAAATAACAGTGTTCTTATTGAGCCTTGTTATATTGGTAAAAATGTTCGATTGGAAAATACAGTGGTAGGTCCTCATGTGTCTTTAGGCAATGATGTAGTAATTATGAATTCTGTTATTCAGAATAGTATAATTCAAGATTCGAGCGTTATAAAAAACATTTATCTCCAAAATTCTATGCTCGGTAAACATGTTCAATTGAGCGGAGCCGAAAAAGATTTAAGTATGGGAGATTATAGTACACAAAACAATGCCTGATCAAAAATACAAAAATGGCAACTGGGTTTGCCTTCTTTTGCTGATGATTCTTTTGAGTCCAGTGGTCGTGTTGGCTCAGAAAAAAAAATCTGATCAAAATAAAAACAACTCCGAACTTACTGAAGAACAAAGCATCAATCTTGAATACAATTTCTTTAATGCGCATCGTGAAAGGATTAATGGAAATTTAGAAAAGGCTTTGGATTTGTTTGGACAATGCTTACGCATTGATCCTAAAAATGCAGCGAGCATGTACGAGATTGCCCGCATCTATATCATTCAAAGAAAATCGAATGATGCTTTGTTTTTTGCAAAGAGTGCCGCACAAATAAATCCCGATAACGAATGGTATCAATTGTTGTTAGCCGATTTGTATGAAAGCATGGGACAATACGATAAAGCCTCAGAAGTATATGCCTATTTGGTCAAGCGATTTCCGGAACAAGAGAAATATGTTTACGATTTGGCGGCCATGCAATTGTTTCAAGGCAAGTTTGAACAGGCATTAAAAACCTACGATGAACTCGAAAAAAGATATGGTGTAAATCGGGAAATAATTATTCAAAAGCAGAACATTTATTTGCGATTGAACAAAACCGACAAAGCCGCTGCAGAAATTGAACGATGGATTGCCACCGATCCGAATGATGTAGAAGGTTATTTAATGTTGATTGATTTGTACAACAGCAGTGGCAATCAGGATGAACTTTTCAAAACGGTGGAACGGGTAAAACAAATTGATCCGGAAAATCCCCGATTGTCGTTGGCATTGGCAGAGTACTACCGAAGTAAAGATCAAAAAGAAGAATCGTTTCGAAATTTGAAAATAGCTTTTGAAAGCACGCGACTGGAAGCAGAAATAAAGGTCAAAGTATTAAGCTCTTATCTTTCTTTGGTTCAGGAGAGTCAGGAAATGTTGGATCAAGCGCTTACGTTAAGCGAAATTTTTGCAAGGGTCGATGCTGCAGAACCCAGCGCACATGCCATATATGGAGATTTTTTAAGCATCGCCAACAAACTAGAATTGGCTCGTGAAGAATATCGCAAAGCCATTTCCATTGATAATAAAACACTCAGCGTTTGGCAACAGCTTTTGATTATCGAATCGGAACTTTCCGATTTCAGTGCCATGGCCGATGAAAGCAATCAAGCCATAGAGTTGTTTCCCAGTCAACCCATTCTTTATCTCTTCAATGGTATTGCTCATTCCCGATTAGAGCAGTGCGACAAGGCCATCAAATCACTTTTGTCCGGAAGTAAAATGGTGGTGGACAACGATGCTTTGTTGGTCGATTTTTATTCCAACTTAGGCGACTGTTACAACACTACAAAAAACTACGAAGAGTCGGATAAATATTTTGACAAGGCACTGAAGATTAGACCCGACAATGAATACATCCTCAACAACTATGCGTATTATTTATCACTGCGCAACGATCAATTAGATAAGGCGGCTCAAATGTCGAAGAAGTCGAATGAGATTAGAACCAACAGTTCGTCTTTTGAAGATACCTATGCTTGGATTCTTTATAAAATGGGTAAGTATCAAGAAGCGAAAATTTGGATTGAAAAAGCAATGACCAATGGTGGCGATCAAAGCGATGTGATTACAGAACATTATGGAGACATATTATACCAATTGGGCGAGCAAGGAAAAGCATACGAAATGTGGCTCAAAGCGAAAAGCATGGGTAATGGTTCGGATTTATTAAGTAAAAAAATTGCAGACAAAAAGTTACATGAGTAAGTTTTGGTTGTATGTAATGGCTGTTATCGTTTTAGGTTCTGCATCCTGTAAATCGCCTTACAAGACGGTAAAGATTAAAGATTATAAAGACGAAAGAGAAGCCAAGATGTTGGAAGACTCTTCGGCCAATGCCGTATATCTGCTCATCAACAATCAATCTTTCTTACCGGAATGGTTTAGTGCCAAAGCCAATGTGGAAAGTACAAGCGACAACAATACACTCAGTTTTAATATTCATATCCGAAATAAAAAAGACAGTCTTATTTGGATCAGCATTACTCCATTGCTCGGCATCGAAGCAGCACGAGTGTACATCACACGCGATTCTTTATTTTTGATGGACCGCATCAATAACCAATATGCCCGCAGCGACTATAGCTTCTTAAACGAGCGGTTCAATATTGAAGTCAATTTTGACATGCTGCAATCTTTATTGCATGGAAACTTTTTCCCTTACAAGCATGAAAATAAATTTACTTCGGTCTATCTGGAAGATCCGATTATTATTTTAAGCACATTAAAAAAGAGAGCATTGAAACGATCGCTTGAAGAAAAAGATCCTAATAAACCCATTGTGCAAGATCTGTTTATCGATCCTATTAACTTTCGAGTATTGAAAAATGATATTGAAGACGATAAAATTCAAAAAAAATTAACGATTACATATGCTAATTTTGTGCATACGGAAAAAGGAGATTTTCCGTTAAATCATCAAACCGATCTAAGTGCACAAAAGAACTTTTCATTTAAAATCAATTTCAATAAAATCGGCATTGAAGGTCCTTTGGAGTTTCCTTTTTCGATTCCCGAAAAATATACCCCCATGCATTAGTCTTTTATTGTGTTGTTTTCTTCTTGCTCAACCCGTTTATGCGCAATCAAAATCGGATCTGGAAAAGAAGAGGGCTCGCTTGTTGAAAGAAATTTCAGAAACCAATAAGCAGCTGAAGCAAACATCGGCCAATAAAAACAAATCGCAAAGCGAGATAAATGCGCTGAGTAAAAAAATAAAAGCCCGTCAAGAATTGATTGGGGTAATGAATAGAGAAATCAATGGTCTCAACAGTCAGATCACACAAGTAGGAAGTGATATTGGTTCATTGGAACGAGAAATGACCATGCTAAAAAATTCCTATACCGAAATGCTCAAGTTTGCTCAACGCAATCAGAACAGCTATCAAATGATGATGTTTATTTTTGCTTCATCGAGTTTCAATCAGGCCATGAAACGCATGAAATATTTACATCAAATCAGTGAATCGAGAAGAACGAAAGCAACCAAGATTGCCGAAACGCAAAGTTTGCTGAACCAAAAGAAAATTGAACTGGAAAGCAATCGAAGTCAAAAAACAAATTTGCGCAATGATGAGGAATCGCACAAACGCGTTTTGGATAAAGAAAAAAAATCGCAACAGGTTTTATTGGGTCGTTTACAACAAAACGAAAAATCTCTGAAGAAAAAACTCCAGGAAAAACAAGCAGCTAAAGCTAAATTGGATAAAGCGATTGAGGCAATTGTGCGAAAAGAAATAGAAGCTGCGCGCAAAAAGGCAGAAGCTGCCGGAAAGAAAAATGTAACCAATAAAAATGTATTTACCCTTACCCCCGAGGCACGAGAACTTTCAAACTCTTTTGCGGCCAACAAAGGACGATTGCCTTGGCCGTTGGAAAGCGGTAAAATATCACAACGCTTTGGAACCCGGCCTCATCCGGAGTTAAAAGGAGTTAGTATAACCAATAATGGTATTGACCTGATTGCCCCTACGGGCAGCAAGGCCCGAAGTGTGTTTAATGGTGAAGTTACAGGAGTTACTTCTGTAGCCGGTAACAATGTGGTGATCATCCGGCATGGGGAATATTTGAGCGTTTATTATAATCTCGACAATGTTTCTGTAACAAAAGGGCAGAAAATAAGTACCAAACAGAGCATTGGCAGTATTTTAGACAATGACCAACAGCAAGCCGAATTGCATCTCGAAATTTGGAAAGGTTTCGAAAAGTTAGATCCGGGAACTTGGCTTGCCAAGTGATATTTTAATACTTTTGCAGTAAATACAATTACATGGTTTCTCTAACTATATATTTATTGAATCTTGGTGCACCCGAAATTATTCTAATCGTTTTGGTGCTTCTGCTATTCTTTGGTGGGAAAAAATTACCGGAACTTGCCAGAGGCTTGGGTAAAGGAATTAAAGAATTTAAAGACGCTTCGAAAGGAGAATCGAACGATAATTCAAAAAAGGATAACAATCCTTCCTAAGGGAATACGCATCTGTTCTTGCTTTGCTTGCTAATTCACGGCAAGTGCATTCGATATTGCTTTCAATTATCTTACATTTGTTTTCATTGATATTGATCTGATGAAAATCAAAAAGCATAAAACCAATCCTTCATCTGACAGTGTTTCCGAAACCGGTAACACAACATTAACCAAACATAAAACGATTTTATCATTGATCTGTGCTGTGCTGGGTATTCTCTTATATGCCGGAACGCTAACACACGACTATGCCGTTGACGATGGTACGGTGATGGAGAACAATAAAATTGTTAAAAAAGGCATTAGTGCAATACCAGAAATTTTCAGCACAGCTTATCGTGCCGGTTTTTGGGAACGATACGAAGGCGTTTATCGCCCCATGTCGGTAGCCATGTTTGCAATAGAGTGGGAGCTGTCTCCCGAAAACGCCTGGCTCGGACACTTTATGAATGTGTTGTTGTATGGCCTTACCGGATTCTTATTGTTTCAAACCTTATGCAAACTCTTTGCTCAACAAAAAGTCCTGATCCCATTTGCGGTTACATTGCTGTTTATGGCGCATCCTCTGCACAGCGAAGTGGTAGCCAACATCAAAAGTCGTGATGAGATTCTTTGTTTTCTTTTTGCCATTCTGTCTTTCCGATCCTTGCTCAACTATATTGATCAGAAAAATATGTTGACGTTATTGCTCTCGGGTTTATGGTTTTTTCTTGCGCTTTTATCAAAAGAAAACGCCATCACGCTGCTTCCTCTTTTTGCGCTGATCATTTTTTATAAATCAGAAAACAATTTGCCGAAAGCCATTCAAAATTCATGGATGTTTTTTGCCGTCACTGCATTGTATTTCCTCATTCGCTTTATGGTTTTGGGCAGTTTGAAATACGATGTAGAAATATTGCCCATTAATAATTCGCTCGTTACGGCCAGCGGATTTGCCGAAAGAATAGGCACTGCCTTTTATATAATGGCTTTGTACTTTAAGTTGTTTTTATTACCACATCCATTGGTATTCGATTATTCGTATAACACGATTCCCATTACCGGTTTTGCACATATTGGAAGTTTGCTTGGGCTTGTGCTCTATGTGGGCCTTGCAGTTTATGCCATTAAATCTTTCCTACAAAAAAACTGGATCGCCTTTGGAATCATCTTCTTTCTGGTCACTTCTTCTTTAGTGTCCAACTTGTTTATTATGATCGAATCCACTATGGGCGAACGTTTTCTATACATGCCTTCTATTGGATTGTGCATTGCGCTGATATTTTTTATGGATAAGTTGATCAACAAAAATAAAAACACTCATGCGCCAAGTATTGCAAGTATGTTTGCGCATTACAAAACATTTATGATTGGCTTGTTTGTGTTATTGGCTTTGTTCTCATTCAAAACGATAACCCGCGCAGCCGATTGGAAAAACAATTTTACACTCCTGGAAAAAGATGTGGTGACTTCGCCCGAAAGCGCACGCATTCGTTATGCATATGGCAGTGCGTTATTAATAGAAAAAGTATTGGCCGAAGATGGTGAAAAAGATCCGATCAAAAAGAATGCATTTTTAGCTGAAAGTATTAAGCAATTGGAAAAAGGAGTCTCTATTTTACACAGCTACTCCGATGCCTGGTATCATTTAGCATTGGCTTACAAAGAAAGCAATGATGGCGCAAATGCCGTGCGTGCGTTTGAGACTGCAAAGTCGATGAAAGATTTTAAAGACGATGAGTTTTTTGTTTCATCGGGATTAGCTAATGCAATGCTAAAAAAATACGATGCCGCTATTGCCGACTATAACAAAGCACTTGAACTCAATCCTAAAAGTTCTGAAGCATATAATAACTATGGCATTGCGCTTACCGATATCAATAAACTGCAAGAAGCGCTTGATGTATTGAATAAAGCGCTAGAACTAAAACCCGACTTTGAGGCGGCTCTGTATAATCTTGGAAATGTGTATGCCAAAGCAGGCGATTTCAATACCGCCATTTCGTATTACGACAAAGCCATTGCGCTCGATCCGAATTACAGTGAAGCCTATAACAATAAAGGAAATTCGTATGCCAGTATGAACCAATTTGATCAGGCGGTTTTGTGCTTTGAAAAAGTAACCCAATTGAATCCGAACGATCCAAAAGCTTTGTACAACTTGGGCGTTACCTATCATTTATTGGGTAATGAACAAAAGGCACAAGAATACATCAATCGCTCGCGATCGATGGGAGGAACACAATAATGAAAAAGTATTTTTTTATTTTTTTTATAGGCTTATGTGCTTGTACGACTGCTCCAAAAGAAAGCACAACGCAAGCCGGCTGCTTCGATTTGAAATCGTATTTTATTGCTCAAGCTCAACTGCTCGATTCTTTACAAGCAACATTAGCCAAGCAAGCCGCTATCAACGATTCAAGCGATTATATTAATATTGAAAAACCCGATTGGAAGAACGAATTCTCTTATATGATTCAATCGTCTATGAGTTGCGACAATTGGCCCTTGTATTATGCACTCGACTCTTTGCACGAAAATCAATTACTTACATTGCGCTATAAAGCGATTGACGAAAAACGAGAGCTTCAGCAATGCCGTATTTCTTTTAAAGAAAATGAGCCTGTACTTATAGTACTACAACTTTCGGATGTGAACAAACTTTTCTCTTCTCAAACAGTTTTAACTTATGTCCCTATGCAAGAAATAAAAATAGAAGCCTTGCAAAAAAGTAGCGTTCAAAAAGAAAAACGAATTCAAATTATTTCAACCATAAAAATTCCATCATGAGTTTATTGAGCATCACAGCAGTATTGTCGGGTATGTGGCGGGCGGTTTTGTTTCTTCCCTCGGGCGAACTTCCTTTTCAAATGGAGTTCAGTACCCAAAACCAACAAAGCACAGCCATTATCATAAACGCCAGCGAAAGAATTGTGGCAAAAGAAATCAGCTATAGCGGTGACTCTATTTTTATTCGATTGCCTTTATACGATTCTGAAATACGAGCACAGATAAACGGAAACAGAATGACAGGTACTTTTTACAATTATAACCGAGCGGATAAAAATCAAATTCCATTTGCTGCCGAACACGGATTGAATTATCGATTTAAACCCAACGGCAACAACAATACATTGCCCGGAAAAAAATGGCAAATTCTTTTTGGAGAAAATAAAATTGCCGGCTATGATGCCATAGGAATTTTTGAAAATAAAAATCAAAACACCGTTTGGGCTACTTTTGTGATTGGCAGTGGCGATCATCGTTTTCTGGAAGGTAATTTTGATGGCGACAGTTTATTCCTTTCTTGCTTCGATGGTTCGCATGCATTTATG
>DAOQTX010000007.1:0-62238 GCA_035340715.1 Bacteroidia bacterium | reverse complement strand
TTACTCTATTGCCACCAGAAAAACTTACTTCGTGCTGTTTATAGTAATCAATAAGAGTATTGTCGAATTGGGATAATTCATTTTTTAACTCTTCAATTAGAACAAATTTCTTTAAAGTCAATTCAAGTGCCTCTGGTTCATTTATCTGAAATTCTTCGTTTTTGTATTTTAATCTTTTTTGAATAACAGAAACTAAACCTTTAATGTCTTTTTCTCTCTTATGACTAAATGAGGGTAATGTTAAATGGGATTTTATCTCATTTACCAACTCCTCATTGTAAATTTTTTCGAAAAAATGCTCTATGATATGATAAAAGGACAGAAATTGATGGTCAATACTTTCAGATGATATACCTTTTTGATAATGTAGAATTAAGTCATTTATGTAAGTTCTCTTTGGAGGCTCAATTTCTTCAATGCTTGCTCTCCTAATTCTCCTAATTCTAATTGATCGTGATACCTCTTCAAGAAATCTTAACGGTGAAACTGAGGTGTCTAGATTGTAACTAAAGCTGAATAAAAACGCAAATGATAAATTCTCAAAATCCGTTCTTTTAAGGTTGGTTGTCGATGTGATTCTCAAGGTATAAAATCGAGGTATCAACTCTTTAATAATTTCTAAGAGTTTGGGAGTTTTCTTTTGTTCAAAAAGCCGTTCTATTCTATAAGGAAAAAAGTATGGATTTCTATTCCTTCTATCTGCTGAGTCAGTTTCCGATAGAAATTTTATAATGTAAATCAAATATTCATCAGATGGTTTTGATAAAATGTACTTTACGCCAGTGGCCTTGTCTTCTTTTTCAATAGCTTCAGCTTCGCGCATTGCAAAAAACGTAGGTCTAAAACTGTCAAAACCAACTGCAACTTCGTAGCTGTTTCTATCGAATATTTCTGTCTCCCCAAATTTTTCCAAACTATTAAGTCGGTCGACTATTTGTTTTAGCTCCTTAATGGATATTTTGGCCGAGTAATTACCTCGCACGGAAAATTCAATAGTCGTTTTAGTCTCGCTTTTAACTTCGAGTCTGAACAAACTTTGTAATGCCTCTTTTAATTCGTCTGTTGTCATAAAGTTGGTGCTAACTATTGGCTATACGAAATTGCATAAATATCTTCGTATAACTAAATTTAAAGCTTTGTTATCCAAACAAAAATAAACAGAATTTGTAATTTTCATATATCATAACAACTTTGGGTTAGCCATAATATTTGCATGGTTATGCGAAGAACATTTTAAATTATAGATAATTTTATAAATCTCTTAAAGCTAAAAAGGTATAGTGAAAACACAATTGAAACCTACAAAAATGTATTAGTACAAACATATAATTTTTTCAAGAAACCTTTTAAGGACATTACCGATAAGGATTTGTGGGTGTTTATATCTCATTTTGTAAATGAAAAAAATATTTCTTCATCTTACCAACGCCAAATTATTGGTGCCCTCAAATTATTTTATTTAGAAATATACAAAAGAGAAATCTCAGTAAATTACTTGCAGGTAAAACAACGCGAAAAAGTTGTTCCTGTAGTTTTGTCTATAAAGGAGGTCAACAGCATAATAAACGCTTTACATAACATTAAACATAGAGCAATAATAACACTTGTTTATTCGAGTGGTTTAAGAATAGGAGAGTTAATTAATCTAAAAAAAAGTGACATCGATTCGGAAAGAATGACCGTTTATATAAAAGGGGGAAAGGGAAAAAAAGACAGATATACCGTTTTATCTCAAAAAGCATTAGAGTTGTTAAGATTATACTACCTGCAATATAAGCCTAGAGATTTTCTTTTCGAGGGTCAAAATGGTGGTAAATATTCAAGTGAAAGTTGCGGCCAGTTTTTTAGGGAGGCAATTATAAGAGCAGGTATTAAGAAAAAAGTAACCCTGCACTCATTAAGACATAGTTTTGCAACCCATTTATTAGAACATGGAGTATCCATTACACATATACAGAAATTATTAGGACATAGTAATATAAATACAACTTTGATTTATACACATATAACAGATGTTTCTATTCGGAATATCAAAAGTCCTCTTGATCTGTAACTCACCTTTGTTCGTGTATCAATAGATAAAATGCTTACATTCGAGTTATGAAATACAGCATGAGCAATACTATAAACAAGTCTTTGGCAATGGTGGCAAAATGTTTAACCAATGAGCAGGGAGTAAAAGAGTGGATGGAAGGTTTTGTGAAAATGGAACGCATTTCGGGTGAACCACATCAGGTTGGTACGCTAACTGATTTTTATTTTATTCATCGCAACAAAGAAATGAAACTGCGAGAAGAAATTTTGGAACAGAATCTTCCGCATCAGATTAAATATTCCTACACCAGCACTATGGGATATAATGAAGTGGAATTGCAGTTTAAAGAGTTGAGTGCTGATAGAGTGCAACAAACTTCAATCAGCTACTTCAAATTTAAAGCACCCATGAGTTGGATAGCATTTTTGTTTACGGGTATGTTTAAGAAACAAACCAATAAAATAATAACCGCATTTAAAGCCTATTGCGAGAAGCAATAATTAATGTTTAATCGCCTAAGCATTTTTCCATTTTATTTGAAACTCCAATTCCTGCTGTGCTTTATTTCTTTCGTGCTCTATGTTAAACATAGCATCAAAAGGGATATGAAGTCTTTCTTTACCTACCTGAATTCTGAAACTTTTTTCACTTTCGATAGCATCTGCAAAGCGTCTTAGCTTATCAGCAAATTGTTTTCTTGTATATGAGCGCTCTATGTCTCATTCTTTTTTCTTAGCCATTTTTATGTGTTTTGTAAGGATGAAAATTCAACTTTTGTATTTCGTTTAAGTACTAAATATCCGGCAATTCCGGCTATAATTGATCCGAGTATAATGCCTGCTTTAGCAGAATTTAGCAAATCGATTTGATGAGCAAAAGCCAGGTTGGCTATAAATATGCTCATAGTAAAGCCAACTCCTGCCAGTAACGAAGCACCGAGTAATTGTTGCCGGTTTATACCCAAAGGCATTTGCGTAATCTTCAGTTTCAATGCCAAAGTGCACAACAACATAATCCCTACACTTTTTCCCAGTACCAGTGCTAATGCAATAGAGAAAACCAGGTTAAGGTTCATCTGTTCAACAACGTTGAGTTCAATGCCTGCATTGGCAAATGCAAATAGTGGTATAATAAAGTAAGCCACATAATTGTGTAAGCGATGTTCTAAATTTTGCAATGGCGATTGCACTTTATTCATCCAATCGTGTATATGATCGAGCTCTTCAATTTGCTCACTCGAAAGAAGTTGATCTCTTCGGTTTTCACTTTGTTTGAGTCGGGAAACTAAATTATCCAATTCCTGGCTGAAAGATTGTACATCAATTTTCTGCGACATCGGAACAGTAAGTGCCAATAGAACTCCGGCAATAGTTGGGTGTATGCCCGATTTCAAAAAGAGAACCCATACGATGAATCCTCCAAACAAGAGTATATATTTTGAGAAGAGATTGTATTTAGAAAGTAAAGCCATGAAAGCTATAATAAGCAATGCAGAAATCAACATTGTGGTTTGTATGCCGCCACTATAAAAAATGGCTATTATGATAACAGCTCCCAAGTCGTCAACAATAGCAAACGCAGTTAAGAATATTTTTAAACTGAGCGGTGCGCGATTGCCCAATAGTTTTAGAATAGCTAAGGAAAAGGCGATATCAGTAGCCATCGGTATGGCCCATCCATTCACCGTTTCCCCATTGCTGTTCAAGGCAAAATAGATGAGAGCCGGGAAAATCATGCCAGCCATAGCTGCTACTAAAGGAAAACTTGCTTTCTGCAAACTGTTTAATTCACCTACACGCAGTTCTCTTTTTATTTCAAGACCAATTAAAAAGAAGAAAATAGCCATCAATCCATCATTAATCCATAGGATCAAAGGTTTAATCAGATTTCCTTCTTCACTTCCAAATCCAATCTTAAAATTAAGAATAGCTTTGTACGATTCTGCCCAAGGAGAGTTGGCCCAAAGAATTGCTATTATAGTTGCAGCAAATAACAACAGGCCACTCAAGCTTTCAACACGAATAAACTTTTGGATACTATTGATGTAGAGTTTTTGTATCATGATAGGTGTAACAAAAAAAAATGAAGTAGGTTAATTGATGAAAATAAAAAACCGTAGTGAATTCCACTACGGTTTTTCAACTTTTTAAAAAAATAAACTTATTGTTTCAGAAACTTAGTATGTATGTATTGATCATTTTGCTTGATGCGCACAAAATAAACTCCCTTGCTCAATTCTTCAGTGTCTATTGTGATGATAGGCTGTTGATTGTCAATGGTGCTGAAAATAAGTCGTCCGCTGGCATCTAATATCTCAACTGCATCTATTAAATGCTCACTGCTTTGAATGTTCAGCTCCATGAGTGATGGGTTTGGATAAACCAATATATCGGTGCCTTGCAATTCGTTTACCCCGGTGGTTAATACAGTAACTGTTACAGGTAATAACGTTGAATAACATACATTGGGTGGAACATCTACTTTCCAATCGTAGAAATAATAATAGAATCCACCACCTGCAGGACTGCCGGTAAGAGACAAAACATTATTGATTACATATGGATACGATACGTCTGAGGAGTTTCTTTTCAAACGTGGACTGGCTGTATTCCATCCGGGTATTGCGTTATTATAAGCTGCATCGGTAGTTAAATAGTAAGCAACTCCGGGTTGCAACATCCAATTCAGTGCAATGACTTGAGTGTCGGGATTGATGGTAACTACCAAATTGTTTATTGTATTTCCGCTACTGTCGAGCAATAATATATTTCGATCTCCGGTAAGATCCGTATAAACTTTCACTGATTCTAGAAGGCAAGATTTACTCACATTGAAATATATACCTGAGTTGGTGGTAGGTCCGCTATAGTTGCTGGTTCCACCATGATAAGGCAATCCGGTATATTCAACTCCCCCTCCAAAACTATCAGCCGCTTGTACATAGAAGGTACTGGTTTGATTTAAAAATGGAGTAGTCCAATTATTACCTGCACCAACAGCATTTGTTCCTCCCGCATCGTCATACCAAACAATGTTGTTACCGGTGGCAACTAAATTGGCAGTACCTGCTACTGGAATGCTAACATTGTTGCTGTTTACCTGAGGATCAATCACGGTAACATTCACCGGAGCAGATGTCCATGTTTGACACATACCGTTATAACTTAATGTGTAAGTGCCACTTTGATTTACAACAATACTTGAATTGGTTGAACCATTGGACCAGTTGTAATTGCTTAAGTTAGAAGGACCGTTGATGGTAATAGATGATCCGTTACAAAAAGTTGTTTCACCGTTGTGTTCAATGCTTGGTGTTTCATCGGGGTTGTAAAGAATGCTTATCGTTTTTGAAACGGCAGAACAATTACTACCAGTAGTGCTAACACGTACATTATATTCGCCACTGCCTGTAACTAATAATGCTTGATTGGTTGATCCATCGCTCCATAAATAGTTATATCCCGCAGGTGCAGTGAGTGTAGTTGTTTGTCCCGGACAGATAATTAATGCTCCGGTAACAGTTATTATAGCTTCAGGAGAAACGCAATCGTTTTCTATTATATTTAAAAATTGATTGATGGATGGATTGACAATGGTTTGAAAAATTCCACTAGGCCACAAAAGAGTGATGGAGTCGATGCTGGTGCTGGTACCCAGCCCAAAATGTACCATTGCAGTATTGCTGGTTCCGTAGCTTTCGCCTGCTTTCGATTCACGAATTTGCAATGAACCATTGCTGTAGAGCGTAGCTCTTACCCCAATTGCACTATGATTGCTAAGGGTTCCTCTCAAATCCAATGTGATCCAGTTGTTGCTGTTTCCGGTATTTCTCCAATACACATCATCTGTGCTTGTAGGTGAAGTATAAATGTTAGCATATCCTCCCATAATATCAATAAAGCCATCGTGATTTAAATCGCCTATGGCAAAAGACTCCATTTCATTACTGTCAAATAGGTTGTCTATTTTAGTAAAAGTCATGTTGCCATTGTTCAAATAAAATCGAGAATCACTTCCGGTAATAAATAAATCGGCATAGCCATCGTTGTCAAAATCTTCAATCACACTTTCAATAGCAGTGATATCTGTTATATCAAAATTTGTTGAGGATGTGATGTCGGTAAAATTTCCATTTCCATCATTTTCTAAAATCTGACTGTCATAGTCGTGATTGGTAACCAATAGGTCTAAGTCGCCATCATTATCTAGATCACCAAAACTTGCCGTCCACGATTGCCAACCAATAGCTAGTCCATGGGTATCGGCAGTTTCGGTAAAATTTCCAAGACCATCGTTTTCGAAGAGCACATTAATACGTCTTCCGTCACTTGGGCTACTAACTCCCTGTCGGCATTTGGCAATGTACAAATCGAAATCGCCATCGTTATCAAAATCTGTCCATACACTACCATAATTTCCGGAGTCATCGGTTTGTGTAACATCAAAATCAATAATGGTAGATGGGGCAAGCACCCCACTTCCGTTGTTTAGATAGACATGACTCTCTGCATTATCATCACACAAGAAAGCATCTATCCAACCATCGTTGTTGATATCGGCTAAAGTGATATTTTGTAAAAAGAAACTGGAGCTTGGAAGATTTACAAGAGTTGCAGAAGTGCCTGTGTTGTTGGTCATAAAAATACGTACCGATGAACTGCTTCCTCCTGCCATAACATCTGCATAACCGTTGTGATCGAAATCGGCTATACACATTGCCCAAGCCCATCCGGTATTGGAAGAGAAACTTCCGAGAAACTGTGTTTGAAACTGACCGTTTGTTTTCTGATAGTCCACATAAAGATCTTTTCCTAAATCGAGATGAACAATGTCATCGAGTCCGTCATAATTAAAATCATAGATAGCTAAAGGGCAGCCACTGTGATAAACATTGTTCATTCGTGCATTTGTGTTTGCAAAATTGAGTTGTGCAAAATTGTAAAACGGAATGAGCAATAAGGTAAGAAAGATGTAGATTTTTTTCATAGTGCTTTAGATAGGTTTGGTACGAACAAATGTAAAAAACTAAATGAAATAATGCTTGTCTGAAAACCCTATTTTATTGTGTTTTTCAGAGGTTGACTATCTTTTTTACACTTCTGCCAACAGGGGTTTCAATCAAAATGTAGTAGGTTCCTTTTCGTTTTGGAAGCTCAAGTGAAACTATATTTTCTTTTCGCAAGTTCTTTTTTTGATAAATTAATTTTCCATCAACCGAAAATACTTTTAGGTTGTCCCAATTACTTCCATTAAAATATATGTCAGTAGAATTGTTTTGAGCGGGATTGGGGTATATTTTTATTTGCTCAAGACTTAATGAATTTTGAACCGAAGTAATGTTAACATTTAAAAGACTATCGCGGGCTATGAGGATAGGACTATTGTCTTCAGCATTATACATATTTTGAAAAGTGCTTATGTCTGCAGAAGTATAGCTAAACATTTCATTCAGAAAATATGGCGGAATGCTTTGGTAGTAAATGCTCGAATAAATATTAATGGAACCTGTATATCCTAACAAAGGAATAGAGTAGTGCACTAAATCTTTTCCAGTTCCTTCCAATGCACCATTTTTATTAAAGTCGGGATCACTCAATGCCGAACCCGCAATAAAACAAGTGTCGTAGGTATAGTGATTGGATTTAAATCCTGTAGGTGGTATACGATTGTCTTTTAAAGTATTTGCTGCCCGCTCCAAGACGGTGGTAACATTGCTGTTTACATCGCCCATAATCATTTCATAAATCTGTACTTGATCCGGCTGATTAATCGAATTGTGATGTGTTTCATAAGGCACACTCAATTGAGTAAGCTCTCCTGAAGAATTAAACAAACCCGAAGCAAATAATGTATCTCCATTAGTTTTAGTTACTACAAATTGAACAAAAGCTCTTCGCGATGGATATCCGGTTGGAAATTTATGCCCGGCTTTGTTGAGTATTGAAACGATGAAGTTTGCCGTGTCGTTAGAAATATTGGTATTACTTAAGCCAAGAACAATTGTTTTTCCCTTTAACAACTTTAATGTTTCTGTTATAGTGCTATCAAAGTGTTGTGTTGGAGCATTAACACCCAAGGCAACTTTATTATTTTTAATCAGGTTTACCATAAATGAATTGGCACCTGCGAAAATATGTTTGTTGAACGGGCTTCTTCCAGGAAGGGCAGTATATCCGTTTGCAATCTTAACAGGATCTTCAATTGCAGGCATATGACACGATTGGCAATTCATGTCAAAGTTTGGATAGCTTGAGTTCAGCCATTCGTGATACGTGGCTTGCTCAACAAAAATTCCTCCTGTAGGCACTCCATTTAAGTCAACTGCATTAGTAATTAAGGTATGACAGGATGAGCAAATTCTAGATTCGCTTACATGATCGCTATACATAGGAATAAGACCTACATACAATTGCATGGGTCCAATCATTGGTGCAATAAAGGGACCATAAGCCACTCCACTAGTATCGTATGGTATGTTGCCACTAAACAACTGTCCAAGCGAGTCGGTGCCAATGCTATGACAACTCATACAACCGACACCTGACAACCCTAAAGAATCATTGGCCAAGTCGCTCATCAGGTAGTGTGGGTTGCCTTGATATTTTGAGGTATAATTACCCATTGGCGCATGGCAGGAGGTGCAAGTATTTTGCAATTCATTGCTGTGTGCAGGATTGACCAGTATTTCGTGACTTACTTTAGCACGCCAAAATGGATCTATGGAACTTAAACCCATCATGCTGGTTTCCCAATCGTCATACAAATTTACATCATTGCCTAAAGTGTCCACATTTGCCAATCCCATTGTGTCAAAACCATGACATCCTTTGCATCTAATAGAAGGAAGAAAATATACGCCAGGGTCAAGCGCCTTGTTGCCATGCGATTTAAAATATTCCAACTGTGCTTCTGTATGGTACGGTTCCTCATATAGAGGTGTGCTGGCGGTTAATGCTAAAATGATTATGCCTGCAATTAAAACACAAAAAAGTCCTATTCGAAATTTCATGGTCAAGCTTGGAAGATTGGTATAAAGATATTGAATTTAAGGCGATCAGTCTAGTAATAAAGAATTTTTATGAAACCCTATGATCCTATTATCTTTACAAAAATTTATAAATAATGAGCGATCAAAAAGGACATGTTAAATCTGAAGTAAGAAATGGAATAGGTGTAATCACATTTTTTCATCCACAAAGCAATAGTTTGCCCGGAGCCGTGTTGAGAGAATTGGCAGCTGCAATTAGCCATGCCGGAAATGATGATGCAGTAAAAGTAATTCTGCTAAAGAGTGAAGGTGAAAAAGCATTTTGTGCAGGAGCTTCATTTGATGAATTGGTGAGCATTAACGATAAAGAAAGTGGGACTTACTTTTTTTCAGGATTTGCAATGGTAATAAATGCCATTCGATTGGTTCCAAAATTTGTCATTGCTCGTGTGCAGGGAAAAGCCGTAGGAGGAGGAGTAGGCATTGCAGCCGCTGCTGATTATACATTTGCATTAGAAACTGCATCCGTAAAACTTAGTGAACTGGCGGTAGGTATTGGTCCTTTTGTTGTTGGTCCCGCAGTGGAACGAAAAGTAGGTACAGCTGCATTTTCTGCTATGACAATCAATGCAACACAATGGCATAGTGCACAGTGGGCTCATCAATGTGGATTATACGCTTCACTTTCAGCGGATGCCAATCAAATGGACAACAGCATCGATCAATTGTGCCACCAATTGGTTTCATCAAATCCAGAAGCAATGAGTGAATTGAAAAAAATCTTTTGGAAGGGTTGTGAAGATTGGGAAGCATTGTTAAACGAACGTGCAGCCATAAGTGGCCAATTGGTGTTAAGCGACTTTACCAAAAATGCGATTGCCAAATTTAAAGCGCAAATAAAGTAATGAGTTCATCGCTCGTTGAGCAATTGCTTCAAAAAGGCTTTCAATTGAAAGATCGGGTAGATCATCATTCCTTGGTTTATTTTTTAATAGAATATATCGGAAAGAAAAACAAGATTATGTTTTGGTTTAAAGCACTTAACGCTATGCTTTTTCTTCTTAGCGTTGTTTTATACTTTATCTATAAATTAAATGAACAATCAGATAATCTAAGTATGCTGCTGTATTTTAGTGCAGGCTTATTGAGCAGTTTATTAAGTGTTCCGTTTCATGAAGCAATACACGGTATTGGTTTTTTGATTACCGGTGCAAAAAAAATTTCTTTCAAAGCACAATGGAAAAAACTGATGTTTATGGCTTGTGCTCATCATCATGTAATGAATTGGAAGAAATTTTTCTTTGTTGCCTTTCTTCCCTGTGCGGTTTTTCTAATGGCAGGTTTGATAGGTATAATCATATTTTACCATCAGGCTAATTGCACTATGTTAATACTCGGTTTCCTGTTGGCACATACTTTTTTCTGTATTGGAGATTTCGCTTTGTGCGGATATTTTTTGGAACATGGAACAGCAGAGGTTGTCACCTATGATGATATGGAAGAAAATGCTACCTATTTTTTCACAAAATCAGAATTCTGAATTGAATTAGAACATCATTAATAGTAACTTGTGCGCCCTTAGCATTTGATTAAATGTTGAAAGAACAACTACATAGATCAAACCTTGATAAAGAGTTATTGCTGACCGCCTATCGTTACATGCAACAAGCCAAACATATGGCTGAATTGTATGAGGCGAACAAAGAAATTACCGCCAAGTACGTACACGCAACTTCAAGAGGACATGAAGCGATACAAATTGCCATGGGACTACAACTATTGCCTCAAGATTTTGCATCACCTTACTACAGAGATGACAGTATGCTTCTTGCTATGGGCCTTACCCCATATGAGTTAATGCTACAACTTTTAGCTAAGCGAGATGATCCTTTCAGTGGAGGGCGAACGTATTATTCTCATCCAAGTTTACGGAGAGATGATTTTCCCAAAATACCACACCAAAGCTCTGCTACCGGAATGCAAGCCATACCTGCAACAGGAGTTGCACTTGGTATGCGATATATAGAACGTACGCAATGTTTTCCTGTACCGGATGAAAAACCTGTTTGTGTTTGTTCATTGGGCGATGCTTCTGTTACTGAAGGAGAAGTAAGCGAAGCTTTTCAAATGGCGGTTTTAAAATCATTACCCATATTGTATTTGGTGCAGGACAACGAGTGGGATATCAGCGCCTACAGTGACGAGGTACGAGTGATGAACGCTGCGGAATATGCCAGAGGTTTTTCGGGAATGGAAGTAAGATCAATTGATGGCACAGATTTCTTTTCATGTTTTGAAACTATACGCGATTTATTAAACATCATTCGCAAGGAAAGAAGACCGGTATTGTTGCATGCCAGCGTTCCATTATTGAATCATCATACATCTGGTGTTCGAAAGGAATGGTATAGAGATGACTTGGACGAAGCTATGAAAAGTGATCCGCTGCCAAAGTTCAAAACACAATTAATCGATCTTGGCTTTGATGCACAGGAATTAAATCAAATAGATAGCATTGCTTCTGAATATGTGAAGCAAGAATTCATCAGAGCTCTTGCAGCCGATGATCCTAAGCCGGAAGATTTGTATACGCACATGTTTGCTCCTACACCTATTACTGAAGAAACAGGCAATCGCAAACCCGAAGGCAAAGAAGCAACTGTAATGGTGGATTGCGCTTTGTTTGCTATTCAAGAGTTAATGGAAAAGCATCCGGAATGTTTGCTATATGGACAAGACGTTGGTGCACGATTGGGAGGAGTATTTAGGGAAGCGGCAACCTTGGCTCAAAAATTTGGAGACGAAAGAACATTCAATACACCCATTCAGGAAGCATTCATTATCGGCAGCACTGTGGGAATGTCGGCTGTAGGATTAAAGCCAATTGTTGAAGTACAGTTTGCCGATTATATATGGCCGGGCTTAAATCAATTGTTTACTGAAGTTGCACGTTCCTGTTATTTGTCTAATGGTAAATGGCCGGTAAGCTGTATTATTCGAGTTCCCATTGGAGCGTATGGTAGTGGAGGTCCCTATCATTCCAGTAGTGTAGAGTCGGTATTATCAAACATAAAGGGAATTAAAGTGGTGTATCCTTCTACCGGTGCAGATCTCAAAGGATTAATGAAGGCAGCCTATTACGATCCTAATCCTGTGGTTATATTGGAACATAAAGGATTGTATTGGTCGAAAATAAAGGGTACAGAAGAAGCCAGAAGCATTGAGCCTGATGAAAACTATATGGTGCCCATTGGCAAATCGAGATTGGTATTAGAGGCAAAGCAGGAATTTATTGAAAGCGGAGAAACGCTTTCGGTTATTACTTATGGCATGGGAGTTTATTGGGCAAAGAATGCTGCACGTCATTATCCTGGTCATGTGGAAATAATCGATCTTAGAACTATTATGCCATTGGATGAAACGGCCATTTATGAATCAGTACGCAAGCACGGAAAATGTTTAGTCATTAGTGAGGAACCCTTAGAAAATAGTTTTGCCCTTTCAATTGCTGGTAGAATTCAAAAACACTGCTTCGATTATTTGGATGCTGCTGTTGATGTAATAGGTTCTGAGAACTTGCCTGCCATCCCCTTGAACATTACCTTAGAGAAAACGATGATTCCCAATGCTGAAAAAGTTGATGTGGTAATGAAGCAAATGCTTATTTCTTAACAGCTGTTAATTACGCTGTTGCCAGGTGGATTAACTTTTATTTCAAAATTATTTTTCTTTTGTTGGATGGGTTGATGTCTTGAAACTATTGCAAACATTGGGCTATTGAATATATTCCTTTTTGCTGGAAAACATATTCTTGATTTTTATCATTGTTGAATCGCTTATAAATAGGGGCATGTAGGGCTGAGTTATTAACAAAACCCCCTATTTATCAACAATTCAGCACCTTAGTCGCTTGTAAGCTTGTGTATATAAAGGATACACTATACTTTAGTGTCACTAATCATTAAATAATAAATTAAAATGAACAAAGCTGAATTAATTGACGCAATTGCTAACGAAGCAAAGATTTCAAAAGCTGATGCAACCAGAGCACTTGATGGTTTTATCACAGTAACAACTAAAGCTCTTAAAAAGAGAGATCGTGTAGCTTTAGTAGGATTCGGTACTTTCTCTACTACTAAAAGAGCAGCTAGAGTTGGTCGTAATCCACAAACTGGAAAAGAAATTAAGATACCTGCAAAAACGGTAGCTAAATTTAAGCCAGGCTCTGACTTAGCTTCTCGCGTTAAGTAATCTTTTTCGCAAAGCATTAAAAGAGGGGTTGCCATATGGCAACCCCTCTTTGTTTACACAATCATTACATCTCTCTATTAAAAAAGGTAAAACCGAAGTTTGATGCAACTTGTTCTGTTCTTCAAACGTCAATTGTTTTATGTAAATTCGTTAGCTAAATATTTATTATGAAATCAATCATTTGCGCACTTTTATGTTGCCTGACTATTTTTCAATCACAAGCTCAATTTTCATTAAGCCCTTCGGTTTCTCAAAGCGATTATCAGTCCAATACTATAGTACTTAAAGTAAAAGGCGAATACAGAAACTATTGCTCGAAGCAACGAATTGCAATTCCGGCAATAGACGCATTGATAGGGAAACAAATTGTAAGTTTAAAAAAAATGTTCCCTGAAAAGGAAACCCCTACCCAAAAGTATGATCGCCATGGAAAATCTTTGGTTGATTTATCTTTAATATATGAAGTAACAACATCCAGTAAAACAGATCTGATTAAAGAGATCAATCGTTTGATTCGAACAAACTTATTTGAGTTTGTTGAACCGAAATACATTCCTAGTGTAAGTTTCACGCCAAACGATCCTTCTTTAGCATTTCAGTACTATCTAACCAACATCAATGCATATGCGGCATGGGATATTTCGCAAGGCGATACCAATATGGTCATTGGCATAACCGATACCGGAACGGATTGGGATCATCCTGATTTGGTAGACAATATAAAATACAACTATGATGATCTTATCAATGGATTGGATGATGATAATGATGGATATACAGATAATTATAGGGGATGGGATTTAGGTGAAAACGACAATGATCCGATGGTTAATATCAATCCACACGGTTCACATGTTTCAGGATGTTCTTCAGCCAGTACCAATAATAATATTGGCGTGGCGGGTCCGGGATATCGCTGCAAGTTTTTGCCTGTTAAAATCTCAAATGCAGCTGGTGCCTTGACTCATGCGTACGAAGGAATAGTATATGCTGCCGATCAAGGATGCAAAATTATAAACTGCTCATGGGGAAGTAATGGAGGTGGTTCTTTCGGACAGACTATAATCGATTATGCCACTATTAATAAAGGATCATTGGTAATTGGAGCTGCCGGAAACTTCAACAACAACATTCCTTTCTTTCCTGCAGCGTATGATAAAGTTTTAAGTGTGGCTGCTACCAACTCAAGCGATACTAAAGCAAGTTTTTCTAATTATGGCGGATTTGTTGATGTATGTGCTCCTGGCGACAACATTTATTCAACTTATTTTAATAACGGGTACTCTTTTCAGGGAGGTACTTCCATGGCCGCACCCATTTGTGCAGGAGCTACCGGAGTGGTATGGTCTATGTTTCCATCATTGAGTGCACTTCAAATTGCAGAGAAAATGAGAGTAACATGCGATAACATATATGGGATATCTGGTAATACTCCTTATGTTGATCAATTGGGCAAAGGAAGAATTGATATGGTTAATGCACTAACACAAAACGGACCTGCTGTGCGATATGAGAATATAGTTTACGCTGATTATAATAACAACTCATTTGTCGTTAACGATACCATTCGGATAGCAGGTGATTTTATTAATTATTTAGATGCAACATCCAATCTTGTTGCTACATTAACGTCATCATCACCGTATATCACTTTTCTGAATTCGAGTGTTAATGTAGGTGCATTAGCTACTCTAGCTACATTAAATAATGGCGCAAATCCTTTTTCTTTTAAAATTAATTCAAATGCTCCTCCTAATGTTAAAGTAATTCTAAAACTCTCGTTAACCGATGGAACTTATTCTGATTTTCAATTATTAGAAGTAAGCATTAATGTTGATTACATTAATGTTTATGAGAATTTGATTTCTACTACTGTTACATCAAATAGCCGTATTGGTTATAGTGGCGCCAATCAGCAAGATGGTATCGGATTTATTTACAATGCTTCAGGAACCATGCTATATGAAGGAGGTTTAATGGTTGGACAGAATACATCTGTAAGTGACGGAATGAGAGGATCGCCTGCAGGTGCTATTGATAATGATTTCTTTTCTATGAATAGAGTGAATTATGTAATTCCTTCTGTGAAATCCGATTTGGATTTGACAGGTCTCATGAATGACAACCAAAATACAATGCCCATGGACCTGAGAGTAAACCATAGGTTTTATGTTTGGAGCGATCCTGTAAATGCTAAGTATGTAATTTTTGAATATGGTATTAAAAACAATGGATCGACTATTTTAAATGCCTTGCATGCCGGAATATTTTGTGATTGGGACATAATGGATTATAACAAGAATAAAGTAGCTGAAGATGCCGCCTTGAGAATGGGCTATGCATGGTCAACCGAAGCTAATGGATTATATGCGGGCATTAAGTTACTTACACAAGGTCCTTTTTATCATTATGGTATTGACAATGTATCGGGTGGAGCAGGTGGAATAGATATGTTTAATGGGTATGACAGTCAGGAAAAATTTCAAAGCATGAGTTCAATGCGTTCAACAGCTGGCGGAACAGGTATAGGTAATGATATTATTGATGTTGTAGGTACAGGACCATTCAATATCAACCCGGGCGATTCGGTAGTAGTGGCATTTGCATTAATCGGTGGAGACTCTTTAATTGATATCCAGGCTTCAGCTGTTGCAGCTCAGATAAAGTACGATGCTATAAGCAGTGTTTTAGAGAATCAAAATTCTAGTGCTTTGAAAACGTATCCAAATCCAGTTTCAAATGGAATGGTATATTTTAATATTTCTGCTAATCTGAAAGAAACGATACGCATGGATTGGTTCAGTGTATCCGGACAGAAAGTTAAATCTGCTGAAGTTAATACTGAAGAATTAAATAAGGGATATAACATTGAAGATCTGAAAAATGGTATATACCAAGTTCGGTTTGTAAGTGGTGAATTGAATTACAGTACTAAAGTGATCGTAATGCAATAAGGTAACAAATAGAAATTATCTTTGCAGAAGAATTAATAAAATAGGTATGGGACTGAAAGGAATATTATCTGTAGCCGGAAAAGGTGGATTGTTTAAAGTGGTCGCACAGACACGAAATGGATTCATAGTTGAATCGATGATAAATGGAAAACGCGAGCCGGTTAACGCAGCTCATCAAATTAGTATGTTAGACGATATCAGTGTCTTTACTCAATCGGAAGAGGTGCCCTTAAAGGATGTTTTTTTGAAGATGAAAGCAATGGAAACAGAATACGCTTCTTTGGATTTAAAAGGAGACCCTAAATTGCTTCGAGATTTTTTTGGGAGTACTTCCTGATTTTGATGAGAATAGGGTATATAATTCAGATATAAAAAAGATGTTGTCTTGGTTTTCTTATGTTAAAGATGTTGTTGACAAAGAAGATGAAGAGAACGAAATGATGGATAAAATTAAACTGAGTGAGTCGGATCAACCATTGGATCACGGCAATAGCTCATCCAAAGTAAAAACAACCGAAAGCAAAGCTTCATCTCAAAGAAGTAGGACGAAAGTGTGACAAATTCACATCATTTCTTACATAGTATTGCATTACACTTTAGCGCTTATATCGCATTGAATTAGCTAAACTCTAGCGAATCCAGATATAAATAGACGAAACATTTATTGCTTTTTAGAGTAAAACAATATTAAATGTATATTTATCTTGCAGCTTGAAACTGGCGCTTTTCCCTTTATATTTTTCAGTTGGTTAAATATCTGCTAAATTGTATACGCAAAGTTTGAAATGGCAACAGGGAAAGGATTCATAGAAGTTATTAAAGACCGAAAGCAAGTAGCGCTCTATGAGCTGTATTACTACAGACTTATTTGCGTTTTATTTGCGCTAACCTATATCCTTACCTATAACTTAGATTTTTTAAATACAAGTTCTTCCGTAGAGTTTTTATTTCGGAGAGACTTCTTTGCCATTTTACCTTTAACACTACTTATACTCTCGTTTGCGCTTCCAATAGTGAAGCAGAAAATGGCCGCATTTATGAGTGTGTTCTTTACCATCGTTACCCTACACATGATAGGGTATTTTTATATCAATGATTTCAGAACGCATTATGAGATTATCATATTAACACTCATTTTCTTTTCCAACCTTCATTTTAATCAGATCATATATTTGGTGCTCTATAATGTTATTGTTTTAGCAGCACTTGAAGGGATTTATCTTATAGGAGATGCGGCTTCAAAAACCAATCCGGTTTATGCATTTATTCTTGTGCTGTCGGTGATGCTGATTTGTATTGCATATCAGATATATCGAATTCGATTCCGAGAAGCGATCAGCGAACGAGAGAATATGCTGAGCAGTATCAACAATCAAATGCCCGATGCTTGGATCATTTTCAATCGCGATACTTTGAGAGCCATAGAGGCCAATCAGAAAGCAGTAGAGTTATTGGGGATGAACCAAGATAAATCAATTGAGCAATTTACCTTAGAGCAACTCATCGAGTTCAAAAATAACGACCTGTTTGCTGTGGTAGCAGAAGCCGATAACGGCACTTTTGTGGAACGAGAAAGTGAAATCAGAACGAATTCATCCGAGCCGTATTATGCATTATTGACTTTAAAAACAATAAAAGGGAAGCCGGATTTGGTTTATGCTAAATTCAATAACATCAACGCCTTTAAGCAAAAGCAAATTATTCAGGAGAATAAACAAGAAAGGTATATCCGAATGTTAGAAAATGTTTCGGAAGGTATTATTGTTATTGGAGAAAATGGTGATTTGGTCTTTATAAATAAAAGAGTTGCAGACATACTGGGTGAGAGTAAACAAGAATTGATAATTGGAAGAAGATTGTTTGATCTTTTGGGTGATGATCTTATGTTGAATAAGCAAATGTCAATTGAACTCAACAATGGCACCCGTATTGACTTGCGTGAAAAAAGATTAACTACCAACAATAATAAAAGCCTATGGGTTAGACTAACCGGTAGCTCCGTTTCGGATGACAGCGGAAAAGTAAACGACATTATTTGGGTTCTAACCGACATAACTGCGTATATACGGAAAGAAGAACTATCTACTGAAAACGAAGAGAGCTTCAGAAAAATATTTGAAGAAAGTGAGCTGGGAATGGTTCAGTTAACCTCAAAAAATAGAGTGCTACGTGTCAATGCAGCCTTTGTAAGTTTATTAGAATTTACCAAGGATGATTTGCAGAAATTCGAATTGTCGGATTTGCTCCACCCTGATGAGGTAGTGCAATTCAATGGAAAGATTGAGAGTCTAGAAAGAGGCATCATACCCTATGCAAAGTTTGAATCAAGATTCATTACCAAAAGTGGACAAACGGTTTGGACCAGCAGCACTATGAGCGCAATTAAGAACAGATCGGGCGAGTTGCTGTATGTGATGTTGATGGTTGATGATATCACTAAATCAAAATTGATGGCTAAGGCGCTCTCCGAAAGTCAATCCAATCTTTCGGCTTTAGTTGAGAATACCAGTGATGCCATTATCGGTTTCGATTTGTCTTATGAGATCAATGTAATCAATTCGGTTTCCAAAAATTATTTCAATAAGTTTTATGGTGCTCAATTGAATATGAACGATAATCTTAAAGAGGCTTTCGACTCTTTAGAATCTAATCAGTGGATTTCTACCATAGATCAGGTTATGCGAAAAGGACAAGCCTCTACAATAGAAGAGTCATTTACCATTGAAAACATAGTATATCATTTTGAAACTACTTTTCATCCGGTATTGAATGAAATGAATCAGACCTGCGGGGTGTCTTGTTTTTCCAGTGATGTTACACAACGTGTTGTTAATGAAATTGAATTGCGAAAGGCAAGAGAAATTGCAGAGCAAGCTACGGGTGAGAAATCAAGATTTTTAGCTACTATGAGTCATGAGATTAGAACGCCACTCAATGGGCTCATAGGGATGTCTCAATTGTTGCGAAACACACCATTGACCAAAGATCAAAATGAATACGTAGATTCTATTCAGCTAAGTGGCGAAGCATTATTGAACATTATAAATGATGTACTGGATTACAGTAAAATAGAATCCGGTATGATGCAGTTGGAACTGTTGCCTTTTAGTGTGAGAAAGATCATTGAGCAGAGCATCAATATTATTGGTTATAAAGCAGAAGAAAAGGATCTCAGCTTATCTTATTCTATTGATGAAAATGTTCCCGCTGGCATAGTTGGTGATTCAAACAGACTTCGTCAAATATTGATGAACCTATTGAGCAACAGTATTAAGTTTACTCGTGAAGGTAAGATTTCGATTGCTGTTAGAGTTGCTGATCAAGATGATGATTCAATGGAGTTAGAGTTTTGTGTAAGCGATACCGGCATAGGTATTAATAAAGAGAAGCAAGAGAAGTTGTTCAAAGAGTTTTCTCAGGCCGATGTATCTACCAGCAGAGAATATGGCGGTTCTGGTTTGGGGCTATCCATTTGCTCTAGATTGGTTAAGCTAATGGATGGGAAAATATGGGTGAAGAGTGAAGAAGGAATAGGATCCGATTTTTGCTTTACCATACGTGCTAAAACTGGTGAGGTTCAGCCTGAGATCATTGATATTCCGAGCGCTTCCAATCAAGTATTTGTTTTTGGTAATGTAGTTCCCAGCTATTTGCAGAACTCAGTTTCTGGCCAACAAAAAGTACATTTAATAAAAGACTTTGAAAGTTGGAATAGTGTCGGCTTTGATAACTTGACCAATGCCTGGTTCATTATACAAGCAACGTATAAGCCGAGTTTAATAAAAAGTTTTATTGAGAATATTCGGGGTCAATTAGATAACTCAATAAAAGTATTTGTCTTTGGGGCTCCTTCTAATGATCCGGACGATTATATATATGGATCGTTGGTAGATTCCTTTATTGATGAGAATTATAGTTTTGATTCGATAGTATCAGAATCGTCTACACGAGTTAAAATTTTGGATTCGAATGGTAAGAAAGATATAAGTTTTGCTCAACAAAATCCATTATCCATCTTAGTTGCAGAAGACAATTCAATTAATCAAAAACTTGTGGAAATAATTCTTAAGCAGCTTGGATATACCATTAAAATGGTAGAAGATGGTCAAATGGCATGCAACCAAATGCAAGACCAGAATTATGACTTGGTGTTCATGGATGTTCAAATGCCGGTTATGAATGGTATAGAAGCAACCAAGCTTATACGAGAAATGAAACTAAAGCAACAACCTGTCATAATTGCTATGACGGCTTTTGCATTAGAAGGAGATAAGCAGATATGTTTAGATGCCGGTATGAATGACTACATTTCGAAGCCGATAGATATAGGCGATATTCAAAAAGCAATTGTTAAACATTTTAAGCATAAAGCGAATCTTACTGAAAAACCCAAAAAGATGAACGATAATACAGAGGCTAAGTTATTGAATGAGATAGCGCTGAATAGACTGATTGATATTAATGCTAAAGTGGATTCAGAGTTTCTAAGTCAAGTCGTAAATATGTATGCGGAGCAAGCACCTGAGCTCATTCATGAAATTGAAGTATCGTTAAGAACAAATGAGTTGGATAAGATTTGGAAAGCCGCTCATAAGTTGAAAGGTTCCAGTTTAAATATGGGTGCCGAGCAAGTTTCAAATATTTGTAGAAAAATTGAGACGGATGCTAAACAAGGAATTTCTAAAGACCTAAAGACGAATCTCGAAAGCCTCAAAAAGTATTATGAGATAACGATGCTTGAACTTTCAAAGTTAGTTAGCACTAACCAACAAAGAAATATAGATAAATAAAATAGGCGGGTGCAGCTCCAATTAACGCATCAAAGCGATCTAAAAATCCTCCGTGTCCAGGCATTATATTCCCACTGTCTTTTATTCCTAAGGTTCGTTTGAGTAAAGACTCGAAAAGATCGCCAACCGTTCCGAATAGAACAATTATTACAGCCAAAACCAACCAATGGTTTATTGAAATCTCCGGTAAAAAATACAGTGCTATTAATACAGAAGAAATGAGAGTCATCAGCATCCCTCCAATAAACCCTTCAATAGTTTTATTGGGAGATATACGTTCAATTAGTTTATGCTTTCCAAAAGTAATTCCACTCAAATACGCGCCTGCATCATTCATCCACAATAAGATAAAGAATGATGCAACTAAATGGGGTTCGTAAAGGGCTATATCATTCGTAAAAGCTATATGCATAAAAAATATAAACGGAATAAGAACATACACTTGAGCGAAACTAATTTTTGATAGCTCAGCGAACGAATTTCTATCCTTTAGAAAAACACTGTATAAGTATTGTGCACTCACGAAAGGAATGCCGATCAACAAATGTTTTAATTGAACGAAGCCTAAAAAATACATGGCCGAAACAGTCAATATGATTGAGCTTGAGAAATAAGAAAGATAAATTAATTGCCTATGAGTGTTTATGCTAATATGTTTTATAAATTCTACATATGTTAAATATGCTATGATGGAAAAGAGAAGAATAAAACTGATGTGGCTATAATACAAGGCAGATAGCATTAATGCTACAAATACAAATGCACTTATGGTTCGTATAATAAAACTGTTCATTGTTCCAATTGAATTGCAAGTTGCTTAGCCTTTGGTAGAAAAGATTCAGGGACATAAAATTCTATGTAGCCAAAAGTGCCGTATGAAGAATCAATTTTATTGATTTCTTTATATGGAATCTGATGTTCTTCCAGCATGGCTTTGTAAATGGCTGCTTGATGTATTTTATCAGTATAATAGGCCAATTGAACATCATCAAAATTGTACTTTCCATTACTTTGCATGATTGATGTCAATTAAAAATTGTTTTATATCGGGTTCTTTGTCGATCAGAAAAACAATTAGATGATGCGTTGTGTAAACACCGGTTACTTTTTCCATTGCGATGTCAGACGTTTTGCTAGGGCCACTAATAATGTGCAAAGCGGCAGGAAATTTCTGGTCGTTAATTTCTTTTGATTTTCGAATGGCTTCTTTTATGCTAGGGGTAAGCTGATTAGCACCAGCGATCACAGCATGCACAGTTGCTTTGATATATTTTTCAGAATTTCCGCTTGAACCAACACTTATGCATACTGATCCACTACGAGTAATCAATGAATCGCAAGTGCTTAAAAGTACGTTATGTTCACTTTCAGTACTCAAAGGTAATTCGAGCGCTTTCATAAACTCTTGCAATGCCGGTTCGTAACTATATATATTCGATAATTGGTAATGATTGCAGGCAATAATAAACTGCTCTGCGAATTCTAATAAATCTTGACAATAAACAAAAGTGCCACCTGCTGCACTTAATTTTTCTGCAAACTCAATAGCGGGATCTTTTTCAACATCACTGGCAAATAAGTTCTTGTCAGATTCGAAATTAGCACCCGGTGCTTCAGACTGATGTATCAATGCCTTTCGAACCGATTTCAGAATTTTTTCACGGGTTGTGCTTTCTTGCATAAAGTCAAACTTCAGAAATGTTTTTGCTGGATTCTTTTTCTTCTTTTACAGATCCATTATTGGATTGACTTTCAGAAGCAGAATTTTCATTGCCACTTTCGTTTGATACACTTTGTGCTTGATCATTGGCTTCAAATTTTCTCTTGCCAAAAATGGTTTCCAGATCTTCTTTAAATATAACTTCTTTCTCCAACAAAACTTTTGCTAATGCATCGAGCTTATTTTTATTCTCGGCTAATATTTTTTTAGTTCGAAGGTAAGCCTCGTCTATAAGTTTCTTTACTTCTTCATCAATAAGCTGAGCGGTCTTTTCCGAATAAGGTTTTGTGAAATTATAATCTTGATTTCCAGAACTGTCGTAATAACTGATATTGCCTAATTTTTCATTCATTCCAAAAATACTGATAGAAGCATAAGCTTGTTTGGTTATTTTTTCCAAATCGCTTAGAGCTCCAGTCGATATGGTGCCAAAAATGATTTCTTCCGCAGCTCTTCCTCCAAGTGCTGCACAGATCTCATCCATAATTTGTTCACGCGTTGTCAATTGCCGTTCTTCTGGTAAGTACCATGCGGCACCTAGCGAATTGCCTCTGGGAACAATGCTAACTTTAACTAAAGGATGTGCATGTTCAAGTAGCCAACTTACAGTAGCATGGCCCGATTCATGGTAGGCAATCACTTTCTTCTCATGAGCCGAAATGATTTTATTCCTTTTTTCCAATCCACCAATAATACGATCAACTGCATCAAGAAAATCATCCTTCTCGATTAATGTTTTATTTCTTCTTGCAGCTATAAGAGCAGCTTCGTTACACAGATTTGCAATGTCGGCACCTGAAAAACCAGGTGTTTGTCTGGCTAGAAAATCGATATCAACCTTTTCGTCAACTTTCAACGGTTTCATGTGAACTTTAAATATTTCCTTACGACCATTTAGGTCTGGCAACTCAACATATATTTGGCGATCAAATCGGCCAGGACGCAAAAGTGCTCGGTCAAGAACATCGGCACGGTTGGTTGCGGCAAGAATAATGACACCGCTGTTTCCTCCAAAACCGTCCATCTCTGTGAGCAATTGATTCAGTGTGCTTTCTCTTTCATCATTGGCGCTAAACGATGCAGCTCTTCCACGGGCTCTACCAATGGCATCAATCTCATCAATGAAAATTATACAAGGTGCTTTTTCTTTTGCTTGTTTAAATAAGTCGCGCACTCTCGAAGCTCCAACGCCTACAAACATCTCGACAAAATCGGAGCCCGATAAGCTGAAAAAAGGAACTTGTGCTTCACCTGCAACGGCTTTTGCTAAAAGTGTTTTTCCGGTTCCGGGAGGACCTACCAACAATGCACCTCTAGGGATTTTTCCACCCAGAGTAGTATATTTTTTTGGATTCTTTAAGAAGTCAACAATTTCCATGACTTCAACTTTAGCTTCTTCAAGACCTGCAACATCATTGAAAGTAACCTTTACATGCATGTCCTTATCAAACAAAGTTGCTTTAGATTTTCCAATATTAAATATCTGTGATCCTCCGCCACCACCGCCCATTCTTCTCATTATGAAAATCCATAAAATGGCAAGTAAAGAAAGCGGAAACAGCCAAGACAATAATATATCCCAATAGCTCCGTGTGTCGTTTACATAAGAGATGGCAATGCGTGCATCAGGAGAAACATCTTTTTGCAATGCTTCCATTCTGGTTTCAAAATTGGCAACATCACCAATGGTAAATTGATAATGTGGACCTTCATTTACACCCGTGCCAAAAGCCTTTTGTGCAACAGACTTGTACTTATCTAAACTCAATTTATCCTTTTTGATATAGACATTAACGAGTTCTTTGTTTTGAACTACAATTTTTTCTACATCAGCGTTTGCCAACATTTCTGTCTCAAATTCATTCCAGTTAATCTCTTTGGGCTTATTACCCATATCGATGAAATTAAATGCTAGAATTAACAAAATGGCAATTCCATAAATCCAGTAGAAGTTAAAATTAAAGCGAGGAGAAGAGGGTTTGTTGAATGAACCCTTGTTCCCTTTATCATTATTTGAATTTTCAGACATGGTAAGTTCTTAGTAGTTATAGTTTTGGATCAACTTCATAGCAATAAATGTACCTATGAAATTTTGTCTCTGTTTATTTATAAAAACGCTGTAATTTCTTAAAAAGTTTTGACAAATGACTTATTTTCCTGCCATTTTATGTATGATTCCATCAGCCCAAAGGCGTTCCAAACCATAGTATTCTCTTCTGTCTTTTCTAAATATGTGTACGACTATATTAAAGTAATCTAAAATTAACCATTCGCAATTTTCTAATCCCTCTTTATTTATTGGAAGTTCTCCGGTAACTTTTTTAACTTCTTCTTCAATGGAATCAGCTATCGCAATTATTTGAGGTCTGCTTTCTGCGTGACAAATCAAAAAGAAATCGGCAACATTGTTTTGTACATGGCGAATGTCTATGGTAATTATCTCTTCAGCTTTTTTCTCTTGCATCCCGTTTACGATAGTTTCTAAAATAAGGTCAACGGTATCTTTTTTTCGAATTTTAACAACTTTACCTTTCTTTTTTACAGCCATTTATATTTGTTAATTTAATTCAATTTATGTGCAAAAATACAGATTATCAGTCTATTGCGTTTAACATAGGTTAAAGTATTTAACAACCTTTGCTTAATCATTTCATTAATACTACTTTAGATCATTAATTAAATAAATCTCTATGGATAAGTATCAAATACGTTTTGTAAACGAAGTTGATTCAACAAATTCATATGCGGCTAATTTGTTGCGAAGTAATAACAAACTACAAGATAAATTAGTTATTGCGGCAAATGCTCAATTAGCCGGAAGAGGTCAAAAAGGTACGATTTGGCAATCTGATGCTGGCAAGAATATTTTAATCAGCATTGTATTAAAACCCGAATCTATTGAGGCCAAGAACAGCCAATTATTATATATGGTTACTTCCTTAGGTGTTATAGATTTTGTCTATAAATACTTTAGTGAGAATGTTCGGATAAAATGGCCGAACGATATAATGATAGGTTCTTCAAAGCTTGCGGGCATTCTTATTGAAAATGAATTCAGAGGTAATTTGCTCAATCATACCATTATTGGAATTGGTATCAATATCAATCAGAAGATGTTCGGAGGAATTGAAAATGATGCAATCTCTCTCAGTCAGATCACGGGTCGTGAAATGGATATAAATGTATGTATAGATGAGTTTTTAAATGAGTTTGATCATTGGTACAAATTGCTTTTATCCGGAGAGTTAGAATTGATACAACAAACCTATACCAAGAAATTGTATTTATTAAATAACAAACGACCTTATATATACCAAGGTAGAACTATTGAGGCCGCAATTACCGGAGTTAGCGATACAGGTTCATTAGTGTTGGAACATCAAGGGTTACCATTGCTAATCAATCAACCCAAAGAATTATCCTATAAGACTATGAACTAGTCCTATCTTTGTATCTCGACAAAAGGAGGTTCAAAAAGTTTTTCAAAGGTTTTTCGGCCATCATCTTCATAAATGGGTTTAGTTGCGCATCTATAGCTAGTTGAACATCACTTTTATTCGAATCATTTTCTTTGATTGAACAACTCAATTCAAATGGAAAAGGGGTAACATCTGTACTATTGATGCGGATAAATTCATTTTCTTTTCGTTCAATGATTTTCATTCCAAGCGTGGCCATTCCTTTTATGGTAAACTTACATTGATCTTTATCCGATGAAAAATCAACGACTTGTTCAGGCATTATATCTTTAAAATTATTAAAATCACTCAAAAATGAATAGATGCTTTCAGCCGATTGCTGAATGCTATGAGTATCGGATTCAATTCTAGTCATGCTCTTGATTCAATTTATTTTTTGATAGTAATATCCCATTGTGAGGGGTTGTCTTTCCACTTCTTCAGATCTTTAGCACTTTTCTCATTAACAATGCCTGATTTAACAGCTATGTTCAAGAGTGTTTCGTAGTTACTAAGAGAATAAACAGGTACACCGGCCGATTTAAAACTATCCTCAGCCTCTGGAAAACCATATGTAAATATTGATACCATTCCTTTTACAATTGCATTATGATCTTTTAAAGCTTGTATTGCATTTAAGCTACTCTTTCCTGTCGAAATAAGATCTTCAATAACGACTACAGAAGCATTTGGAGATAAATCTCCTTCGATCAGATTTTGCATGCCGTGGTCTTTGGCTTTAGGACGAACATAAACAAATGGAAGACCTAAGGCTTCAGCCACTAATACGCCCTGTGCAATGGCTCCGGTGGCAACACCTGCAATCACATCGGGCTTGCCAAAATACTCATCAATACATTTTACTAATTCCTGTCGAATAAAGGTTCTGATACGAGGATGTGATAATGCAATTCGATTGTCGCAATAAATTGGAGATTTCCACCCAGAGGACCAAGTGAATGGTTTTGTGGGTGAAAGTTTGATCGCTTTGATCTGCAAAAGAAATTCGGCTACTTTTGAGGCGGTATCGTAATACATATATCACGAATGTACAAAGTTTTCATAAATAACAAGTGTTTAATAATTCGAAGTCCTGAGCAGATTGATAATCAAAATTCACAGAACGATGTTACTTCAGAAATAATAGAAGATTATAATGGAAATGCACTAGAATTGTACCAATACATTAAAGCAAGCGATGCGGAATTATTTATTATTGAAAGTGATCAAGCTACTTTCTTGTTTGGACAATTTGTTTCATCCTTTGCTCAAATAAATGCTGCAGGTGCATTGGTGAAAGATCAAACTAAGTTTTTATTAATCTTCAGAAATAACAATTGGGACCTACCCAAAGGAAAAAAAGAAGATGGTGAAAGTTTTGAGTTGACAGCTATACGGGAAGTGGAAGAAGAAACCAATATTAAAGTCGAATTAATAAAACCATTATGCTACACATATCATATGTATGAACAAGAGAATAAGATTATATTAAAATCGACTTGTTGGTATCAGGCAGCAGCGTTGAATATCAATAAGCAAGAACCTCAAATCGAAGAAGGAATAACCGAGTTGGCTTGGTGTAATTTAACAGAGTTGATTGTAAGAATCACTAATTCGTATCGATCATTGATGGAAGTCGTTGAATGCTATCAGCGATTATCCAATGCTCGTTTGTGAAACGGTTTTGCTTGATTGAATGGTCTTTCCAGGATATTGCTCTAGAGCTATTTTTAAACACTCCAGGGCTTTAGTCAATTCTGTTTCATTCAAAACATAGGCCAATCGAACTTGCTTGATACCAAATTCTTTCTTCGAATAAAAGCCTGTGGCAGGTGCAAGCATCACCGTTTGATTTTCATAACTAAAATCTTCCAGCAACCACTGGCAAAACTTATCACTATCATCAATGGGTAGTTCGGCAACACAATAGAACGCCCCAGAAGGTTTTGGGCAACTAACACCTTCAATAGTATTCAACTCTTTTATAACCAAGTCTCTTCTTTTAATGTACTCATTTTTTACACCATCGAAATATGAATCTGGAGTATCTATGGCTGCTTCAGCTGCATGTTGCCCCAAAGATGGAGGGCTTAATCGCGCCTGGCCAAACTTTAATGAAGCATTCATTAAATCCATATTTCTACTCACAATACAACCAACCCGGGCTCCACAAACGTTGTATCTTTTCGATACGGAATCAAGCATAATGGCATGTTGCTCCAAGCCATCTAACTGAAGTACAGAAAAATATTCCTTGCCATCATAACAGAATTCTCTGTAAACTTCGTCTGAAAACAAAAACAGATCATGTTTTAACACAAGGTCTCTTAAGCTTTTTAATTCATCTTTAGAATATAAATAGCCAGTTGGATTGTTTGGATTGCAAATTAATATTGCCTTGGTTTTAGGGGTTATTAATTTTTCAAATTCTGAAATGGGGGGCAGAGCAAAACCATCCTTAATGGAAGATAAAACCGGTACAACATTCACATGAGCCTGAATAGAGAATCCATTATAGTTTGCATAATAGGGTTCAGGAATAATTATTTCTTCACCAGGATTTAGACAAGCCTGCATACAGATTTCAATCGCTTCAGAACCTCCTGTAGTGATCATAATATTTGAATAATCAACAGCTATATCGTACTTACTGTAATACGCAGTTAATTTCTTACGGTAGCTTTCATTTCCTGCCGAATGACTGTATTCTATATGTTTTTTATCGTATTGCTTTATAGCGTTTAATAGAATTTCTGGACTATCAATATCAGGCTGACCAATATTTAAGTGATAGACTTTTACACCTTTTTTCTTTGCGTTCTCAGCAAAAGGTACAAGCTTCCGAATAGGAGAAGGCGGCATTAATTCCGCTTGTGATGATAATTTTGGCATGAAGGATAAATAATAAAGCCCCGCAAATTGCGAGGCTCAAATTTATAAAATAAAGATCAGTTAATCCTTACTTAGTCTCTTCAGCTTTAACAATATTACCTTTTACGTGTAAGATAACAGGATTGTTGGTGGCATTTGAAGAAATGGTAACCGTTTTGTCTTGCATTCCTAATTTGCCGGCTGAGTTGAAAGAAATCTTAATGGTTCCACTTTCTCCAGACTTAATTGGCTCTTTCGGCCAAACAGGTACAGTACATCCACATGATCCGCGTGCATCGGTAATAATGATTGGCTCTTTGCCCACATTGGTAAATGAATATTCATGTGTTACTACATCACCTTGCTTAATCGTTCCAAAATTATATTCTTCAGAAACGAATTTAAATTCTGGTGCAGTTGAACTTGCTTTAACTGCATTTGGAGTGGTTCTTTGATCTTGCGCTTGTAACGAATTTATTCCGAATCCGACAATTAAAAAACTTACTAGTATTAACCTTTTCATATTGATATTTTTAAATGAATGTTTGTTATAATGAATTTATTTTTTTTCAATTGGTGATAAATCACTTTCCTTTTTAAGAGGCATTTGATTTTCATATTCTTCTTTTGTAACAATGTTACCTTTAACATGTAATACTAAAGGGTCGTTACTTGCATTGCTACGTAACGTTATTGTTTTGTCTTGCATTCCCATTTTACCCGCTGTATTAAAAGTAAATTTTATAGAGGCTGATTTTCCTCCCATAATTGGTTCTTTGGGCCAGTCAGGAACTGTACATCCACATGAACCTGCTGCGCTAGAAATTACTAAAGGTTCTTTACCGGAATTGGTAAAAGTAAATTCACCATGTACCAAGTCGCCTTGTTTTACTTTACCGAACAAGTAGTCCGTTGAAGTAAAGCTGAATTCGGCACTGCCACTTTTTGTACTTTTAGGAGCCTGCTCAACCTGTCCAAAACTGATGCTCGAAAAAGCAATCAAACAAATAGAAAGAAATATATTTTTCATATTCAATGTTCTTTAACGCAAATTAATAATATAGAGTTCTGTAAAGCAACTTCATGTGCAACATACTCATATTAAATTCATATTTGAATAAAGCACTTTAGTTTTCGATTAATATTCCTATCAAATTGAATGCCTATTTTCTCAGTTCAAACTCGTATTTTGCAGCCTTCATTTTTATATCATGAATAGGAAACTAGCTCTACATACCAAGATCTTTATAGGAATGCTCGTAGGGATTGGCGGTGGTCTTCTGGTGCAAAATACAGTACATGATATTGAGTTAATAGAATCAATTGTTTCGTATGTAAAACCTGTTGGGGACATATTCCTTCGAATGATTTTCATGATGGTGATCCCCCTCATTTTCTCAGGTTTGGCTTTAGGGATTTCCGAACTGGGTGATTTACGAAAAATCGGTAGGATAGGACTAATTACACTGGGTTTTACTTTAGTTCTAACGTCTATTTCTGTTTTAATCGGAATTGGAATGGCAGAACTTTTTCGCCCTGGCGATTCGCTCTCCGAATCCGATAGACAAGTGTTGATTGAGCGTTTTGATACCGATAAAAACACCATCGATTCTAATGCCCGAGCGTTGGGATCAAAAAACTTTCTCGAGATTTTAGTACTTCTTGTTCCCAAAAATCCTTTTGAGGATATGGTTCGAGCATTCGATCCATCCTATTCCGGTGGTGGGCTATTGGCTGTTATGTTCTTTACCGTAATTTTTGGAATATCGCTGAGTTTGGCAGACGATAAAAAGACTCAAACCTTTAAAGGCTTTCTGGAGGGCTTGTTTGAAATCACTATGAAGGCTATTCATCTGGCGATGAAATTAGCACCCTATGGTGTGGCCGCACTTTTGTTTGCCGTTACTGCTCGTACGGGTTGGTCAGTTTTTGCAGTCTTATTAAAGTATGTATTAGTGGTCATCGGAGCACTTGCAATACATCAGTTTGTTACCTATAGCATAGTTCTTAAGTATTTTGTAAAAATGAGCCCTATTTATTTCTTTAGTAAGATAAAAGAAGTATTGATTACTGCCTTTAGCACCAGTTCTAGTAATGCAACTTTGCCGACTGCAATTCGTGTTGCTCAAGAGGATTTAAAGCTACCTCGCAGAATTTCAAATTTTGTTCTCACTGTCGGAAGTACCGCTAATCAAAATGGAACCGCATTGTACGAAGGAATCACTGTTCTCTTTCTTGCGCAATGTTTCGGAATAGATCTATCATTAAGCGAACAGTTTTTTGTAGTCCTTATTTCTATCATATCAGGTATAGGTACTGCTGGCGTTCCTGGCGGATCATTGCCGGTGATCATGCTTATTTTAATAGCCGTTGGTATACCGGGTGAAAGTATAGCAATAATTTATGGTGTAGATCGCCTTTTGGATATGTGTAGAACAACTTTGAATGTAACCGGTGACATTATTGCCACTGCATATGTAAGCAGATTTGATAAAACTGAAACTGAATAGCTGAGCGTTTATGGAAATTTCAAAAATATATGACCCTTCAAGTGTAGAGCATAAGTGGTATCAATATTGGATCGATAAGGAGTTTTTTAAATCTGTTCCGGATGAAAGAGAGCCTTATACAATAGTAATTCCTCCTCCTAATGTAACAGGTGTACTGCACATGGGACATATGTTGAACAATACCATACAAGATGTCTTAATTAGACGCGAGCGAATGAAAGGTAAGAACGCTTGCTGGGTGCCCGGTACTGATCATGCAAGTATTGCTACCGAGGCTAAGGTAGTTGCTATGTTAAAAGAACAAGGCATAAATAAAAGCGACTTAAGTAGGGAAGAGTTTTTAAAATATGCCTGGGATTGGAAAGAGAAGTATGGCGGAATCATTTTGGAACAACTTAAAAAATTGGGGGCAAGTTGTGATTGGAATCGAACTCGATTTACCATGGAGCCCGATCTATATGATGCAGTAATCGATGTTTTTATCGATTTGTTCAATAAGGGTTATATCTATCGAGGCACGAGAATGGTAAATTGGGATCCGGTTGGATTGACCGCTATCTCTGATGAAGAAGTGTATTATAAAGAGCTTCAATCAAAATTGTATCATGTCCAATACCAGATTGAAGATACGGATGAATACATAACAATTGCTACTACAAGGCCTGAAACTATTTTAGGTGATACAGCTGTTTGTGTTCATCCCGATGATGAAAGATACAAGCATCTGATTGGTCGCACAGTTATTATTCCAATTGTAAATAGAAAAGCGCCCATCATTGCCGATGAATATGTTACAAGAGAATTTGGAACAGGTGCTTTAAAAGTGACTCCGGCTCATGATGAAAACGATTATATATTAGGTCAGAAACACAAGCTGCAAAGCATTGATATTTTTAATCCTGACGGAACTTTAAATGAGAAAGCAGAACACTATATTGGAGAAGATCGATTTACAGTTCGCAAGAAAATTTCAAAACAACTGGAAGAATTAGGAGCGATTGTAAAGATCGAAGACATCAAAAATAAAGTGGGTTATTCTGAAAGGACGCATGCTGTTATTGAACCAAAAATCTCGATGCAGTGGTTCTTAAAAATGGAAAGATTATCTAAGCCTGCATTGGATAATGTATTGAATGAAAATATCCATTTGATTCCCGATAAGTTTCTCAATACTTATCGTCATTGGATGGAGAATGTACGTGATTGGTGTATCTCTCGTCAGCTTTGGTGGGGACAAAGAATACCTGCTTGGTACGATACAAAAGGAAATTATATTGTAGCAAAAACTAAGCTAGAAGCTGAAGAACTTTATAAAGAAAAATTTGGAGCGAACAGCGAAAGCTTATCACAAGACGAAGATGTGTTGGATACATGGTTCTCTTCATGGCTTTGGCCCATCAGTGTGTTTGATGGATTTAAAGATCCAAACAATGCCGATATCAAGTACTATTATCCTACGAACGATTTAATTACAGCACCGGAGATTTTATTTTTCTGGGTAGCTAGGATGATTATTGCTGGCTATGAGTATAAAGGAGAGAAACCTTTTACCAATGTTTATCTAACGGGTATTGTTAGAGATAAGCAGGGTAGAAAAATGAGTAAGTCATTAGGCAATAGCCCGGAGCCGTTGGAGCTGATTGCAAAATACAGTGCCGATGGTGTGCGAGTAGGGATGTTATTTTCTTCTCCTGCCGGTAATGATTTATTGTTTGATGAAGGTTTGTGTGAACAAGGCAGAAATTTTGCGAATAAATTATGGAATTCATACCGTCTCATATCCGGTTGGCAGATTTCAGATGAAGAACAATTGGAACAAAACCAGGTAGCTTGCGATTGGTTTTCAAATCGTTTGCAAGAGGCCATAATCGAGATTGATGATCAGTTCAAAAAATACCGGTTGTCGGATGCACTTATGGCAGTTTATAAATTGATTTGGGATGATTATTGTAATTGGTTCCTTGAAATGATCAAGCCGGATGACAAATCTATAGATCGTTTAACGCATCAAAAATTAATTGGATTCTTCGAAACATTACTCAAAATTACTCATCCGTTTATGCCTTTTATTACAGAAGAATTATGGCATTCAATTAAGGAAAGAGGTGAAAGAGAATGTATAATTGTTTCAAATTATCCTAATGCTGAAGCCCCTTCTATTGTTGCGCTTGAGAACATGCAAGAAGTGCTGGATGTGATCGGTGGAATACGAAACATCAGACAGGCCAATGGAATTTCTAATAAGGAATTGTTGGAAGTGGATATTCAATCCAATGGAAAAGTTTCATTTGTAAAATACGAGCAACTGATTAAAAAACTTTGCAACCTCAGTGCTGTAAATTATCAGCAGTCCGATTTGAAAGACAAGATTGCATTTGTTTCGAGGCATGCTGAAGTTTATGTTCATGTAGGACATTTATTAGATTCTGAAAAAGAGGTGGAGAAGACTAAGGAAGAGATCAATTATTTAAAAGGTTTTCTGGTTTCGGTAGAGAAAAAATTGTCAAATGAGAATTTTGTAAAGAATGCAAAACCAGAAATAGTTGAAAGCGAACGAAAAAAACAAACTGATGCAATTCAAAAAATTAAATTGCTCGAAGATCGTTTAAGTGCTTTGTAATTCAGTTTCAGTTTTCGTTTAACACTTTTATCACATCTTTAGTTATATCAAGCGAATCGTTAGCAAATAATATTCCCCCTCCGCGCTGATATCCAAGAATAAAAGTATAGTTGTGAGTTTGGTTATACTTTTGTATGGCATCTTGAAGTTTGTTATAGAGGCTATCATTTAAAGCGTCCTCTTCGTCAGAAAATAATTCAATAAGATGTTTTCTTTCATCCATTATCGACTGTTGTTTTCTCATTAATTCTTCTTCAGTCTTTTGCCTTTCCGCTGGGCTCATAGCCGCAGCACGCTGTTGATAGTTTGCTACTTCATTCTCAAGTCTCTTTCCTTTAGCTTCGATATAGGCATCAAGACTATCCCGCTTAAGATTTAACCGCTCATGAATGGAGTTGTAGTAATCAAAATTTTCTAACAATGAGTCTGAATTCACAAAAACAATTCCATTATCCGATACCGTGTTCGGGAGAGAAGTTGTTGAGTCTTTTTGATAAACTTTATAAAAAAGAAAGGCAATGCAAGCAGCAAAAATTAAATTAACAAACAAGAGGTAATTTTTCATAAGTGTTTAGATATATGACATAATATAATAGGAAATGCACCCAATCCATTCATGTATTAAAAGTTCCCACAAAACTAAGCTTTCTGAATCAGGTATAATAATTTTATCAGGGGTGTATCGATTCATGCCTGATTTTTGATCAACGGGAAATGGTTCTACATCAATGCCCAACTTTGCAAAACACGCCATAGATCTGCGCATATGATAGGCAGAAGTAACCAATAAAATGTTTCCTTTTAGTTTTTCTTCTGTTATAATCTTTGTGCTTTCTACGGCATTCTCGTAAGTATTTCTTGATATAGTTTCAATAAACAATTTACTGCTGTCTATCCCCATATCGGTAAGAAGCTTTCCAACTATTTTTGATTCTTTTTGAACCTGATCCGTTAAGAGACCCGAACCTCCAGAGAGTAACAAATAGTTAGCTTTTTTACTCTGTAACAAAACTGCTCCTTGCATAACACGATCAAGGCTGCTGCCATATACCGGTCTTAGCGTTTCATTATTATAATATCTCATTGCGCCACCCAAAACGATAATGACCTCATGGTCATTAGCAACTTGATCAATTGATTTTCCTGGAACTTCCCATGCTCGCATGGCACAATTAATCAAAAATGGATTGGTGAACACCAAAAGCATCGCAATAGAGCAAATTCTCAATCGATATTTTAATGTGTTGCTTTTAACGAAAATTGAAACAATAGAAATGATAATGATCCATGACAATGGATGGAATAAATAATTAATTAACTTACTCAATATGAAAAACATGTGCTTAATTCAATCGTAGCTGTGTTCGAAGGACAAATATCTGATTTTGTGTTAAATTTGTGCTAATTATTCAACGATAATGAAAGTAGTAGAACCATATACCCCAAAGAATAAAATTCGGATCGTCACAGCTGCATCTCTTTTTGATGGACATGATGCTTCTATCAACATTATGAGAAGAATAATGCAAGATAGTGGGGCTGAAGTGATTCACTTAGGTCACGATCGATCGGTTGAAGAAGTTGTGAATTGCGCCATTCAAGAAGATGTTCAAGCCATAGCCATTACCTCTTATCAAGGCGGTCATGTTGAGTATTTTAAATATATGTACGACCTTTTAAAAGAACGTAACAGCAATCATATCAAACTTTTTGGCGGAGGTGGAGGAGTAATATTGCCTTCAGAAATAGAAGAATTACATGCCTATGGCATTTCCAGAATTTATTCTCCTGATGATGGCAGAGAAATGGGCCTACAAGGTATGATCAATGATATGTTAAAACAATGTGATTTTCCTACAGGTTTGGTACAAAATGGCTTGGCAAGTAAAGTGCATCTTAAAGATGTAAAGGCTGTTGCAACTTTGATTTCGGCTGCTGAGAACACACCCGATACTTTTAAAACCATAAGTGAAGGGATAAAGTCACAACAAGCAGTAAAGTTCATTCCGGTTATAGGTATTACAGGAACCGGTGGAGCAGGAAAATCATCATTAGTGGATGAACTTGTGAGACGTTTTTTAAATGATTTTGATGCTAAAACAATAGCGATACTTTCTGTTGATCCTTCCAAAAGAAAAACGGGCGGAGCGCTCTTAGGCGATCGTATTAGAATGAATGCCATTAACGATTCCCGTGTTTATATGCGTAGCCTAGCTACAAGGCAATCAAACTTGGCCCTATCAAAACATATTAAGGATGCCTTATTTGTTGTAAAGAGTGCCGGCTTTGATCTGATTATTTTAGAGACCTCCGGCATCGGACAATCCGATACAGAAATAACGGAATTCAGTGATTTTTCTCTTTACGTGATGACTCCGGAATATGGAGCAGCTACTCAATTAGAGAAAATTGACATGCTTGACTTTGCTGATGTAGTCGCCTTGAACAAGTTTGATAAAAAAGGAGCATTGGATGCGCTTCGCGATGTTAAGAAACAATTTAAGCGCAACCGAAAACTATTTGATGCTAAGGATGAATCCATTCCTGTTTTTGGAACCATCGCCTCTCAATTTAATGATCCTGGAATGAATCATCTGTATCGACATGTTATTCATGAACTTACGTCTAGATTTGAGCTGCAGTGGAAAAGTTCAGTAGGGGTTGATAAAAGCATTTCTGAAAAAATTTACATCATTCCTCCTGAAAGAGTGAGGTATCTGAGCGACATTTCAAATTCAATTAGAGACTACAATCAGTTTTCAGAAGATCAGGCAGTCATTGCAAAAAATCTATTCGCTTTAGAAACAACCTTTCAAAATATAAAGGATCAATCAAAAGAACTTAAAAATGTTTTGGAAGACCTGATTCAAAAAGAAAAGGATCGTCTGACGACCGATTCAAAAAAGATTTTAAAGCAGTGGGATGAAAATGTAAAGAGCTATCACGAAGCTGATTTTGTATATCATGTTCGGAATAAAGAAGTGCATGTAGAATCGTTCACCAGATCACTTTCTCAAATTAAGATTCCCAAAATTGCTACCCCTAAGTTTGAATCGTGGGGCGATCGAATCCGCTGGACTTGTCAGGAAAACTATCCCGGCCATTTCCCTTATACGGCTGGAGTGTTCCCATTTAAAAGACAAGGAGAAGACCCTACCAGAATGTTTGCCGGTGAAGGTGGTCCAGAGCGAACGAATAGAAGGTTTCATTATGTTTCATTGGCAATGCCGGCCAAACGTTTGTCAACTGCTTTTGACAGTGTTACACTCTATGGTCACGATCCCGATCATAGACCTGATATTTATGGTAAGATCGGCAATAGTGGAGTGTCTATTTGTTGTCTTGATGATGCAAAGAAGCTATACTCTGGATTTGACTTATGTGACCCTAAAACGTCTGTAAGTATGACTATCAATGGCCCGGCATCTATAATATGTTCATTCTTTATGAATGCAGCTATCGATCAGCAATGTGAGAAATATATTTTGGAGCATGAATTACAAAATAAGGTGGAGCAAGCACTAAAAGAAAAATATGATCAAAAAGGAATTGCTAGGCCAAGCTATCAGGGAAGCATTCCGGAAGGTAATAATAAATTAGGTTTATTATTGCTCGGTATTACAGGAGATCAGATTCTTGAGCCGAACATTTATCAGCAGATAAAAGAACATACACTCAAATCGGTTAGAGGTACAGTGCAAGCAGATATTCTTAAGGAAGATCAAGCACAGAACACGTGTATATTTTCAACTGAGTTTTCACTGCGATTGATGGGAGATATGCAATCGTATTTTATTCAAAATCAAGTTCGCAACTTTTATTCGGTTTCAATTTCAGGGTATCATATAGCTGAAGCAGGAGCAAACCCTATAACACAATTGGCATTAACCTTATCAAACGGTTTTACCTACGTGGAATATTATTTGTCTCGAGGAATGAACATTGATGACTTTGCTCCAAATCTCAGTTTCTTTTTTAGCAATGGAATTGACCCTGAGTACGCAGTAATCGGAAGAGTAGCCAGAAGGATTTGGGCCAAAGCCATCAAAAATGTTTATAAAGGAAATGAGCGATCGCAGATGTTGAAGTATCACATTCAAACCTCCGGACGTTCACTTCATGCTCAAGAAATTGACTTCAATGATATTCGTACCACTCTTCAAGCGCTATATGCTATTTACGATAACTGCAATTCTCTTCATACCAATGCATACGATGAGGCTATAACAACACCTACAGAAGAAAGTGTTCGTAGAGCAATGGCTATTCAGTTAATAATAAATAGAGAATTAGGATTGGCTAAAAATGAAAATCCTTTACAAGGATCTTTTATTATTTCTGAGTTAACAGATCTAGTGGAAGAAGCGGTTTTGATTGAGTTTGACCGAATTACAGAACGAGGAGGAGTTTTAGGCGCAATGGAAACGATGTATCAACGTGGAAAAATTCAAGAGGAGAGTTTGTACTATGAAACTTTAAAACATACTGGTGAATATCCTATAATTGGTGTAAATACTTTTTTAAGTTCGAAAGGGTCACCCACTATAATTCCTGACGAAGTAATTCGAGCGACTGCAGAAGAGAAGGAATATCAAATTTCTATGTTGAATAGTTTACATGAGAGTCATAATGATCAATCCGAAAATGGCTTGAAGGTTTTACAACAGGATGCGGTGGAAGGTAAAAATCTATTCGAGACATTGATGCACATAAGTAAGTATTGCTCATTGGGTCAAATAACCGCTTCAATGTTTAATGTTGGAGGTCAATATAGGCGCAACATGTAAGCGCTCTCTAAAGGGAAACTAACATGAAAGCTCCTGATAATTCAGTTCAATTAGTTAATAGTGGACCTGAATTTTTCAATCAACTTAAACGCATGATTGATGAAGCGAAGCAAGAGATTCATCTACATTGCTACATATGGGAAGATGACGAAATAGGCATATCCATTTTCCAAATTATTCAAAAAGCACTCGATAGAGGAATCAAAATAAATATACTTCTTGATGGATATGGATCATCTGCATTAATGAACTCATCTATTATTGAAGATCTTACTGCAAAAGGCGCTGAGGTAAGATTTTTTAATCCAATCCAAAAAGGTATTCGATTTGTAGCTGGGAGAAGATTACATCAAAAGATTGTTTTAGTAGACCGATGTAAAGTTTTAATAGGTGGCATAAACATCAGTAATAAATACTCTGGGAAGAAAGACATAGCGCCTTGGTTGGATTATGCAGTTCTAGTCAATGGAACCATATCCGAACAATTGAGTGTTTGGATGAATGATATTTGGGAAAAGAAATTCATTAAGTCCATTCGAAGAAAAATTGCGAACATCCAAAGGAGGAAGACTATTGTTGATAAAACTAATTGGCCAATTAAGCTTATCGTAAATGATAAGTATAGAGGGATTAACCAAATATCAAATGCTTATCACAAAGCAATTCGAAATGCTAAAAGTGAAATAATAATTGCTGCCAGCTATTTTTTGCCAGGCATGGGAATTAGAAAGCTGTTAAGGCATGCAGCTAATAGAGGGGTGAAGATTTCCATTTTACTGTCCGGATATTCCGATATTCCTTTTTTTAAAAGAGCATCGAATTATTGGTATCAGTGGATGATTAAGAATAACATTCAAATTTTTGAGTATCAAACTTCTGTAGTCCATGCGAAAGTTGCTGTTGTCGATTCTAAATGGGCAACAGTTGGGTCATATAACTTAAATCATTTGAGTGAGTATATGAGCATTGAGGCTAATGTTGAACTGAATGATGAGTTGTTTGCTGATCAGTTAAGGTTAAGCATCTTCGAAAAAATGCAATCGGAATCGTTTCAAATTAATCCAAGCGACTACATTAAATATAAAACTACTTTAGGTAGAATTGGAGATTGGTTTTCCTATCAGGTTATCAGAATCTTGATGCGACTGTTTTATTTGTTGCGTGCTAGAGCAGTTGAACTAAAGTCTTTTGGTTCTAAAAAATAATGGTAATACTTCCTTTCTGTTCTAAAGGCATCGTTGGGCTTGTATCAAACTGTGCCGATTGTGCCGCCTGTTGAGCTTTGGTATGCAGGTATTTGCTTTGAGTGTTACTTCCTTCAACTCCAGGAACGGCTTTGATTACATTCCCATATTTGTTTATAGTAACTTCAACCACTACTACACCACGCTCTTGAGTTAGGTTATCTACCGAAGGTATTTTAATCATTTCTCTACCGTTCATTGTATAGCTTACTGCTTTATTCCCAGTTGAGGTTGAAGATGTTGTAACGCCAGATGATCCTGTGTTATTAGAAAAGGAGATGGTGTTCACTTCTTTTATGCTGAAGGTAGCCGGACTTCCATTAACGTTAAATTTAACAACATCATCTAATATACTAACCAGTCTACCACTGTGTTTGATGCCTGAATTCGTTATCAAAACATGTTGTGCTTGGGTTGGAATAATAATCGATAAACATAATAAAGTTAGAAGATTTTTCATTGATATTTAAGCTTTGATCAAAAGTAAAAATTAATACGTTTAATATTATTTATAATTATTTTCGTTTTTAACATAGGATAAAGATTCAGTCATTATTCATAATGCAAATATGAAGTACGATCATTTTGAAAGATTTATTGAAGGGTACAAGAAAGGTCCTCTGCCTGGGGCTGAAGCACAAGACCTAATGTCTCCTATTATAAAAGGGAAAATTAGAGATAGATCTTACTCTTTAGATAAAGCCAGACATAGTGGCGTAATGGTATTGATGACCCTCCACAATGGTAAGGCTGTATTGATAATGATTAAGCGTGTAAATAAAGGAGTCCATGGAGGACAGATTTCATTTCCGGGAGGCGAAAAAGATGTTTCAGATATTGATTTACAACATACAGCTGAACGCGAAACATTTGAAGAAGTTGGTGTTAAATCTGATTCAGATAAAATTATAGGACCTCTTAGTAGTCTCTATATTCCTCCAAGCAATTTTTTTGTACAGCCATTTGCTGCTTGCATTCCGAACGAGGAGAATTATACCATTAATAGAAGTGAAGTCGATCAACTTCTTTTAATTGGAATAGATGATATTGATTCAAATTTGAGGTATAGCCAACATATTATCAAAAGGGGAGATGAGATTATAACGGCACCTTGTTTTGAATATCAGGATCAAATAATCTGGGGTGCTTCGGCTATGATATTGAATGAGTGGTTAGAAATTTACAATAGGGTATAAAAAAACCCCTCGATTCGAAAATCGAGAGGCTCTTTTAACAACCAGAAAGCATTAGTCGTAATTTTGAATACTACCCAACTTAGCCGTTTGAGCATTTAATACAAGCCCATTTGAAGTTAATCCTGGACTATGAATAAATGCCACTACATTCATTTTAGCTGGATTAAAATTGTTAGGTAAGTCTATAATATATGTTTTAGTGTCTTCCTGTTTGATCATGACATTTTGCATGTCAATAGCGTCACCTCCACTTTGGCTAGCAACAAATCTAAGCGTGTGATTATGCTCATAAGATGCAATAGGATTGCCCATATTGAAGAAAGGATTTCCACCAACACTATTGTAAATGTTTGCTTGAGCATAACTTTGATCAGGGCTGCTCACCTCATCTTCTGTTAAATATACCGTTACATTATAGTTCGTGTTTGGGACGTTTGCAAATCCTGTACTGACTACCACTTCAATTATATTTCCATTATATGAACTACTAATGGCTAGCCCACATGTAGTTGAATTATTATTCAAAGCCAAAGATATCATTGCATTCCAATCCTGATTAAGATAGAAAATGCTATTATTTGACTTCCGTCTATTAATCATTGCGGATGGGATATTTGGTAACGAGCCATTATTGATTCGATTAAATATCTCATTGCTTTGAGTAGTAGCCATTGCATCTCCTGTGTGTATGGAAACCGGAATTAAACGATTACCTAATGAGCTTTGTAGGGTAGAAATCTCGAAATCATTCATTGGGCTTTTGTTGTAGCTTGTGCCTGTAAAATTTTCTAACAGAACTTTCTGTGTAAATGATGTTGGCACTGCAGCAACAATTGGTGAATTTGAAATACGACTTACAGGTTGATTTGATTCATCTTTTTTGCAGGCAGTAAATAAAAGTGCCAAGGCAGGTAATACTAATAATAATCTTTTCATTTGCTTTCTTTTTATCAATTAATGATGTGACACAAATATGCTGGTAGAAAAAAGAAAGTGCAGAATGAATTTAGTTAAAATCTTACACGAACGGATTGCTTATTTTTTGATTAAAAATAAAAAAGCCACCTGTTTAGGCGGCTTTTTTGATATTACAAATTAATGATTAGTCCCAATTTTTAACAGCTCCTGCATTAGCCTCTTGTGCATTCAATACTTCCTTTGTTGAACCATCTGTTACAAATGCAACAATTCTTAAATTCTCTTTTTTGTAATTCGTTGGAATCAAAATATTAACGGATTTGATATGCTTTACGCCAGGCCCTATATCAGATGTGGGTATGGCATCACCTAAATTAGCAGTTAACACTTTTCTTACGGTGTGGTTATGCTCATATCCTGTAATAGGATTTGGCAAGCTGTAATAAGGAGATGAAGAGTAACTAGCATTTCCTGATAAATAGTTCGATTGATTATACGAAGATCCTCCGGTAACTTTATCTTCTAATAGATAAATGGTAACATTAAAAGTACCCGTAAGCGCATTCAAAAATGCTACATGTGCTTTTACTTTAAGCGAATCGCCAACAATAGAAGATTCTATTGCAAGACCAGCTTTTGCAGTTTTTCCCAAAATAATATTGGAAGCAGTATTCCAAGAACTTCTAGACATTACAACCGATCCTCCGTATGTAGTACGACTGATCATACCTTGGGGAAACCCGGTTACGTTAAATGTAGCATCTAAGGTAGAATATAAATTAATTTCCATTGGATCGCCTTGATGCACAGCTGCTCCAATTGCTTTGCCGGGATTAGCATCTATAATTTGTTTCATTTTATAGGCTCCGTCTGGACACCACCCACACCAAGCTCCGGTAAATTCTTCAATTAATACTTTTTGAACAAAAGCAGATGGAACTGCTCCGATAGTTGCTCCTGAAGATCCTCCTCCAGAATTATTATTGTCGCTAGTTTTTTTGCAACCTGTTAATGCAACAAGCACAACAAGGACAGACATTAATACTTTTCTCATGATTTATAGTTTTAGATATTATCGTGAAGTAAGTAATTTTTCACGAAAGATCCAAAACTTGAGGATGTATAAATCTTTAAATAAAAAAGTCTAGAATTTTGGATTTAATCCCAGTTTTTAGTTTGATTTATAGAAGCGATTTGAACATTTAGCACTTCATGATTAGTGGCGGAAGTACCGGTTTTACTAATAAAAGCTATAATTTTCGCATTAGAGCTATTTATACCTGAAAGGTCGACAGTAAATTGATCGGTTTGTTTACCTCCTGCTACCATGTTGCCTATTTGTATGGCACTACCAGCTGCGCTCGTAACCACTTTTCTTAATACATGATTATGTTTAAAATTGCTAATAGGACTGCCCGCATTGAAATACGGTGAGTTAGGATCGTTATAGGCGTTTGTATTGGTTTGAGCATATCCGGTTCCACTTGCGGCAATGTTGTTTTCAGTTATATAAACATGCAGGCGAATATCTCCACTTTGCATTTGGCAAAATCCTGTGTTTACGGTTATGGCCAAATTATTTCCATTCAATGTAGAAGATATACTCAACCCACAAGATGCCGTTTTGTTTTGAGCAACTGTAATATTGCTTAACCATTGTAACTTATTTAAAAATACGGCCCCAGCTGATGAAGTTCTTGAAATGAATGCCGATGGGTACATGGGCAATTGATTATTATTAAACGTTGCCATCAAGCTTGTAAAATGTGAAATTTCCATAGCATCACCTTCATGAATACAAACCGGGATAATATTGGCATTAGTACCAATGATATTTTCCATTTTGTAGATTCCATCCGGACATGCTCCATTCCATGCTCCAGTAAACTGCTCAATCAATACTTTTTGAGTGAATTGAGTCGGTACGGTACTTGAATTGGATGAATTTCCACTAGTTGATGGTGTCGATTCATCTTTCTTAGAACATGAAACCAATGTCAAGATTGCTGTAATTAGTAATAAACTTGTTCTCATATTTAGCTTTTTATTTATTGTACGGATCACTTGCATTTAAAGATTAATACTCTTTATGACAATCTTACAAAAATTTCTAAATAGCTGTTAATCAAACATATAAAGTTGTCCACTTAACAAATGGTTGACTTTCCATCAAAGGTTATGTATTTTTGTACTATCAATATTTAGCATTGGATTTTGGCGAGAATCTATGGCACAATATTTGAATCCTTAAAAACCTAAACTCTCTCAACAATTTATACGCATCTAAACTTTTTGAACGTTTATTGATTAATTAAATATAAAACCAATCATCGAATATGAGTCGAGTTGCTAGACTTATTATATCGAAGATGAGTTTTGTGTATGCGTTGGTAGCTTTTATTTATTTTTCACTCTACCTTATTACGATTAGTAATCTGGATTTGCTCAGGCCTTGGGTTGAGTAAATTTTGATTCAAATTTGTTCTAAGCATAGCTAACTCATTTTCTCATTACCTAAAGAAAAATTAGCTTTGGGTAAATTATCTTTTATGTTCAACATACGAGTGTATGGTATATTTGTGTTTAACCACCGTCTTCTTTTATCCAAAGAGTACTTTCAGAATACAAACATCACTAAATTTCCTGGTGGTGGATTAAAGTATGGTGAGGGCATATTGGATTGTCTTATTCGAGAAGTAAAAGAAGAGTTAGGTCAGGAATTACTTAATCCAAAACATTTTTATACTTGTGATTTCTTTCAAGCAAGTGCGTTTCATTCCAATCAGCAAATCATCAGTATATATTATACTGCACAATTGCCTCATCCTGATCAGATCAAGCTAAATGAGTCTACTGAGGAAACAGGGGCCAAGATCGAATCAGTTGAGTGGAAGTTATTGGAAAGAATTTCTAAATCGGAATTTACTTTTCCAATCGATCAAGAAGTGTTTTCAATGTTGACAGGATAACATTATATCATCAATCGCCTGGAAATAACGGATTCAATTTTATCCATCAAGTGATTGGGTTCATATGTTCTCCATGGAAATTCATCCAGTTCGCCTCCATATATAAAATAGCTATCTATGTTAAAGTTATTGAACTCAGACAATACATGCGGTCTAAAATTCATGGCACACAACCATCCTTCATCTACATCATCATACCATTCTTGGTAATAAGAGTCATCGGAACCGTGAAAGTTTAAAACATTTTCTCCGATCAATAAAAACTTATTAATTCCATTATCAATTAATTGATCTATTATATCTCTTTTCAATAACATTATATCGTTATTGATACAATCGTTCCATTCTCCAATTAATTCTATGATGGCAAATTCAGTCTCATAATCAGCAAAGATTATTTTCAAATATAGTGTGGGGCTATCAAAATCATCCCATTGAGGATGTATGTAGAAATTATAAATCGTATTCGAATACTCAAATTCACTATATATCCTTCCATAAAAAGGCGAGCGATCATCTTCTTCACTTATATATAAGTCTCTCCAGTTATAGTATGGTTCAATATGCTGCATTTTTTATTTCTTAAATGAATCAATAGCCAATCGAACGTTACCATGTTCTTGCAATAATCGTTCTGCAGAAGTTCGATCTATTTCAAGCGTATTCATCAGCATATAAACCCCTCTTTCAACCAACTTGTTGTTTGACAATTGCATATCCACCATTTTATTCCCTTTAACTCTCCCTAGTTTTATCATAACTGAAGTAGAGATCATATTTAAAATTAGCTTCTGAGCAGTTCCAGATTTCATTCTTGTGCTTCCTGTAACAAATTCAGGACCTACTACTGCCTCTATCGGATAATCAGCAAAAACCGCTAGTGGACTGTTTGCATTACATACAATGCAACCGGTTGATATAAAATTCTGCTGGCAATTTTTTAACGCTCCAACTACATAAGGAGTACTGCCACTTGCTGCAATTCCCAAAACAAAATCTCCTTTGTTAATCTTATGAGATTTTAAATCATTCCAACCTCCATCAAAATCATCTTCTGCAAACTCAACCGCCTTGCGAATAGCTGCATCTCCTCCGGCAATAATTCCTATAACTCTACCATGTTCTATTCCAAAGGTTGGTGGACACTCGCTTGCATCTACAATTCCCAATCTTCCACTGGTGCCTGCTCCGATATAAAAAAGTCTTCCACCTGAATTCATTTTTTCGAAAATTGCATTGGCACAATTGCCAATAAAAGGTATCAATGAATGAATTATTTGAGGAATGGTTTGGTCTTCGGAATTGATGCTTTCAAGAATTTCTTTGAAAGTCATTTTTTCTAGATCATTGAATCTTGAATCGCTCTCGGTTGTTTTGGTAAAATCTGAATTCATCGAAATAAAACAGGAAATTCATCGGGTGCAATTTGGTGCATGATGTTATATACAGAATTAAACACATCGTCAACAGATGGCTTAGAAAAATAATCACCATCAGTTCCATAAGCGGGTCGATGTGGTTTTGACGTTAATGTAGAAGGAGGTGTTTCTAACCATTCAAACATTCCTTGCTCTTCAATTACTTGTTGCATCATATAAGCAGTAGCTCCGCCAGGTACATCTTCGTCAACAAAAAGCACATTATTGGTTTTATGAATAGATTCAGATATATGATGATGCACATCAAATGGAATTAACGATTGAACATCGATTACTTCTACCGATACATTATACTTGCTAAGTTCATTGACTGCTTCCATTACAATGCGGCAACATGATCCATAAGTAACTATGGTGATATCAGTCCCTTCTTTTAATATTTCCGGAACTCCAATGGGTGTTGTAAAGGAGCCTAAATTTTCAGGTAATTGTTCTTTTATTCGATACCCGTTTAAAGGCTCAATAACCAGCGCAGGTTCATCTGATTTTAGTAATGCATTATAGAATCCGGCTGCCCTAGTCATATCGCGAGGAACCAATACATGAATTCCTCTCAAGGCTCCTAATATAAACTGCATGGGTGATCCACTGTGCCAAATGCCTTCAAGGCGATGACCTCTTGTGCTGATGATCAATGGTGCTTTCTGTCCTCCTTTTGTTCGGTATTGTAGTGTTGCCAAGTCATCTGACAGAACTTGTATCGCATATGCCAGATAATCGAGATACTGGATTTCCGCGACAGGTCTTAGACCTCTTAATGCCAATCCAATTCCCTGACCTACAATGGTTGCTTCTCTAATTCCGGTGTCGTGAATTCTCAACTCGCCAAACTTTTCTTGAAGTCCTGCATGAGATTGATTGACTCCACCAATTTGACCAACGTCCTCTCCGAAAACAATAAGTTCCGGAATTTGACTGAAGAGTTTATCGTAGTTATTAAGAAGAATTTCTCTTCCATCAACCCATTCGCTGTTCTCTTTATATATCGGTTGAATAGGGGAGTGGTTTTTTAACGCAAGTTCTGATTGGCTATACAAATGAGAGTTATACAACTCTTCATTTTTAGACTGCCATTGTACGAACCAGTTTCTTAATTGAATTACTTCTGTGGAACGATCATAGCGCAACATTCTTAACACACTCTGAACAAATGAACTTATTTCTTTCCTTTCATAATTAAACGAATCGGGTAAGTCCTCTATCATTTTATTGATAAAGACACCATTGGAATTGTTCTGAACGATATTTTGAACAAATGTCTTAGCCTGATTTGCTTCTGTTTTTATAGATGAAAGAAATGCATTCCATGAATTTTTCTTTGAAGTCTTAGCAAAATCTAAGGCTTTGTTTTCAATTTCAATTAATTCTTCTTCATTAGCGAGAGCTGTTGAGAGAATCCATTTTCTCATCATGGCAATGCAATCGTGCTCTTCTTCCCATTTCAATCGATCGCTTGATTTGTATCTTTCATGTGATCCGGAAGTTGAGTGTCCTTGAGGCTGTGTAACTTCTTGAATGTGGAATAAAACGGGAACATGTTCTTCTCTACAAACTTTGATTCCTTTTTCATACATCTCAATCAACCCAGGATAATCCCAACCTTTAGCAGTAAAAATTAGAATACCTTGTTTTTCATCCGATCTTGAAAAGCCTTCAAGTAATTCAGAAATATTTTGTTTTGTGATTTGATAGGTATTAGGAACGCTGATGCCAAATCCATCATCCCAAACGGAAACAGCCATGGGAACTTGCATTACTCCAGCGGCATTCATGGTTTCAAAAAATAATCCTTCGGCACAACTTGCATCTCCTATAGTGCCAAATGCAACTTCATTTCCATTAAAAGAAAATCCTTTAAACTTTGATTGGCTTAGATCTTTATTTTGTCTATAGAGTTTACTTGCATAAGCCAACCCTAACAATCTTGGCATTTGACCTGCAGTTGGTGAAATATCTGCTGATGAATTTTTCTTATCGGTATGAGAAAGCCAATTCCCTTTATCATCGATCAGTCGGGTAGAATAGTGACCATTCATTGCACGACCAGCTGATGAAGGTTCAGCTTGAATATCGGGGTGCGCATACAACTGAGCAAAAAATTGCTCAAGCGTAAGCATACCTGCAGCAAACATAAAGGTTTGATCTCTATAATAACCCGATCGAAAATCACCATTCCTAAAAACTTTGGCCATTGCCAATTGAGCCACTTCTTTTCCATCACCAAAAATTCCAAACTTAGCTTTCCCGCTAAGCACCTCTTTGCGGCCAATCAAACTAGCTTGTCTGCTGTAATGTGCAATATAATAATCGTTAAGAACCGACTCTTTAAAAGAGTTATAATCTATTGGATTGCTCAATTCAGTATTTTCGTTCGACAATGGTAATCTCATGTATCTGCTTAATATTTGCATTTGAGGTGATGACGTCAAAGTTAATAAAATGACCTGTTAAATTCTTTAAAAAAGTGAATTCAAATGCCGAAGACAAGATCCATCAAAAATAAAAGGCAAAATATAATGGAAGCATAACCATTTGAAGTAAAAAATGCCCGATTAATCTTCGACAGATCATTAACAGTGACCAATTTATGCTGATGCAGTAGTTTCCATGAAAAGAAACAAACTCCTATGTAAAAGAAAGCACCTGCATCAATTTTGATTCCTGTTGCTATCAGAAGTAAAATACAGATGCTATGAAATACAGCTGAAATATTAAGAGCCTTGGACTTTCCATATTTAACGGGAATAGAGAATAAATTATGGGTTCGATCAAAATCATAATCCTGCAATGCGTAAATGATATCGAAGCCTGCAACCCAAAATAAAACACAAAGTGAAATGTAGAACATAGCTAAATCAAATTGTGGTGTTACTGAAAGATAGGCACCCATTGGTCCAAGTGCTAGGCCCAATCCAAGGAATACATGACTGAATCGAGTGAAACGTTTTGTATAGGAATAACCCAAAACAACCCCAAGTGCAATGGGTGAAAGAAGAAATACAGTTTTGTTTATAAACCAGGTAGTGAGAATAAAAAAGCTACAACTGAGTATGACCAACAACAATACATTAGCTTCTGAAATGATTCCGCTCGGAATTTCTCTCTTCTCGGTTCGACTATTTTGTGCGTCTATTTTTGCATCAATCAAACGATTAAAGGCCATAGCTGCCGTTCGGGCAAAGACCATACATAAAACAATCTGAAAGAATAAAATAATATTAAAGGGAATTGCATTTTGTGTAAAAGCATATACTGCTCCAACGATTGCAAAAGGCAATGCAAAAACAGTATGACTGAATTGAATCAGTGAAATAAAATCTGAAAATTTCGATTTGATAAGCGATTAATTTAAAACAAGTTTTTTAGAATAAAATTCTCCATCCACCCAAAGATGAATAAAATAGATTCCACGACTAAGATTTATCGAATTAACTTTAGAATACTTTTCATCGCTACCTAATTCTTTAGAATGAATCAAGCGTCCACTTAAATCTAGAACAGAGTAGTTCCAATCATCAACCGGTGGGAATTCAAGTGCTATGGTAAAATTATTTTGAGCAGGATTCGGATAAATCTCAAATGCACTTTGATGCACCAATTCGTTTACATTAGTCGCACAACCGACCATTGATGCATAAGCATCCGCTTTACCATATCCCCAAGTGTTATCCGGTAAATTAAATCCTGTAAATGCATCTTTCTTTGCGCAATTTATCAATGCGTTTTTAATGTCTGCATAATCTGCTCCAGGATTTTTCTGCAAGTAAAGTGCTACAATTCCTGCTACCGCTGGAGAAGCAGAAGATGTTCCTCCATCACGAATATGCTTTGCTCCGGCCGCTAACTTGTCAGGCGCATTAGCTAAAAACCAAGGAACAGAAGGAAGATTAGCCGCACTTAATATCAATAAACCGGTAGAGGATAAGTCTGGTTTTATTCTTCCATCTCGCGTAGGACCTTGACTGGAAGAGGGCGTATGAGCACCAACGGTAATGTTGAATGATTGGATGACACCCGTTGCATCAGTATAAAAATTTCTGTTCTGGTATTCACCAACGCTAATCACCTTATCACTACAAGTGAAGGAACTTACAATATTTTGATTTTTGTCGGGCAATACATAATTCACCATATCAGAGTAAACACTTGTTGAAGGCAAACCGCTTGAAACCATTTCAAAACTCCAAGCATCAAACATACCTGAGCCTCTACTCATTAATCGATATGAATATGCAAAACTATCGGGTTGAATGATGTAAGAAATACCATAGCGATCTCCAATCAATTGACCAAAACTCTGCACAATGGCCAATCGATTTGTACCCGCCCACAAAGTATCGGTACTTATAATTCCGACATGTTGGTCAAATGTTTTAAAACCTAAATTGCCTCTATATTCGTAAACAGGACTTGTTTTATCTGCACCTATTGATAAGGCTAATGAGCTGGCTTGACTGGAATCAGCCCAAAGGTCAATATAGATGGTTCCACTTGGTCTTCTAAACCAGGTGAACAAAGTATCATTCGATAATTGAGGTTTAATATGTATGGATAGTTCACCTGCATTTCCGGCTGCACAAACTACAGATCTTCCGTTTTGTGAAGATAACAGATTGTCGATCAATTGCGCTTGAAGATCTTTTCCATCATGAGATCCAAAGTAAGTTCCCGCACTTATATTAATTACACAAGGCTTATTTAAAAGTGCAGCTTTGCTAAAAATATAATTTACACCATCTGCAATGGAAGTTAGCCAAGAATTGTCCGCTTGATTAAAATCAAGAGAAACTATGATTAAATCGGTTCCCGGTGCAGCGCCAACATAATTATTTATAGCAAATCCATTGCTCGCTGCAATACCGGTTACATGAGTTCCATGTCCAGATTGATCAACATGTGCATTGGCCAAACCGCCATCAATATCACTATCCGTAAATTCAATACCATAATTATATGGCTGGGGTGTTGCGGTTCCATTGGGTAGCGTATGATCCCATATATATTTAATTCGAGTGGAGCCATTTACATTTTTAAAATCAGGATGTGATATATCAATTCCAGTATCGATCACTCCCATGAGCACTCCACTTCCATCGTAGGTTTGAGGTAATGCGCCAGCCCAATTGGTATGAACAGCCAAGATATTGTTATTAATGAGCATTCGATCATTCATCAATTCGGGAGCATGTTCTTGATCTTCTATTCTAAAAACATTTTGCGATGTAGTAAGCTCTGCTAATTTGCTTAATGCCATGCGAACAGCAATGATGTCGCCTGATTTATATTTTATTACCCCTCCAATAGTAGGTATGATGCTCTCTAATTCTAAAACATTTCCTTTTATCAACACATGTACCTCCCGTTCGGGCATTTCCATCTGCCGAATTTTTTTTGCCAGAGAAAAATTCAATTTTGTATAATCCTGTGCTGATGCTTGAAGGATACTCAATGTAAAAAGAAGTAAAAAGGCTGATCTAAAAACCATTGTATTTATAATAAGGTAAAGAGTTATTTTTCAGTACTTTTGTGCACCTGTTTCAAAGATAAAGCAAACATAATAACATGTCGGACGATAAAAAGATTATTTTTTCAATGGTAGGAGTTAGTAAAATCTATCCTCCTCAAAAACAAGTATTAAAAGATATATACCTTTCTTTCTTCTACGGAGCCAAAATTGGCATTTTAGGTTTAAATGGTTCTGGAAAATCAACTTTGCTAAAAATTATTGCTGGGGTTGAGAAATCATTTCAAGGGGAAGTACATTTTTCTCCAGGATATAGAGTTGGCTACTTAGAACAAGAACCTGATTTAGATAATACTAAAACCGGAAGAGAGATTGTAATGGAAGGAGTTCAGGAACTGGTAGATATTCTCAAAGAATATGAAGAAGTAAACAATAAGTTTGCTGAACCTATGAGCGATGATGAGATGAATAAACTCATTGAAAGGCAAGGGGAGTTAATGGATTTGATTGAACAGCAAAATGGCTGGGAATTGGACAATAAGATTGAGATCGCGATGGATGCTCTTCGCTGTCCCGATCCAGATCTGCCAGTAAAAAATATGTCAGGAGGAGAACGAAGAAGGCTTGCTTTGTGCAGATTGTTGTTGCAGGAACCTGAGATTCTACTTTTAGACGAGCCCACTAACCATTTGGATGCTGAATCGGTTGAATGGCTTGAACAACATTTGAAACAATATAAGGGAACAGTAATTGCCGTAACGCACGACCGATACTTTTTAGATAATGTAGCAGGTTGGATACTCGAGTTGGATAGAGGCGAAGGAATACCCTGGAAAGGAAATTATACCTCATGGTTGGAGCAAAAATCTAAGCGTCTTGAAGCGGAAGAAAAACAAGAAAGCAAAAGAAGAAAAACTCTTGAGCGAGAATTAGAATGGGTTCGTATGTCGCCTAAAGCGCGTCATGCAAAATCGAAAGCTAGAATTGCTTCTTATGATAAATTATTAAATGAAGACATAAAGCAAAGAGAGGAGAAACTTGAGATATTTATTCCAAATGGTCCTCGATTAGGGAATGAAGTTATTGAAGCGATTCACGTCAATAAATCATTTGGAGAAAAAGTATTGATGGAAGATTTAAACTTCCGACTTCCTCCCGGTGGGATAGTAGGTATTATTGGACCAAACGGAGTTGGTAAAACGACCTTGTTTAGAATGATGATGGGACAAGAAACAGCCGACTCGGGTGATTTTAAAATAGGACCCACTGTTCAAATTGGGTATGTCGATCAATCGCATGCCGATATCGACCCTGAAAAAACCGTATGGGAAGTTATTTCCGGTGGACATGAAGTGATAGAGTTGAGTGGAAAAACAATAAACAGCAGAGCCTACGTAGCCCGCTTCAATTTTTCAGGAGCCGATCAAGGAAAAAAATGTGGCGTGCTGTCTGGTGGTGAACGCAATCGATTGCATCTTGCTTTGACTTTAAAGTCTGAAGCCAATGTGCTCTTGTTGGACGAACCTACCAACGATATTGATGTAAACACATTACGAGCACTTGAAGAAGCTTTAGAAAATTTTGCAGGCTGTGCAGTGGTTATATCACACGACCGTTGGTTTTTAGATAGAGTTGCAACACATATACTTGCATTTGAAGGTGATTCTCAAGTTTATTATTTTGAAGGTGGATATACAGAATATGAGGAGAATAAAAAGCGTAGATTAGGTGACGCCACACCAAAACGAGTGCGATATAAAAAACTAATTCAGGAGTAATGGCTAATATTCCTAAAGGAACAAGAGATTTTCTGCCTTTCGAAATGGTAAGAAGGTCTTATATTTTCGATACCATCCGGAATGTTTTTATCCATCACGGCTATTTACCAATTGAAACACCTGCCATAGAACTTACTGAAACCTTAACTGGTAAGTATGGAGATGAGGGTGATAAACTCATATTTAGAATTTTAAACTCAGGTGATTATTTAAAAAAATTACCACCAAATTTTGAACTGAACGAGCAAGCACACAAAGAAATGTTACCCTTCATTTCTGAAAAAGCTCTTCGCTATGATTTAACTGTTCCATTCGCGCGTTTTGTTTCGAAACATAGAAATGAAATTAATTTTCCTTTTAAACGGTATCAGATACAGCCAGTTTGGAGAGCAGACAATCCACAAAAAGGAAGATATAGAGAATTCTACCAATGTGATGTTGATGTTATCGGTAGCAACAGTTTGTTGAACGAATTGGATTTAATGATAATGGTTCGTGCAGTTTTTGCTCAACTGAATTTGCCAGTATGTTTAAAATATAACAACCGAAAAATTTTATCGGCTATTGCTGAAAAGTTACTAATCGAAAATTTGTTTACTGAGTTTACTATAGCTCTAGATAAGATTGAGAAAGTAGGTAAGGAAAAAGTGTTGGGTGAATTGCAGCACAGAGGATTTACTGCGCAACAGTTGGAACAGCTTAATCCGGTTTTTAATTTATCGGGTTCAACTAAAGAGAAACTTGAATGGCTTGAAACATTTTTGAGTGAATCTGAAATTGGAAAGGTAGGTATAGCAGAAGCTAAAGAACTGAATGCTTTATTTCAAAAGTACAATGATTCAAATTGTGAACTAGTTTTTGACTTAACTCTGGCAAGAGGGTTGAATTATTATACCGGATCTATTTTTGAAGTCAAATCAAGCATAGGAAATTTCAACAGCAGTATTTGTGGAGGTGGACGCTATGATGATTTGACAGGAATATTTGGCATGCCCAATGTTTCAGGAGTTGGTATATCTTTTGGAGCCGATCGTATTTATGATGTGCTCTTAGAAAATAATCTGTTTCCAAATCAACTCAATTCTTCAGTAAAAGCATTGATCATAAATTTTGGTACAGAAGAAATTGCACATGCATTAGATCTTTTGAATGTTTTATACGATCACAACATCTCTTGCGAACTATATCCGGACGATACTAAGATTAAAAAGCAGATTGATTATGCCATGAAGAAAAATATACCTTATGTTATTATAGCCGGAAAAGAAGAAATAAAAAGTGGCACCTATAATTTAAAAGATATTGTTTCCGGAATTCAACAAACATATTCCTTGAATGAATTAATTAATACTTTGAAATAAGAATCATGGTTGTATTATCCGATCATTTGACTTTGGAACAAGCTGTTGAAATTGTAATCAATAGAAACAGTATTAAATTAAGTGATGCTTGTTTAAAAAGAATTTCAGAAGGTAGAGCCTATCTAGATAATAAACTTAAGAATCAACAACAGCCTATATATGGCATTAATACAGGCTTTGGTTCCTTGTACAATATTTCCATAAATGAAGATCAACTTTCGCAACTGCAAAGAAATCTGGTTTTGTCTCATGCCTGTGGAATTGGAGAAAGGGTTTCAATTGATATTTGCCGATTAATGGTATTGTTGAAAATTCATGGACTTGCAAAAGGATATTCAGGTATTCATTTGGATACTATTTCATTTTTAATCCGTCTGTTTAATGATGACATTATTCCGGTCATCTACAATCAAGGTAGCTTAGGTGCTTCGGGAGATTTAGCTCCTTTAGCACACATGAGCTTACCACTCATAGGTGAAGGTGAAGTTTATTATAAGGGAAAAGTCCATAAGAGTAAAGAGCTGTTTCAAGAAAAGGGAATTGTTCCACTTCAATTAAAAAGTAAAGAAGGTTTGGCATTATTAAACGGAACGCAATTTATGAGTGCTTATGCTACTTTCTCGTGGAATAAAGCAAATGATTTATTGAATTGGTCAAACCTAATTGCGGCTATTTCATTAGATGCTTTTGATGGCAGAATAGAACCTTTTCATCCATCATTACATAAATTACGAAATCATGCAGGGCAGACAAAAGTTTCGAATGCCATAAATGAAATCTTAAAAGGAAGCTCCATTATTACCAGAAACAAAAAACATGTACAGGATCCTTATTCCTTCAGATGTGTGCCACAAGTGCATGGAGCAAGTTTTGACACACTTCAATATTGTCAAAGTGTTTTTACTACCGAGATCAATAGTGTTACCGACAATCCTACCATTATTCCAGAAGATGACTTGATCATCAGCGGAGGGAACTTTCATGGTCAACCCATTGCACTGGCACTTGATTTTATGTCTTTGGCTGTTCACGAATTAGGAAACATATCTGAGCGTAGAACCTATCAGCTCATTTCAGGATTGAGAGAACTTCCTTCATTCCTCGTTAGTGAGGCGGGACTAAACTCCGGATTTATGATTCCTCAATATACCGCAGCAGCCATAGTTAGTGAAAACAAAATGTTGTGCATGCCCTCTTCTGCTGATTCTATTGTGTCGTCAAACGGACAGGAAGATCATGTAAGCATGGGAGCTAATGCAGCGGTTAAAACGCTTCGAATCATTCAAAATGTTGAGAAAGTTTTAGCCATAGAGTTGTTAACTGCAATGCAAGCACTGCAATTCAGGCGACCATTAAAATCGAGTTCAGTTGTTGAAGATCTTTTTGATCAGTTTCGCACTGTAGTTCCTTTTGTGGAAAACGATACAAACTTACATGAGTTGATTGTGGCTTCTATCCATTTTATGCAGAAGCATAAAACTAATTTTAAGGGATAAAGGATATTGTATAAAGTAAGCCAATAATTGAACAGCAAAGCGCAAGAACAATTCCATAAAACCATTTATTTTGTTGGTGACGATCTTGCAAATTTTTATAGTTCCAATTCCAGTGCTTAAAATATCGGTGTGCACTAAAAAGGCCAATAATACTTACTAATAGGAAAACCAAGACTTTCATCTATAAACAACTGAGTTATTGAACTGCTGTTTATACGTGCAACTATTTATTTAGTTGCTAATTGAAAAAAGCATATTGAATAATATTTACGCCCATCTTCAATGCTTTTTCTCTACTGTCTTGCGAATCGTTGTGAACAGAAGCATCTTCCCAACCATCCCCAAGGTCGCACTCAAAGGAATAAAAACACACCAAACGTCCTTCGTAAATTAGTCCAAATCCTTGTGGTGCGTTTTTGTTGTGTTCATGAATTTTTGGCAAGCCATTATTAAAATCAAACTTCTGATGAAAAATAGGATGTGAAAAGGGTAGCTCAACAAAATCAAGTTCGGGGAATACTTTTTTCATTTGAGGTCGAATGAATTTATCCATTCCATAGTTATCATCTATATGAAGGAAACCTCCACCAATAAGATAGTTCCTTAAGTTTTCTGCTTCTTGTTGTGAAAATACCACATTGCCATGTCCGGTTAAGTGAACAAACTTTAATGAATATATTTCCGGACTACCTGCTTCAACAATCTGTTGTTCCAAACTAATATTGGTTCCTAAGATTCGGTTGCTGTATTTTGCCAAATTAGGTAATGAAGTCTCCAAGTTTGCATACCAATCACCTCCGCCATTGTATTTCAACAAACCTAATTTTAAAGATGGCTCTCCCGGTTGAAAACCTGTACTGAGTATGATTCCGAATACGGTGAGTAGGAATAGTTTGATTTTTATCATGCTTAAAAATAGATTTAAACTTTAGAACGTAACATTGAATCAAATGTTTTTTAATAACATGAGTGCATATAACGCTGCAGTTTCTGATCTTAATCGTAGCGGCCCAAGAGAAACAGCATTATATCCTTTTTGTATAGCAATATTTTTTTCCTCTTCGGTAAAATCTCCCTCCGGGCCAATTAAGATACGTTTCGGAAGTTCTGAATTATTTCGAATGGTAGCCTTGCCCATTTCATCACAATGTGCAATATACTTTTCACCCTCGTACTCCATATTAATGAGGTCTTGTGTGTTTTTAATAATTCTAAGTTTAGGGAAATTGTAGTTATGCGATTGTTTGCACGATTCAATAATCTTTTTTTGCAGTCGATCAGTATTAATTGATTTCCGTTCGGATCTTTGAGCGGTGAAAAGTAAAAACTCATGAATTCCAAGTTCACAGCCTTTTTCGATAAACCATTCTATACGATCCTGATTTTTTAATAAAGCAAGTGCTATACTAATTTTTCGCTCCTGCCTTGGCGCTGAATCAATTTTAGCAGAAGCTTGAATTATGCAAACTTCTTTTGAGATTTCAACTATGGCACCTCGAATGGCTTTGCCAGATCCATCGGTTACTATCAGTTCGTCTCCAATCTTCATGCGTAAAACTCTGCTAACATGAGCAGCATCTGTTGGGGAGAGTGCGATGCTTTCTCCTTCAATATTATGAGAATAGAATACTTGCATTGGTTTAAATAAAAAAAACCTTCACAAAGGAAGGTTTTTTTTATACATAGGTTTTGTTTTTATGCTTCCACTTCAACCTTAGGAGCTGCACTCAATATGGCTTCAGAAGCAAACTCAGCATATTGGTTAAAGTTTTTTACAAACTTTTGAGCCAACTCATTTGCCTTTGCATCATATGCACTTTTATCACTCCAGGTTTCAGCGGGGTTTAATATTTCGTTAGGTGTTCCGGGACAGCTGGTTGGCATTTTAAGGCCAAAGATGGGTAGAGTTTTGTAATCTACTTTATCCAATTCGCCATTCAATGCTGCTGTAATCAATGCACGTGTGTATGCAAGTTTTATACGTGAGCCTGTACCATAAGCACCTCCAGACCAGCCAGTATTAACCAACCATACTTTGGCTTTGCTTTGTTTTAGTTTTTCACCGAGTAATTCCGCATATTTAGTAGGATGTAATGGCAAAAACGCTTTCCCAAAACAAGCAGAAAATGTAGTACTTGGTTCGGTAACGCCTACTTCCGTTCCAGCAACTTTTGCAGTGTATCCTGAAATAAAATGATACATAGCTTGTTCATTGCTCAATAATGATATCGGAGGTAACACTCCAAAGGCATCACAAGTGAGAAAGAAAATATTTTTAGGAATACCTCCAACCGAAGGCTCTATGGCATTTTCAATAAAGTGAATCGGGTATGCCACTCTTGTGTTTTCGGTTTTATCAATATTATCAAAATTAGTAATAGATGTGCCTTCATAAAACTCAGTGTTCTCCAATAGAGAGCCAAATTTTATCGCGTTAAATATTTGTGGTTCTTTTTCTGCAGACAGATTTACACATTTAGCATAACAACCACCTTCAAAATTAAAAACAGAACTATCGGCCCAACCATGTTCATCATCTCCAATTAAGAAACGATTCGGATCAGCACTTAAAGTTGTTTTTCCGGTCCCTGATAATCCGAAAAAGATTGCAGTATCTCCGTCTTTACCCATATTGGCTGAGCAATGCATTGAAAGCACTTTTTGCTTTATTGGGAGCAAATAATTCAATACAGAAAAGATTCCTTTTTTAATTTCACCGGTATAACCAGTTCCACCAATTAGAATAATGCGCTTGGTCATATTTACTACAGCAAAATTATGCTGACGGGTTCCATCAATTTCAGGATTTGCTTTAAATCCCGGAGCGGATATTACATGCCAATCCGGATTGATTGTGTTTTCAATTTCATCGCGGGTTGGGCGCAAAAATAAGTTGTGAGCAAACAGACTTTGCCAAGGTGTTTCGGTAACCACTCTTACGTTTAATCGATAGGCCGGATCAGCACAAGCATAACAGTCTTTTACGTAAACATCCTTTTCCATAAAGTAGGCCATAACTCTTTGATATAAAGAGTCGAAAGCAGCAGGATCAAATTTGATATTGATATCGCCCCACCATACATTGTCTTTGGTTTCTTCATCAAACACGAGAAACTTGTCTTTTGGAGATCGTCCGGTAAATTCACCGGTATCAACAGCCAAGGCACCAGTTTCGGTAAATTCTCCTTCGCCTCTTAGAATGGTTTCCTCCGATAGTTGTGCAGAGTTTAAATTCCAAAAAGCAGTGCTGTAATTGTTTAGACCTATAGACTCCAATGAGGCATCTAAGGCTTTAATTCCTAAATTATTGTTCATGAGAAAAATGATAAATCAAGGCACAAAGTAAGTGAAAAAAAGAGCCGAGCGCAACCTGTTTTTGGTTAATGTTCGGGTGATGAATCTAACTTAATCTTAACTAATTCATTAGAACTGAATAAATTGCGTATATCTGATATGAATTTTTCTTTTTGCTCAGCGTCTAAATTATCTAGGTTAAAAAGTAAATCATATTCTCCTTCACGTCCCCATTGGCGAGTTTCAAAGGAAATTTCCTTGTTATAGCCCTTGTTGAATTCACCAATATATACGTCCAGCATTTCTTTTGCTTTATAATCGACCCCTGTTCCAATACTGATAAAGCTTAATAACAAAGGATACTTTTGGATGTTTTTTTCGTTCATGGATTCATTTTTTTCAACCTCATTCGATTTTCCTGCATCCTTATTTGATTTACATGCGGTTCCAAAAATCATTAAAGTTGAAATGAGTAGCATCAGTATATTTTTCATAGAGTAGATTATTTATAAAAGAGACTAAATATAATTATTTTTTTAAAGTGTCTTATGGGCTCTGATGGCCAAAGCGATCCAAGTCAAAATAAGAACAATTCCTCCGATCGGAGTGGCAATCCCCACCATAAATGGTATTGCGTTATCGGTAATTCTTAATAATGTCATGCAATAAAGTGATCCGGAGAATAAAAGCACTCCAATCAAAAATGAACCGGCTATAGGTTTTGATAAAAGTGTGGAATGCATGGACAAAAAACTTAAAGCCAAACTATGATAGATATGGTATTTTAATCCGGTATCAAATGCACTCAGCTTCTCCGCTTCAAGTATATTCTTTAAATAATGTGCGCCAAAAGCTCCTAAAGCAATGCACAAAGCTACATTGAGAATTGATGCAATGAATATCTTTTTTTGCATTTGGCAAAAGTAATAAATGCTACAAATGAATGCATCCCATATAGATTTCTATTTTTGCACAAAAGGTTAAATCATTGAGAACGAAAATAGTCATCATTGGGGCAGGCAAATCTTCGGGTGCGCTTATAAAGTATTTAGGTAGTCGAACTCAAGAACTGAACATTCAATTGCATGTGGCAGATATTAATATCGAATTGGCCCGACAAAAAATCAATGGGTTTGAGAATTGCGAAGCCATCGCATTAGACATATCCAATCAAAAAGATGTAGAACAATTGATACAGTCTTCCTTTGCATTGATCTCAATGCTTCCGGCACATATGCATTTTCAAATTGCCAGGCTCTGTATCAAACACAATATTCATCTTCTTACTGCTTCATACCTCAGTTCTGAAATGAAAGCATTGTCGAAAGAAGCCGATGAAAAGGGATTGTTGTTTTTGAATGAAATGGGTTTGGATCCTGGAATTGACCACATGTCGGCCATGCATCTGATTGATGGATTAAAAAGTAAGGGAGCCAAAATCACATCCTTCCAATCGTTCACAGGAGGTTTGATTAGTGAAGAGGATTGCGATAACCCTTGGAAATATAAGTTTACTTGGAATCCGAGAAATGTAATCTTGGCGGGTCAATCCACCGCAACATATTTGCACGATGGCAAAGTGAAATATGTTCCTTATCAACATTTGTTTAAGCAGATAAAGAGTTTTTCCATTCATGGTGCAGGAGCAATGGAAGGATATATGAACCGCGATTCATTGTCCTACATTCCGGTTTATGGACTCGATCATATTAAAACAATGATTAGAGGAACCTTACGCTATGAAGGATTTTGTAAAGCATGGAATGTATTCGTCTATTTAGGATTAACCGACAATGTTACCGTTTTCGAAACGCAGAATAAAATGACCTACCGTCAATGGTTAGATGCTTTTACCCCAGAAGGAAAGGGTTCGCTTGAAGATCGTTTGTATTCATTTTGCAAGATTGAAGATGACCCGGCATGTCAAGAAAAAATAAAATCGACCGGTGTGTTTGAAGAAAATAGTATTCCATTTGAAAAGGCAACGAGTGCAGAGATTCTGCAATCATTGTTGGAGCCGAGATGGAAATTGCAATCGGATGACCGCGACTTAATCGTTATGCTACATCAGTTTGAATATCATATTGGAGATAAA
>DAOQTX010000006.1:12175-64504 GCA_035340715.1 Bacteroidia bacterium | reverse complement strand
AATGCAAAATGTAAAAGTCAATTTTTTTATAGTAGGTGCTGCAAAAAGTGGTACTACATCGTTATATCATTATCTCAACAGCCACCCGGAAATATTTATGAGTGAGCTGAAGGAGACCAATTATTTTTCTTCTAAAGAAATTTTGGAGCAGAAGCTATTCTACAATGAAGTTGTAATCAATGAACAACAACAATATGAAAAGTTGTTTGAAAAAGTAAAGAATGAAAGAGCAATCGGAGAAGCTTCGGTTTCCTATTTGTATTATGATAAAGTGCCACAAAGAATATTCGAATACAACCCCAAAGCCAAGATCATCATTTTGCTTCGCAACCCAGTAGAAAGAGCCATTTCGCATCATGCTATGGATCAGCGCATGGGTTGGAATAATATACCTTTGAGCAACATATTTGATTTATCGTCTAAGCACCAGCAGATTGAGAATTATTTTCAACAGTACATACTCTTAGGAAATTATTTTGCCCAAGTGAAAAGATATTTTGATTGCTTTGGTAAAGAGAATGTAAAAGTTATTTTATTTGAAGACATCAAAAAAGACATTCAAACAGAAGTGAGCCATTTATACACTTATTTAAATGTAGATTCGTCATTTGTTCCTCAGCCAATAGAAGAAGACAATGCTGCAAAAGAAGTTAGAAGCAGTGTGTTGAAGGTCTTGTATCAACAAAAGGGAATCAGAAAATTTATAAAAGCAAGTCTTCCCGGAAATCTTAGAAAGAGTATTGAAAAAGTAGTTTTCAGTAAAAAAAGTAAGCCCAAAGATAATTTGCTTTTGCAAAAGCTGTCTGTGTATTATAAAGATGACATTAACCAATTAGCTCAATTACTGAATTTAAACTTACAACACTGGCACTTGAACGATGAGCATAAATAAAATTGCCATTATTGATTATGTCGGACTAAAAGCCGGTATTGATATTTACAACATGAATCTGTTGGACGGATTACATGCGTGCAATTACTCGACTTATGTGTTTTCCAACTTCGACTCGAATAAGAGTAATACAAAAGTTCACAATATTTTTAGAAATACAAATGTCTCAAAGGTAAAAGCTATTGCAAATAACTTCTTTGGTTATATAAAGGCTTACCGTATATGCAAACGAGAAAAGGTAGAGTGGACCATCATGCATTTGTTTCGAGGAGGATTTTTTGATTTGGTTATAATGCTAATAGCACAATGGATGGGACTAAAAATTATTCTCATAGTGCATGATGTTGAAAGTCTCGATGCAAAAGCCTTGTCTTTTACCCGCAGAATTATTTTAAAGAGATTAAATCAATGGATGGTGGTTCATAATCAGTTTTCTTATACCGCATTGAAATCAGTATTACCCGATAAACATATGCAGCGTGTGCATGTGATCAAGCACGGCAATTTTGTTGACTTGCCCAATTCAGCATTGAATCGGCAAACGGCTATTGAACATTTTAAACTGAATCCGGATAAAAAGTATGTGCTGTTCTTTGGCCAAATAAAGAAAGTAAAGGGATTGGATCTCCTCTTAGAGGCCGTTCCAAATTGTAAAAGCGATTTCGAAATAATTATTGCCGGAAAACTACGCATGGATAATTATGAGCGATACCAAGAAATAATAGATCAGCATCAATATGGGAATCGCGTACATGCTATGATACGTCACATCTCTGATTACGAGCGAGAGTTGCTCTTTAAAGTGGCAGAACTCATAGTAATTCCATACCGTTTGATTTTTCAGAGTGGGGTCTTGATCATGGCTATGAGTTTTAATACTCCTGTTTTGGCATCTGATTTAGATCCGAACAAAGAAATAATTGAACATGGTAGAAATGGAATGCTTTTCAAATCAGGCGATAGCATGGATTTGGCTAAACAACTTGACTCCTTTTTGTCCGGAGAATTGAATGAAAGAGATATAAAAGCTGAAGCAATGAGAACGATGACTGAGGAATTTGGATGGCATAAAATCGCAAAACAATATCACAGTATTTTGTTAAAAAGTTAGTAATACGGCATAAACTGCTTCTGTCTTTTCCTTTAACTTTGAGCGAAATAAAAATAAAGGGGCATTTTCCTATTTGTTTTTAGCAAATAATGTAACCCTTGTCCGTTTTTTGAGTAAAATTTAAATTGATAATAAGCATACAGAAATGAGAATATTTATATCCGGTGTAGCCGGTTTTTTAGGCAGCCATTTGGCCGATCGATTGTTAAGTCAAGGGCATGAGGTAGTTGGGACTGACAACTTGATTGGAGGGTACGAAGACAATGTAAATCCAAAGGTTGAGTTCTATACTTACGATTGTAAATACCGGAATTCAATGGCTAAGATTACAAAGGGATGTGATATTATATATCATACCGCTTGTACCGCTTACGAAGGATTATCGGTATTCTCACCACATTTAGTAACAGAGAATACATATCAGATTACTTTATCATTGCTAAGTGCAGCGATAGAGAACAAAATTAAGCGTTTTGTTTTCTGTAGCAGTATGGCACGCTATGGTTATCAACCAACAGTTCCATTTACAGAAGACATGGTTTGTAATCCGGTTGATCCTTACGGAATTGCTAAATACGCTTCAGAACTTACCATACAGAATATGGCCAAAGTGCATGACTTTGATTATTGCATCGCAGTTCCTCACAACATTATTGGACCTCGTCAAAAATACGATGATCCATTTAGAAACGTAGCTGCCATAATGATCAATCTTATGTTACAAGGCCGTCAACCTATAATTTATGGTGATGGTGAACAGAAAAGGAGCTTCAGTTTCATACAAGATTGTGTTGATTGTCTTGAACGAATGGCCACACAGGAGAACGTGTTGGGACAGATTATCAATATTGGTCCCGATGAAGAATATGTTTCTGTAAATCAGTTAGCGGTAGTAATTGCTAAGCTTTTGAACTTTGATTTGAAACCCATGTATATGCCCGATCGTCCGATGGAAGTAAAGCATGCCAGCTGTTCGGCTAATAAGGCACGTGAGCTATTGAACTATAAAACTCAATATAGTTTAGAACAAGGACTGGGTGAAATGATTGAATACATCAAAACACGTGGAGTAAAACCATTCCGCTACCATTTGGATATAGAAATTCGCAATGCGAAAACACCTAAGACCTGGACAGACCGTTTGTTTTAAGTAGAACATGAAAATTGCAATTGTTGGAACACGAGGCATTCCAAACAACTATGGTGGTTTGGAAGAGTTTGCTGAGAATGTTTCAGTTGGCCTTGTTAAGAAAGGTCATCAGGTTATAGTTTATAATCCACACTTTCATCCGCACAAAGAGAGTACTTTTCACGGAGTTGAAGTCGTTAAAAAGTGGAGCCCGGAAAAACAAATTGGGACAGCCGCAAATTTTATCTACGATTATTTATCGCTTCGCGATGCATTAAAGAGAAAAGTAGATGCCATATTAATTTGTGGCTATACTACATCGGCCATTTCATTATTTTTTATTCCATTAAATCGTGTACCTATATTTATGAATATAGATGGCATGGAATGGTGGAGAGCAAAATGGAGTCCAATGATTCAAAAGCTTACCCATTGGTTTGAAAAAGTAGCCGTTAAAAGATCGCATGTAATTATCAGCGACAATTTGGGTATTAAAGATTATGTTCAAAAGGAGTACAACAAAGACTCCTATTTTCTGGCTTATGCCGCCAATGAAATTTTAGTGCCCGAAGAAAGTTCACTTCAAGAATTTGGTTTACAGAAATATCGTTACAACTTATTAATCGGTCGATTAGAGCCTGAGAATAATATCGAGACTATATTGGATGGAGTTCGGGACTCTTCGGATACTGATCCAACCGTTATTTTTGCAAACTATAAAACTAAATACGGACAGAAGCTGAAAGAAAAATATGCAGCACATCCAAAAATAGAATTTCGAGGATGGGCCAGTGGACAAAAAACACTCAATAATTTGCGACACTTTGCAAAAGTATATTTTCATGGCCATTCGGTAGGTGGAACCAACCCATCGCTACTCGAAGCTATGGCTGGAAGGGCATTTATAGCTGCGCATAATAATCCGTTCAATAGTTCGGTTCTTGAAAAAGACGCATTGTATTTTAGATCGCCTAAAGAAGTACAAGAACTGTTGGATCAATTTTCAGTTCATGAAACCAATCGAAAAGTGTTTACTGAAAATAACATCAATAAAATACGTAATCAATACAATTGGCCATATCTTGTTGATGAATATGAGAAAATGTTTCTTGCAGAACTTCAAAAAAGAACATAATGATTATTATTTTTGGTTGAAAGACAATCGAAAATGAATATTAAATCCTATCTACTTGTTTTAATCCTATCGATCGCCTCGGTTGATCTTGCAGCACAAGAATATTATCTTCCTTTGAACAATGAAATTAATTTGTCGCTTGAGCGCGAAATTAATCGAGTTGGATCAAATATTCATACCGCAGTAAAACCATATCTGAGTTCACGACTACAAGAGACAGTTTCATTGGACAGTTTGAACCAACACAAAGTTCCGGATTCGAAATTTTTTAACTCATGGCTCGGAAGAAAATTCACACGGGAGCATCTTTTACAAGTTAAGGAAGATGATTTTAGTTTCTTTCTCGATTTTAACGTTGAGTTTACAGGAGGTATTGATTCAAAAGATACCAGTTCGGATAGTAATTTCTTTATCAATTCTAGAGGATTCAACGCTGGAGGAAGCATTGGAGATCGTTTTTCATTTTCAAGTAGTTTTGTTGAAAGTCAAGCATCATTACCTACGTACTTGGATTCCCTTTCGAGAGCAACACGTGTTGTTCCGGGAGGAGGTCGTATAAAAAAGTTTCAAGGTAATTTAGACTATGCGATTGCCAGTGGATCGATCAGCTATTCATTAAAAAAGTATTTTAATTTTCAGGCAGGTACCGACAAGAATTTTATTGGTGACGGCTATCGTTCATTGCTGCTTAGTGACCATGCCTTCAATTATCCCTATTTAAAAATCAATATGGATATTTGGAAAATTAATTATACAGTACTTTATTCTGTTCATCAATTGATTGAAGCCAATGCTGTAAACGATGAGGTTATTTTTAGAAGAAAATATGCCTCAACGCACTATTTGGATTTTCAAATCGGGAAACGAGTAAACTTAGGAATCATGGAATCCATCATCTATGGTTGCAATGATGGAGGAAGAGCATGTACTCCGGATATACATTATTTTAATCCAGTAATATTTTTTCGCCCTGTTGAATTTTCCGTTGGATCACCAGACAATGCTCTGATGGGTTTAAATCTGAAAGTTAAAGTGTCGGATCAATTTTCATTTTATGGACAAATGGTTTTGGATGAATTAAAACTGAGTGAGGTGAGAGCTGGAAATGGTTGGTGGGCCAATAAGCAAGGGTTTCAACTAGGGCTCAAGACCTTTGAGCCAGCGAACATTAAAAATTTATACACTCGAGTGGAGTTTAATTACGTTCGACCTTATACCTATCAACATCGCGATTCATTGACCGGTTATTCACAATACAACCACCCATTGGCTCATCCTTCGGGTGCCAATTTTTATGAAATGCTCGCCCACTTGAATTACAGCTACAAGCGTTTTATTTTGGAATTGAAAATGAATTACATTTATTCAGGAACCGATACCGCTGGTGTAAATTATGGTCAGAACATTTTATTGCCCTATACTACACATCCTAATGAGTTTGGAAATGAAGTAGGCCAAGGCTATTCTTCTAAAATTACCATTGCAGAATGTAGATTTTCTTATTTAATAAATCCGATAAACAATTTTCGAATCGAATTATTTGCCAATATGAGGCGTCAAAAAAGGCCTACGGAAAGTTTTGAATCTCTCACAGCAGGTATCACATTAAGGACTTTATTGAGCAATCGATACTTCGATTTTTAGTAGCAGTTTATCTTCCGTACTATAAATTTTTTGATCGGTCAGATCTCAATAATGACAAGGGATTTGTAGAATTTACGACAGAATTAAGTACGTTCACCCAATAATTCAAGGGCTTTACTTAAAAAGGAGTTGACATTACCATAATTTGTTCGCATGGCGTATTTTAAAGCCTACCTTTGAACAAACCGTGTTATGTTAAATATTACCCTTACTTGCATTGCTGCTTTTATCATCACTTTTATTTCGATACCCTCGATCATAAGAGTTGCTATGATAAAAAATCTGGTGGATGAACCCGGAGGCAGAAAGTTACATGCGACACGAGTACCTACTTTAGGAGGGCTTGGTATTTTTGCCGGGATCATTTTTGCGTATACATTCTTTTCGGCCACTACAGGAGCCCAATACAATCAGTATATTATTTCGGCTATGATTGTCATGTTCTTTATTGGGTTGAAAGACGATTTGGTTGACCTTACCCCTTCAAAGAAAATAATCGGACAATTAGTAGCTGCATTAATTATTGTTCTGTTCGGAGATATTCGAATGACAAGTTTATATGGCATTTTGGGTATCTACTCTATTCCTTATCTTGTGAGTGTAGTGTTTTCGGTCCTCACTATTTTAGCAATCATAAATGCCTATAACCTTATAGATGGGGTTGATGGGTTAGCCGCTGGCATTGGTGCTATTGCCTCTTTTACTTTTGGGTTGTGGTTTTATAATTATAATGAAATCACGCTCTGTATATTGTCGTTTGCAGTAATGAGTTCATTGCTTGCATTTTTAGTTTACAACTTTTCTCCTGCTAATATATTTATGGGCGATACAGGAAGTTTAATCATTGGATTAATTTTGGCGGTCCTCACCATCCAGTTTATTAATCTGAGTTTTATTTCTCCGCCCGATGCATTTCCATTCAGAAGCAGTCCGGCAATGGCGGTCGCTATTTTATTTATACCAATATTTGACACGTTAAGAGTTTTTATAATGAGATCCATAAAAGGGGGCTCTCCATTTAGAGCCGACCGAAATCATATTCACCATCTATTATTAGATTTTGGATTGTCTCATCGCGAAGTGGCAGTAATTATGTATGGTGTTAATATGGGCATCATTTTACTTGCTTTGTTTCTTCGTAATATCAGTAGCCTAAATTTGTTATACACTATTTGCGGTATTGCTGTCTTGTTGTTTGGGGGATTGAACATCTTGCATTTCATATTCAACCGTGGGCCACAAAGAGCTAGCGAAAGAACCAGCTAAAAGCCAATTTCATTTTATTTTCAGAATATTCTTACAGAATTGATTGATCCTTTCAATCGAGCTGCATTATTATTAAAGTGCTTAATTCGGAACGATTCTAAAGATTTTATCTTCTATTGTAACGCATGCACCATCATCGCAGTACCTAACCTTATTTAAAGAAGTCTTTTTATTAAAGCTTACAAAGTGCTGATTTGAAAAAGTTTATCACATTTTTTTTACTTTTGGGCTTACCATTAACTAACTAATAAAACAACTTGTACAGTATGAGAAAATTTCTGTTTACGGGATTGCTTTGCCTTGGAGTCCTGCTAAATAATTTATCTACAGCTCAAGTTTCATCGGGGGGAAATTCGGATGATCCAATTGCTGAGATTCTAGATAGTTTATTATCCATTCAAAATGTAATTCGATTTAACGAGCTTAATGAATTTGACCATATGTCAGGTTTAACATCAGCTCCTTCGTCACCTCTTTTTTCAGAGCAATCATTTGACGATAACATGAAGAAGATTTTAACGCCTATACCCATGACTTATAATGATGAGGTTGCAGGATTTATAGAGTTGTATGGATATAAGAAAAGAAATCTTACTAGCCGGGTAATGGGGCTCAGCTCCTTGTACTTCCCTTTATTTGAGCAAGAGTTGGATAAAGAAGGATTACCTATTGAGTTAAAATATTTAGCCATTGTCGAATCTGCATTAAATCCAATCGCAGTATCTCGTGCAGGCGCTACTGGTATTTGGCAGTTTATGTATCAGACCGGAAAAATGTACGGACTCACCATTAACTCTTATATAGATGAAAGAAGAGATCCTTATAAGTCGACTCGAGCTGCTTGTCAATATTTTAAGGATATGTATGCGTTGTATAACGATTGGCTATTGGTTATTGCCAGCTATAATTGTGGCGCAGGAAATGTGAATAAAGCTATTGCCCGTTCGGGAGGTAAAACAAATTTTTGGGAGATAAGTCGTTACCTGCCAAGAGAGACTAGAGGTTACGTTCCGGCTTTTATTGCGGTAACTTATTTGATGACATATCACAAAGAACATAATCTATATCCCGTTATGCCGGCTTATAACTTTTTTGAAGTAGATACACTGGCCGCGCAACACGCAACGGATTTATGGAAGATTAGTAAATACACCGGCTTGCCTTATGATGTGGTTTCTTATTTAAATCCAATTTATAAGAAAGGGAAAATACCCAATACAGACGATGCTCAAATAATTCGTTTACCCAGATCTTATGTTCAGGAGTTTATTAAAAACGAAGCGAATATATATCAGCACAACGAACAAGAAAATGTTCCAACAGTAGCCAGTCGTTCCAATCCTTCTTCTGAGAATGTAGTAAAAACAGTACCTATAGCCGGAACCGATTTTGAATACGTTTACAAAAAGGTTAAAAAATATCACTATGTAAAAAGAGGCGAAACGCTTTCAACCATCGGAAGTAAATTGAAATGCTCGGTTTCCGATTTGAAATCATGGAATCGAATTAGGGGCAGCATTATTCACCCTGGACAAAAACTTGCATACTATACTGTAGTAAAGAATAAACAAGAAATCGTTAAAGAAGATACTGTTGCTAAAGCAACGGAAGAAAAAGAAACAGTAGAATTGAGCGATTCAAAAACTTCTGCACAAGAGAATCCTATCAACAATTATAAGTTGGATGATTTTTACATCTATCATACGGTTCAGAATGGAGATACCTTGTATAGCATATCGAAAGCCAATGGCGTTAGTGTAGAAGAGTTAAAAGTCTTGAACAATATTCAAGATTCGCGACAGTTGAAGATTGGAACAAAGATCAAGATCAAAAAAAATGGATAATAAGGCATTTTTCGCGTATGCCGCTTTTTTTGTATTTTTTATTTCCATAGCAGGACAATCATGTACTTCTGATCAAAGCAGTAAGATTGAATCCATTGGGAAGTCAAATGAATTGTTATTGGTTTCAAAATCGGTAACAAGCGATACCAATAGTGTAAACATTGTTTATGCTCATTTTGCAAAAGATTTTATAGGTCTACCGCAACCAGAACCTTGGTATAAAATTAGTCACATTCCGATCAATGAGTTTGGTGGTGTGTTTAAAAGACATAGAACCATAATCTATTTGTTGAATAGTGATACCGTAAGTAGAAGTCAGATTCGCTTTGCAAAAGATGTTTGGGCAAAAAATCAATTGGTTGTAATTGTACAAGCGAAAAACGAATTAGGTTTGGTTCAACTCTTGAAGGAACAGAAGGAAAACATAGAGTATAAAATTCTTGATCACGAATTACATCTGGGAAAATTAAATGCAGAGAAGAATGCAAGTCCAACATTGAGCAATGCTTTGACTCAAAAGTTTGGAATAAAAATTTCGATCCCAAACGAATACGTATTGGCCGTAGATCAAAATAGATTTTCCTGGTATAGAAAAGAAACAGAAAATAGCAGCACCAACATTATGGTGTATGAATTGGACTATACTTCTGAATCGATGTTTGATACACAACAAATGATTCATATACGTGATTCTATTGCAAGAAAATACATTCCCGGCCCCAATGAAGGTTCGTATATGACAAGCGATAAGGCTTTGCCAATCTATAGCGTACAAAAGAGTTTAGGCGATAATTTTGGAATGGAACTAAGAGGGTTGTGGAAAGTTGAGAATGATTTTATGGGTGGACCATTTTTACATAGAGTAGTTCACAACCCGATCAACAACAAATTATACTGTATAGATTTTTTTGTATTCGCTCCTAAATTTGATAAACGCGATTATATACTATCGGGAGAACAAATTTTTAGTTCGATAGCGTTTTAAACAAAATTTATTTCTTAAAAATCCAAGCCCCATCGTACTGATCTGAAATCTGTGGCAAGTTGTTTTCTGCGGCAGACTTCGAAGGGTAAGCAATTCCTACCACATGCATACCATTTCGATGAGCGACCACTTTGGCATTGTGCCCTTTGGCCTTCAAATCATTTACAAATGAATCGGCATTGTCGATAGATTTAAAACAACCTGTAACTATAAAATAAGGAGTAGAGATTTGCTCACCTTCCTCTATTTCAATTGGATCGTTTTCTGCTTTGTTGTTTGGTTCGGCCGGTATTGGTGTATTTGATTCTTCAAAGGTAGATTCTTTGTTTAAATCATCGTTGGATAAATAATCGGGCAAAAGCTCACTTTTCGGTTCTTGTTGCTGAATCGGTTCACTTTCTAAAATGGCAGAATTATTTGTTTCAGGCACTTCATTATTCTGTGCATAATACGCTTTCTGCTGAGCTTTTATTTTTTGAACTCTTTCCTCAATGCTTGGATAATACGGTTTGCTGAATGGATTGAGGTCGGACAACATAACATCTACTTTCGAAATAGAAACGGGATTAAAGAACATGAAAGCAAGTAAGGCAGCAGCAGGAGCAAGTTCAATAATCCTCCAAAGTTTTTTTGCCGGTCTTTTATGCTTTAGTTTTCTAACCGTTGGTTGTTTTATTTTTTGAATACTGTGATGTAAATTTTCTCTGCGAATTGCCGGTGCATGTATGGGTTCTAATCCAAATGAATCTAACAAAAAATTCTGAGTATTATCGGCTTCAAATTGAATGTGTTTCTCTTTATCTAAATATAAGCAACCAACTTTTTGGATATAAATCTTTTTCCCTTGTTGGAGTAAAATATTTGCATCGCGTACAAAATGATCAATAAAATTCAATGCTTCGTTGTACGTAATATCTAATTGTTGTGCTAAATGAGAAGCCAGCAATCCATCATTGTTTTTCAGTCCGGCATTAAAAGCAATTTTCTTGGAAGGTGGATAAAATAGATGATGGGCAGGGTGTAAGTGGGCGCTTTTATAATTGGCTACAAATCCTCCAAAGTTGTGAACGATTACACAATCGTGATGAAACAACAATTCAGATATCGACTTTTCTACCTTCATGATATTAGGAAGGGTAAAAATAGGAAATTTTATACGCTTGAGATTCGAAACGAGAAAATTAAATCGCTTAAGGAATGATTATCCCTTTGGCTATCAATTGATTAATATAGTCTATATCTTCAGGAACATCAACCGAATAATTTTTACTATTAGTGATTGCTGCATGAATGTTGTAACCTGCTTCAAGCCAACGCAATTGCTCCAATCGTTCGGACTTTTCTAATGCTCCTTCAGGTAATTGAATCAGTTTTTTTAAAACACTCATTTTATAAGCATAAATACCAATATGGCTGTAGAATGTGTTCGTTATTTCTTCTGATTTTTTAAAATGAAAAGGAATGGAGGAACGACTGAAGTAAAGTACCTTATTTGTGTTGCTCATGACGGCTTTTACCACATTTGAATTGGCAAGCATTTCTCTGTCATCAATAGGTCTAACTAGTGTTGCTATAGAAATGTCATCTTTTACTATCAGATCAGCTAATAAGTCAATTTGTGTTGGATCGATAAAGGGTTCATCGCCTTGGATATTGATTACACATTCAACTGAATGGTTAAACAAAGTGGCTGCTTCAAAACATCTTGAAGTGCCATTGACATGATTAGAAGAGGTCATAATAACTTTAGCTCCAAAATTTTTTGCCGCTTGTTCAATCTCCTCATGATCGGTAGCAATAATTACATCGTCAAGTAAGTCACATTTTAAACATTGTTCATACACTCTTTGGATCATAAACTTACCCGCTATTTTTTTCAAGGGTTTGCCCGGAAAACGGGTAGAGTGAAAACGGGAAGGAATAATTCCTAAGATGCGCATTATTATAAACTATAATTTACTTGAACGGTAAAGGTACGCGGAGCCTGCATATCTGCAGGACGTCCTGCATAAAAACGATTGGTCAAGTTTTTAACATGAAATAGTAAAGTGTATTTGTTTTTATTACTAAAACCAATCCGTGCATCCCAAATTAAATCACCATTCGTATGAGAAAGTCGGTATGACTTTACACCATCAATTAGCGCATCAAATGACTTGTCAATATTTTCCATTGCACTGTTATAACGGGTGGTAATCCCTGCCAACAAACCTGTTTTGTGTGAAATCTCCAAATCGGATTTTAATGTATTTCGATAACGATATTTTAAAACATTAGTTGTGGCAGTATTGCTCAGACTATCTTTTGCAAGATTGAAATCTAGTTTTATTGGGTTGAGTGTGGTATAACCACCAAAACAATTTATTTGCCAATTGTGAGGTTTCAGTTGGAATCCAATCCCAATGTCCAAACCATCAATTCGTGTATTTCCGATATTGATGCTTTTAAATCCTATTCCGGCAAAAGGATCGGTAAAAATATTTCCCCATTGACCGAAACTAAATTCCATCATGTCTTTATATTCCATTCTAAACAATGCTACATCAAAGTATGCGCTTAGAATACCTTTTTGGATTAGTTGTCGTAAACCCAATTCAGCGGTCCAACCGGTTTCGTCTTGTAGCGAATCATTTGGATAAATTACAATCGTGCCTACTTGTGTTCGGATGAATCGCTCGGCAATACTTGGATAACGAAACCCTTGGCCAAAAGAACTACGAATGAAAGTACTCTTTGTGATGGGATAATTTAAACCTATTCTCATTACAGGAACCAAATCACTACTTTTCTTATCAATTCCATTTTCTTCGATACGTCCACCAATGGAGAAGTTTAATTTTTTTATGGTTCCATTTAGTTGAACGTAAAAGAATGCATTGTAAGCACTATGGTTTCCATATAATTCACTCGTTACTTTTGTATAGCTACCTCCCGAACCAGTCAATAGAGAGAGATGATCGTGAAATTTAATATTGGCTTGATACTCACCAAAGTACCAATCGGAAAATGACTGCTGATTGGTTTGATTTATATTATCTGTTTTGAAATACCGGCCCAATATTTTGTGTGATATTTTTTCTGATCGAGCCAATCTTATTTGAGGGTCAATATAAAGGCGTTTTGTTTTGGAGGGAATGATAGAACTGTTGCCATCATAGGTTCCATCGGGCAAGTAAGCTCCTGAGGTGTCGTCTTCCCATATTAAAAAGGTCCCACTTTCTGATTCTTGATAATTGGCTCGAACGCCAAGACGAAGTCCTTTAATCTTATCCGGTGTATAGAATAACGACCCATTAACTCTATATCTTTTTTCAATTTCTCCAAGTTTAAAACCATCGTCATCAAAAACATTCATCCCGCCTTGCCAGCTAAAAGAATTAATACTGTTGGAATGCGTTGCAGAAAAGCTTTTTATAAATCTTGGATCGTCCCACCATTTAGCAGATTTTAAATCGGGTGCATCATAAATAGAAGCACTTGCAGAAAAATTTGTTTCAGCCGAATCGGCAACTTCCTTTGACCTAAAGTGCATTACACCATTTAATGCTGATGAACCATATAAGGCAGATGATGCCCCTTTCATTACTTCAATTTGTTCCGTCCATTCAATAGGTATCGCATTCCACTTAGGATCATTGGCATCGGCTGCGAGCAATTGAATATCATCTACCAAAATCATCACTCTACTTCCGGCCCCATAACTATAACCACTTCCACCTCTTATATTGGCTTGACCATCTATTATATTAACTCCAGGAACTTGTTCTACAACAGTCTCTACATTAGTGGCGGCTTGCTTTTCAATAAATTCAGACTCAACAACATTCATGCTAACCGAGATCTCTTCTAGTTTTTGTTCATAGCGAGATGCGCTGATCACCACGGTAGACAATTCGTGAAGTTTTTGTTTCATACGTATCACAAGAAGTTGTATTTCACCTTCTTTGATTGCTACTTCAGAAGTTTGAGTTTCGTAACCGATAAATGAAAATGAAATTGTATAAGTACCCGGTGAGAGTGATAAATTGAATTGACCTTTCGAATCACTAACGGTGCCTGAAGTGGAAGAATACTTTATAGTAACTCCAGGGAGACTTTGATTGTTGCTTGCATCATTTACAACTCCCATTATCCCGGCATCCTGGGCAATCAATTGATTTTTACAGATACATAAGAATGAAAATAGGATACAAAACAGTAACTTTCTGACCATATTAAAAACCGCCAATTTGAAATATACAAATCATTCATGAATCAGCCAGATAATAGTTCATTAGTTTATAAAATTGCTCTTACAATGATACCGGGCATTGGTCCGATAACAGCTAAGAGTTTGGTTGGTTATTGCGGGTCGGCCGAGGCGGTGTTAAAAGAAAATTATCAAAAGCTATTGCGCATACCGAACATTGGCGCGAAGACGGCACAAGATATTTCAAAATTTGAAATAACGGATATCATTCATCAGGAGTGTGAATTTATCGAGCAGAATAATATTATACCTTATTATTTTTTAGACAACAATTATCCAAGTCGATTGAAACATTGCAACGATGCGCCAATATTACTTTTCAGTAGAGGCAATGTAGATTTCAATGTACAGAAATCTCTAGCCATTGTTGGTACAAGAAAAGCCACTGCTTATGGAAAAGATATAACCGAAAAGATTGTATCTGAGTTAACCGACCAAAGTACATTAATCGTAAGCGGAATGGCTTATGGTATTGATATAGCTTCACACAAAGCGGCCCTGTCAGCAAAACTAAAAACGGTTGGTGTTATGGCTCATGGCTTGGATCAAGTTTATCCGGCATCACATCAGAGCATAGCAGAAAAGATATTTCACAGTGGTGCATTAGTTAGTGAGTATAGGTCTAATACTTTACCGGATAAACAAAATTTTCCGAGCAGAAACCGAATCATTGCCGGATTATGTGATGCCGTTTTAGTTGTGGAAGCCAGCGAATCGGGTGGGGCATTAATCACGGCTCATATTGCACATTCGTATAATAGAGATGTGTTTTCTGTTCCCGGTCGAACAAGTGATCCTTATTCGGTTGGATGCAATAATTTAATTAAAAGAAATGTTGCCATGCTGGTTCAATCGGCAAAAGATATTGAAGAAGCAATGGGTTGGGAAGTAATGGATGCCAAACTTGCCAATAAACAAACTAAACTGATGATCAACTTAAGTTTGGAAGAAGAATCAATTGTGGAATTGTTGAGAAGTGAAAATGCTTTGCACATAGATTCCATTATACAAAAGGCAGGCATGAATAACAGCAAAGTGGCTTCAACACTTTTGAATTTAGAATTTTCCGGTATTATTCGATCTTTGCCGGGCAAAGTATATGAATTGACTTAATTATTTTAACCATATGTACTCAACACTAAAACCACAGCTGGAAAAAGAAATAGAGGAAATCAAAGAATCCGGTCTTTATAAATCTGAAAGAGTTATTGTATCGCCACAAGCAGCGGACATTAAAATTAATGAAGGGAAGGAAGTTGTAAATTTTTGTGCCAACAATTATTTAGGTTTATCATCGCATCCTGCGTTAATCGAAGCGGCTAAAAAGGCAATTGATACGCATGGATATGGATTGTCTTCGGTTCGTTTTATTTGTGGAACACAAGACGCACACAAAAAATTAGAAAGTAGTATCAGTCAGTTTCTTGGTACAGAAGACACCATACTTTATGCAGCAGCATTTGATGCTAATGGTGGAGTATTTGAACCATTATTAAATGACCAAGATGCTATTATTTCGGATGAATTGAACCATGCCAGCATTATAGACGGGGTTCGCTTGTGTAAAGCGCAACGCTATCGATATAAGCACAATGATATGATTGATTTGGAAAATCAATTGAAAGAAACACAAAATCTTCGACACCGAATGATTGTAACCGATGGCGTGTTCAGCATGGATGGAACCATTGCTCAGTTGGATAAAATATGTGATCTGGCAGATCGATACAATGCTATTGTGATGATTGACGAGTGTCATGCATCCGGGTTTATGGGTAAAAATGGAAGAGGAACACATGAACATTGTAATGTGATGGGTAGAGTAGATATTATTACCGGAACTTTGGGTAAAGCGCTTGGAGGAGCAATGGGAGGATTTACTTCGGGTAAGAAAGAAATTATTGAAATTTTAAGACAAAGATCTCGTCCTTATTTGTTTAGCAACTCCTTAGCACCAAGTATAGTTGGGGCTTCGATAAAAGTTTTTGAATTATTGAATGAGAGTTCTAATCTAAGAGACACTTTATGGGACAACACTTCATACTTCAGATCGCAAATGACAAAAGCTGGCTTCGATCTTAAACCAGGCATTCATCCTATTGTACCGATTATGTTGTACGATGCAAAAGTAGCTCAAACCTTTGCGGAGAAATTATTAGAAGAAGGGATTTATGTAATAGGTTTCTTTTATCCTGTTGTGGCAAAAGGAAATGCTAGAATCAGAGTTCAAATATCTGCAGGTCATACCAAAGCACATTTAGATAAAGCAATAGCCGCATTCACCAAGATTGGTAAAGAAATGGGTGTGCTTAAGTAATTAAATTCTATTTTTTATATTGTAACATAATCAAATCAATTCATCATGAAAAAAATACGTAACAGCATTTTAGTTTTCATTTTTCTAATGAGCACTTACACGCTTAATGCTCAATTAACATTACCACAACCCAGCCCTAAAGCGAGTGTAACGCAAACGGTTGGTATAACCGACATTAGTATTGAATACTCAAGTCCGGGAGTAAAGGGACGGACAATTTGGGGAGAACTCGTTGCATTCGATCAAGTATGGAGAACAGGAGCTAATGCAGCCACTACTATATCATTTAGCCGTGATGTCACTATTAATGATACAAAAGTTGCAAAAGGAAAGTATTCTATACTTACTATTCCCGGTAAAACGGAATGGACTATCATCATTAACAAGGATGCCGGTGCTAGTGAGGGATCATATAAACAAGAAGAGGATGCATTGAGAATCAAAGTAAAACCAGAGGCTACAAGCATGCGTGAACGCTTAACTTTTTTATTCAGTAATTATGACAATAACGGAACCCGTATTGATATGGAGTGGGAAAAGATACGCATTGGTTTCAATGTATATGTTGCAACAGATGATCAAGCTATGGAAAGTATAGATCGTACGTTGGGCTCTACTTGGAGAAATTACAATAACGCAGCGCGTTATATGATTGACAATAAGTCTGACTATGCCAAAGGACTTGAGTATGCCAATCAATCTGTTTCACTAAAAGAAGAGTGGTTCAACTTATGGGTACGTGCACAAGCTCATGCCGGATTGGGTAACTATAAAGCAGCCTTAGCAGATGCAACTAAATCGAAAATGTTAGGGGATAAAAATCCGGATGGTTTTTTCTTTAAAGACAATGTTGAAAATGCCATTAAGGAATGGACTCCAAAAGCTAATATGACCAAATCTAAAAAGTAGATCATCCAAAAATTAGAAAAAGCCCTTACCTATTGAAGTGAGGGCTTTTTTATTATATGAAAAATCTGAGCGATCAGCATTACGGCCAAACAACCAATCATGTTTAACCATAGAAATGCCGTTAACTCAATTTTAAAACAGAATAAAACCAACACTTCGGCAATGATTGCAGCATAAAATACACTTCCTCCTTTAATGTGTTTCATAAAAAAAGCAACTACAAACATTCCTAAGATAGTGCCGTAGAAAAGTGATCCTAATTTATTTACCGCTTCTATTAAACTGCCCAGTTGATTCGCAAACATAGCAACAACAATGGCAAAAACACCCCAAGCAGCAGTAAAGAGTTTTGAAACCATCAAATAATGTTGATCCGATCCGTTACTGTTTATATTTCTTTTATAGATATCAATGACGCTAGTACTCGCCAGGGCATTCAACTCAGATGATGTGCTGGACATGGAAGCAGAGAATATGACCGCGATCAACAAACCGATTAACCCAACCGGCAAATAATTCAATACATAGTAAAGAAAAATATAATTGGTGTCATTCGTTTCGGCCCGGGCATCATTTTGTGTCATCAACTTTTTGGTTTCGTTTCGCAACACCACTTGTTCTTTCTCAATTGCTACCAGTTGATCAGAATAAGACGATACTGCAATAGCGTCTTTGTTTTTCAGAGAAGTACTCAACTGATGAACAACATCTTTTTTATTGTTTTGAAGATGAGAAAATTCATTTTCAATTTGACTAAATTCATTGTGTAACTCGCTTTGCTGCAACTTTTTTATTTCAACCGGATTGAAATGAATAGGCGCTTCGTGAAATTGAAAAAAGACAAACATGAGCGCGCCTATAAGAAGTATACAAAACTGCATTGGTATTTTTATAATACCATTAAGCAACAGACCTAATCGGCTTTGCCCTACGGATCGGCCTGAAAGATAGCGCCCAACTTGCGACTGATCGGTTCCAAAATAGGATAGTGCCAGAAAAAATCCTCCAATAATTCCCGACCAAATATTGTATTGATTTTGCCAATCAAATTTAAAATCAATCACATTTAGTTTGCCCATTTTCCCCGCCACTGATAAAGTGTCTGTAAAAGATATTTGTTCCGGCATCATACGAATGAGCATATAGGCAGCTATGAACATTCCTACAAAAATGACGGTCATTTGTTGCATTTGCGTAATACTTACCGCTTTGCTTCCACCTATGAATGTGTATAAGACTACGAGGCCTCCTATGATCAAATTGGTATAGTAAATATTCCAACCCAACATTACGGATAAGATTATAGCAGGCGCATATATGGTAAGTCCGCACGCAAGACCTCTTTGTACCAAAAACAGGAATGCTGCTAATGATCGGGTTTTTAAATCAAAGCGAGTCTCTAGAAACTCGTATGCGGTAAATACTTTTAGCTTATGATATATAGGAACAAAAGTGGTGCAGAGTAAAATCATGGCAAAAGGCAATCCAAAATAGAATTGAACAAACCTCATCCCATCTACATAGGCCTGCCCGGGAGCGGAGAGGAAAGTAATTGCACTTGCTTGTGTTGCCATAATCGAAATGCCAACCACATACCAAGGCATAGAATTTCCGGCAAGTAAATAGTCATTGATGTTTTTGTTTCTTCGACTCTTTACAATTCCATAAACAGCGATAAACAATAAAGTAACAGCAAGTACTGTAATGTCAATCCAATTCATTCGAAATATTTAGTAAAAAAGTAAAACAAAAGAATAAGCAATGCTAAATTCAGAACTACTATAAAGTACATTTGTTTCCATCCGGAAATGAAAGAAGGCAATTCAGGATCTTTCTTCTTTTTCATCTTTTCCTTTTTTCAGGAGTAATAAGATTTATAAATAGATTAATTGCTCCACTGTTACCGGCAGGTAATTGTCTGAAAAATGAAAGGCCGGTATATATAAACATGCCTTTTTCATAAGGGGTATAGATCAAACTTCCTTCCAATGCATCTTCATTTTTGTCATTCATCGAGAAGAGAGTTTTGTAATGGTTTTGATATTTATCGGCAAAATATAAACCACGCTCTTGAATCCAACCCTCGAAATCGGACGGAGTTATTTTATTTGGGTAATTCAACAAAACACTTGAAGAGTCAATAGCTAAAACCAAGGCATCTTCTTCGGTAACTCGTTTTCTTGAAATCGAAAATGGATAGGGGCCAAGGTCTGTTATCAAATTACTGAGAAAGTTCAATGTATTGTATTGTACGAGCATACGTCCTCCTTTTGAAACGTATTCCATTAATACAGGTTGGTACACAGCCATTTTGGAATTCGAATTGTAAGCACGTATGCCGGTAATGACTACATCAAACATTTTTATGTCCGCATAGGATAAATTTTCTTGCGTGATCATTTTTATGTTATATCCTAATGCCGTCAACACATCTGGAATTTTATCGCCTGCGCCTTCTATATAGCCAATCTGCAGCGGAGGCATATTCGCATCCACCTTTATCAATTGAATAGTGGCAGCTTGTTGTGTTATTTGAATTGGAATATGGTCATACTCAATATGAGAAATTGATGTAGTATATTCTTGATTTCCTTGTCGAACAAAAGCATGAGCAAATCCGTTTGTACTAATTGAATTTGCTTTTATACTAAACTCAAATGTTTTTCTTTCATCCATTTCTTTAAATGAATATTCATAAAATTCAGGAGTAATTTCAAAGTTTAAATCTTGTTGCAGATATAGGCGCCCGCTATTGTTGCTGCTTTTGTTTTGTAGTGTTATTCTAATCTTTTTGTGGTCTTGCTGCTTTATAAAAATTTGATTGGATGCAGGTTGAATATCAATAGGAGCAACTACTTCGAGCGATCGATACAGTTCTCCTCTTACCGGATCAACCCATTTGTATTGAATGTTGCGTTCCAGTGTAAAATCCATATCATTAATTGAAAATTCGATCCGGCATTTTGGTAAGTCTGAATTTAAAGCATCGCCCCGAATAGATAAATCATCATTTGTGAATAAAGAACCATTGTGTGCTTCGCGCAACCAGTAAGAGTTCGAAAAGGGAACATTTGCTTTACAAATGGCGCCAAACACCTTACTCATCATTTCATTGGCATTCAATTCAGTGTTTACAATAACAGGAGTATCCAATAAGGTTGAATGTATCTTTTTTAAAACAATCTTCTCCTGACTGCGATGAATGAAATTTACACTCAAAGCCATACTATCACCACTACTGACCTGATAAGCACTATTCAATGCTTCAATAAAAAAGCCACCGCAATCGTAAATAAGCTCATCCACTTCTTTGAGTTTTATTTTTTTCCAATGTTCATCATTGATGTTTTGAGCAATTTGTTTTTTAATATTGATGAGTTGAGGAATAATTGAGGCAGGATTTTCTTCATCAAACAATTTTATCACATCATTTATCAAAGAAGTGATTTTGTCTCCATTCTGCAATCTTCCCCAGGTAGTATTTATGTCCGAGAAGGCATCAGTTTCAAATGGTTTGCCTTTTAACAACTTGAGATAATCTTTTTGTGTGCCGCGTTGTTTTGACACGCCAAAACCCTGACTCTTGTGCATACTTCTGCTCTCACTTGCCATTTCTCCATACGAAATACCTAACAAGCGATTGTAAGTGCCGATGTCCAAAAATGTTACATCGTCTTTGCCTTCCAAATCTTCTTTTTTAGCTCTAAAGACATTCCAAAATAAACGATGACTTTGCCATACCTCAGCTAAACTAAAATGATTGGGAAAAACCATAGAGTCGTTACTAAGATCAAAAGCTTCTTCGGCAAGTAATGCGCTTGCCGTATGGTGACCATGACCCCCATCTCCATTGCTGGGGAATCGGGTAATGATGATATCGGGTTTTAGTTTACGAATAATATAAACCACATCACTTAAAACAGAATCATGGTTCCATATTTCCAACGACTCTTCCGGTGTTTTACTATATCCGAAATCTACCGCTCGGGTAAAATATTGCTCTGCACCGTCCACTGATCGGGCTGCCATCAATTCATTGGTTCGTATAATTCCCAATCCATCGCCCAATTCATTACCAATTAAATTTTGACCTCCATCACCTCTGGTGAGCGAAAGGTAGGCTGTAATGTACTTTCTTTCATTGGCGAAATATGAAAGCAAACGCGTGTTTTCATCATCGGGGTGCGCGGCAATATATAGTACCGTACCAAGGGTGTTCAGTTTATGAAGTTTCTGTTTTATTTTCCCTGTATGTGTAGATTGTGCCCAAGAAGCAAACATTGAACTATGAAGGATTAAAATACTACACACTAAAATTTTCTTTAACATCGTATTCGAGTTTATTCAAATATATAATTTTCGTTTAAGGGCTCTGTTGTACTTGCATTTAAATTGTATGGAATTATAAAATATCTTCGCATCATGCAAATTCGGAAATCAACTAAAGCGTTGCTGCACATTTTGATCATTTGTTTATTGCTTCATTCATGCAGCAATAAGAATGAAGAATTGCCCGAAGGAATTATTGCAGAAGATGAAATGATTCAAATATTAACGGATGTGCATTTGGCGGAAACAGCTTTCATCATGAACAACTTAAAAAGTAAGAACCCTGAAAATGCAGCTATCAGCTACTATAAATTTGTGTTTGACAAGCATAAAATTAACCGCGAACAATTTGATGCTTCCTTTCGCTATTATACCGCACGGCCGGCCCAATACAGTTTAATTTATGAACAAGTGCTGAATGAAATTACTCAACGACAGGCACACACAATTAGACAATAGCACTCATTTGATTTAAAAAACTCTTACAACTTTCCTGTAGTGTTTTTTGGAGCGGTAAGAAATCGAAATCAACTGCAGACTTTATCTTATCGTTTTTGTAATAATATTTTTCTGATGCAGTGCGGGCAGTTTCTTTTGTAATTAAAGGCTTTGTTCCACTGATCGAAGTTCTGATTTTTTCTATACTTACAATGAATGGGTTTAAGATGGGTGGTATGAAGATAGCAGCTTTCTTTTTATTCAATTCTTGTGCAATGGTGTTGAATAAGTCCTGATATGTTGCATTGGCCGATGCGATGATATATCTTCCATTTATATTGCTTTGACTCATAAGAGAAATCATAGCTTTAGATACATCGCGGACATCACAAAAGCTATTAGCGCCTTTGGTGTAAAATGCCAAACCATTCCAAACTTGTCGTTGAAAGCTCATGCCTATAGATTTATAATGACCTGGGCCAAGAATGATACTTGGATTAATGATAAATGCATTTAGTCCTTCAGCAATGCCACGCCATATTTCTCTTTCGGCTGCATATTTACTTTTGGCATAATTGGAATTATGTCCGGCATTATTCCAAATACTGTTCTCATCAATAGTTTCACCAGATCCGTTTCTTCCTAATGCAGCAACTGAACTAACATGGCAAAGACGAACATTTTCTTGTCCCAAAAGAGCATTGACCAAATTGGCAGTAATTTCTTCATTAGCCTGTATCATGCTCTGAGCTTGGCTTGGAAGAAAACTAACCTGAGCAGCGCAATGATAAATTTGATCACATCCATCTACTAATTCCTGAACCGATTGCATGTCCGACAAGTCGGCCTCTACAAAATCAATCATAGACGACCAATCCTCTTTGTTATTGAAAACAAATTCCAGGTTTCTTTTTTTGGAATGATTTCTAACAGGTATCCGTACTCGATTACCGGCATTCACCAAATCGAATGTTAGTTGTGCACCTAAAAAACCTGTACCACCGGTTACCAATATCATATCGAGCGCAAAGTAACAAACTATTATTAAGCCATCATGTAAAGTGAAGGATGTATATTTACAAAAAAATAGATATGGATTTTATAGAAGAACTGAAGTGGCGTGGCATGCTTCAGGATATAATACCGGGAACTGAAGATCATTTAAGATCGGGTTCTGTGTCCGGTTACATAGGATTCGACCCAACAGCCGATTCATTGGGCGTAGGAAACCTGGTTCAGGTGATGACCTTAACACATTTTCAAAGGGCGGGTCACAAGCCTATTGCCTTGGTGGGTGGCGCTACCGGTATGGTGGGCGATCCGAGTGGAAAATCAGCCGAGAGAAATTTATTAGACAGCGATAGTATTGAACACAATGTGCAATGTCAGAAGAAGCAACTCGAAAAGTTTTTGGACTTTGATACATCGTCTAATGCTGCGGTAATAGTGAATAACTACGATTGGTTTAAAGACTATTCCTTTTTGGGATTTATTCGTGAAATTGGAAAGCACATAAGTGTGAACTATATGATGGCAAAAGATTCAGTGAAGAACCGATTGGAAACAGGAATGTCTTTTACAGAGTTTAGTTATCAACTCATACAAGGATATGATTTCATGCACCTCTATCAGCACCACAATTGTAAACTTCAAATGGGAGGGTCTGATCAATGGGGAAATATAGTTACCGGGACAGAACTGATCAGAAGAAAATTGAATGGAGAAGCCTACGCTTGCACAACACCTTTAATTAAGAAAGCCGATGGAACAAAGTTTGGCAAAACCGAAGGTGGAAATATTTGGTTGGATCCAAACCGAACCTCTCCCTATCATTTTTATCAGTTTTGGATCAATAGTTCTGACGAAGATGTAAAAACTTTCATTCGAATATTTTCGCTTAAAGGCCAAGAAGAAATTGAAGCTTTGGAACAACAACATATACAAGCACCTGAACAAAGATTGCTTCAAAAAACATTGGCGGATGAGTTGACCGCCAGAGTACATTCAGAAGAAGATTTAAGCAATGCAAAAGAAGCCAGTGATATTTTATTTGGCAAAGGCACTGCTGAATCGTTGCGAAAAATACCGGAGAGTGTTCTGCTGTCCGTATTTGAAGGTGTTCCTATGTTTAGCATTAGTAAGAGCCATTTAAACGAAGGCATTGGAGTTATTGATTTGTTGGCTGCCGAGAGTCAGGTTTTTCCTTCAAAAGGCGAAGCGAGAAAAATGATACAAGGTGGTGGAGTGAGTATTAATAAAGAGAAGATAGCGGATTATCAAATGACAGTTAAAGATGATTTATTAATCAACAATAAGTATTTATTGATACAAAGAGGAAAGAAAAATTATTATCTCCTTATTTGCGAATAAGATTATAAATCGTTTTTGTTTTTATTCCATAAAATAATAAAACCAATACCTAATATTACCGCCAAAGAAATAATGAAATTTCCTATTATTGATATCTGATCTGCTTGGCTTAATTCGGCACCTCCTCGTTTCATTTTGATTATAAAATAGGATAAAAGTGTTCCGGCCAATACCGATATAGTGATGATGATAATCCTTCTTCGGTTGCTCATTTTGTTTTTTTTGTAAAGGTGGTTAAAAACGATTGCTTTTTAAAATTCATACATCAAATTACAACCTCTTATTTCACTATGATCTGAACGACCCAGTACTTCAAAAGTTCCGTCAATATAGGATCGGCCCAGATCTTCTGTTGAAATAAAAGCACAGGAATGAACATTCGCCAAATCGATGATATTTATAGTACCACTTCGTCCGTGATCAACATAATGAAACGGATCGTTAATATTTCTTATCAATACCTTCATCCAAGGGGGGCATTTGAAAATCCCATTCATTCGTGAATACGCTTGCGATAGCAACTCGGTCATTCCGTATTCAGAAGATATGCCACCCACATTAAATGCTTTTTCTAATGTTTGGTGAAATTCAGTTCGAATCATTTCTTTTCGTCTTCCTTTCATTCCTCCTGTTTCCATTACAATAATGTTATAAGGAAATTTAATGTTTGCTTCAGCTAAATCAAGCAGTGCATAACTGACTCCCAATAGAATGGTGGTATGAGGAGAAGCCTTGCTGAGTGCTAATTTCGTTTCTTCGACACTACGGGTAAAAAGACTCTTATTTGAAGGGTATAAACTCATAAAATACTTGACCATAAACACTAGAGAGGAATGATCCTGTTCGAGATAGGAGGGCAGAAAGGCGATAAAGCGGTAAGACGATATGGGTCCAAAAAACAACTCAAAACAGGTTAAGCTTACTTTCTTATACCAATCTGAATCAGCAACTATATGTTTGCTTTTTAGTTGACCACTCGTTCCACTGGAGTAGAATACTGTATCGTAATCTGTGATTCTATTTTGAATGACATCATATGATTTAAATAATGAAACCGGTAGAAATGGAATTTGATTGATATCATTTACATCCGAAGGTGTTCTGTTTACCGCATCGCAAAACTGTTTATATACATCCACATGATGATATTGATATTTAAACAGCTGCATAGCCAAAGAATTGAATTCCTTGTCAGATGCAATTTTTAAAATATCAGAATGAGCAATCATGAAAGTTTTTAATTGTCGATGCTATAATGCAATCCTTTATTGGTTTTTCGTTCCATTGCATTTTTTACAATCAAGTAGGCTACATTAATAAGGTTTCGCAACTCACACAATTGCACAGAAACAATGGTTCGGTGATAGAGTTGTTCGTGTTCATCGTATAAAATTTTCAGGCGGTCGAATGCACGTTGCAAACGAATGTCGGATCGTACGATTCCCACATAATTACTCATCAAACTTTGCAATTCAAGTTTTGCAAATGTGATCAATACCATTTCTTCCGCTTGCCGTGTACCGCTGGCATCCCAATCGGGTATGTTATTTTTGAACTTAATATTCTTTACAGATTCAATAGCAAAGATGGATGCACGATGCGAAAAAACCAAAGCTTCCAACAAACTGTTTGATGCTAAACGATTGGCTCCATGCAAACCGGTACTTGCACATTCGCCCGATGCAAATAAATTTCTAATACTTGTTTCTGCATGTTTATTGGTTACTATACCACCACACACATAATGTGCTGCAGGCACTACTGGTATGCATTGCTCAAAAGGATCGATGCCAATTGATAAACATTTTTGATGAATGGTAGGGAAGTGTTTTACAAACTCATCTTTTTTGAGATGTCGGCAATCCAAATGCACAAATTCTTCACCGGATTTTTTGAGCTCATTATCTATTGCTCGTGCTACAATGTCTCTAGGCGCTAAGCTTCCACGCTCGTCATAATCATGCATGAACTCCTTGCCAGAAGCGGTTTTTAATATGGCACCAAAACCTCTGACGGCTTCTGAGATAAGGAATGCAGGAACTTGACCCGGGTTGTACAAAGCAGTTGGATGAAACTGGATAAACTCCATATCTCTAATCTTTGCTTTGGCTCGGTATGCCATTGCAATACCATCGCCTGTGGCGATTATCGGATTGGTGGTGTTTTGATACACACATCCGGCTCCGCCACTCGCCATCAAAGTTATTTTGGATAAAATGGTATCGACCGTATGATTTTTGATATCGTAAGCATAAACACCATAACACTCTATATTTTCAGTGCTTCTCTTTACCAGTTTTCCTAAATGGTGTTGTGTAATTAAGTCAATGGCAAAATGATGTGTTAGTATTTCAATCTGCGGGTGTTTTTCGATTTGTTGCAACAACTTAGTCTCTATTTGATAGCCGGTTAAGTCTTTGTAATGCAATACTCGATGCTCGCTATGCCCTCCTTCTTTAGCTAAATCGTAAGTACCTTCTTTCGATTTATCAAATTCTGTCCCCCATTTTATAATATCATTTACTCTGTTTATTCCTTCTCTTACAACTAGTTCAACCACCTCGGTATCGCACATGCCGTCTCCGCAATCTAGGGTATCGGCAACATGCTTTTCAATGCTATCATTTTCATTAAATACGGCTGCTATTCCTCCTTGAGCATATTTTGTATTGGATTCATCTTCGTTTGATTTTGTTATAATAAGCACACGTCCATATTGGGCAACACGTAATGCGAAACTCAAACCGGCTATACCTGAACCAATGACCAAAAAATCAGTTTCTTTTCTCATAACACAATAATAGCATACCTTTGGCTTTACAAAAGTAGTATTTCTAAGTCCCACTCAAGGCATAGAAATTATAGCTTTTATAAATATGCAGAGTTTAACAAACAACATAATCAAAATATATCTGTTTTGTTTTTGAACAAAATGTTAGCAGATAAGGTTAGATAAGTATGAACAAGGATCAACAAATAAGAAATAGACCCATTGAAGTGTATGCGGAAGCAACTCCAAATCCAGATACCTTAAAGTTTGTTTGTAGCAAAGTTTTATTGGCAGAAGGTTCGGTTGAATATAAAAGCAAGGAAGAAGCTTTAGAATCTCCTTTGGCACTTGAATTATTTAGTTATTCTGGCATAACTGAAGTTTTTATTACTGCAAATTTTATTACACTGACTAAGCAAAAAGGAATGGATTGGTATGAAATCAATTCAATTATGCGTGAAGTAATAAAACAATATTTAAGTCAGCACCTTTCTGTATTCAGTCAAAAGCCAACAGTGATCCATAACGATGCGGAGAAAAAAGATTTGAGTGAGCAAGAGCAAAAAATAGTTTCGCTTCTTGAAGAATATATCAAACCCGCTGTAGAGTCGGATGGTGGAGCAATCGATTTTAAATCTTTTAAAGATGGAGTATTGACCCTAACCTTACGAGGTGCATGCAGTGGATGTCCTTCCAGTACGGTTACACTTAAATCCGGTATTGAAACATTATTTAAAAAATTGATGCCCGAAGTAGAAGAAGTAGTTAGCGAAGCGGGTTAAAACAAAACCTTATGAAATTATTTCTGAATCTGATTATTGAGAGTATCATGTTTGCCTGGCAAGCATTGCAATCCAATCGTTTGCGAACAATGCTTTCCTTATTAGGAATCACTATAGGTATATTTGCCATCATATCTGTATTTACTGTGGTCGATGCTCTTGAAGAAAAGATTCAGGGAAGTATTGAACAATTGGGAGACAATGTAATCTATATTCAGAAATGGCCTTGGAGCTTTGGTGATGAATATCCCTGGTGGAAATATTATCAAAGACCGCTACCCGGATACAGCGAAATGGAAGCGCTCAAAAACAAAACATCAAATGTTGCGCAACACTATGCAATGATGGCGTATTTATCCGGAGTTACGTTAAAGTTTAAAAGCAATAGCATAGATAATGCAGATATGACCTTAGTATCGCATTCATGGAATAATTTGGAAGCATTCGATTTGCAATCGGGAAGATATTTTTCGGAAGCCGAATCGGTTACCGGAAGAGCGGTTGCATTAATTGGATCGGATGTTGCTGATAATTTGTTCCCAAATGAAGACCCGATCGGTAAAAAATTTACAGCCTACAATCGAAAACTTATCGTCATTGGTGTGTTTTCAAAAGAAGGCAGTAGTATGTTGGGCAACAGCAAAGATAATGCGGTGGTAGTTCCGGTAAATTTTGCCCGAAGGTTTATTGATATACGAACCGATCAATTGGGACCGATGATAGCGGTGCGTGCAAAAGATGGTGTAAGCAACGATCAGCTAAAAGAGGAAATAAGAGGTGCGTTAAGAAGCATTCGAAGACAAAATCCAAAACAAGATGATTCGTTTGCATTGAATGAAGCCAGTTTGCTGCATCAAGGAGTAGGGGCTATGTTTAGTTTTGTTACTATGGCGGGTTGGATCATAGGAGGCTTTTCAATTTTAGTAGGAACTTTTGGTATTGCTAATATTATGTTTGTATCTGTAAAAGAGCGAACTCCCATAATTGGAATCCAAAAAAGTTTAGGCGCAAAAAATTATTTTATTCTTTCTCAGTTTCTGTTTGAATCCATCTTCTTAAGTCTGATTGGAGGATTGCTAGGTCTGTTGGCTGTTTTTATCATTAGCCTGATAGCTAGCGCAGCTTTAGATTTTGAAATGATTTTAAGTGGAAGCAATATACTTCTGGGATTAACAGTTAGCGCCATCACCGGTATTATATCCGGCATTGTACCTGCTCTAACGGCAAGCCGTCTCGATCCGGTTGAAGCGATTCGCAGTTCGTATTAAGGCTTCAAGCCATATTTGTTCATGAATTTATGATACAACTGTGTTTGAATATTATTCAAATCAATACTTCTGCCATCAATCCATGCATGCTCAATTTTTTGTGTTCGCATATCTAGAGCATTCCCTTCACAAATAAATAAGGTAGCGCTTTTGCCTTCTTCTAAAGATCCATATCGCTGATCGATTTCAAGAATTTTTGCCGGAGTAAGGCTAATCATTTTTAATGCTTCCTCAGGATTAATACCATAGGGCACTGCATTTCCGGCAGCAAAGGCAAGATTTCTCACTTGCCAAAATCCATCTACATGTATAGCGGTTTCTATACCCGCTTTGTTTAAAAGCGAAGGAAGTTTGTAAGCGAAATCGGCATCGGTATCGGTTCGATACGGCAAACTATGCGTTGTATTTAATATGACTGGAATTTTTTCCTTCTTCAATACATCGGTAATAAGAGGACTATCGTTTCCTCCAACTAATACCATTTTAATTTTATAGTTTCTGCAAACATCTATCGCTGAAAGGATATCCTTAACATAGTTGGCATGTACATATAATTTTTTGCTGCCATCAAACAAACCTTTCATTGATTCTAAATGAGGATTCAAATTGGTTTTCCCTTTTGCCTGATAGTAAGCATGTGCATCTAGCAATAATTGTTGAAGGTCTGTTTGCGCTTTCTTCATTTTCTCCTTCTGTTCTTCTGCCGGAGCAGCCCACCATGCCGTATTGATTCTTTGCGTTGGCCAATTAATGTGCATGGCATTGTCGCTTACAACTACTGCATCTTCATAATTCCATGCATCCAATTGAACCACAGAAGAAGAACCGGAAATTAATCCTCCTTGTGGAGTAATTTGAGCCAGCAACACTCCATTGGATCTTACGGTTGGAGTAACTCTTGAATCGGTGTTATAGGCAATGAGCGATCGAACACTCGGATTGATAGATCCAGTTTCATCAAAATCATTTGTTGCACGGACTAATTCAATTTCACTTAATCCAATGATGGTGTTCAATGCAATGAAACCCGGATATATATGTTTACCCTCAGCATAAATGATGGTATCGTATTTTGAACGTTCTACTTTTACCGTTCGGGCATCACCAATCAATTCAATCTTATTCCCAATTATTCCGATGACGGAATTCTCAATGACATAACCTGCTCCGGTATGTGTAGTTCCATTGAGAATTAATATTTTTTTTGATTCATTATTTGCTGGAACAGGATTTTGTGCCTGAACCGAAATGATGAAAAAAAGACTTAAGCTAAGTATGATGATTCTTTTCATGTTCTTAAATATTAGTGTGAACAGTGTTCTAACTCGTTACAGTTGTATAAATAATTAGGTTCGGAATTTGGACTTTGTGTTTTTGCTCCCGAATTTTTTTCATCCTGCATTTTATCCATCAATCGAGTTCGTTCTAGTTTCAACGTTTCTTGTAAGGCTTTATCTCTTTGTTGATCGTAATAACAAATTCCATCAATGTAGGTTTGATTTACCGTAGCATAAACCGATAGCGGGTGATCATTCCACAACACTATGTCTGCATCTTTTCCTTCTTTCAAACTTCCAACACGATGATCGATGTGCAAAAGTTTTGCAGGATTAAGGGTTACAAATTTCAATGCATCCTCTTCGGATGTGTTGCCATACTTAACTGCTTTTGCAGCTTCCTGATTCAATCGTCTGGCCATTTCGGCATCATCCGAATTGAATGCTGTAACAATTCCCATTTTATTCATGATGGAACCATTGTGTGGAATGGCCTCAATCACTTCATATTTATAGGCCCACCAATCGCTGAACGAAGATGCACCTGCCCCATGTTCCTTCATCTTGTCTGCTACTTTGTATCCTTCAAGAATATGCGTAAAAGTGTTGAGCGTAAAATTGAAGCTATCGGCAACATGCATCAACATGTTAATTTCTGCTTGTTGATACGAATGACAAGTGATGAATCTTTTTTTGTTTAATATCTCTAGCAGAATATCTTTTTCAATATCTCTTCGTGGAGCAATTAAATTGTTTTTATTCTTTGAAGCATTGTATTGCTTCCAATCTTGTTCATATTTTTTTGCTTGATTAAATGCATCAATAATTAATTGCTCAACGCCCATACGGGTTTGCGGATAGCGTGATCGATGTTGATCGCCCCAATTGGCTTGTTTAACATTTTCACCCAAAGCAAATTTTATAAATCCATCCGCTCCTTCAAATTTCATTTCTTCAGGCGATTTGCCCCATCTCAGTTTTATTAATGCGGTTTGTCCACCTATGGGGTTTGCCGATCCGTGAAGCAAGTGGCTTGTAGTGACTCCACCAGCCAATTGCCGATAAATATTTATATCATCGCTATTGATAACCGACCCGATGGAAACTTCCGCTGAAATGGCTTGTGTGCCTTCGTTTACTCCACTTTTCACCGCAATATGACTGTGTTCATCTATGATTCCGGGTGTAACATGTTTTCCTGCAGCATCAATGGTTTTCAGGTTGTTTATTTTTGCGTAATCGCTTTCGGATACTTTTCCAACCTTTAAAATTTTTCCATTGCCGATAAGAATATCACCATTTGAAATTTTTCCATCTACTTCGTTGGTCCATAGGGTAGCATTCTTTATCAAAACAAACTCTGCTTTTGGCAATTCTTCAAATCCAAAGGCCATGTTGGGATACCATACTTTTCCTACTGTAGGAACAACGCTGCTATCTTTTTTCGATTCTTTAGCGGACTCATTCAAATTTTCACGAACACTGGATTGCCATGTTATTAAATTCCCGGCAGGAAGTTGTGCATTACCGGCAAATGTATTGGTACTTTCATCAAACAAACCTTTTATTCTGTAATTGCCTTTGTTCTTTCCACTCTTTATAGTTGCGTTTATACTCAACACATTTTGTTCAATACTTGATTTAGCTTTCAAATCGACACTGTCTTCTTTCACCACAATTTTTTGTCCTAATGCATCACCACTGATTTCTAGTTTCAAGTTTACTTGTGGCCCAAGATTTATAAAATAGTTTCCTAAAACATTCGTCTCCTTAATTTCATTAGCTGAATATTCGATTCCATACACCCATGTACTGATCATCTGATTTTTTTCGTCAAAAATCTTATTACTACAAATAGTAAAACTAGCAGGCATATTCTTTTGTAAAGATCCACAGAACTGTTGAGCATTAATAAATTCAGCCGGGTTATAGGTTAGCGCTTTCAAAGCTTCTTCTTCCGGCAAACCATGTGCAATGGCCTTTCGAATATTTTTAAAAAAATCTTTAGTGTTTTTCAACCCGGCTGTTGTGAAACAAAAGGGAATTTTGTTTTGGTAAAGCATATATGAATTTGCAGGCGCTAGTTCCCAATGCTTCATGTCGGAAACATCTACGTTTAATGCATCATACAAATCGCTTACATCATACGCATCAGGATAGTTTAGCGGAACAATCAATTTGGCATTGATGCTTTTCAATTCTGTCATTCTTTTGTACTCATCTCCTGAACCTTTATATATAAATGGAATATTCCATTCGGATGAAATGGATGCCGCTCGTAAAATATTTTGATAATCACTACACTCAAAGATGGATGGGAGTTTCAAGTTCTGATAGAAAGATTCCAAGGTTTGGTTGTATTGATCTTGTTGAATGTTTTGAACATACCATTTTGCATCGAAATAGCTTTGACGTAAAAGAGCGATACTTCCCATGAGCGAACCGGGATAGTCTTCTTTAGAGGTACCTTTATTAAATGAATAAAACGATGCTGCATTAGATGATAAAATAGATTGATGTGCTTTGTTGTTTGCCGTATTTAAAAATACACCAGTACCTCGGCTAATTCCATCCATTACATGAGATAAAACAAAACCAAAACCAATGTTTCTAAGCGATTCGGCTGCTTTATCGTTGTAATTAAACTCCGTTTCAGCTTTGATGTGTGATCGAATGGCAGGATTCCAATATAAAGCTCCGGAATTTTTTGAAGGACTGTCGCTTGGCCTGGTTTTTTTTAGATCAGGCATTCCGAAGTCGCTGTATAGATCAACAAAAGCAGGGTAGATATACATATTGTTTAGATCTATAATTTTTGCACCCTCCGGTATTTTAACAGCAACACCAACATCAATAATCTTCCCTTTCTGAATCAATAAAGTTGCTTTGGAAACAGATTGATTGTATTGAATGTAAATAGTTGCATTGGTGAAAGCATACAAGGTTGATCTTTCATCGCTAATTCCATTGCTAGGAAATCCTTCTTGCCCTTGAGCAACAAGTATATTTAGTAGAAATAGAGTGAATAAAATTGTTAGTAATTTCTTCATGTTCTTTTAAAGCTAGGGTAGCGAAAGTAATAATTTTCATAGCGAAAAATCGATCTATTGACAGGGTATTGTTTTTTCTTTGAATCCTAGTATATGCAAACAGTTACAGACACACTTGAGTATAAATATATCCTTCAGTTACCGCGCGACAAAGAGGTGTTGGACTATATTTTTGATCAACTCACAAAGGAGTCGAAACAAGATTGGAGTGCATTATTGGAAGAGTTGTTTCAAATGCACAGAAGCAGCACTGGATTCAATCCTCAATTGATCAGCAAAGGAAGATTTAGAAGACTAAAGGCGGCTGAGTTTAGATTGATATTGGCAGAAATCAATACAGAGTTACAAGCATTAATGAACTCTACCAAGTATTTGAATTTTCTAAAAAAGCGTTTTGGGAATGATCAATTGAAAAATCGTTTTCAGAAATTGATCACACAACTTGAATTAGGAGTAACAGATATTTCTTTGAGAGAAGAATTCATTCAAATTAAAACCGATTTGTTTTTGATTGGTGAACATGAAATGTTATTGCAGCTCTACAAAAATGCTTACCGTCTGATTGAAGTTCAGTTTTCAGAACAATTGGACAGCTACCTTCATGAGTTAATGGATATTCAACACAGAGTGCAAATCAATACCGAGCACATGGTATGTGGTTTTAAAACTGCATCGTTGTTGCACAAAGCTCATCTTGGTATGTTCGATCAAAACGATGCCGTGAATTTGTATGATGACCTGTGTAAATTATTGATACGGCATAAGAATGTTCGAAGCAAATATGAAACTCTTGTAAATATTTTAGAGGTATCGTCTTTGCTGGAAAACCGATCTCATTATATGGAACCGTATATCAATTTTACGGCTGAGAATTTTGAAGAAATTTTAATTGCAGTTCCGGAGAAAAGCACTGAGATTCATGTTAATTTGGCGAAATACCTTACAGAAGAACCACTTCCAGTACGATTGACACATTTAAACAAAGCCATACAGTCGGCTAAGGACAACAATAACCTAGTTGAACTAATTAACTTTAAAATAATACATGCCGAATTGGCCTGCGATTCAGGCAGTATCGATGCAGCCCTAGAATTATTGGACGAAGGATTTTTTCTTTCACTACAGTCGGAAGATAATGAAGAAGCCGTTTCGGCAAGAGTAAAAGTGTTGATGACTAAGATGTATATTCTAACATATCTTCATTTTGCTCAGAAAGATTCACTGGCTTTGAAGGCTATGACTAAGACTTTAAAGCAAATAGAAAAGGAATCAGCTCTAAGACTTGATCATGCATTGCTAGTGAATGAGTGTAAAGGATTTTTATTGCTGGCTCACAATGATTTTGAAGAAGCGAGACAATTGTTTAGTCGTTCGGCAAAAGCAAGAGAAAATAACAGCTATCCGTTTCAATATTATATCAGCAATTACTTTCAAGAGTTGTTACGAAAGAAACCTTCAGTGGAAGCTTTAAAGGAAATCGTAGATAAATTACTCATATTGAATGAAACTTTTTATAGCAGCATTTGCGTGAGCATGCTTGAATCAGTAGGAAAGAAAGTACTTTCACAACAAAATCAAACCACCTAAACCCAAAAGATATGTTTACAGGAATGCTTCATACTCATAAATTGGTCGTAATTATTTTTTTAATTCTGGCCATCATTCGATTTATATTAATGATGAGTGGCAATCAGAAGGCTTTGGATTCATTTGTCAAAAAATTTAAGGTGCCGGATATGATCATCAGCACTTTGTTTTTGCTGACAGGTATTTATCTAAGTGTATATACAGGAAATAAAGGTATGTGGCTATGGGTTAAAATAGCAGCTATTGTTTTGACTATTGTACTCGCAGTTATTGGCTACAAAAAGCAAAACAAACTTTTAGTTTTTCTATCTGTACTCTGTTTGGTATATGTTTATGGCATCAGCGAAACGAAGAGCCCGGTGTTTAAAATGGAAAATAAGAGTCAAGCGTTTGAAAATGTTTCGGTTGATCAATTGGGTCAAAGTATTTTCGAGAGTCAATGTATTGTTTGTCATGGTGCTGATGGCAAATTGGGTGTCAGTGGAGCAAAGGATCTGACGCAATCAAAGTTGAGTGCCGAAGAAAGACTAAACATTATCCGAAATGGAAAGAACTCGATGATTCCTTACCAAAAAGTGTTAAGTGAGGAACAAATATTGGCGGTAGCGGAATATGTAGAAACGCTGAAGTAGTATTTAAACTATCTTTGCATAAATTGTATTGCATTGGTTAAACCTTTTTCTACAGCCATTCGGATTCCCGAAGCGGTGCTTGTTTCAGTAATTTCAAAAAATCAAACAGTGGTTCAGGTTGAAGAATATCTGAATGAACTGGAATTTTTAGCCGGCACAGCTGGAATAAAAACCATTAAAAAATTTACTCAGAAACTAGAGCACCCTGATCCCAGAAGTTATGTAGGTAAAGGCCGATTGGAGGATATCGTTTTGTTCGTTACAGAGCATAAACCGGATGTAGTAATTTTTGATGATGAGCTGAGCCCTTCGCAAATTAGGAATATTGAAAAGGCACTTAAATGTCAAGTGCTTGATCGTACCAATTTGATCTTAGATATTTTTGCGCGCAGAGCTCGAACCGCACAAGCAAAAACACAAGTTGAACTGGCCCAATACAAATATTTATTACCCCGATTGACTCGAATGTGGACACACTTAGAGCGGCAAAAAGGAGGAATCGGAATGCGTGGACCAGGTGAAACAGAATTGGAAACCGATCGAAGAGTAGTTCGAGATAAACTGGCTTCATTACGCGATAAGCTGGAACAAATAGACAAACAAAATCAAACACAGCGCAAGAGAAGAGGAAACATTGTTAAAGTTTCATTAGTAGGTTATACCAATGTAGGCAAAAGCACTATAATGAATATGCTGAGTAAATCGGATGTGTTTGCTGAAAATAAATTATTTGCCACACTCGATACGACAGTGCGAAAAGTGGTATGGGATAATATACCCTTTCTTCTTTCCGACACAGTTGGTTTTATTCGTAAGTTGCCACATGATTTGATCGAATCGTTTAAATCAACACTTGATGAAGTAAGAGAAGCTGACATATTGGTACATGTATTGGATATTTCTCATCCCAACTTTGAAGAGCAGATGCAAATCGTACAGCAAACTTTGGTTGAGATTAATTCGGCCGACAAACCTACTTTATTGGTATTTAATAAAACCGATGCTTATCAGTTTGTAGAAAAGGATGAAGATGATTTGACTCCCGAAACGAAGGAGAATGTATCTCTGGTAGATTTAGAAAAGTCGTGGATGGCACAAGGAAGACAGAAAACGGTATTTATTTCAGCGCTACAGAAGAAGAACATTCAAAAAATGCGGGAGCTTTTACTGAATATGATAAAGGAAATTCACTATACCATCTATCCTCACATGCACGATGGATCGGAACCTGTTAAAGAAACGCCTTAGATCTTTCTACAATGATAGAATCTAATTGGTATTGTCTTTTTCGGATAAGGTCAATATGATTTTGAAGCATTGAATTCAATGAGTCCGTATTTTCATCCAATACCTTGCTGTTTTGTGGCAAATTGTACCAAGGTGGTGAATGATCAAAATTATATTCACCGTAAATTATAACTGGGGTTCCATGCGCAAGTATGTTTCTTTCATCCGGGGTTAGTTTCCATTGTTCTGCCCAATAGTAAATAAATTGTGCGTGCTCTTCCATCATTCTTACACAACTGCTGCTGGCCGGAACACCCGGAAGCTCATATTGATGCAGTGATACACCAGTTTTATTGATTAAATTAAAATACCACGGAAGAATCCAGGCATCATTATCCGTACTTATCGTTTTCTTCGACTTCCAATTGGTATGATATAAACCGGTAGGTGTAGGGGTTGATTTTTTTCCCATACTAACCGGAAACCATTTTAATAATTTTCCACATTCATAGAGCCCCATTGCTTGGCAAGCATATGAAATCAAAATTATTTTATTGATATCATGTAAAATGGAAAGCGAATCAGGGAAAGGGCTATAGGTATTTATATCCGTATAAAACGTGTCCGGAACAATTAATGTATCGGTCTTGTATAGTTTGCTATAATCGATCCGGTTGATATGCAGTAAAACATTCAATTCATATTCGTTAAAATATTCTCTTATATGCGCAATGAATACACTATCAATAAACAGAAATTGATATTTCAACTCCTTTTTTTCAAAAGCCACTATGGTATCAACTATTGTAGCCTCCTCAACAAAAATGGTATCCGATGTTGTTTCAATCTTCTTTTTGCTTTCGCTTTCTCGATGACATGAAACAGCGAGTAGAGCGATGCATAAAATAGGAATAAAAGGATTTGAAGTCATTAACAATTCGATCTGTTAAAATATTTATCGCTCAGTAAACATTAATCTGGAGCCTAAAGCACAATCGTGAATTTGACCATTGGAATAAACTTTATTTCCATTGACAAATGTTGTGTGTATACTGTTTTGAAATGTATGTTCTTCAAAGGGAGACCAAGCACATTTGTACAAAATATTTTCACGGCTTACGGTATAAGATTTTTTTTGATCGATTAAAACAAGATCGGCATAATAGCCTTCACGAATATATCCTCTTTCTTGTATGGTAAAAAGTACAGCCGGATCATGCGACATTTTTTTAACAACTAGTTCCAAAGTAAAAACTCCATGCTTCACTAAATCGAGCATAGCGAGCAAGGAATGTTGAACCAAAGGTCCACCGGAGGGCGCATCCAAATACGACATTTCTTTTTCTTGCAGGGTATGAGGTGCGTGATCGGTAGCGATAACATCAATCTTGTTTGCCACTATCGCTTTTCGAATGGCCTCTCGGTCTTCAGCTGTTTTAACAGCCGGATTCCACTTGATAAAGTTTTTCTTTTTCGGATAGTCTTCGTCACTAAACCACAGATGATGTACGCAAGCTTCGGCAGTGATTCTTTTTTGCTCAAGAGGAATATCATTTCGAAACAAGTCCAATTCTTCCTTTGTACTGATGTGTAGAATATGAAGTCGGCTATTGTATTTTTTTGCTAAGGAAACCGCTCTACTGCTCGATAAATAACATGCTTCTCTGCTTCTGATTTCGGGATGCATTTCAATGCCAATGTCGTTTCCATGTAAAAGTTTGTATTTTTTTAAATTGGATACAATGCTTTGCTCGTCTTCGCAATGTGTAGCAATAAGCATGGGAGTACTAGAAAATATTTTATTCAAGGTTGCTTCATCATCCACCAACATATCTCCTGTTGAGGATCCCATAAATATTTTAACTCCGCATACATTTTTAGGATCCGTTTTAAGCACTTCTTCAATATTGTGATTTCCGGCACCCATGTAAAAAGAATAATTGGCAATGCTTTTTTTAGCAGCCAACTCATATTTATCTTTTAAAAGCGATTGCGTAAGAGTTTGAGGATTCGTATTCGGCATTTCCATATAGCTGGTAATTCCTCCGGCTACGGCTGCTCGCGATTCAGTATAGATATCTGCTTTGTGTGTTAGACCGGGTTCTCTAAAGTGTACCTGATCATCAATTATTCCCGGTATCAAAATTAATCCTTCAGCATCCAATTCTTCAGTGGCAAAATCAATAGAAATATTGGACGAAATCTTTTCTATCCTATTATTCTTTATTAAGAGATCGGAAAGGAAAGTTTTGCCTTCATTTACAATGGTGGCATTTCGTATAAGTGTAGTGTTTGATTTCATCGATATTCAAAAATACCATTTATTCAATTGTTCTCTAATGTAATGTGTAAAAGAAAGAGCAGCGCGACTAATTCGTAATAATATTTTTTTCCAAAGCATACTTAATCAGACCGACAACACTTTTTGTTTCTGTTTTCCTGAAAATGTTTTTTCGGTGTGTTTCCACCGTTCTTTCCGAAATAAACAATGCTTCTGCAATTTGCTGATTGCTGTATTCTTCAGCAATGAGCTTGACAATTTCAATCTCTCGGGCAGTGAGCGAAATACTTGATTTGGGAGCATCACTTTTTGTATTTATAAAGCGAAGAACCTCATTTGCCACTTCTTTGCAATAATAAATATCTCCTGAATGTACCTTATGTATCGCTTCCATTAATTCTTTCTTACCGGTATTTTTTAATACGTATCCTGAGATTCCGGCTTCCATCATTTCTCGTATATGCGTAATGTCACCAAACATAGAAAGCGCAATAATTTTTATGTATGGAAATTTCTTTTTAACCTGAAGTGATAGTTCCCGCCCATCCATTTCGGGCATACTAATGTCGGTAATCACAACATCGGGTTTTAGTTTTTCAACTGTCTCTAAAGCTTCTTTTGCTGAATTAGACATACCGCACAATTGAATAGATTCTTCGTCTTCCAACATGGTTTTCAATCCATCCAACATAAGCTGATGATCATCTACCAGATAAACCCTTATGATCTTTTGTTGCATCATGAGCTTAATGGAATTTCTATACTCACTGTAGTGCCCTTACCTGGAAATGAATCAAAATGAACTTCTCCGTTTAGGTATTCGATTCTCGATTGTATGTTTTTTAAACCCATTCCGGAAAAGTTTTCTTTTTGATCAATATTAAATCCTTTCCCATTGTCTTCTATCATCAAGGTCAAATGTTGATCGTGACGGATAAATTGAATGCTCACATGATTGGCTTGAGCATGTTTAACAATATTGCTCACAATTTCTTGTAAAACTCGGTACAATATATGCTCGAAAGTTGGATCCATTCTTTCTTCCATACCAACCACTTGAAGTTCCATCCGCAATAAACCGGTGCTACTGATTTTATCAATAAAATCTCGCACGGCTTTCACCAGGCCAGATCGAATAAGAACATTTGGCATCATGTTGTGTGAAATGCTACGGACTTCTTTAGCACATTCATCAATCATTGAATTTACATTGGCTACTTTATCCGAGTACAATACTTCGGATTTAGCCTTATCTGAAACGACATTTTGAAAATTCAATTTAATAGCGGCAATCATTTGGCCAACACCATCGTGTAGTTCACGTGCAATTCTTTGTCGTTCGTTTTCCTCCGCTTCAATCACTGCCTTCGATCGCTGTTCTTGCATGGCCATTCGCTCGGTTTGTATCAATTTTTCTTGACGTGCTTTTTTGTACATAAACAATACGTAAGCAAACAAAAGTATAATAGCAGCTATGGCGATCAGAACATTTTTTTGTCGGTCTTGCTTTTCAATGGTTAGACTTTTAATTTGATTCTCGGATCGCAATAAAGTGTTTTCAGCATTTTTCTTCTCTGTTTCAAAACGAGTTTGCATCTCTGCAATGGTTTCATTTGCTTGTTCGTTTAATATCGAATCGGAGTAAAGCGTATGCAGTTCTAAAAAGTCAAAAGCACTTTTAAAATTATTTCTTTGTTGCTCCACATTGCTGAGCAACAAATACGCATTTGAAATTTCTTTTTTGGCTCCGATCGATAAAGCTTGTGTTCGTGCTGTATTGGCATGATAGAAGGCCTGATCCAATCGTTTGTTTTTTAACGCTATGTTGCCGGCATCAATATGTGTGGCGGCCAACTGTTGAGTATTGCCGCTTTCTTCGCTCAGGCGTATGGCTTGTTCCAGTAATTCAAATGCTTTATCAAGCTGATTGTTTTTTATAAAATAATTAGCCTGTCCGATATAACTTGTCGCCAAGGCTGTTTTATTTCCCCACTTCAGAGCCGTTTTTTCCGCTTGTAAAAAATAAATATATGCACTATCAATCTTGTTCAAATTCATATAGGTACCTCCTATATTGTTTGCGGCTTCTGATACGGCATTGTCTTTGCCTAATCCATCATTGAGCTCTATATATTTTTTGTAATATTGTAATGCTTGATGGTATCGTTTCATACCCGAATACACCGATCCTACATTCATATAACTCTCAGCAAGTCGCTCGTCAGTTCCGTGGGTTTCTTCAATAGCTATGGATTTAAGAAAATATTCAATTGCTTTGTCGTAGTCGCCTCTATAGAGATAAACGTTTCCAATATTATTGAGCACCGATGCAATACCTAATGAATCTTTATCTTCTGATTTTATTTTCAAACACTCCTCATACGATTCTAAAGCAAGTGTAAATTCTCCTTTAATGGTTTGATAGATTCCTCTCAAAATAAAACCTTTACTTAATCCCCAACGGAAATTGTTTTTTTCTGACCATGCCAATCCTCTATCGGAAAGTTGTAGCGAGGTATCAATGTTGGCATTCATGTATAACCAACTGATATCATATAGCGCTTTTATTTTTACAGTATCGTGTGTAGCTTTATTGTATTGAGTCATGAATGTATCGAGCAGTGCCGTGTTTTGAGCAGTCGATACAATAGGGCATAGAAGAAAACTAAAGACCAGTATCCTCTTAAGGAACTTATTTATTTTCATTCTAGTCTTCATAAGTTGTTCTTATTTCCCAATATCTCCAACCATGTCTTCCGGTTTTACCCACGCATCGAATTGCTCTGCACTTAAATAGCCCAATTGAATGGCAGTCTCTTTCAATGTCTTTCCTTCTTTGTGCGCAGTTTGTGCAATTTCTGCTGCTTTGTAATAACCTATGTGTGGGTTTAATGAGGTAACCAACATTAATGAATTGTTCAAGTTGTTTTTAATGTTTTCGTGTAATGGTTCAATACCAATGGCGCATTTATCATTAAATGAAATACATGCTTCTCCAATCAAACGAGCAGAATGCAGGAAGTTATAGATCATCATGGGTTTAAAAACATTCAATTCAAAATGTCCATTTGATCCGCCAATGTTGATAGCGACATCGTTGCCCATAACTTGAGCAGCTACCATGGTAAGTGCTTCGCACTGTGTTGGATTAACCTTACCGGGCATGATGGATGAACCGGGTTCATTGTCAGGAATAAATATTTCACCAATACCACAACGTGGGCCTGAAGCCAATAAACGAATATCATTAGCAATTTTCATTAAGCTAACGGCAACCGTTTTTAATGCACCATGCGATTCAACAATGCCATCATGTGCAGCCAATGCTTCAAACTTGTTGGGTGCACTGATAAAGGGATACCCACTGATTTTTGCAATTTGTTGCGCTACTTTTTCTGAATAACCTTCCGGAGTGTTAATTCCGGTGCCAACTGCAGTGCCACCTAATGCCAGTTCGGAAAGATGCGATAAACTGTTTTCAATGGCTCGTATGCCATGATTGAGTTGTGCCACATATCCTGAAATTTCCTGACCTAAAGTTAGTGGTGTTGCATCCATTAAATGTGTGCGACCTATTTTTACTACCTGCATAAAATCTCTTGACTTTTTTTGCATGGTGTCGCGCAATTTTTTTAAACCCGGCAAAGTGCATTCCATTAAAATGCTATACGCTGCAATATGCATAGCAGTTGGAAAAGTATCATTGCTGGATTGTGATTTATTGACATCGTCATTGGGATGAAACATCTTTTTTTCATCGTCTAATTTTCCTCCACTCAACACATGCGCTCTATAGGCTATGACTTCATTCACATTCATGTTCGATTGAGTGCCCGATCCGGTTTGCCAAACCACTAAAGGAAACTGATCGTCTAAAGTTCCTTTTCTTATTTCATCACACACGTTTTGTATCGCTTTACATTTGTTTTCATCCAATACGCCCAATTCGAAATTGGTTATGGCTGCTGCTTTTTTCAGTACAGCAAATGCATGCACGATTTCAATTGGCATTCGATTGGTTTCGCGTGCAATTTTGAAATTGTCAATTGAGCGTTGTGTTTGTGCTCCCCAGTAAACATGAGCGGGGACTTCAACTACACCCATGGTGTCTTTTTCTTTTCGGAATGTTGTATTGGTCATGCGATTAATATTTTTTTTAAAATGCACTCATATCTTCGTTGAAACTAAAGTACATTTTATACTCGTTTATTTTTTCTTTTTTTCATTATTAATAAAGTCGATCACTGTTTCAGCCGGGCGCCCAATGATGGCTTTGTCTCCGTATACGACAATGGGTCGCTCAATTAAAATAGGATTTTCATGCATAATTTTAATCCACTGGTCATCGTTCAATTCCGCATGGAGATATTTGTTTTGAAATAAAGGCTCCTTCTTACGAATCAAATCAATTGCTTTGCAATTCAACATACGCACCAGATCTCTAATTTCATTTTCACTTGGAACTTCGACTAAATATTCGGTAGTCGAAATTTCAGGTTCGTTCAATTCATTTATGAGTTGAAGTGCTGTTCGGCAGGTGTGACAGTCGGCTTTAAAATATACTTTTAACATAAGGCTTAATATTCCATTAAATACGCTTTCATAAACTCATTTAAATCTCCATCCATAACACCCGTAACATCTGAAGTTTCAATTCCGGTGCGAAGATCTTTTACCATTTTATAGGGATGAAAAACATAGGATCGGATCTGAGATCCCCACTCAATTCTTTTTTTCGTTTTTTCTGCATCGGCTTTGGCTTCATTGCGTTTTCTGATCTCCAATTCATACAATTGTGAACGAAGCATTTTCATTGCCCGCTCTCGGTTGCCTTGCTGTGAACGCTCTACCTGACACACCACAACAATTCCGGTGGGTAAGTGTGTCAACTGAACTTTGGTTTCCACTTTGTTTACGTTTTGCCCTCCGGCTCCTCCCGATCGGGATGTTTGAATTTCAATATCGGATTCTTTTATCTCGATATCAATATTATCGTCCACACTAGGGTAAGCAAATACGGAAGCAAAACTAGTATGTCTTCGTGCATTCGAATCGAAAGGAGAGATGCGAACCAAACGATGCACACCATTTTCACTCTTTAAATATCCATAAGCAAAGTCGCCTTCAAATTCGAGGGTTGCCGATTTTATTCCGGCACCATCGCCATACTGAACATCCAACTCTGTAACTTTATAATTGTTTTGTTCTCCCCAACGAATGTACATGCGCATGAGCATTTCAGCCCAGTCCTGACTTTCTGTTCCACCGGCTCCCGAATTAATGGTAACCACCGCATCCATTCGATCTTCTTCTTTGTCGAGCATGGTTTTAAATTCAAGATCTTCCAGTATAATCCGGGTTTTTTCTGCGTGTTGATTCAATTCATCTTCTTTGGCTTCACCTTCTTTGAAAAAGTCAAACAATACCGACAAATCTTCTACTTCCGCAACAACTTCATCGTAGGCATCGGTCCAGTTTTTTTTCTGACGAATGCTGCGCATAATTTTTTCCGCTTCTTTTGGGTTGTCCCAAAAATCAGCTGCGTGACTGATTTTTTCTTGCTCTTTTATTTCATTTAACTTCTGATCGATGTCAAAGATGCCTCCTCAGAGCATGAACGCGCTCTTTATAGTCTTTTAATTCTTCTGAGTTCATTTATTTACATTTTACTTTTGTAGCCCTGTCAGGAATCGAACCTGAATTTTGGGTTCCGGAGACCCATGTAATATCCATTATACGACAGGGCCAATTTGGCCCGGCTATATTAATAATCCTTGTAGTCCCGACAGGAATCGAACCTGTATCAAAAGTTTAGGAAACTTCTATTCTATCCATTGAACTACGGGACCAAAAACCGGTACCGAACCGGTGCGCAAAAGTAATCATTAATAATTTATTGATTCCAATGCGATGTTGTTGTTCGACACATGAATAATCAATAAATCCTTTGTGAAACTTGCGATTCATTCTTATTCTGTGTTTATCTTGCAAACCCATGAAGAGAATTATATTTTTGATTGCTTGGGTGTTGATGGTTGAGACGAGTTTTGCTCAACAATTGATACGAGGTCCTTATTTAGCCATGCCGACCGAATCGGAGATGACCATACGTTGGAGAACGGATGGGTTTTGTAGAAGTACCGTATTTTACGGAGTTCATCCCGATACCTTGAGTTTTGTTATTACCGATAGTATAACGAAAGTGAACCATTTGATCCGATTGGATTCATTGTTACCGAATACGCGTTATTATTATTCTGTTGGATTTGATTCCACCTTACTAGCAGGCGATAGTTCTTATTTCTTCAAGACAAATTCTCCCGCTAACGCTACTGATGCTTTCGGAGTTTGGGTTTTGGGCGACTGTGGTTTTTCAGGGCAGAAACAATTGGATGTTAGAGACAAAATGGTCAATCACTTGGCAGGCAATGTTCCCGACTTAATGCTTTTGCTGGGTGATAACGCTTATCAAGATGGATTGGATGCCGAATATCAAACACGTTTCTTTGATGTGTACGATCAGCACTTTTTAAAAAATAGCCCTGTATATAGTTGCCCCGGTAATCACGAATATGCCAATTCCACACAGCAAATCAATAATTACTGCGATTACTATAACATCTTTTCATTGCCATCGCAGGGAGAGTGTGGAGGAGTGCCCAGCGATACAGTTTCGTATTACTCTTTTGATTTTAATAATGTTCATTTTATTTCACTCAATAGCTATGGTTATGAAAACGGAACTTATCGTTTGTACGATACGATAAGTCCACAAATAAATTGGTTAAAGCAAGATTTGGATTCGAATCAAATGGAGTGGACTATAGTCTTTTTTCATCATCCACCCTATTCAAAGGGTGGACACGATAGTGATTTGGAAACGGAATTGATTTTAATAAGAGAAAATGTGCTACCTATTCTTGAGCAATATAAAATAGATTTGGTGATTTATGGTCACTCGCACAGTTATGAACGTACACATCTCATGAAAAATCATTTTGGACTGTCGTCCACTTACGATAAGGCTATTCATGCCGTAGATAGTTCTTATGGATATTATAATGGATTAGCAAACGCATGCGCCTATAATAAAACTGCAGCAAAAGATTCAGGCATAGTGTATATTCAAGCAGGAAACGCTAGCATTAACGATCCGGTTTCTGCAACATGGCCTCATCCGGCTATGGCTTCATATAACAAAGATATTGAAGGATCACTTTATCTTTCATTTAATGATAAGCGATTGGATATGGAGTTTGTTGGAAGAAATGGATTTGTGTTGGATCGCTTTACTTTGTTTCATGATGCCGGCAAGATTGATAGCGTATGGGCAGATTATGGAGATACTTTATTGCTAAACACATCATGGGTTGGAAATAATGTTTGGTCGGATGGAAGTACCACAAAGGAACGTACACATATCGTTGGTTCCGATACGGTTATAGTAGTGAACGATACTTATAGTTGCATTAGCGATACTTTTTTTGTTCAAATGAATCCTCTGCCTGAGCCACCGCAGCTGATTAGAGGGCCATACATTCAGAATTTATTTAGCAACGAAGTCACCATACGTTGGAGAACGGATAAAGAATGTTTGGGTGAGCTGTTAATCGGTACTCATGTTGATTCATTAAATTCTGTTTTAATCGATACTGTAGCATCTATGGATCATATTCATAGAATAGGAAACTTAAATCCAGCAACGGTATATTATTATCGCTTGGTTTGCGATACAATTTCTTTTACCAACGATTCACTACATTGGTTTGTAAGCGATAAAGCGATTATAGCATCAAGCGACACAACTCGATTTTGGATCACCGGTGATGCGGGAACAGGCATTCAAGAGCAGATGGATGTAATGAATAGCTTTTTAAATTATTCCAATCAAATTCCATATCATACTTGGATATCATTAGGAGATAATGCTTATCCCGATGGAATGGATAGCAGCTATCAGAATAATTTTTTCAATGTATATCAAGCCGGTTTAACGAAATGTGTTCCACTATTCCCTATTCCCGGAGAAAGAGAATACAATGAAGACAGTTTGAACCGCGCAAGCAATAATATTGATTACTTTTCAATCTTTAGTTTACCTGAAAGTGGTTTTACCAGCGGAATAAACAGCAATACCAGTCATTACTATTCATTCGATAAAGGCAATGTTCATTTTTCTATGCTCAATTCATATGGGTTAGATTCTCTTGGAACATCTATAGTCGATTCGCTTAATGCTCAAAAAATTTGGCTTGAGCAAGATTTGTCGAACAGTAGTGCTAAATGGAAAATAGTTGCCATACATCACCCTCCTTATAGTAAAGGATCGTTTGATTCGGATACGGATACATTAATGAGTGCTATTCGCGAGCAACTGAATCCAATATTTGAGCAATACAATGTTGATTTAGTTTTAGGTGCACACAGCAACAGTTACGAACGATCGTTTTTCTTGAAAGGACATTTTGCAAACAGCAGTAGTTTCGATTCAACCTCGATAGTACAACCGGGAAATGGAACGTATGACGGCACTTTAAATTCTTGCGCTTATGTCAAAGCAACAGAAAATGACAGCGGAACGGTTTACGTTGTATTAGGTTCATCCGGTTCGGTCGGCACCGTTAGTCCTACATGGCCTCATCCGGCAATGGTACATAGCGATAGCATTAGATCCGGCTCTTTAATCATAGAGGTGATCAACAACCGTTTAGATGTTGTTTTCCTCACTTCAGATTCCATCGTTCACGATCGATTTACTTTTTTCAAAGACGTTAATATACTCGATACACTTGCCATTAATCCCGGTGATAGTGTTTTGCTTTCCGCCTCTTGGATTGGAAATTTTATCTGGAGTCAAGGCGATACATCGGCATCTGTTTGGGTTAAGCCTTCCATTGATCAGTGGTATACAGTAAGCGATCCTTATTCTTGTATAATGGATTCCTTTTACGTAGATGTGATTGGAGTAAATGTATCAATACTTGAAGTGAATCCTACTAAGGGCGATTTGATTATATCTCCAATTCCGGTTCGATCGGGAGAAGAGCTGAAGGTTATTTGCAAAGGGTTTGATCGACCATATCATCTTGAGCTAGTCGATTTAAATGGAAAATTAATTTCTCGAAAAAGAATTGTACAGGAAAATGCAAAGAGTATTTTCAAATTGAAAGCAGGAGTTTATACCCTTACTGCCCGTTCAAAATCGGAAGCGATTAGTAAACGAATTATAGTGCAATAATTTAGGAAACACTACTGCCGTTGATGAAATCTTTTTCGGGAGAAACAAAACTGAGTTCACCATTTTCATTTTCGGCCATTAAAATCATTCCATTCGATTCAATGCCTTTAATTTTTCTTGGCTCTAGGTTGGCCAATAGCAATACTTTTTTTCCGATGATGTTTTCTGGAGAATAACTTTGAGCAATTCCTGAAACTACTGTACGCTCATCCATTCCGGTCTGTAGTTTTAACTTGAGCAGCTTATCAGTTTTTGGAACCAACTCAGCTTCTAATATGGTGGCAATTCGGATATCGAGTTTTGCAAAATCATCGTAGTTGATCATCGATTTGCTATTTTTTACTGGGTTCGTTTTCGTCTCAGCTTCCAAAGACGAATTATTTTTCTTTAATCGTTCAATTTGCTTTTCAATCACTTCGTCTTCAATAATAGAAAACAGATGTTCTGGAGGATTCAAGACCGTTCCTTTTATCAGAAGATCCTTTTTACCAATCAATATGCGTTTATCTTTTGTATTAGGTTCTATAGAAAGATTAAGGAGCTTTGTGCAACGTTGGGCAGTTACCGGTAAAAGAAACTCCATCAATAGCGTTAAATTTGCACAGTACTGAAGGCAGCAATTCAAAATCAATTTGGTTTTATTCAGATCACTTTTGGCCAATTTCCATGGTTCAGTTTCGGTAAGATATTTATTCCCATTTCGAACCATATCCATAAAACAAGCCATCGCTTCGCGAAACTTATAGCTTTCCATTTTTTCAAACAAAATTGTACTCAGTTCTTCTAAGTCTTTAAAAAGCTGCATGCTCAATGTGTCTTTGCTAAAATCCTCATTAGGCAAAATACCTGCAGAAAATTTATGTGAGAGCACCATCACACGGTTGATAAAATTTCCCAATATGGCCACCAATTCCGAATTGTTTCTGGCTTGAAAATCTTTCCAGGTAAAATCGTTGTCTTTGTTTTCGGGAGCAGTTGCAGTTAGTACATAGCGCAGCACATCTTCTTTTCCTGAAAAATCATTTAAATACTCGTGCAACCAAACGGCCCAATTGCGTGAGGTAGAAATTTTTTCTCCTTCTAAATTTAAAAACTCGTTTGCAGGTACATTCTCCGGAAGTACAAAACCTTCGTGTGCCATTAACATGGCCGGAAAAATGATGCAATGAAATACAATATTGTCTTTACCAATAAAATGAATCAATTTAGAATCGGGTTCGCACCAATATTTTTTCCAGTCATCGCCCAACAATTCTTTGGTAGCCGATATATATCCGATGGGGGCATCAAACCAAACGTACAATACTTTGCCCTCTTGTCCTTCTATAGGAACTTTAACGCCCCAGTCCAAATCACGGGTCATCGCTCTGGGTTTCAAACCTTCATTAATCCAACTTAAGCATTGTCCCATCACATTACTTTTCCAGCTTTCTTTTTTCCCCTTCAACCACTCGTGCAATGCATCTTGATATTGATCAAGCGGTAAATACCAATTCACCGTTTCTTTCAGTATCGGAGTGTTACCACTTAGCTTCGATTTTGGATGAATCAGTTCGTTAGGTTGTAAGGCCGTTCCACAATTCTCGCATTGATCGCCATAAGCATTTTCATTTCCGCATTTCGGACAGGTTCCGCTGATGTATCGGTCAGCTAAAAACTGCTTTTCTTGTTCATCGTAATATTGCTCCGATTTTTGTTCAATAAAAACTCCTTTGTCGTACAGTTTTTTAAAAAATTGCGAAGCCGTATTATGATGCAAAGCATTGCTGGTGCGACTGTAGAGATCGAATGAAATGCCAAAGGACTCAAATGAACCCTTCATCATTTTATGATACTTATTTACTATCTCTTGTGGTGTACGATTTTCGTTTCTGGCTTTTATGGTAATCGGAATGCCGTGTTCATCGCTTCCACAAATAAATTTCACATCCTTTCCGGCAAATCGTAAATAGCGTACAAAAGTATCGGCCGGTATATAACATCCGGCTAAATGTCCGATATGGACCGGTCCATTGGCATAAGGCAGTGCGGCAGTAACTAAATATCTCGACAAGCTGTTCCTTTTTTGCAAAAATAGGTATTGACCGGAATAATTTGTTCTTCAGGCCATATTTAATTCATTAGTTTTACAGTCTGAATTTATGATAAAACCTGAACCATTAAAAAAAGGAGACAAGATTGGAATTGTTGCTCCGGCTCGAAAAGTGAGCCGCGAAGAAATGATGCCCGGCATTGATCGTATCCGTAATAGAGGATATGTGCCTATCGAGAGTCCTAACTTATACAATGCATATAACCAATATTCAGGAACTGATGAACAAAGACTCGAAGATTTGATGCAGATGTTGGATGATGCAGAAATTAAAGCAATCTTTTGTGCACGTGGAGGTTATGGAAGTATGCGCTTGCTCGATCATATCGATTTGATGGGTTTGATGGAAAACCCGAAGTGGTTTATCGGATTCAGCGATATGACCGCCATACACAATCAACTGAACCATTCTGCAGGGATTCAAAGTATTCATGCTCCAATGCTCATCAATATGACCGATGAACAATTTAGCGAAGAGAGCTTTCTGCAACTCTTTTCTTTTTTAGAAGGTGAAAGAATTGAATATGAATTTGAACCAAGCGAAAGCGATAAAGCTTTGAATTATACCGGCATCGGCAAAGGAATTTTATGTGGAGGGAATCTATCGGTACTTGCGGCTTTAATTGGTACCAACCACGATATCGATACGGTAGGTAAAATTTTATTTATTGAAGACCTGGATGAATATCTTTATCATATCGATCGAATGATGGTTCAGTTAAAAAAAGCGTACAAGTTTCATCATCTTTCCGGAATGATTGTAGGAGCCATGAGTGATATGAAAGACAATAGCATTCCGTTTGGGAAAAGTGCGTACGAAATCATTCACGAGCATGTAGCCGAATTTGATTTTCCGGTATGTTTTAATTTTCCGGCAGGACATATAAAAAATAATATGCCCTTAATATTAGGCGCAGAAGCTATATTAGGTGTAGAAGAAAAAGTTAAACTGCAATTTGTTGAAGCGGAATAATCATATCGTGTTGGGAAGAAAAGGGGAGGAAGAAGCCATTCGTTTTCTTAAAAAAAAAGGATTTGAAATAATTGATCAAAACTGGCGGTTTAAGAAGTATGAAATTGATATCATTGCTCAAACAAATGATCTCTTGGTTTTTGTGGAAGTTAAAACCCGATCGACCGAAAAGTATGAGCAGCCTTACGAAGCAGTGACGATTAAAAAACAAAAGCATCTTATAGAAGCAGCGGAATATTATCTCAACGAAAAACAATTAGATATCGAAACCCGGTTTGATGTTATAAGCATCATAAAAAATGGCAGCACACAAAAAGTAAAACATATTCCTGCTGCATTTGAATCGGATATACTGGAATGAAATGAAAAAAAATTTTAACAATAGAGGAAATAACTCTGATCGAAGAAAATCTTCTTCAGATAGAGATCAAAAAGGCAGATCGAACAATAGCTCGAGAGGAAGATCATTCAGAGATAAAGACGGTGATCAGCACGAAGAACGAGGCGAAAGAAAATCGTATGGTCGCAAGCCCT
>DAOQTX010000006.1:0-12075 GCA_035340715.1 Bacteroidia bacterium | reverse complement strand
ATCGTTCGGACGAAGGCGATTCAGGCGAAGGAAGAAAACGCTATTCATCCGATCGAAGATCATTCAGAGATAAAGACGGTGATCAGCGCGAAGCGCGAGGCGAAAGAAAATCGTATGGTCGCAAGCCCTATCGTTCGGACGAAGGCGATTCAGGCGAAGGAAGAAAACGCTATTCATCCGATCGCTCTTCATCCTACCGTGATTTTAAAAAGAGATCAGGCGATGGGAGAAAAAAATACGAAACGAACAAAAGAACTTTTTCTGATAATGAGGGAGACCATAATGAGGAAAGAACGGCTAGCCGTTTCTCCAAAAGAGATCCGAAAAATTTAAGACGCGACCGTAAAAAATTTCCGGGCGATCGAAAATCAAAATCATCTTCCTCTCGCGGCAGAAACACCGATATGCAGGCCACACCGAAAGAGGAAATCAGATTGAATAAATATTTGAGCAATGCCGGCATTGGATCCAGACGTGAGGCCGATGAATTGATAAGTGCAGGTATGGTGAGTGTTAATGGAACCATTATTACCGAATTGGGCTCGAAAATAAAACCCGGTGATACCGTTAAGTACAATAATGAATTGGTGAGAAGTGAGAAGAAGGTATATGTGTTGTTGAATAAACCGAAAGACTATATTACCACAACTGACGATGAGAAGGATAGAAAAACGGTAATGATGTTGGTTGAAAACGCTACTCAGGAACGTATTTATCCGGTGGGTCGTTTAGATAGAAGCACCACAGGTTTGTTGTTGTTTACCAACGATGGTGAATTGGCCACCCGATTGATGCATCCTTCATCGCGGATCCAAAAAATTTATCAGGTAGAACTCAACAAACAATTGAGCAAAAAACATTTGGAAGAAATTCAAGAAGGCATCGTGTTGGAAGATGGGGTCGTTCAGGTGGATGACATTGCCTATGATGCCAGTGGCTCAAAAAAAATGATCGGAATTAAAATTCACGAAGGCAGAAACAGAGTAGTGAGAAGAATTTTTGAACACTTGGAATATGAAGTGGTAAAACTCGATCGGGTGATCTATGCCGGCTTGACTAAAAAAGAATTGGCAAGAGGCCGTTGGAGGCATTTAACCGAGTTGGAAGTGAACTCATTGTATATGTTGGCCGGGTTTAATAAGAAAAAAAGAATCAGCGGATAACAACTATCCCCAATCGTTCGGACAATCGTTTTTTCAATTCGTCCAAACGCATTTTTTCTTCCAATAATTCGTGCAATCGTATCTCATCATTGCATTCTTTGATTTGTGCATGCACCGATTTTAATTCTTTGATAATGGTTTTCATTTTTAAAGAATTGATTCCTTTAATCACCCAGTTCGGTAAAATTTCTTTTTCTTCAGGAATATATATGCCTTTTTTTTCATACTTACTTTTATCGCTCAGTTGATAAGGAGAACTGATGAGAGAATTGACTTCGTCACGAACATCTTCGCGTTCATGTTCGATGAAATAGTTCAGATTTATTGGCTCTCCTCTAGATTTTATTTTCTTCAGTTCTTCGAGTATATAAGCGTACAATTCATCTTCAAATTTTATGTCTTCGTCTATTTCATTTAACACGAAATCAAACAAAGGCACATTTTTATTTTTTTCGCTTGAAATATTTTGATCGGAATAAAGTAGGAGCAAGCGTATGATGATAGATTCTTGAAACTCGGAAGGGCTCAATGCGGTGTATATCATTTCGCGAGCTGCATTGCTAGTGCTATCTACTGATGATTCAACCGCAGCACCCATATTGGGGCCAAAGTCTTTCTTCAATTCTTTGCGAATGATTTTATTCAATTCAGAAATCAGTACGTTTTCATCTACCAACATGATTTGAGAACATTCTTTTAGATAGATAGATCGATCAATTGAGTTTGGAATCTTGCTCAGTGTACGTACTATTTCATTAATGGCTGTTGTCTTTTTGATCGGGTCGTCTCCTGTGTCCTTCATCAAAAGACTTGCCTTGAAACGTAAAAAATCAATTCTATTTTTTTCAATATACTCTCTTAGTTCAAATGCACTGTGTTTTTTAGCAAATGAATCCGGATCATCTCCTTCAGGAAAGGTAACCACACGTACATTTAAGCCCTGCTCCAAAATCAAATCGATACCTCGCAAGGAGGCTTTAATACCTGCTTCATCGCCATCGTACAAAATGCAGATGTCTTTGGTAAATCGCCCAATCAAACGTATTTGATCATTGGTAAGCGAAGTACCCGATGATGCAACTACATTTTCTATCCCGCACGCATGCATGGATATTACATCGGTATATCCTTCCACCAAATAACATTCGTTCTTTTTGCTGATGCTGTTTCGTGCCTGATGCAGACCATACAAAACCTTGCTTTTATAATAAATATCGGTTTCGGGTGAGTTGAGGTATTTGGGTGAGTTGGCTTCCTTTTTTAATTGACGAGCTCCAAAAGCAATTACTCTTCCGGTAATATTGTGTATGGGAAAAATGATCCGACCTCTGAAATTGTCGAAGTGCTTACCGTTCTTTTCGGCAATCACTCCTGCTTTAATCAAAAACTCGTCTTCAAATCCTTCTTTCTTAGCAGCATCGTAAAACGCATCCCATTTGTTCAATGAATAACCCAATTGAAACTTTTGTATGATCGACTCATCAAATCCTCTCTCTTGTAAATATGGCAGGGCAATGGAAACACCTTCGGAATGTTCGTTCAACTGTGTGCTAAAATATTTTTGTGCAAAAGAGAGAATTACAAACAAACTCTCGCGCAATTGCTCATCATAGTTTCCGGCATCAACTTTAATGTGTTCTTCTTCTATTTCAATCTGATACTTGTCGGCTAAAAAGCGGATGGCTTCAGGATACGAAAAATGTTCGTGCTCCATCAGAAAGCCTATAGCACTGCCCGATTTTCCACAACCAAAACACTTGTAAATACCTTTGGTGGGCGATACAGTAAACGAAGGTGTTTTCTCATTGTGGAAAGGGCATAAACCCAAAAGGTTTGATCCTCTTCGTTTGAGTTGAACAAATTCGCCAATGATTTCATCTACACGGGCAACTTCCAATATATGATCTATAATCTGCTTGGGTATCATTGAAATGCCAGTTTTCTTTTTCCTTTTACCGATTTATTTTTTTGACGCATCATTGTTCCATTCAGAAATGTGCTCAATTGTTTCAATGCCTGATAACCTACACTTGCCTGATTCAACTCTTTAGAAAAATCAACGATGGCAAACTTTTTTTCAGGTACTTTTTCGGCTGCTAAAAACAATTGAACTGCCTGATTAAGCCGGTAACTGCTCTCGGCATTTGAAGACACAAGCACCGGTATGGAGAGTCCTGCGATCAGGCTATCCAAATGTAGTGAATTAACTTGAAAGCCGGTTTGCTTTTCGAGCTGTCTTTCCAATACGGGATAAATATATTGACTGATTTTTCCCCATTTCACTTGAGTGAATTGCATAAAATGTTCCTGCAGATTAGTAAATCCATTGTTGATCATCAACATATGTGGGCGCGAATCGTAAGCACACAATTGAATGGCCAATGCTGCTCCGGCCCCGTTTCCATAAATCGCTAACATATCTTTGCTATACAGCTCAAGCATCTGGTCACAAATGGCCATCAAATCGGTTACTCCGGTATAACCGTATGAAAAATAATCTCCTCCCGATACTCCATGCGCTCGCAGGTCAAATAAAAAAACTCTAAAACCCTGACTGGCCAATTGCGCAGCAAAGCGTATATAATTGAGTTTGCTTTCGTTGACATCGTGTACCAATAAAACACTTAGATTTTTTATCTCACCTTCAGGCAGCACTTCCCATCCTTTCAATGTAATACTGTCTTTGGCCACCACATCCCATTCTTTGTATTGCATTCCGGTATTGCTCGGATTATACAAAGGGAGAGCAGGGCTGAGGGTGTCGTTTTGGATGAGTTTGTTGCTGGAATAAACGATGGATACCGAGTCGATACGAACGGGATAAAAAAGTTCATTAATTCCCAATAAAGGGGTGGAAAGAATAAGCAAAGCAGCAAACAACATCAGCAATACTACCGCTCTGAAAACATAAATTAAAATAAGATAAATCCCCCGGTGCCACATGGCGTTTTGCTATCATTGGTCAAGGATGCAAATTTACCATCTGCCAACCGATTTAAGAAAGAAAAGAAATCTATATCTCTGCGTTGAGAATATTTTTTTCAATAGCGCCAATTGGGCCAGGACAGTGAGAAGTATGGCAGTTTACACAAGAACTTACCAAAGCGTTGAAAACTTCTGTGCGTTGATCATCAGCACAATTTTTGTATTGATCGAGCTGACTTAAAAAATGTTTTCCATAAGATGGATAATTTTCCGTGATCTCCATGCCTTCAGTAGGGGTAGCGGTAAGAATTTTATCAAATCCTTCCGGCACTTCGGTCTTGGGTTTTGATTCTAAAATGGCTTGTTTTTCATCATTCAAATAGGTCATCATCGTTCGCATGGTTTGAGCCAATTCACTGCTGCCATTTGGGTTTATAGGAGCTTCGCATGAAGAATCGTTTTGCGAACAAGATTGTAAGGCACCAATAATTAGTAGCGTAGCAAAAAACAAGATTACTTTTTTCATGCCACAAAGATAGAGCATCCTAGCCAATTAAATCAACTCTTTCTTAGGGTAGTGTATTGTACCAATTGAATCAGCGAGGTTTTGTATTCCGTTTCCGGAAAATCGTGCAGCATTTGCAAAGCAGCATTTTCATGCTTTTTCATTTGTTCTCGGGCTACTTCAATGCCACCACTGTTTTTTATGGCATCGAGCAAGAGAGAAACTTTTTCAGGCTTTTCGTTGTGCTTTTTTATAATGTTGATCCATTTTCTTTTTTCCAACAGCGAACTTTTGTTGAGCAAATGAATCACCGGAAGCGTAAGCTTGCGCTCTTTAATATCAATGGCTCCGGGTTTTCCGGTTATGGTATTCGATTCGAAATCGAGCAGATCATCATTGATCTGAAAAGCAATTCCAATATGTTCGCCAAATAATCTGAACTGTTCAATTAATGCTTCGTCTTTACTCACCGAAGCGACTCCGCAGGCACAACAACTGGCAATAAGCGATGCCGTTTTTTGTTTGATAATGGTGAAGTAAGTGTCTTCATCAATGTCTAGTTTACGCGCCTTTTCTATTTGAAGCAATTCTCCTTCACTCATTTGTTTTACCGCTTCCGATACTATTTTTAATAAGTGATGATCACCATGATCCACACTTAAGAGCAATCCTTTCGACAAAAGATAATCGCCTACCAAAACGGCTATTTTATTTTTCCATAAAGCATTAATCGAAAAGAAACCTCTGCGGTACAAACTATCATCCACCACATCATCGTGCACTAATGTAGCGGTATGCAATAGTTCAATCAGCGCAGCGCCACGATGGGTACTTTCATTGATTTGGCCATTCATTCCGGCAGTGAGGAAAACAAACATGGGACGCATTTGCTTGCCTTTTCGTTTGACGATATAGTGCATGATGCGATCGAGCAGCGATACCTCACTTTTCATGGCTTGTCTGAATTTGTTTTCAAACAAATGCATGTCTTCGGCTATCACCTTTTTTATTTCGTCCAATGTCAAACTCACAAGCTACAAGCTAAGGGGCTATATTTGCTTACGCAAAACTATTCTAAAGGTGGTTCCTTTATTCAGCTCCGATGATTTTACAAAAATATGTCCGGCATGGTATTCTTCAATAATTCTTTTTGAAAGAGATAATCCCAATCCCCAGCCTCTGTTTTTTGAAGTGTATCCCGGTTTAAAAACGGTTTTGAATTTCGATTTGGCTATGCCTTTTCCGGTATCGGAAATATCGATGTAAATAAATTGTTGTTGATCGGTCAATTGGATGCTCACTTCACCGGAACCTTCAATCGCATCAATAGCATTTTTAAATAAGTTCTCTAATACCCATTCAAACAAAGCACTGTTGATGGGTGCAAACACATCGTGATGCGCCAGATTGTTGATGGCGAAACTAACTTTGTTTGACGTACGTGTGCGAATATAATTTACCGAGTTCTCTACAATCTCCTGTATGTTTTCTCGTTCGAGCGATGGGGCTGATCCAATTTTAGAAAAACGATCGGCAATGGTTTCCAATCGTCCAAGATCTTTTTCCATTTCCTGAAGATGAGGTTCCTGACTATAGCTCTGTTTAAGATACTCAACCCACGCGACTAAGGAACTCAACGGGGTACCCAACTGATGCGCAGTTTCTTTGGCCATGCCCACCCACACTTGATTTTGTTCTGCCTTGCGCGATGAACTGAATGCCAAATAGGAAACCAAAATAAATAATGCAATTACCGCCAATTGAAAAATCGGATAGTAGCGCAGCTGATACAACAAGGTACTGTCTTTATAATATACATAGTTTTTCTCTTGCTCCGAACCAAATACAATTGGAATGGGTTCATGCTCCGTTTTCATTTCTTCCAGCATATTTTTTAAATAAACCGGATCTTCTGCTTTGGTCGAATCAATATTTCTAAAAGAAATTACTTCTCCATTTTCATCGGCCAATATCATCGGAACAGTATTGTTGGAACGAATAACCTCTAGAGCAAAACTAATATCACCGGCTTCGATCGAAACATCGGATAGTTGACGAATGCCCTGAGCCCATAATTCTACGTTTTGTTTTTCCTGATCGGAAAGACGGCTCACAATATATTGCGTGTATAAAAGCGAAACCACTCCAATTGCGATAGCGGTAACCAGCAATAATAATTTCCAACGCTGTTTTCGGGTATAGATATTCAACTCTGCAAGCTTTTCGGCTACAATATTATCATTTTTTTATCAGCTCTTTCAATCAAAATCGAGCTGAAGTTCCTGCTTCTTTTCTTTTTGGGTTTCTTTTGGGGTCTCGGGCAGGCTATCGCTTTTGTATTTTCCTATTTCTTTGCGGATTAAATCTCTGAAGTTTTTCGTTCCTTCTTTAACACTTTGCTCTATCTTTTTCTCTACGGCTTTTCGGTCCCACTTAAATTTTGGGTCGTTTATAGGCCCGGTCATAACTATGTGTAATGAACTGCGGCCGGTATTATCTGATTCTATAGTTCCGAACTCTGTATTCATTTGTTTCACTTTTCTTCCCAACAAATCCGACAAGTACAAGCGTATTTTATAATCCACCATATTGTCGAACGTATGCGTTCCGCTGGCGGTAATATCTAAGGCACTGCTTTTTATTTCCATCGAGGGGATATATATCACACGATTTTTTACTTCAATGGTATTGGTTAAAGTGGAGAAACGGATTTGACCAAAATCGGCACCCCGAACATATCTGGAGAGCGGTAATATGGGAGCAAAATTGTTCAACTCGCCATTGACAATGGTAAACTGTGTGCGGCAAACAATGCTGTTCATATTGCAACTCAAATTTTTATGCCATCTCGAGTAGAAATCTATCTCACTACTGACATGTCCTTTTATATTTTTTGAGGTGATGACTTCCTGACCAAAGTTGCCCATTTCTTCAAACAGCTTACTAACATTAAGTCCCGAAGTAGTGGCATGATACATAATGGTGAGACTGTCTTTCTCGCGTGCATCAATGCTGCTGTTCAGCAATACACCTCCTTCCACCGTATTGAAGCTTACGTTTTCGGTGCTCAATACTTGCTGCGACATTTTTAAATCGCCTTTCAGTTGGGTGGCTTTAAAAACTCTGAATGCGAAATCTTCCATAGCAATGCTAACATCCATGTGTAAGTTTTTGCTGAGTTCAAATAGTGAGGATGAAGTATCGGCTGTATTGGTTTTTTCTTCGGGGAGTATATCGTCTAAGCGAAACGATGATGAGCTGACTTGCCCACTCAAATGCAATGTTTCATTTTCTTTAAACAGATAGGCCCATAGATTCTCTATCTGTGCTCGTGCACTTACATCAGAAGAACCGAATTTCATTTGCAAATCGTTGATCTGAAAGCGATGTGCATTAAAGTTTCCATTCAATTGGCATTGCTCATATTCAAGCGGATTGTTTTTTAATTGGAAAGAAGCATTGTTTACCGCTATGCTTCCACTTCCTTTGAGCGAAGCGGGAAGACTGACTCTTCCACTCACTGAAGCATTGATTTGAATTTCACCTCTTGCATTTTCAACCGTATCGGGAAGAATAAAAAACCCAATGTCTTTCAAATCGCCTTTTAATTTTAAACGGGCATTGATTAAAGGATTGCTAAATTGTTCGAGGCTAAAACTACCTTCCATTTTCTGACCCGATAAATTGGCACTGAAATTCTCGACCGACACTCGCTCTTTGCTACTGCCTTTGCTTTTACCATTTCCATAATAGCCATTAAATTGAATTTGTTCCAGCGCCTTTCCTCCCTTGGGTTTTATACGCATATCGCTTCCCGAAAAATGTACTTCTATGCCCGGACTGCTTTTCTCATTTTGCAAACCCATTACCTTAGCTTTAAAATCGATTAAACCACTGCTTTCAAATTTTTCTAATTTCTGCTGACTTAAAAATGGGAGTACCGACAGCAAGGCTTTTAAATCAGCACGATCGGAGGATAAATCCAAATCATATTCTTGAGCTCGTTTTTGTTCTCGAATACTTCCACTAATTTTCAAACGAAGTCCGCTGAGTTGGAAAACGCTTTCGTTAAAGCGAATCAAACTGCTGTCACGGTTATGGCTTAAGTTCAAATCGAGCTGTGTATTCTTGTTTTCGATATAGCGCAATCCGTTTGCATCCAAATAGTGCACATTCAGTTGGGCATTAAATGCAAGATCCTGAATTTGTTTGCTGAAGTTGCCTTTTAACTCGCCATTGCTTTGCGTCCATTCTGTCGATACTTGATTTTGAAGATTTTGATAACTCAGATATAAATCTTCAAACTCGAAAGAGCGTAAGTTTAATTCGAAGTCATCTTCCTCTTTGGTTTCGTCCGATTCAAAAACATCGTAATTGTTTTTGCTTTGTGCGTTGCTGAATAAAAATATGCGTGCCCGATCGATACTGAGTTTATTGATAATAATATGTCCACCCAGCAGTGAAAACAAATTCATTTTTATTTTAAAAGAAGATGCAAACAATAAAGTGTCGTTGGCTCCATTGAGCGGAATACTTTCAATGAGCAGATTCTCATACTCAAGTGTTGCCGAAGGAAAAGCCCGGATAAAACTTAAGTTACTGTTATCGTAATACATGGGAACACTCAACAGTGCACTGACTTTTTGGTTTACGGCATCGCTGATGCGTTTTTCAAAAAGAATAGCCGACAAAGCAAAGAGCACTACCAGAAAAAGCAGCACTGCGGCTATAACGATGACTATTTTTTTTCCCTTACTCATACCCTGTTATAAAGCCAAAGCAAATGGCTTTATTGTGTTGATTGTCTGGTAAAATACAAAGAGGATCTTGCGATACATACAAGACCCTCTTGGTATTATAAACAATATACAGGCGTATAAAATAGTTTATCCGCGATCGAATCGCACGGCCACCGCTTCCCAATCCACTACATTCCAAAAGGCATTCACATAGTCGGGTCTGCGGTTTTGATAGTTCAAGTAATAGGCATGTTCCCACACATCTAATCCGAGTAAAGGTGTGCCTCTTACTTCCGCAACATCCATTAGTGGATTGTCTTGGTTGGGGGTGCTGCTCACCTGCAACTTTCCTTCTTTGTTTAAAATTAGCCATGCCCAACCGGAACCAAATCGGGTAGCAGCTGCTTGTGCAAAGGTGCTTTTAAAATCGTCAAAAGATCCAAATGCGCTATTGATGGCTTCGGCCAAAGCGCCATGTGGCTGACCACCTTTATTGGGACCCATTATGCTCCAAAAAAGACTGTGGTTGTAATGACCGCCCCCGTTGTTGCGAACGGCAGGTGAATGTTTTGAAATGTTTTTACAAATTTCTTCTACCGTCATATTTTCGGCAGCGGTACCGGCCACAGCATTGTTTAAATTTGTTACATAAGCATTGTGATGTTTGCCATGATGTATTTCCATAGTGCGTGCATCAATATGAGGTTCTAATGCATTAAAAGCATAGGTTAATTCGGGTAAAATGAATGACATAATTTTTATTATTTGAGTTAGATTAAATTTTATTGTACAACAGCAAAAATACAAAAGTGTTTTATTTCTTTCTCAACATACACTTCACTACCTTATTGTTTCAATATTGCAAGGGATGCAAAATTTATTAAACCATAAAAGAAAATGCTTGATTGCCGTTTTGCTAATGCTGCATGCTTTGGTGCAGGGGCAGGATAAATTTATCGACCGCTATTGGCCCTTTGGCGACCATGCGGCACTCAACTTTAGCAATATTCAAGCAGATAAAAACTTTAAAATCATTGCCTCTCCAAATCCAACTATAAATGAATTGATGATTATATCCAAAATCAAGAAATTAAAAATAAATAGAATAAGAATCAATACTGTGCTTGGCGAACAACTTGGCGAAATTGATACGGGCGAATCAAACTCCTATTAATTAAGTGTTTCGAATTATAAACCCGGCATTTATTTTTTAATTATAAACACGAACGAAGGACAAATTGCAAAAAAGTTTGTTAAGCAATAAATTTTGGTATGAATGAAAACCATTTTAATCGTTTTAATACTTAATTTATTCATTCAATTTTTTTCTTTTTCGCAAACCGCACCGCCTATTCAATGGCAAAATACTATTGGAGGCAGCTTAGGGGATGCGATGTCTACTGTTTTTAAAACCTTTGAGGGAGGCTATATTTTAGGTGGCGGGTCTAATTCTACTATTTCAGGAGATAAAACAGATAGCAGTAGAGGGCTTCTTGATTTTTGGATTGTCAAAGTAAATTCAATAGGCTTAATAGAATGGCAAAAAACAATTGGAGGTAGTAATTATGATATGTTATATTCCTTACAGCAAACGACTGATAATGGCTATATTCTTGGCGGAACATCCGATTCAGGAATTTCCGGTGACAAGACAGATTCAAGTAGAGGAACTTCAGATTATTGGATTCTGAAATTAGATTCTGTTGGAAATATTTTATGGCAAAAAACTTTTGGCGGAAGCTCTGGTGATAATCTTTTTGCTTTACAGCAAACGACAGATGGAGGCTTTATTTTAGGAGGCGAATCACTATCAGGAATATCAGGCGATAAAACAGATTTTTGCAGAGGAGGTTTCGATTACTGGATTATTAAAATAGATTCAGTTGGCAATATCATTTGGCAAAAAACAATCGGAGGGAGCGATTTTGATGAATTATATTCTATTAAGCAAACTGGTGATGGCGGCTATATCTTAGGAGGCGCTTCTTTATCAAATATCTCTTTTGAAAAAACTGAAAACTGTCGCGGGGCTTTAGACTTTTGGGCAGTAAAAATTGATTCTTTAGGAACTATTCAATGGCAAAAAACTATGGGAGGTAATGATTTTGAAACACTCTTTTCAATCCAGCAAACTACCGATGGAGGATATATTTTAGGAGGAGATTCCTTTTCTAATATTTCTGGAGACAAAACCGAAAACAGCAGGGGAGGTGATGACTTTTGGCTGGTGAAATTAGATCCTAATGGAAATTATCTATGGCAAAAAACAATTGGCGGCAATATGAATGAATGGATAAATTCAGTCATTCAAACAACCGATAACGGTTATTTAATGCTCGGTAATTCAGGCTCTGATATTTCAGGAGAGAAAACTGACTTTTGCAGAGGTCTTTCTGATATTTGGGTTGTAAAAACTGATTCCCTCGCAAATATTCAATGGCAAAAAACAATTGGCGGCACTGATATTGACGGAGCATCTTCAGTTTCACAAACTCTTGATGATGGTTTTATTTTGGGTGGAACATCATCTTCCAACATTGGTTTTGAAAAAACAGAAAACAGTATGGGCGAATCTGACTATTGGCTTATTAAACATGATGCAATAACCGGCATAGCAGGAGAAGAAAGGATAGTTAATAATAAACTCATCATATACGCCAATCCAACTGCGGGTAAATGTAACATTAGTGTACCTGATGATTTTGTACATGAAAAAAATCTAACACTCAACATTTACGATAAT
>DAOQTX010000005.1:0-73570 GCA_035340715.1 Bacteroidia bacterium | reverse complement strand
TAAATTCAATGAAAAAACTTACTTGCCCTCTCCTACCGACCTTGAGGTATTTGCAAGAAACAATTCCAATAAAAAGGTATATGTAGTTTCGTATATCCCTTTCCCCTTAGGTCAATTTAAAAATTTAGTCTATGTCAGAGAATTTAGTAGAAGAAACATTCGGAATGAGAACTACTTCATCTATTATATAAATCCGGAACGGTTATAAGTAATTGATTATTTGCTTCGCCATATTTTCCATTTCTTCGGGCTTAGGATTTAGTTTGGGATTAGAAAAATTCATATCACTCATATAATCCATCGGAATAAGATGAATATGGGCATGAGGCACTTCCAAACCTATAACAGTAACTCCAATTCGTTTACAAGGCACAGCTTTTTTCAATGCAATAGCAATCGTCTTACTAAAGCTCATTAAATCCTTCAACAAATCATCTTCCAAATCAAACAAATAATCCACCTCCTTTTTTGGTACACACAAAACATGTCCCATTCGTAAAGGATTGATATCTAAGAACGCAAAACAGTTTTCTGTTTCAGCTATATTATAACAAGGTATTTCACCTTTAATAATGCGTGTAAAAATGCTGGCCATACTTTATGCATCTATGATTTACAAACTAATATTCATGATCTCAAATTTCATTATTCCATTGGGAACTTGTATTTCAGCTATTTCGCCAATTTTCTTTCCCAAAAGTCCTTTTCCGATAGGACTGCTTACTGATATTTTCCCGGCTTTTAAATCAGATTCATTTTCTGCTACCAATGTATATTCCATCACTGCTTTGTTGGCTATGTTTTTTATTTTAACGGTAGTCAGTACAGACACTTGATTCGTATCCAGTTTAGATTTATCCAGGACTCTGGCATTGCTTAAAGTTTCCTCCAATTTTGCTATACGGGTTTCTAAAAGACCTTGAGCATCTTTAGCCGCATCGTATTCAGCATTTTCCGACAAATCGCCTTTATCGCGAGCTTCGGCAATTTGCTTGCTTATTGATGGACGCTCAACATTTTTCATGTGCTCGAGTTCATCTTTTAGCTTTTGATACCCTTCTTCTGTGTAATATGATAATCCTGTCATGATATAAAAAAATAAGAAGACCTCTTTAGGGTCTCCAAGTGTTTAAACAAATTTAATAATAATAAATACAAACAAAAAGACCGGCATTGAATACCGGTCTTTTTCATAATTTGTAAATTCCGGATTAGAGTTTTAGAATCGCTCCAATCGTGTGGGTATTATCAAATGGATCAGAGGCACGGAATGCATAATCAATACCCAATTTTTTATCTGATTTTCCAAGAGGAATTTCAACGGTAGCTCCAGCAGTAAAACCTGAATGAACATTGGCATCTTCTTCATCAGAATCGAAAGCACTACTTTCTGCGATATAACCTGCACGAACCATAAACATTTTCTTAAATCCGTACTGAAGCCCAATACCATATTCATCATTTGAGAATGAGTTTGAAGTAAAGTTTGCTGCAGCGGTTAAGTCATGATTCTCAGCTGGATTGAAATCGTATGTAGCGCCAATGTGCAATAAAGAAGGCAGCTCAAATCGCTCCGCTCTTTGTTGTACGGCCAATGTATAGTTTTGTGGCAATACAGTGAAACGAGAAGACAAACCATCGCCATCAAATTTAATGGACGTACCTACATTTCGTAAACTGATACCAAATCGTAGATTATCTTTTGCTTCATTGAATCCGGTTACATATTGAATACCGGCATCGAAACAAACTCCTGAGGCTTTTACGGTTGAGAAACCTTCGGATACAGCACGAACCAATAATCCACCATAGATTCTGTTAGAAAATGTTCTTGCATAGGCTAAGCCCACATTAACAAATTGAGGGTTATAAGTTCCTATACCGCCTTCAGGTGATTCGGTAGTAGTAATTTCAATATCGCCAAAATTCATCGAGGAAACAATCAACCCCAATACTCCTGATTCACCAACTTTCTGAGCTAAACCAAAGGCATTAATGGTTATATCACTTCCCTTTAACCAATTGGTATTGGCAAAAGATAACTCTGTCTTTTTGGTATGAGCCATTCCGGCTATGTTCAAAAAGGTTGCTTCCAAACCAGCTACACCACCGGTATTAACTCCACCCCATCCGGCACTTCGTGCCCAAGGGTTGATCAATAACTCACCTGCACCGGCTTGTCCGGCACGATCGGTGTTTCCTGCAAATGCAGCTCCGCAAACCATTGTCGCGATTAGCAGCGCACTTAAACTTTTCTTTACTATCATTTTATACATATATCAAAGTTTGCTTTAGGGTTCAATAATCTATTAATAAGAGTCAAGGTCAATTGGACGAATCACACCAAACCACTTAACGGTTTTCTCGCCTATTCCCGGTGCACTTACATGAATGATGTACATGCCCGATGCGATCTTGATTCCATTGCGGTTATTCAAATCCCAATCGATGCTCGTTGAAGTATTGTCTGCAACACTTCCTCCCAACGACAAGTCACTCGCTACTGCTCGCTTAAATTGTCTGATCAATACTCCATTCGAAGTATAGATACTCACCGTACAATTCGATGGAAGGTTCGTTATCCGAACGCGGTTATCCAACTGATTCACTTCATAACTCGAATACGCATAGTAAGGGTTCGGTACTACTCGTATCTCATCCAAAGCTGTTGTTGCTGTACTGGTATTGTTTATGGTATTGGCCAAAGAACTGGTATTAAACACATAATGTGGATTAAATCCATTGCTCGGTGCCGCTTCTGTTACTACTCCACTGCCGCCCAATGCTGCACTCGTAGCCACAAAGGATTGCCCTACTCCATAAGTTACATTGTTATGCTTCACTGTTCGTGTAGCTACATAATACGTATTGCCTATGGTTAATGCATTGTTATCCGGACGCACATAAGTCGTTGATGGGAAGTTGTCGTATCGCTTAGCAACACGCAATCTTACGCGTATCTCCGAGGTGGGCGTATTGCCGTTGGCTAAGGTCTTGCCACTTGCCATAACCGGTACATTCACCCATATCGCATCTTTAAATACACTGCGCTTACCGATCACATTGCTCGTTGGGGACAATTGCTCATATATGTATTTACAAGCATCGTATTTTGGTACATCTATACTCACTCCCTGTGAATTCAAGGAGTCGCGTAGGTGGTTGAATACATAGATAAAGTGCATTCCTCCCATGACATCATTGCCACTCGCATCGGTCGCTCTTGAACTTGGATTCCACTTCATGTCATTACCATTATCATCCACTAAGTCCGGATTCTCTGCAAAGGCTATGTTCAAGCGCTCGCCCGTTTCTACGTTCACCGCATAACCCGGGAACCAACTCATTCCTAAAGGATAGTCATTATTGTCTGCCCCTACTATCGTATCTCCATTCTTGTTCAAGCTTGGATTCTTCAATATGTTCAACTTATTGCTCGTCTCTTTTGAATCCAACACTACACATCTGCTCCACTTGCTCTTATCAGGAGTAAATACAATATCAACACTGCTGATTGCATTCAAACTCGATAAGGCATTGGTCCCTGCATTGTTCCACTTGGGTGAGCCATCGCCCGATTTTGCACACAAGCGATATGGAGCCCATGTTCCTCCTAATACACCTTCGTAAACTTCATCGATGTCTCCCAACTCATCACCCAGTTGATCACCAGATCGGATCCAATCCGTTGGGGTATCATCGTCTGTATCGGCTATAGCACTCAACCAACGGTCGGCTGCATCGCCATATACGATACTTGCTTCTATAAATCCATTATTGATCGCTCCGCTCTCGCCTGCTTCATTCACCTGGGAGATGCGTGCCGTTAAGCCCCACTCGGGTAATACTTGCTCATTTACTTCTCCTAATGTTCGCTCCGAACCGTAGGTCAAGTTCGTGTTCAGGTTTTTCATACTCCAATTCGATCCACCGCTTACGCCATCAAACTTGGTCTCAAAGCCATAGCTACGTACCAATACCGGATCGTAAACCTGTACATTTAATGGTCCTTTTCCAATTTCATAGGAAGGCTGGTAGATTCGATTCTCTGTATTGGTCCACATGCTCGCCAAACTCGCTGCTGTCAACTCTAATGCATTTCCTCCATTACCTGTTCCTTCCAATCGCTGAACCGGTACACTTGAGCCATATTGACTGCCCAAGATTTGCCCATTGTTCTCTACTTGAGGCAAGTGTGGGATAGCACTGTAAACTTTTACGTTGTTTCTGCCCTGGAAGTATGGAGCCAACTGAAACTTAGTTTTAGTACTATCACTTGGGTCTTCTACCGTATAGTAATTATGAGCATAGCTTACAATGGTAAAATAATACGTCTTGTTATTGATCAATCGGGTATTACCGGTTGCAAACTCATCGTTGGTGATTCTGAAGGTATGCTTCAATCCTTCATTTGCTCCTACTACTTCTACTACCGGTACATAAGCTTGTGCCAAATCATCAAAATAGTAGTTCACTATTTTGGTAATGCTGTCCTGTACATCGGCCTGAGCTATTAAACGGGCGCGGCTCGGATCTTTCAACTCTGAGGTGGTAACTGTTGCATCGTTTAATTGATACAATTGGTATCCCTGGAATCTGAAACGGAATAAACTGTCCGGATAACCCGCTACGATATCACTTACTTTCACCTCATCATATCTTTCAACTGTACTGGTGTCATAATCAACTAAACTGAAAATTAATTCTCTATTCAATTCTCTGATTGCCATATCGGGCGCATTAGGTCCATCGGCCAGTTTAAAACAAGCATCAAATAATTTCTGCGCTTTTTGATCAGCAGCTTTAATCAATCCTATCGATGCTTCAGGACCACCGCTTGAGGCACGAGCCCAAACCACACCAACGGTAATATAATTAACCGCGCCCGGCTGAAGCGTAAATGGACCAGCAGATTGTAAAAATCTACGGTCGGCAGGAGTATTCCCTGCAGTAACTTCAGTCCAAGGTTGTCCCGGGAAAGCAGGATCTGATGTGCCCGGAAACATATAATCGCAAGGAGGATTGGCTTGATTTCTCCCATCCTCACCATAAGTCATCTGTAAACCATCGCCCCAAATACCCTGTAAATAATTGTAAAAATGATTTACTCCATCAGGATTACCATTTGGAATTCCGTTTACGTTATCATAATATACAAATTTTGACATGATGATCTGCTCTTCACATTCGTCTATTGTACCATCCTTATCATTGTCTTTGCCATCGTTTGGATCAGCAATAGGTCCTTGAAAAAAGTCGAACCCGGCTGCTGGAGGTGTTAAGCCATATCCGGCAGCTCCGTCATCATCTGCATCGCCATTGTAAACAAAGCCCAATCCTAAACCTACATCACAACCAACAAAGTCGTCATTATAGTTTCCTAAATCAGGGTCAACCCACTGACCGAAATAAGTATTGTTTAATGAGAATGATGAGGCATTGATAATCTTATACTTATAAAAGGTCATATTATTAATCTCATCATTGGTTTTAAAAGCAAAACCTTGTGCTTGTATTTCCAAACCAATTTGAGACTGACTATCGGAAGAAGTATGAATATTTCCTAAATCGTTGAATACCCACCATAATGATTGGTCTCCAAACAAATAATCGTTACATACCGGTGTTTTCTGATCAACAGGAACATTACATGTATCTAATGGATATTCACCTGAAAAATTATAATAAGGATAATCTCCTTGAGAATAATCATAAATGCCATCACCGTTTGAATCGAAGTAAGGAGCAAATGGAATGTTTGGATCGTCAGGACGATTACCCGGCCAGTTTTTAATGTTGTTGCTGGCTACACCGTTGTTAATGAAATCTAATACTTCAGTTCTGGTCATAGCAAAATGCTTATCATAAGCAGAACAAAGTGCCTTTTCTGTAGAAATGGTTCCTAGGTCAACCGGTCCGGGCCACATATCATTTCCATCTTGTCGGTAGGTTTGAGCGGCAACTTTAATTTGTCCCCCTGCATCTTGACCACCGATCCATAAGGCTGCAGCATACATAGAATGTTTACCTGAACCAATAGGAACTTCATAAACTTGGTTGCTTAGATCCCAAAACATGTCACCACCCGTTAAGATACGGGCCCGTACATTATTAACTTTCAAATCTGATTGTGCTTTTCCAGGATCACAATCGGCAACTGCCACACCGGGAAGCGAATTATTTTTTGGCGAAATACTGCCTGGTTTTTCTTTAGCCAAAACATTACCGGCTAATATTATTGAAAGAACCAAACTACTGCTTATTAATCTCTTCATTGTATATATCGATTAAAAGTTTTTTAAATATTAATTAAAAGGATAAAGCTAAACCTAAACGAGCACGAATAGGAATACTGTAATTATCAGGATTATCAACCTTGATACGGTACTGATCGATAAATGCCTGGGTACTGTTTTTACTCGCAATAGCCGCTTGAGCTTCAGGAGCAGTTAAGTAACCATCGTCATCGGGATTACCTGTAGCACGATAAACACTGATAATATTTTCGTTATCCAATAAATTCTGAATGAGCAAGTAAACGTTCAACTCTGCACTCTTCGAGTTTTCTTTTCCATATTTCAAGTCAAAGCTTTTGTCAATTCGCATGTCCACTCTAAACTGCCACGGAAGACGAGCAGAATTAATACCGCCTTTCAACTTGGCTTGCTGAACAATACCAAATGCACCTTCTTGTGTAATATTAGCCTGTTGGCTATATGGTGTTCCAGAAGAAGCACGGAATATGAAGTTTGTTCCAAAATTAGAAAGGAACTGTTTTCCAAACCACATTGGCCCATTATAGTCTTTTCCACTTCCGTAACGATAGTCGATAGAAGTAACAATATTATGTCGCTGATCGAAATCTAAAGGAATTAAAACTTTAAGGTTTGGTTGTCCTGAGTTGATCAAATTTAAACTTGAGGCATCTCCTGAACCGGTACCTTCAGCAAATTGAAGTGTATAGCTCGCAGTTAATCGAACATTTCCTGTTCTTCTTAAATCGTAAGAGAAACTCAAACCTTTAACTGTTCCAAAGTCAACATTATCAAATGTGGTATATTGAATTGGATAAGCGTAGTTTACGTTTACAATCTGAATCTGATCGCGCAATTCGCGATAGAAAGCAGAAATACTTAATGCTGAACTCTTACTCAATGCTTGCTTGAAACCAACTTCGTAATCAATTGTTTTTTCCGGTTTCAAATCAGGATTGTTAAATACGGTCCCTTGAGCATCCGTAATAAATAACCACTGAATTGGATTCATTCTTAAACGTGATGGTGGGCGTTGAGTCAACACATCGTAGTGTGCGAAGAACAACGCTTCATCAGAAATAGGGAAGGAAAAAGCAATACGAGGCATTACATTAATTTGTGGATCATAGTCGGTAAAGCTACCGTTCACATTAAATGTTTTGCTCTTAATATCATCATTCGGATTGATCAAATAAGGTTGAATCGTTCCAGAAGAGGTAGCAGCTGCTAAAACCCCCGGATTGTTTACTACCGCACCGGTAGCATCATACCAAATATCATTATCGCGGTAACCAACGATAGAAGTTGGGTTATTTAGATCATCAACATAAACCACATAGTCTGATCCTATGTTGGATGGATGAGCACCCAATCCGGCCACTTCACCGGCAGTACGTGCAGGATAAAGAAGATATTTGTCTTTCAATACTTTCTGATTGGCATCAAAACGGTCGATACGAACACCTACGTTAAAGATCAGGTCGCGAAATGCGAAGTTATCCTGAATGAAGAATGCTCCATATACCGGACGAAATGCATCAATTTTTCTTGTAAAGTTTCCTTTGTCATCTACTTCATTGAAGAACTGCTCAAAAGTTATATCTTCTCCTGTAGTTTTTTCACCTAAGTAATCATATCCATAATAGTTCACTAAAGGATTACCGTTATTCAATATCTCATCAGGATTAAATAAATCCAGCGAGAACACACTTGGATCATAACTATCAATATCCAAATAATCTAAGTTGCTCAATCCAAGTCTTTGTCTTACATTTTCAAAGAATCCTGTAGAAGCGCCTTGTACATAAAGAGCATTATAGATAACCGTATCTCCATTCGCAAATGGTCCGCCCGGGTTGCCCAGGTTAATTGGATTATTTAAATCCAATTGAGCATTTTTGATGTTCGACAACTGACGCATGATTGTCCATAAACCAATTGGGTTTAAAGCATATTGACGGTCAATTCTTTGTTCATACTCAATACCTGCACGAATAGCATGGTTTTTAATATCGGCTGATCCGAATAATGAAACACGCCATTGGCTATTATCTGTAACTTGATACAAGTTGTTCTGACGACCTGTATTGTGCCATAAAGAATAACTTGGAGTAGGTCTTTGTCCGTTCAACAATCCTCCACCGTTTTGTATAGCACTTAAAGAAGAAGTTGCGCTAGTACCAGTACCTACAATATTGTAATACTGAGATGTATAATTAGTTGTCTGAGGGCTAATAATGGTACCTGTATTATCATAAGGATTAAAAGAAACTCCATTGTCAACATAGGTTACCAATTCAGTTACATTGAAAGTATCGTTTCCTTGGATAACGATTCCCGGAGCGTACAATGGTACACGGCTGGTATTAAATTGTCCTACATAACCATAATTGAAGTAACGGTCTTCGTGCGAATCGTCTTCATTGGTTTGGGTATATTTAGAATAATCCAACTGCAATGAGAAGTAGGCATTCTTAATACTCTTTGAGGTTCCTTCTTTTAAATCATAGGTTGAGCCAAATTTCTGAGTTACCCGACCAAATACACGCCAAGTATTATCTGTTATTTGAGGATTGTTTTCGTGGTTGAATAAAGAATACGTTTGAATATACTGATGATATCTTGAACGATCGTACGATCCACCCAATGTTAGATTTAGATTCTTTATCGGTGAATAATCAAACTTTCCTTGAATTCTAAATCCTTGCGATTTTGTGTTTTGCTTGATATTGATTTTCTCTAAGTCATCAAGTGTAATAAATTCTGATTCACGCAAAGTTCCTTGTCCAACCGGATTGGGACGAAGAGGATTTTGTTGAATGAAATTAAACTTATCATCCTTCACCTTATACATTCCTATAGAAGATGGATCTGGATCGGCTTCCGATTGAAACTCACCAGAAATAAAGAAACCTACTACCGGCTCTTTACCTTTATCGGTCTTTCTGGAGAATAATGGTCCGGAAATGTTCCCACCTACCAAATTATATCCGTATTCATCAAATAACTCGGAAGTTGAATATTCAATTCCTCCAAAATAATCTTTAGATGGTCCGCGAGTAGTAATATTAATAATACCTCCTGTTGCATCACCATATTGAGCCGGTACACCACCGGTTACTACTGTAACCTGCTCAATACCTGCCTGAGGAAGATTTGTTGACCCACGAACTTTTATACCGTCTATATAATAGTCAGTCGCGTCTGAACGAGATCCTCGAATATTCAAGGCATCTCCTTCATCTCGCTGTGCAACCCCTGCTGTAGTAGAGGCAACAGCACGTACGTCACGCGTAGGCGCTACTTTAATGTCTTCCTGGGTAATGGTTGCCTGTGTAGAGGCATTACCTTTGTCGATTACAGGAATTTTAAATTCCTGAATCTCAACCTGGGTAATATCTACCCCTGTTTTGGGTAAGATCACATCCTGGAAAGTGATTTTGTCGGCCGAAACAATCACACCACTAATAGCACCAGTTGAATAACCAACAAAGCTGGCTTTCAAATCATACTTACCGGGCGTAAGCGGCTTTATGGTGAAATAACCATCAAAGTCCGTTTGTGCACCTCCGGCTTGGGTTCCGTTTAGTTCGGCAACAACGTTAGCAAATGGCAGCGGTTCCTTTGTGCTTTTATCAAGTACACGTCCTTTAATGGTTCCTGATTGTGCCCAGGCACCAACTGCAAATAATAATAATAACAGCGTAGAGTAGAGTTTCTTATGCATAGCTTCAATTTAACATTAAACTCAGGTTAATTTTTCAAGTTTGTCAAAGTAAAAATTTATAAATCAATTTTCCAAACACAATTTTTTCAATCATTTTATTATCTTCTAAGTCGTTTTCTATTGCAAATATTTTGGTTTGAGTATAGCATCATAGATAATCGCATCAGCCGGAGAAGCCTTGAAATTACTGATTAATCCCCTAATATAATCTGAACGATAATCTTCTTCATGCTGTTCATCATCTAACATCATTCGTTGCATTTCGAAATCAGAATCATTCTGCAGATTCTTAAAATAATCCGCGTTGACCTTCTCTAATGAGATTGCTTCTCTTCTTTTATTGTATTTATCTTTATATAAAAATGACTTTCTTTTAATTTCTACAGGGGCGGGTTTTACTTCTACTTTTGGTTTCACTTCCATGTCGAACAGCTCTTCCCACTTCTGTCTTTTTTCTTCAGCACTTTCACTTGACAATTCTCGCTGTCTTTGCTTAGCATCTTGTTGTTGTTTATTGAATGATCGCCATATATAAAAGAGGAATATGCCAATGCTGAATACTATTTTAACTAAATCTTCCATAAGGCTAAAAAATCATTAGGGTAAACCTACAAACGAATTTTCTATTTTCATTCAGGTTTGTGTCATAATTTTATTGGGTCAATGTAATATTTTCATCTCCTTGCATATATCTGACATATAAAACTATTAATTGAAACATCTCATCGGTAGTGCGCATACTGGAGTTCTTATCTGTTATTAATCGCGGAGGACTATACGGATTATATGGATTGTTTGATGTGTTGTCGTAAACGCCTTCTGCAATAATAGTAGAACCACTTGGAAGTTTTAGCAATGTAGGATACTTATAAAAATACTGCCATCGAAAATCCCAATCGTTTATACGAATGAGTCGTATGGTATCTTTTGTTGGAGTTAAAGCATATGCATGAAAACGTTTCCCGATTAAATGCATATGCGGAACAATCCCAACAATAGAGATGTCCTCTTTCACTGTTAATCGAGTTGAAAAAGTTTTTACTATACCGGGTTCAATAATTAAAGGTGGCTCAACAGGAGAAACGCCCAAGGTCCCCATTTGGAATTCTGAAATCGGTCGTTTTGGTTTTTCTTTTGCAAAGAAAATGTTGAAGTACGAGCTATCGCTTTCATTTTTTGCAGTTGGACCATAATGAATGCTGTTTAGGTAAAATGCATTTTGTCTATTCAATGTATATCCTCCAATCCCTTCAGGTAAATTCACCGCTTCTTGCCCGGGAAGATAATTACAAACCGAAGGCACCAACAGTGGATAGCTTCCATCATCATTGGCTAAATCCAGTAGCCTATGAACTGTGGGGTTATCATTAAACTCATTATCCACAAAGCGCTCTCCCGAAAAAATATTCTTCTTTTTTCCTTCATCGTAACGAATCAAATGTCCATTCATATGATGAACGAGTTTGCGATTGCCTGGAACAAATTCAATGACTCGAACAAAAGTATCGTTTGGCAACTCGAATGGAATTTTCATTACCAAGAACTTGTCTCTGTTATTCCCTTCAATTTGAATTGCATTTTCAAATGGTACAACTAAATCGGGTTTTATCGATTGAGACCCTCTTTGAAAGTTCGGCAGCTCAGGCATATAATGATCTTCTCCTTTTGGAGCTCCATTATCCGCCCATCTTTTAAGAAGAGTTTTTTCTTCAGTGCTAAGTACTCTTTGGCCAACAAATTGTGTGTACGTTTCATCGGCTGGCCAAGGCGGCATAATATTTTTATGCGTAACATATGCTATCATCTTTGATTTGCGCGACACATCTTCATAGCTTATCAAAGGGAATGGCCCTGCCTCTCCAGGTCTGTGGCATGGTGTACAGTTCTTATATATTATAGGAGCAATATCTTTTGTGAAAACAGGAGCGGAATCCTCCGAGCATCTTGCCATGAAAAATCCAAATCCAACTATAAATACACATTTATTAACCAACTTCATCGTGCCTCCAATATGCAACCGATCGCTTCGGTTTTCTTTACTTGAATGGCTTCACCTCTCTGATACGCTTTTAAAGCATCCTGCAAATAGTGCTTGGTCACAATACTTCTTTTCTTGGCTAAATCTACCGGCCAATCATCTATAGCTCCTTGATAAATAGTAATTCCAACACTATCCAATAAAACTACTTCCGGTGAAACCTTTGCTTGAAAATGTTTTAATAAGAATAGGGAATCATCTAAAAGAAGCTTTATACTCCAATCATACTCCTCAAAAAAACGGGAATATTCTTCCGGCTTATATAACGTACCGCTGGCCACACCAAAGAAATTTATTCCATAAATACGGTAAAGACTATCTAATTCTTTTAATACAACACTATAGTTTTCACAAAGCGGGCAATCTGGAGATAAAAAAACAAAAACAGTCCCTTTGCCATCGATTATGGATGAATACTTTTTTATATCCCCATTTAGAGTATTTAAGTAGATCTCTGATATATCGGTCAGCTTCTCATTACCAGTGCTGCACGAAAGGAACATGTATAAAATCAAAATAACAAAAACAAAGCGTTTCATCTAGCAAAGGTACAGTTTGATTAAACTATTAAAAAAGATAAAAATCATGGCTTTCCACACTACATTCTACTTATCAACATTGTTAATAACCTATGCTGAAACGCTGATGATTCCTTACCTTTGTTATCTACATAATATTTGAATTACGTCTGTTTATGCGTTTAAAGAGTTTAGAAGCTAAAGGTTTTAAAAGTTTTGGTGATAAAGTCACCATACACTTCGACAAAGGAGTTACCTCTATAGTTGGACCAAATGGTTCAGGAAAGTCTAATGTGGTTGATTCCATCCGTTGGGTATTAGGTGAGCAAAAAACCCGTATGCTCCGTCTAGAAAAGATGGACAACGTAATTTTTAACGGAACAAAGAACCGTAAACCTGCCAATGTAGCTGAGGTTAGTTTGACTTTCGAAAACACAAAAAATATACTTCCAACCGAATACACCGATGTTTGCATTACACGAAAATTATATCGTTCCGGTGACAGTGAGTACTTACTTAATGGAGTGCCGTGCCGATTAAAAGATATAACCAATTTATTTTTAGATACCGGTATCGGTCCTGATTCTTATGCCATTATTGAATTAAAGATGGTGGATGATATTTTAAGCGATAGAAATGACACCATTCGTTTGTTGTTTGAAGAAGCGGCAGGAATTTCAAAATATAAAATTCGTAAGAAACAAACCTTTGCCCGTTTGGCAGAAACCGATGCAGATTTAAACAGGGTTAATGACCTCTTGTTTGAAGTAGAAAAAAGCATGAAGCAACTCGAAAGCCAAGCAAGAAAAACCGAACGTTTTTATAAACTAAAAGGAGAGTATAAAGAAAACAGCGTAACATTAGCTTTGTTCAATTTAGTTGAGTTTAAGTTGGCAAATGAAACCTTACAAAAAAGAGAACAGGAACAAGAAGATGCTCGATTAAAATTGGTGAGCGAAGTCGATAAACTTGAAGCCGGATTACAAGCCAACAAAACCATTGTGCTCGATAAAGAAAAAGCCTTAGCTGAAGCGCAGCGCTTGCAGAACGATTTGATTCTAAAAATCAACAATCTTGAAAACGAAAATAAAAATCGGAAAGATCGACTAACGTATCTGGAAGAAAAGAAACTGCAATTGCAGACTCAAAACAAAACTGAAAAGGAAAAAATTGTTCACTTGAACGAAGAGATCATCCGAATAGAGCAAGAAAAAACAAGTGAAGAAGTAAAACTCAATGAGCTCAATCAAGAGTTATTGGATCAAAAGAAGGTTGTTGGCACCGATAAAGATGCTTTTGAATTAGCGCAACAAGAATTAAAAGATTTAAATCAAAAGTTATATCAAGTTCGTCAAGAGATCAATAAGTTTGAAACCGAAATGGCGGTTCGAAAAACCCGTTTTCATTCATTGAGTGAAGAGATAAAAAGAGTCTCGGAACAAATATTGATCAACAATCAAAAAATAGCTCAGACAGACGAAGAAATTGGAAGAAAAAATCCGGATAAAGAAAATGCACAAAACTTGTTGCAGCAATTGCGTGAAGATCTGACTCAAAACGAAAAGAAAATTGCAGACACGGAAGAAGATTCTAAAAAATTGAATATTGATCTTTCTGAAATAAACAGAAAACTCGATGCTCGCAAACATGAATTTGAGCTTACGAAAAATTTATTGGATCAATTAGAAGGTTATCCGGAGTCGATCAGACATATTAAAAAAAGTCATAGCGACAGTAAAAAATTATTTTTGTTATCGGATATTATCAGTGTTGAAGAAACATATAAACTTGCCATTGAAAACTATTTGGAACCCTTTCTGAATTATTTTGTTGCCGCGGATTCACGATCGGCATGGGAAGGACTGGAAATTCTTAAAGACAGTGGAAAAGGCAAAGCCAATTTCTTTGTTTTAGACAAAGTTAAAATACCTGCAACAACCAAAGATACTCCTGAAGGATGCATACCGGCCATATCGGTTGTAGAAACTAAAGCAGAATACAAACCTTTGATTGATGTTTTACTCCACAATGTATTTATCATTAATTCGGATCAAAATCTACGCGACCTTCAATTGAACAGTGATGCTGTTGTGGTTTTATCTAAGAACGGAAATTTTGTACGTCAATCCTATACATTAAGTGGAGGATCGGTAGGATTGTTTGATGGAAAGAGAACAGGAAAGCAGAAGAATCTTGAAACGCTGAGCACTCAAATTGACTCTTTGACCAAACAAGCCAATGAGGCAAAAGAAAGTTACCAAACAGCCGACAAGAAACTCAATGAGCTGAAATTGGAACGTGCAAATTTGTACTCGAAGATAAAGACTACAGAAGAAAACTTTTCTGGATTTAATCTTTCCATTAGTGCCTTGAACAGTAGCCGTGATCTGCTTTTAAGTACCATTGAAACGCATAAGAAAACCGTAGATAAACTACAGGAAGATATACTGATTTTATCTCCGGAAAGTGGAACGAACAGTTCTGAAGAAGAGTTGATGCTAAATAAACTTACTGCCGATCATCAAGCCCTTATCGAAATCCAAAAAAATAAACAAGATGAATTAGCATCGATACAGAATAATGTTAACGAAAGCAATCAACAGTATAATCAGATTAACATCTATGTTATTCAGCAACAAAATAAACTTCAGAATCTATCGAGAGAAACCAACTTTAAAAGTGGCTTGATTGAAAACCTAAAGAATAGTATTGAATCGAACACCGAACAATTAGGAAGAATAGAAGAACAAACAGCGTCTATTTTTGAAGAATTGAGCGGATATGAAGAACGATTAAGAGAATTGATAGGTCAACGCGATCAATCTCAACAAATACTCATTGAAAAAGAGAACGATTTCTTTAAAGTAAAAGGAGATATCGATGAAGAAGATAAAATGATCAATGAACTTAGAAAAAAGAGAGAGAACATTGACCTTCTTATTCGTACGGTTCATGAAGAAATAAATACGCTTAAACTAAATCTTACTTCATTAAAAGAGCGTCTGCATGTTGAGTTTGAAATTGACATCAATACGCTTCTCGATCAGGATCCCCCTACCGATGTAAGTGAAGAGCAAGTAAAAGATCGAAATGATAAACTTAAAAATTCTTTAAGTAATTACGGCCCTATCAATCCTATGGCGTTGGAATCGTTCAATGAGGTAAAAGAACGTTTCGATTTCATAAGCAAAGAGAAAGATGATTTGGCACAAGCCAAACAATCGTTGTTGCAAACCATTGCCGAGATTGATCAAACGGCAAAAGAAAAATTCATGGAAGCCTATCTTGAAGTACGACAGAATTTCATTAAGGTATTCAGATCATTATTCAGCGAAGAAGATAATTGTGATCTGGTATTATTGGATATGGAAAATCCTTTGGAATCGGACATACATATTGTGGCTCAACCTAAAGGCAAAAAACCACTGAGCATTCATCAACTTTCGGGAGGAGAAAAAACACTCACTGCCACCGCACTTTTATTTGGACTTTACCTCTTAAAACCTGCACCCTTCTGTATTTTTGACGAGGTAGATGCACCTTTAGATGATGCGAATATTGACAAGTTCAATAATATCATTCAAACCTTTAGTAAGGACAGTCAGTTTATTATTATCACGCACAACAAGAGAACAATGTCGTTTACCGACATCATGTACGGAATCACAATGAATGAACCCGGTATTACACAAGTTATTCCGGTTGATATGCGCGAGTACGCTTAAAAAATTATCTTCTTTTAATAAACAATCTTTGAAAGAAGTTTTTATCAGTATGAATATTGTTCTGGCGCTTTGATCTGCGTTTAGACTTCTTCATTCTTCTCTTCACTTTTTTATCCTGTAATGAAAGATGACGCTTCCCCAGTTCCTTTTCTGAAGCTTGTTGTTTTTCTTTTTGCACTTCTTTTTTCTGTGCAGCTTTTTTCTGTGCTTTGGTTGGCTTGGCATCTTGCCCAAGTACCATAGCAGAAGGTAGCAATATCAAAAGCAGGATTATAAATTTTCGCTTCATCATAAAAATAAAAAAGCCTTTGTCATTTTCTCGACAAAGGCCTTAACGTATTTAAAACTAAATTTATTTGATCAACGAAGGTTCAGCAAAGCGAGCAGAAATCATTTCACCATTACTCAATGTCATAATAACGGCACACATATAAAAACTCTTGCCCTCAGGGATGGAAGCTTTTACATTACCTTCTGTCATTTCAGCATTTTCAATTCTATCCATTGTATTATCAGGATAAACAAAAATAATTTCTGATTTAACAACATCTGTTACTGATTCCTCAGCAGCATTGCTAACACTAAATTCAAAATCATTTCCGGTATTAAGCATTTCAAAAGTAAAATCTTGATATCGGGTGGCAGTTCCACCTTTCTTACCTTTGAAATACAATTTACTTGCATCTTTTTGATCGGCTACACGCTGATCCTGAGCTTGAGTGTCTATTGTTGTGAATGCACACAAAATCAGAACTGCAAAAGCTAAACGAATAATTTTATTCATGGTATTCTTATTTATGAAGTCCTCCAAAATTAATTTAACTTTAAAGAAAAAGCAAATGATTATTTGTTTGAAATTCAATGCTTTTTTAAGAATTTAGCTAAAATTCACTTTTTTAGCCGAAAAAGGCATAATACACTATTTTACAACATGGTACAATCAATTTCACTTGCTCGATGGATGTTTTCGATTTCCATTTTAGCCTTTTCTTTTTTGTCTTGTAAAAAAGATAACGATAGCAATGTGCCTGATGTCAACGTAGATGTATATTTATACTTAAGTCAACCATCCAATGTGCCCCTCAATGCCGTTGGTGGGTGGATCTATCATGATGGAGGTAACAGAGGATTATTAATTTACAGAAGAGGCTTAGATGACTTTGCCGCATACGATAGAAACTGTCCTTACGACCCTGCTCAAGCATGCGCAACCGTATTCGTACAATCCGATAATTTTACTGTAAGAGACTCCTGTTGCAATTCCAATTATTCCATTTTTGATGGGAGCGTTCTATCCGGTCCTTCCTCACAAGGATTACGAGCATACAATACCTATTTTGATGGAGGCAATGTTTTAAGAGTTTACAATTAATTTGAATTTCTTTTTTAATGAGTACAAAAACTATTCTTTGCTTAGGCGATTCTTATACCATTGGCGAATTAGTAGTATTAGAAGACAATTTTCCAAACCAACTTCATCAGCTATTGCTGCAAAAAGGTTTGGTATTTGATGTTCCAAAAATAATTGCCACTACCGGTTGGACTACGGACGAATTGCAAAAAGCTATTGATGAGGAGAAGATTCATCAATGCTACGATATCGTAACCTTGCTGATAGGAGTAAACAATCAGTATAGGGGAAGAAGTTTGGAGAATTATCGCTCCGAATTTGAAAATCTGTTGAAACAAGCCATTCAATTCTCCAAGCAAAAGAATGTTGTTGTATTATCTATCCCCGATTGGGGATGCACTCCTTTTGCTGAAGGGAAAGACCGAAATAAAATTGCTTTGGAGATCGATGCATTTAATAAAAGTAAAAAAGAAATTTGCGATCGTTATAAAGTTCCTTTTCTCGACATTACCCATTATACCAGAAATAATTTAGAAGATCTTCTCAGCAGTGATGGGTTACATTATTCAGCCAAAATGTATGAATTATGGACAGCTGATCTTTTTCAATTACTACAACAAAACAAATTGATTTGAACAGCAGATTTGATATCTACAGTTCTTCGGCAGGTTCGGGAAAAACATACACTTTAGTAAAAGAGTATCTGAAGTTGATACTATCAGATGATTACTCTCTGGAGTCGGTCATGGCCATCACATTTACGAATAAAGCTACTTCAGAAATGAAAGAGCGATTGATGAGTAACTTATATAAAATCTCATCCGGTGGATCAGACGATATGTTAAGCGATTTAATGGATGCCTTAGCTTGTGATGAAAATAAATTAAGGCAGAAGGCTGGAGTTTTATTGCATACCATTTTGCATCAGTATTCAAAACTCAATATCAGCACCATTGATAGTTTTTATTATAACCTGTTACGCCATCTGTCGAGAGAATTGAATGTAGCATTAAGATACGAATTGCAATTAGACACCGATGAAATAAAAGAATATTTACGCAATTATATTTTTGAAGAATGTGAGTCGAATAAAGATCTGCAAAAGTGGTTAACCGATTTTATCCTTAACAATCTTGAACAAGATAAACGATGGGACATTGATGATGAGTTGAAAAACATAAGTCAGCAACTGTTTAGTGAAAACAAACGTGTTAAAGGCATTGATCGTTTGCTGGATATAAATGATGTATTTAAGTCAAAGCTCCATGCAAATCTCAATATGATTGAGAAAAATTATCAATCCAAAAAAGTTCAATTTCAAAATGCTTTAATTAGCTACAATCTAACAGTAGATGATTTTAACAATAAATCATCAGGGGCAGTTAGTATAGCGCTTAAAAGTGAACTATACCTTGACGCATTTTGTGGTCATTTGGAAAATGATAATTCCAGAATCATGCAGTTTTATCATGAACCAGAAAAAGGAGTTACAAAAGGCACTCATTCCACTATAAAAGATATTGTAACCCAAAAAATTCATCCCGTTTACAAAGAACTAATTGATTTCGCAAAAGACCATTACGTTGATTATAGTAGTTATACCAGTTTACTGTCGCAAATGTATTTGGGTGGTTTGCTAAAGCAACTCGATGAAGGATTGAAAAAATATCGGCAAGAAAAAGAAAAGCTATTGCTGAGTGATGTTCAGCTAATCTTGCAAAAAAGTATGGACAATGCTGCGGTTGGTTTAGTTTACGAAAAAACAGGCGCTCGTTTGAAAGCATTACTTATAGATGAATTTCAAGACACTTCTGATATTCAATGGAAAAACTTTTTACCATTGGCAGAAAATGCTTTAGCTGAAGGAGGCACGCTGCTATTGGTTGGCGACCTAAAACAATCCATCTACCGTTTCAGAGGTGGAAATATGGAACTGATGGCAACAGAAGTCCATAAAGATCTTAGTGTATTCAATTCCATTTTGAATCAAAAAACACTAGATGGTAATTATCGCAGTTTGTCCAATGTAGTCGATTTTAATAATGCTTTTTTTAGTGGAATCGAAAATTCATTGGATGATTACTCCCCATTATTAACTCAGGCCTATGCCCCAAGCAATGTTCATCAGATCAATAAACGCAGTTCCGAAAACAAAGGATATGTACAAATTGAATTTGTTCAGAAAGAAGAAATTACAAAAGAAAAAAAGAAAAAACTTGCTGAAGAATATTTACTGAGTCGCTTATCTTTCAAAATAATAGAGCTACTAGATAAAGGATACGAACTGAAAGACATGGCCATTTTGGTTAATACAAAAAATGAAGGGTACAAAGTAGCAGCTGCATTGGCAGATCATCAAATTACTCAGATTATTTCAAACGATTCGTTAATGCTGACCAGTGCTCCTCATGTTCTTTTTCTTTTGCACTGCTTAACCTACATACAAGATCAGGACAATTTGATTGCATTGACGAGTATTTGTCGTTTTGTATTACAACAAAATGTAAACTCAAGCAGTGCTCTAGATCAAATAAATCAACCTATACAAAAGGAACAGTTACTCTCCTTTCTTCCCTCACCATTAAAACAATCAATACATCCGCAAAAACAAAAAGCCGTTTATGATACTGTTTTGCAGTTGGCCGAATTGATGGGTTTTACATTGTCTTCCGATTTGTATTTCGATCGTTTCGTTGATTTGATTCACGTTTACCGGAATCAGGCCGGAACTTCTATTCAATCTTTTCTGAAATGGTGGGATGATAACCACGACAGCGATAAATGTTGCATCAAAAGTTCTGAAAGTATTAATGCCATTCGGATCAGTACCATTCACAAGTCAAAGGGACTTCAATATAAGATTGTCTTTATCCCTTTTACAGATAAGTCATTTGTTGGTTCTGGAAATAAAGCGCATCAAATGTGGGTTGAATTAGAACACACTCCTTTACAAACAAAAGGAAGCTATCCCTTATTGCATCGGTCAAGCTTAAGTTATACTTGGTTTAAAAACGAGTATGACACCGAGTCAAAACTCCAGCAGATTGATACGATCAATGCTTTTTATGTTGCTTTTACTCGAGCAGAAAATATGCTTTACATATATAGTATTGAACCGTCATCAAAGAACTCAAAAAGCAACGAAGTAAAACGAGTCGATCAATTGATAAAGGAACGGTTAAATAGCGCCTTAAAATATTTGAAAGAAAAGGAAGAAGATCATTCGAAAATTTGGTACATAGGTGACGAAGTGAGTAATACTGTTCAACATAAACATAGTACATCAGATCCAATACAAATGACAGAGGCGCTTACACTTGGCGCTCAAACAAACAGAGATTGGAACGAATTTGTTTTTCTTCGATCAACCATAGGCGAAAAAGAACGAATTCTATCTGCACATGAACTCGATGCCAGTAATACGGGAATACTTGCGCATCACTTGCTAAGTTTGAGCGTTCAAAAAAATAATTTTAAAGAAGCATTAGACCTCTTTCTGATAAAAAGTAAATATCCAAGATCAATCTTGAATGAGGTGATTGATGCATCAGAAAAAGCGTTTCAACTTTTGCAAAGCAAAAAATGGATTCCCGTAAGTAAAGATCGAGTTTTTACTGAACAAGAATTTGCTATGCCAAATGGAAATATATTTAGACCTGATTTAATTATTCAGCTCAATGATCGCTTTGTGTTGATAGATTATAAATATGCCGAAAGATCACCACTACATCATGAACAATTAAAAACGTATCAAGCGGTTCTAATGGAAGCGGGATTTACACCATTGGAATTATATCTTTTATATCTGCCTGAGACTGAATTAATAAGGATAGACGCTTAAACCTTCTTAATTTCTTACCTTTGCACACTTCATTACAAATTAAAAACTCAAACAAATATGTACGGATTTTATAATGTACCCCAAGCGATAAACGAACCAATACTAAATTATGCTCCAGGCAGTGCAGAACGAAAAGCACTTAAAGAAGCTTTAGCAGAAGCACGATCTAAGCAAATTGATGTCCCCATGTACATTGGAGGAAAAGAAATCAGAACCGACAAAAAGGTAAGCATGCATCCACCACATGATCATCAACATGTATTGGGTCATTATCATTTAGGAAATGCGGATCATGTAAAACAAGCCATTGATGCAGCTTTAGCAGCAAGAGAGCAATGGGCTTCAATGGCATGGGAACAAAGAGCTGCAATCTTTTTAAAAGCTGCTGATCTTATTGCAGGGCCTTATCGCTATAAACTCAATGCAGCAACTATGTTGGGTCAATCAAAAAATGCTTTTCAGGCAGAAATTGACAGTGCTTGCGAAATCATTGATTTTCTTCGATTCAATGTACAGTACATGAGTGAAATTTATAAGCAACAACCCATTAGCAGTAAAGGAGTTTGGAACCGCGTAGAACAAAGACCTCTCGAAGGGTTCGTATTTGCTTTAACACCTTTCAACTTTACCGCCATTGCTGGTAACCTGCCCAGTTCGGCTGCCATGATGGGCAATGTTGTAGTTTGGAAACCGGCATTCTCGCAAATATATTCTGCACAAGTTTTAATGGAAATATTCATTCGTGCAGGAGTACCCGCTGGTGTCATAAATCTGATTTATGTACCGGGGCCTGAAACGGGTCAAGTGATATTTTCACATCCTCAGTTTGCGGGAATACATTTTACAGGAAGCACAGGAGTTTTTCAAAATGTGTGGGAGAGCATTGGAAGCAACATAAAAAACTATGCTTCCTATCCTCGCATTGTTGGCGAAACGGGAGGAAAAGATTTTATTTTAGCCCACCCTTCAGCCGATACCGCAGAAGTCAGCACTTCTTTATCAAGAGCTGCTTTTGAATTTCAAGGTCAGAAATGTTCTGCCGCTTCAAGAGCTTATATACCAGACAATTTATGGCCCGAGGTAAAAAAGAATCTTATCAATGATCTTTCTACTTTTAAAATGGGTGGAACGGAAGATTTCAGCAATTTCATAAATGCAGTTATTGATGAAAAATCTTTTGACAAGATTTCATCCTATATTCAAAACGCTTCGAAAAGCGATGAAGTAGAAATAATAGCCGGTGGAAAATTTGACAAAAGCAAAGGCTATTTCATAGAACCTACGGTGTTGTTATGTAAAAATCCACGTTATGTTACCATGTGTGAGGAGATCTTTGGTCCAGTATTGAGCATCTATGTGTATCCTCATACTGAGTTTGAAAAAACAGTTGAATTGGTAGATCAAACAGGTGTGTATGCACTAACAGGCTCTATCATGAGCAACGATCGTTATGCGGTTGAGTACGCAACAAGGAAACTCGTTAATGCTGCTGGAAACTTCTATATAAATGATAAATGTACGGGTGCTGTAGTAGGTCAACAACCTTTTGGAGGATCAAGAGCTTCGGGAACCAATGACAAGGCAGGCAGCATGATCAATTTGCTTCGATGGGTAAGCCCACGAACCATAAAAGAAACTTTTGTTCCTGCTACCGATTATCGATATCCCTTTTTGGAGAGTGACAAGGATTAAACACAATTGTTATTAGAATTGTGATGCATGAAATGGCTTGTTAACTTACCAGCCGGAGTAAAATTTATGTTGCAAAGCACTGCTTGGTTTGCACTCATGAACATTTTTACAAAAATGGTCAGCCATTTACCCACAGGTGAAATTGTTTTTTTTCGCTGCTCAGTCTCTTTATTGTTTTGTTTCATTGCACTCAAAAGAGATGGAATTCCTTTAAAGGGAAATCGTCATATACTTTTGTGGACACGTGGCATAGTGGGCACATTTTCATTGTACTTGTATTTTGTTACGTTGCAAAACATGAGGCTTGGGACAGCCGTCACCATACAATACCTCTCACCAATTTTTACAATTGTAGTCGCTTGGGTTGCACTTGGTGAAAAAGTAAAAATCGTTCAATGGTTATTTTTTGCCACTTCATTTGCTGGAGTAATTCTGATTAAAGGTTTCGATAGCGATGTATCAATTCTATTTTTGATAATTGGATTAACATCCGCATTCTTTTCTGCCATTGCTTATACGCTCATTCGCACACTTAAAAATAATGAGCACCCGATGGTAATTGTTTATCACTTTATGTTGGTTGGAACATTGGCTGGTCTTGTAATGATGTTTTTTGATTTCAAAATACCTCAAGGAAGCGAATGGCTTTGGCTTATACTAATTGGTGTTAGTACTCAATTGGGTCAAATAAATATGACAAGAGCATTGCAAACCAGCGTTGTGGCTGAAGTTTCTATTCTTAATTACATAGGAGTTCTCTATGCACTGGTAGCCGGATTCTTTTTCTTTGATGAACTTTATTCTGCAACTACCTTAGGAGGAATTGTACTGATCATAGCAGGAGTAGTGATGAATATTTGGTTTACACGTAAAAAACAATAGTTGTTTACTTACCCTTTTCGTAAGATCTAAAATAACTCATCACTTTCATCTTCAATACTCCAAAAAAAGCTTCTCCAAAAATACCGGTACTCATTTTGGAAGTTCCTTTCACACGGTCGGTAAATATTATTGGCACTTCAATAATTTTAAAACCAAGTTTCCAGACTGCGAATTTCATTTCAATCTGAAATGCATAGCCCATGAATTTAATTTTATTCAAATCAATTTTTTCCAAAACCCGCCTTTGATAACACTTAAATCCAGCCGTGGTATCATACACTTTCATTCGTGTAATCAGTCGCACATATTTTGATGCAAAGTAACTCATGATCACTCGGCCAATTGGCCAATTGACAACATTTACTCCACCAATATATCTTGACCCGATTGCCAGATCGGCTCCATCATTTTTGCATGCATTGTATAAATGGATTAAATCCTTTGGATTATGAGAAAAATCGGCATCCATTTCAAAAATGAACTCATAATCTTTTTCCAGCGCCCATTTGAATCCTGCAATATAAGCGGTACCCAAACCCATTTTTCCAGGTCTTTGCAACAAATGCAATTGACCGGTGAAATCTTTGCATAGCTGCGTTACTATATCGGCCGTTCCGTCTTTTGAGTTGTCGTCTATTATAAGGATGTGAAAAGGCGCTTCTAACGAAAAAACAGCCTTGATTATAGCTTCAATGTTTTCACGTTCATTGTAGGTAGGAATTATTACTAAACACTTGCTCATACCCATTTTTTGAAAGCAAACGCAAAGTAATGAATTAAAGTGTAGGAATATAACATGCTTTATTTTCCAAGCAGCCAGGAAAAGATTAAAGGTGCCACAATACTGGCATCACTTTCAATGATAAACTTAGGTGTTGTAATATCCAACTTACCCCAAGTAATTTTTTCATTGGGTACTGCCCCTGAATATGAACCGTAACTGGTAGTACTATCGCTAATCTGACAAAAGTAACTCCAGAATGGAACATCATGCCATTCCAAATCCTGATACATCATTGGCACAACACAAATTGGAAAATCACCAGCAATCCCTCCTCCTATTTGAAAAAATCCTACTCCTTTATCGCTACTGTTTTTACGATACCAGTCAGACAACCAAACCATGTATTCAATACCCGATTTCATAGTAGTAGCTTTCACTTCATTCTTGATGACATAAGAAGCAAAAATATTTCCCATTGTGCTGTCTTCCCATCCAGGAACTACAATTGGTAAATTCTTTTGCGCAGCAGCCAACATCCAAGAGTTTTTGGGGTCAATCTCATAGTATTGCTCTAACTCTCCACTCAACAACATTTGATACATAAACTCATGAGGGAAAAACCTTTCATTTTTTTCATCTGCATCTTTCCATCTTTTATAGATGTGTTTTTGCAATCTTCTAAATGCTTCTTCTTCAGGAATACAAGTATCGGTTACACGGTTGAAATGATTCTCGAGCAAATCCCACTCATCTTGAGGACTTAAGTCGCGATAGTTAGGAACACGTTTGTAATGAGAGTGAGCAACCAAGTTCATAATATCTTCTTCAAGATTAGCTCCTGTGCAGGAGATAATTTGGACCATATCTCTTCGAATCATCTCGGCAAGCGATATCCCTAACTCTGCGGTGCTCATTGCTCCTGCCAAGGTAATCATCATCTTACCTCCTTCCTGCATATGCATCTCATAAGCCTTAGCTGCATCCATCATTGCAGCTGCATTGAAATGAAGAAAATTTTGTTCCATAAACTGAGATACCGGTCCTTTCATAATTTTATTGAATTACATTAACAAGTCACAAAAATAAAAAATAGAATGTGTTATTACTTACTGAATTGCCGGTCTTAATCTTTGATTTCTTTTAACCAAACAATATATGTTGGAAAATGATCGGAGTAACCTCCGGCATATCGGCTGAAATCATACGTACGTTTAGGATAACCCTTAAAGCGTCCTGAACTCTGTATCATATATTTTTCTTTATATATATAATTACCACTGAAATAATACTTACCACTATCACGATTTAAATATGGTTCTGAAAAAATGATCATATCAAACAAATTCCAGGCATCGTTATATGCCAATGTTCCGATTCCCATTTTATACAAATCATTCCAGGGATTGTAAAGTGATTTATTCTCAATAGCAGTAATGTCATTTTTAGCTCCCAATACATTTGCTATACTGGGGCTTATAGGATCATCATTAAAATCTCCCATCAAGATAATTCTTGCCTGAGGATCAATCAACTGAATGGAATCTATTCTGTTTCTACAAACAGAAGCAGCTTTAGCACGTGAGGGAGCACTGGCTTCCTCTCCACCTCTTCTTGATGGCCAATGATTCACAAATAAGTGAACCAACTCTCCATCTAATAATCCATTGACATACAAAACATCCCGTGTATAACGTGGTGTATCATCATCATTTCTAATGTCAACATACAATGCTTCCGATTTCTTCGGTTTGAAATAATTCGGGTTATACAATAAGCCAACATCAATTCCTCTCTCATCTGGTGAGTCGAAGTGTATGATCTTATAGTTTCGATTGCTGATTTTATCTTGTTTCACCAAATCCTCCAGTACTTGTCTGTTTTCTACTTCAGCAACCCCCACTAAAGCCAATCCATCTTTCGATTTATCCATGGCTATCTCAGAAATCACATGACTGAGTTTGCTCAGTTTATCAAAATATACTTGAGCCGTATAGTGGTTGGCACCACCGGGAAGAAAATCAGCATCATTGGTATGGGGGTCATCTATAGTATCAAACAGATTTTCTAGATTATAGAATCCGGTACATATAATTTTATACTGCTTTTGTTGACCAAAGCCAAAGTTTGAATACAACAAAATGATAAAGAATACTAAAAAACGCATGTATCTTGTTAATTTAATGAATGGACAAAACTACAAAATACAACGGTTCAACAAACGATTTGGTCCTTCTGAAAAACCAGCTCATTCCTTCTTCATCACTTGCAAAGTCAAGCATTTTTATACCTATATTTGGCATCCTTTTTAGAACACATTCATGAAAATTATCAAATGTATTAGCCTCTTGATTTTGCTCCTTTTTCCTACTTGGATTCTAGCTCAAAATTCAAAAATAAGTGGCAACTTAATCGACAACGAGAGTGGACAAGCGATTCAAAATGCAAGCATTCAGATTGTCAATTCAAACCTCACAGTAAGCAGCAATGAAAAAGGATTTTTTGAATTATCTAATATACCAAACGGAGAACAGGTTATTTTAATAAGCCATGCCGACTATGTTACTTTCTCACGAAGTATATTGGTTAGTAAAGAACAACACTTCCTCGGAACAGTTGCTCTTTTGCTTAAAGAGATTGGACAAGTTCAAGAAGAAGTTCCGCTAAGCACCATTAGCGAATCGGATATTAGAGAATCAGCCGCTATAGTTTCTGGCGCTTTATCAGCATCGCGTGATGCATTTACATCGGCTGTTAATTTCACATTTAGTGGTGCCCGATTCAGAGCTCGTGGTTATGATGGAAGAGAACAAGTGAATTATCTGAATGGCATGCAACTCACCGATATGGTTTCTGGAAGATCAATGTTTTATGTGTATAGTGGATTAAACGATGTGATGAGAGCACGTGAAGGAAGTTACGGTTTGGACCCTGTAACTTATGGTATTGGAGGAATTGGAGGTAGCTCAAATATTGACAGTCGTGCTGTGCGACAAAGAAAACAATTGCAAGCTTCATATGCTGTTTCAAACCGAACTTACGAAAACAGACTTATGCTTACGTATGGCTCTGGAATGAATAGTAAAGGTTGGGCGTTTGCTTTGTCTGGATCGAAAAGATGGGCCGATGAAGGCTATGCTCCCGGTTCTTATTATGATGGTTATTCAATGTTCGCTGCAGTAGATAAACAAATTGGCCTGCAACACACAATTAGTTTTATTGCGCTTGCAAGTCCATCCGAGTTTGGAAAATCTAGCCCTTCAGTACAGGAAATGTATGACCTTTCAGGTACCAATTATTACAATCCAAACTGGGGCTATCAACAAGGTGAAAAACGAAATGCCGTAGTAAACAAATCCTTTCTACCCGCCTTCTTTTTAAATTACGAATATCGGGTTGAAGACAATGCTACCTTGTTTGCCTCTGTTTCCATGTTGAATGGTACGAGCAAAGTATCAGCATTGGATTGGTACAATGCCCCTGATCCCCGACCCGATTATTATCGAAATCTTCCAAGCTTTCAAACCGATCCTATAATAGCTTCGATGGTATATCAACAACTAAAAAACAATGAAGCGCAAAGACAAATCAATTGGGACCAACTGTATTTAGTCAACTATAACAGCTATGCCAGCATTCAAAATGCCAACGGAATTGCTGGTAATACCGTTAGTGGATTGCGCGCTCGCTATATTGTTGAGGATCGGGTAACAGAATATCAAACTACTCAAGGAAATTTAGTTTACAATAAGACCCTTAAAAACATTCAATACTCTGCTGGACTTTCTATGCAAATGCAAAACAATTCATATTACAAAGAAGTTAATGATTTGTTAGGAGCCGATTTTTATGTAGATCTAAATCAATATGCGGAGCAAGATTTTCCTGATGATCCGGATGCACTTCAAAACGATTTGAACAATCCAAATCGAATTCTAAAAGAAGGCGATCGCTTTGGATATGACTATGATGCAGTTTTAAGAAATGGCGCAGCATTTTTTCAATTGCAAAGTCAATGGGAAAAATTTGATTGGTTTGCAGCTGTTCAACTGAATCAAACAAGTTATTATAGAAATGGTAACGTTAAAAATGGAATTTTCAAGGACGATTCTTTTGGAAAAAGTAAAACCTATTCCTTCACCGGTTATATGGTTAAAACGGGATTAACCTATAAGATAAACGGACGAAATTATCTGTTCACCAATCTAGCCAATGCATCGCATGCGCCATTGTTTGAAGATGTATTTATTTCTGCCCGAACACGCAATCAATCGATTGAAAATCCTGAGCAAAGCAAAGTATTTAGTGTAGAAGGAGGATATTTATTAAAGGCGCCTTCTTTAAAACTAAGAGCCGTAGGATATTTTACAGCATTCAGGGATGAAGTATCTACATTGAGTTTTTATCATGAAGACTTCAGATCTTTTGTTAACTATACGTTAAAAGGAATCGATCGAAATCACAGTGGAATGGAGTTGGCTGCCGAGAAGAAATTATATGGAGGATTCACACTGAGTGCAGTTGCAGCCATTGGTCAATACTATTATCAATCGAGACCAAGTGCTACTGTGACGCAAGACAATAACAGTGAGGTTTTATCTAATAATGAAACCATTTACTTTAAAAATTTAAGAATTGCTGCTGGGCCACAACAAGCATATACTTTTGGTGTAAATTATCGGTCAAAGAAATTTTGGTTTGTAAATGTAAACTTCAATTATTTTGATGCCATATACATTAACACTAACCCTGCAAGAAGAACACAAGCCGCAGTCGATTTAATTCCTTATTCTTCTGCTGAATGGAATAGAATTCTGAGTCAGGAAAAAGTGGACGGTCAGTTTACTGTAGATGTATTTGGCTCTTGGTCATGGCGCTTGAACAATAAATTTAAAGCGCTAAAGAGAAATACATTTGTCGTATTTAATTTAGGAATAAACAATCTTCTGAACAATCAGGATTTTATTACCAATGGGTACGAGCAATTACGCTTTGATTTTTCCGACAGAAACCCAGATAAATTTGATACCAAATATTTTTATGCGTACGGCATCAATTATTTTTTCAACATAACTTTAAGAATGAATTAATATCATGATAAAAACGAACCATTATTTTATTGCATTATTATTGCTGATCGGTATAACCCTTGGCTCATGTGTTAAAAATGATTTTGATAATCCTCCTTCCGATGGTCAAGATCCTGCTATAACACCCAACACCACTATTGCTCAATTGAAGGCATTGTATAACGGTACTATTGTACAAGTAAATACCGATATGATCATTTCCGGTATTGTAGTTGCTGATGATAAGTCTGGAAATTTTTATAAATCTCTTGTATTGCAAGATAGTACTGGTGGAATAAATATTAGAATCGATCAAAGTGATTTTTACACTTCGTTTCCAATTGGCAGAAAGATATTTGTAAAGTGTAATGGCCTTTATTTAGGTGCCTATAATGAATTGATTCAATTAGGCGGCTCTATCGATAACAGCACAAGCCCTGCTTCAGTATCTTATATCCCATCTACTCTTATAGGGAACTATATATTCAAAGGAGTTTATAATCAAGAAGTGAAAGCAAAAGTATTAGGGATTAACGATATTTCGAATGCTCATCAAAACATGTTGATTGAATTACAAAATGTTGAATTTGCAGATGCTGATACCAACCAATCTTATGCAGATGCTATAAACCTATTGAGTGCAAATAGAACCATTAAGGATTGCAGTGGAAATACAATTATCCTCAGAACAAGTGGTTACGCAAATTTCGCTTCATCTCTAACTCCTTCAGGAAAAGGAACACTTAGAGCTGTTTATCAAGTTTTTGGAACCACCAAGCAACTCTACATTCGTGATATAAATGATGTAGTAATGAGCGATCCACGTTGCAGTTCCGGAGGTGGTTCAGGAATTGTAGATATTATCTCGGTAAGAAATCTTTATCCCGGCAGTACAACTACCATTCAATCCAATATAAAAATCAAAGGCATTGTTATTTCCGATTACAGTAACGCTAATATTGATGCTCGAAATGTGGTAATTCAAGATAGCACAGGAGGTATTGTGGTACGGTTTGCATCTGGTCATACTTTCGCTTTAGGTGAAGAGATTGAAGTGAACTTATACAATCAGGAACTTTCTAAATTCAGTGGTTTGTTACAAGTAAACAATGTTCCGAATGCAAATGCAATTGTTACCGGTAGTGGATCTATTACACCAGTTTCAACAACTATAGCGCAAGTAGTTGCGAATCAAAATCAATACGAGTCAACCTTAGTTACATTGAGCAACGTATCCATAACGCCTACAGGGGCTACTTATGGAGGAAGTCGAAATATATTCGATGGTTCAGCTACATCTATCCTTTATACTCGTACCGGAGCAAACTTCGCAAACAATGTGTATCCAAGCACCAACGTTAACATTACAGCTATTGTTTCTTACTTTGGTACAGCTACCCAATTTACTATGAGAAATCTATCCGATGTTCAATAGTCATTGTATGAACTTTACAAGGGCCTTGCTATATGCAGGGCCTTTTTTTATATCATTACATCATGATGTATCGATTGTTTTTTCTTCTCTTGTTATTGCCTGATCTAGTAACAGCACAAATCATTAGTTGTGATTCCGTCCGCAGTCTTCCTTTGGGTTCAAATGTTACTATCAAAGGTGTTGTAACCAGCGGCTCTGAATTCGGTACCATACGATATATTCAAGATCAAACAGGAGGCATAGCTCTGTTCAGTACTTCTTTGACTAATGTTCAAAGAGGAGATTCGATTCAAGTGAGTGGTACTTCAATTAATTACTTTAATCTGCTTGAACTAAATCCTATTAGTAGCCATACTGTATTCAGTTCTGGGAATCAAATGCCATTGGCTCAAGTAATTGACCCCAATTTATTGAATGAAACTACTGAATCTGAATTAGTGCAGATTAATAACGTCTTGTTTGCATCAGGAGGGCAATTATTCCAATCGAACACAGCTTATGCTTTCATTTCAAATGGACATCAGGGACAAATTTATATCCGCAGTAGCAATCCATTAGTAGGGAAAATGATACCGGCCGGATTGTGCAGCATTAGAGGTATATGTACTCAATTTAATAATGATTTCCAGTTATTGCCACGTGATAGCAATGACATACTCAATACCAGCAGTTTGTTTTTTTCAACTCTTCCTAAAGAGTCATTTATTACTCAAAGTGGATTTACAGTTAATTGGTCTACTAATTTAAATTGTACATCCGAGTTTCGATATGGTTTAACTTCTTTGCTTGAATTGGGTTCAATTCCTGCAGGCACCAATTCTACATTCCATAGTTTAAATATAAGTGGGGCCAATGCTTCTCAGCTTTATTACGGGCAAGCTGTGGCCTATATCAGCAACGACACTATATTTTCTCCTCTAAGAGCCTATATAACTGCTTCAAATTCAAGTGGACAGTTCAAAGCGTACTTTAACTTGCCAGTGGAACACAATGTTGCTATAGCAGGCAATTTAGCTTATAACATTGGTCAATCTATTGATGATACGATTATTGCCTATATCAATAGAGCAAAATACTCTATTGATATAGCCATCTATAATTTCGATCAAAGCGGTATAAGTAGCATTGCCTCTGCTTTGAACAACGCTTATCAAAATGGGAAACAAGTACGCATAATTTATGAGGGCGGTAATAGTAACGCAGGAGTTGCATTATTGAATAGTTCAATACCACGATTGGCTAGTCCTACAAACATTGGATATGGTATAATGCATAACAAGTTCATGATCATAGATGCATTTAGTATTAATCCTAATGACAGTTGGGTATTAACAGGATCTACCAATTGGACTTCAGGTCAGATAAATACGGATGCAAATAATTGTTTATTTATACAAGATCAAAGTGTTGCGCTAGCGTATTCTCTGGAGTTTGAGGAAATGTGGGGAAGCAATGGAGCCCTCCCAAATAGCACAAATGCTAAGTTTGGCCCATACAAATTGGACAATACACCCCATCTCTTTAATGTAAATGGAAAGCAGGTAGAACTGTACTTTAGTCCATCCGATAATGCAAATGAAGCGATTGCAAATAGTGTAAACAACGCAGATTTTGAACTGCAGGCTGCTGTATTGGTGATTACACGACAAGATCTTGCCAATGAAATTGCCTTACGTGCTATGGCAGGGGTTCAGAGTCATGTTCTAGTGAATGATACCGGAAGTGGAGGAATACCATTTCAGATAATGCAAGCAGCATTAAGCTCAAACATCATGATCGATAATCAAGCTGGAATTATGCACCACAAGTTCTTAATAGTTGACCAAGGTTTTCCTTTTGCCGATCCTTTGATTTTAACAGGATCTCATAATTGGAGCAACTCTGCAGAACAATTAAATGATGAGAATTCAATTTTAGTTTTTGATCTATTATTAGCGAACCAATATTATCAGGCTTTTGTTAAATTAAATAATCTAAACGGAGGTTCCCTGTCAATTAATGATTTAGGAATTACACAATCTATTTCTGCTTACCCTCAACCCTTTTCAGATCAACTCATTCTAAAAGGAATTAGAAAACACGCACACATCACTATTTTTAGCTTGGACGGAAGACGTGTTTTGGATACATCTATTAATCCATCGGAAGAACTGATCACCATTATAAATACAAGCAAAATAATTGCTGGATTATATTTGATTCAAATCATCCAAGACTCTTCCATCGTTTCATTCAAAATTGTTAAACAATAAAAAAGCGCCTCCGAAACCGAAGGCGCTTTGCACGTTTTATTTTTACTCAATTAATAAGTGAACTTATAGGTTGATTTCTCTTTACTGTTTTCCAACAAAAGGAAATAAATACCGCTACTCATATTAACATTTATCTGTAAGGTATTCAAACCTTCTGAAGCAGCATTTTTATCTTTACTGTATAAAGTTCTTCCCAATACATCAACTACAGAATATTTGTAGGCTTCATTGCTATTGTAAGTGAAGATTACATCTAGTAATCCCGACTGATAGTTAGAGTGAACCGAACTAATTTCAAATTTAGTATCTCTTCCAACTTTAATCGGAACAATTCCTGTATATGCTATTCCTCCATCGTTTTCGAATGCTGTAAGCTTATAGTATTGTAAGCCAGCCAATGGATTATAATCAAACGTATAGTAATCTCTAAGCGTTGTTGAATTGCCTAAACTAGCTACCTTATCAATGAATGTAAAGTTGTTTAGATCCTGACTTCTTTCGATCAAGTAGCTTTCCATATTATACTCAGAAGCAACTGACCAGAACAATTTCACTTTGTCATTGATTAATTCGGCTTGATAATTAATCAATTGAACAGGAAGTGGTTGAAGAATATTTGAAAGCGTCCACGGACCATTCATTGCTGAAATAGCAGTAATGCTAATATTATTAGTTACATAAGTATGTGCACTTGCATTAGGCAATACTTCCCAACCTGGCAATCCATTTCCATTTGGATTCAACCATCGTTGAGGTTTTAAGGTATTGTTTCCTCCACAACACGATGGACGTTCACCATTGGCATGAACAAAGGTTAGTGTACCAACACCTGTTGCACCAGATTTACGAAGTTCCCAGAAACGATCGACCACATTAGGAACACTCAAATCGGTGCCTGTACCTAAATCACGCATATGCACAACATTATAAGGATATGGTGTATTATTAGCCGCAGTTGTAAATGTTGAAGCGGTAATGGTATCACCATCTCCTGCTGTTTGATCATAGGAAAATGGCAGCAGATTTCCTGCAGCGTTACCAAATGGTATAACATGAGTACCCAAGGTGGTACCTACATATTTTCTTACACGTCCATAGGCAGCAGGTGGCGCTGTTTCACTAAACAAATAACCAGTTGTATAGGTAATTGCTGAAGTGGCCGGATTGGTAACGGTAAGGTCAAGCTGATTTAGATCGTATTGACCACTTTGCAAAATCAATGAGTCTGTAACAGTAGCTCCAACTAATTGTCTTGCAACGGAAGCAGCTCCTTTTGCAATCCTCAAATCGTAAAACGATGTCGGGCGAGCCCCCATAATGTGCTGGGTTTGTGTTGCACCCGTAAAGTTAACACGACTAATAGCTGGCTGGAAGATTCCATTGTTAATCCATTGGGCCGTATCAATCATATTAATGTTATACTTATCATATGGCCTTCGGAAATGGAAAGTAATATTTGGACGATACTCCGTACTCTGCGCAGTATTTCCTGGTGATAAAGGCCAGTTTAAAGTACAACCGCCCGGTGCAGAAGCATTTTCGATAAACATAGTTCTTCGTGCCCCTGCGGTTTGTGTTTGAGCCATTAAATCACCACTAAAACCTGAAGTTCCGGCAATTGTATTGTCAAAACAAAACTCTACAACAACGGAACTAACCCCATCCCAAATAAATGAGTTAGCTATTAAAGGCAAATAAAAGGTATAATTTGCAGGGGGTCCGGGCAATGTTACGGCCCCTGAATATACATTGGTCCAAGCTCCTGTTGGTGCTAAACTTAATGGCACAGCGGGCCATACCCATCCTGCGACACTTAAATTAGCAACATTGACAGTAAAGTTATTTAAAGTCCAACCCGGAAAAGATGTCTTACTAAAAATATGGAATGCTAAAGTATCAATCACATCACCGGCAATCATTCCTCTAGAACTAAAGTCAGTTGGCGTGTAAATGATTTGCATTTTCTGATTTCTTCTGTTCGATCGGAACGGAGTGATCTGAAATGGTAAAGTACCATTGCTAATTTGTGCAGTATCATTAAAGTTACTGATAACTCTCAACAAAGCGTTGCCGCCTCCAGGGGTATTAAAACCAATATTCAAACTATCTCGAACAGTTAGTGTACTGTTTTTATGAGCGTCCATTGTAAGCGAATCTCCAGCGGCAAGCCGTATTCGTCTTGCTGTAGCCATGGTACCTGCTTTAATAACAGGACTATTATAAGCAGAAGCTGGTGTTCCAGAAGACGCAAATTGTATAAGAGCAATGTCGGAAATTGTTGGTACACCACCACACCAGTTGCCGGGCACATTCCAATCATTGGTAAATCCTAGCCAAGTCTTAACTCCGGCAGGACATTGGGGAATGATACTCACTTTATAATCTTCTGTTTCTCCAAATGTATAGTTGTTACATGGCTGAATATTACTTTGTGCAAATACTTCTCTTACTCGTAGCCTTGTTGTACCTATAGTTGCAGCTAATGGAACGGTAAACCCGGCATTAAACCAACCGTTAGCAGCCAATCCTGTACTTTGAGCTATTTTCTCACCAGCATCGGCTAAACTTCCATTTTTGTTATAATCTATCCACGCTGCAACGTAATTAGAAGACGACCAAGTTCCAACTTGCATAGAAATTCCGGCTCCACCGGTACCAACTGCGCCAGGATTTGCACCTGCAGCATAGTTGGTGTTTACTTTAAGAGTAGCCGTTTTTAATGGCCCTGGAGAAAATTGTTCATAGTCAGGAGGGTGAGCACTAAATGGTGCAGGTCCGCCAAAGTATGGAGCTATTGGTGGTCCACAACAGTTTTGATTATTATCAATAAAGTCATATCCCGGTGTAGAGAATGCTTCTCCTTTTAGAGCAACACGCGCCACGTAATCGTTATTGGTGTATGAACCATTGAGCCAAGAAGTACCTGTAGACATAGATGGAATACAGTATGAAATATCAATCAATCTGCAACCCAACAGCGACTGAGCATTAGGCACAGGATATGTCCATACCGCATAAGCAGGGCCGGGTCTGTAAACAATACCATTATTCAAACCTCCGGGAGCGCCTAAATCGACATCTACACAATTACCCGATACAGCACCTGCCGGAATATCATAACTTACCCAAAAATAATTCTCTCCATTTTCAAGAAAAAAACCTACACCTGGTCCGGCAAATCGCATATTGGTAAAGTTAGGTGCTGCAACAGTTCCTCCAAATTGATTTCCGGCACTCACAACCGATTGATTCGTACCTTTTGTCCACCAAACTCTCGCATTTGTAATGTCTGATAACAATGATGTTCCGGTTGGATTAAACAATAGGGAGTCGAGACGGATTCTATTTGCACCACCATCAGTTACAATTCTAACTCCAACAATAACTTCATTGATAGTTGCTTTACCAACATCAGCCGTTTCTTGAAAGATCAATTCTGAACTCACATAAGTTTGGTTCTTAGGCCATGTGTCCACCTCAACGCTGTCGATGTGAATATTTGCACCAGTTGCAGCTGATGCACTTCTGTTAGTCCCTTGAAAAATTACATAAACGCTACTGTTGTTAAATGAATTTGGAATAGTAAAAGTATATCTGTTCCAAGTATTCAAAGTAGCAGTAGGAGCATAGTTGTAGTACCTTGGAATCATTCCTAAACGAGTGGCACCTCCTGGATTTGGGGTGTTAGAAACAAATACTGTTAAACTATCCCAAATATTGCTTGAAGCATCTCTATACATTGAAAAGCGTACTTGAGTACCTCCACCGGGGATATTGGTCATATCCAATTTTGGTGTAGATAGATAAGCGTTCTCTCCTGCATTGGCCATAAAACGCGAACGATATCGCGCATGACCACTTCCAGAATGTGCATTTATGGACGGTGTAGATCCCGAAGGATTACCTACCCTTTCCCAATAATTTTCTGGATCGGTGCCTCCGACACCTTTACCTTGTGTCCAGCCAAAGGGTGGAAACACAGAACCTTCAAAATTTTCCCTTATGGTTGTTTGTGCCGATGCATCAAATGAGGAACCAATAAAGAACGTAAAGACAAAAAAAGCTAGGAAATACCGTAAGGATAACAGGCCTTTTGTCTGTAATGGTTGGGATAAAACTCTCTTCATGAGATATAATTTAAAAGTTTTAGTTTTTTAGTAATGGATACAATCTTGTAAAAATATAAAAGAAGCAATCAAAAAGCAAAAAATTGTTTTAAGAGCATTAGAGTTCTGCTCAAAATTCTAATAGCCTTAATTTCAGCGACTTACTAAAAGCAGAATTCAAAAACCGCTTGCTTACCAATTACTTGTTGCATTATAGCAAAAAATGTACCAAACAACGTTTTTGCGGCATGTTTTCGAAGAGTGTTTTAATACTATTAAGCAATAACAAAACCAACGATTATTGCTGCTGTTTTTAGTATAACTCAACATTTCATTTGTCCATGTGATCAATTTTGAATTTATTTACGTTCAATTAAAAATTACTTATGATACTTTATTATTCTACATTCAAAAGAACGCTCATATTTTCCATACTAATTTTCTTTGCGATAGCGAACACATCTCAAGCTCAATTTATATGGGCATTTAACGATGGAGGAAATTCCAGTCCTGATGCTAACATAAGTTTTGTACGCGACAGTCAAAATAAGTTATTGATTTGCGGAGATTTTACCGGAACACAAAGTTTTGGAACCAATACTTTTGTAGCAGATGGTTTTCAGGATATGTTTATTGCCAAGTATGATTCAAGTGGAGCTTCTTGTAACTGGGCAATTAAAGGTGGAGGTCAATTTAACTCCTCAACCGCATCAGCTATAGCGGTTGACAATAACAATGATGTTTATGTTTTTGGAATCTTTACCTATCAATTTAATTTAGGCACATTTAACTTAACTACTAATGGTGGTTCAGATATTTACATCGCAAAAATAGATGGTACAAACGGAACAGTAATTTGGCTCAATAAAGTTGGTTCAACAAATAATGAAGATGTATTTGCTGTTTTGGCACGCAACAATAATACAGAGTTTTATTTTACCGGAAGTTTCATCGGTAGTTTACCATTTGGTTCATTAAGCGCCAACGCCAGTACTTCAAATTCTCAAGCAGGTTTTATTACTAAGATGGATAAATCAGGAAATTTTTCTTTGGTAAAATCCATTACTACTAATAACGATGTACGATTACTATCTATAAAATCCGATAACAACAGTAACTTTATATACACCAGCGGCTCATTTGCTGGCAATACCAATTTTGGAGGATCTGCTCTAGTTTCAGCAAATACTTTTAATGATGCTTTTGTAGCGAAATACGATAATAATTTGAATCTTCAATTTGCTGCAAAAGGAGGAGGAGCCGGCAATGATATCGCTTTAGATGTTAGCAATGACGCCAATGATAATGTCTATTTTACAGGATATTTTTACGGATCAGCTTTATTTGGATCAACTAATCTTACTGAATTAGGAATGGGTGGTGCAGGTGAAATGTATATTGCTAAACTAAATTCTGCAGGTGTATACCAATGGGCAAAAAAAGGGGGTAGTTCTTCTTATGATGCCGGTAATGCAATTAGCTGCGACCAAAACGGTGCTTGTTTTGTTACGGGAGTTTTCAATGGTTCTGCTGCTAATTTTGGATTGGGTAATATGGCTAATACTGGTGGAACCGGAACCAATGATATGTTTTTGGTGAAATACAATACCAACAACACGACTTTAATCAGTCAAAAAGCAGGATCGGTAAACATTGATAAAAGCTATCAAGTAGAGTTACTGCCGCAAGGATATTGCATTATGGCAGGGTATCATACTCAAACAGCAAATTTTGGTACTTATCAAACCACATCAAACATTGGAACATGGAAGTTTTTTATCGCCAAATACAGTGGCGGATCTGTTGGCATTGATGAGGCCTTTGCATCGGAAGTAAATCTTAATGTAAGTCCAAATCCTTTAAAGGATCAAGGAACACTCACATTTGAATCAAAAAATACCGACCATTATACCCTACAAGTTTTTTCTACAGAAGGTAAACTTTGTTTGGAGAAATCTTTTAATGCAAACATTGGAACTAATCTAGTGAACCTAAATTTGAGTCATTTATCTAGGGGTATATACCATACTGTTTTACAAAATAATAAAAGGAAAGCCAGCATTTCTATTATTAAAGGAGAATAAATTCAAAGCATCATGAGCAGCGAAGATTTTTCGCTAGTTCCCTATCCCATTAATGAACTCACTCGAGATGAGATTATACAATTTTGTTCTTCTTATTCAGTAGTCTGTGTTTTAGATTCATGTACAGATGCTCATAAAGATCAAAATCCTGTTAAAGGAAAATATGATTTACTGATTGGAGCCGGGGTAGCAGAACAGATACCCAATGACGATATTACAACAGTAGAGCAATTTATACAAAAAAGTCTTCAAGAAGGGAAATGGGTCTTTGGACATTTCTCCTATTCCATTAAAGACAAAATTGAAAATTTATCAAGTCGTTTTCTTGATCAAAGTGGTTTTCCTGAATGGTATTTTTTTCAACCTGAAATTATTTTAGCTATTAAGGATTCAACCCTTTTTATTGGTTGTCAAAGTTCAAAAAGTTCAGATGAAATCTATCATGATCTTGTTAAGACAGAGAAACTTCCAGAGCAGTTTATTTCTGGTTTTTCGTTACAACCAAGTATTGGGGAAAAAGAATACATGGAAAACGCATCGCACCTGATTGAAAACATAAACTACGGCAATATTTATGAAGTGAATTATTGCATGCAATTCCTTTCTTATGGATCAGACATTGCCCCATTAGCAACATATTTTGAACAGCGCAAAAAGTCTCCCGCTCCATTTTCATCCTATTACAAGATAAATCAATCTCATCTGTTGTGCTCAAGTCCTGAGCGGTTTCTATGTAAGAGAGGAAACAAAGTATATTCTCAACCCATAAAAGGAACACGAAAAAGAGTTAATGAACCAAAAGAAGATTCTGAATTGAAATTGGAATTGCAAATGGATGAAAAAGAAAGATCAGAAAATGTTATGATCGTAGATCTCGTAAGGAATGATCTTTCAAAAAATGCATTGAAAGGAACTGTAGAAACTGAAGAGTTGTTTGGGGTATATTCTTTTCAACATGTTCATCAAATGATCTCCACCGTTTCAGCTGAAGTTGATCATCAATGTAGTTCGCTTAAAATAATTTTAGATGCATTTCCTATGGGAAGTATGACTGGAGCTCCAAAATACAAAGCCATGCAATTGATAGATCAATATGAAAATTTCAACAGAGGGATTTACAGTGGATCAGTTGGCTATTTCGATCCCAATGGTGATTTCGACTTCAATGTTGTTATTCGAAGTTTGGTTTATAATCACGAAAATAAATTGATAAGTTTGATGGCAGGAAGCGCATTAACTTCAAAATGCAATCCTGAAACCGAATATCAAGAGTGCTTGTTAAAAGCAAAAGCTTTAATGCAAAATCAAACCAAAGGACCGATTGAATAGTACTGTACAAGATCATATCGCATTTTTATTAAAGCGTCTACAAATACAAAACAGACATGCGAAGTTGTTGCTTGCCTGTAGCGCAGGTATAGATTCAATGGTTTTGTTACATGCGTTGCACAAAATGAAATTTACACTTGAAGTAGCTCATGTAAATTTTAAATTGCGTGGAGAGGAATCGGATCAAGATGAACAACACCTAAAAAACTGGTGTACTAAAAATAAAATTCCTTTGCATATTTATCAGTGTTCATCATCTGATTTTGAAAACAGATCAAAATCAATTCAAGAGTTAGCCAGAGATATACGATATAAATTTTTTGACCGACTTTTAATCAATCATAACTTCGATTATATCGTTACGGCTCATCATTTTGATGATTCAAACGAAACCATTTTGATGAATCTGATTTCCGGTTCCGGTATTAAAGGGCTTATAGGAATACCAGAAAAACGTGATGCCATTATCCGACCAATGCTGAGCATCAAACGAAGTGAGATTCTAACTTACGCAAAAAAAAATAAAATTAAGTGGAGAGAAGACGAGAGTAATGCATCACTAAAGTACAAGCGAAATAGGATCAGAAATCTTGTGATTCCGGCATTAACAAAATCTGAACCCGATTGGGAAAAAGGGTTTCACCGAACAGTAAAAAACCTTCAATCCGTTTCTTCATTTATTGAAGTTCAACTCGAACAATTCTTAAATAAAAACAAAATTAATCCATCGCAACTTAAACAAACGATTCAAACAAAATATTTTACTAAGAGTGATTACTTTTTGTTATGCGAATACCTTCGGAGCATTGGATTTAATCAAGAACAGTGTGAATTGATTTGCAAATTAAAAACTACAGAGAGCAAACAATTTGAAATCGAAAATAAGACATTGTTAAAGAAAGACACGCTGATCAAAATTTTTCCTAAGGAACTGACTTACAAATTGTATCAACTGATTGCTTCAGAAGGAACATATACTTTAACAAAACAGCTCAAAATCAATGTTGAGAAAAAGCGATATTCGAATAAGTTGTTTGAACAGGTTAAGAATAGCAATGGACAAGAGATACTGATAAATGAAAGAGCATTTAACTTCCCATTTTACATACGAAACTGGAAACGTGGAGATTCCTTTAAACCGTTTGGTATGAATGGGAATAAATTGGTTAGCGATTATCTTATCGATCTAAAAATTAATACATTTGAAAAGAAGAGTACATTTGTATTGCTTTCAGGGAATAGTATATTATGGGTGATTGGCCACCGTGCCAGCGAAATAATTAGAACAGATAAAATAAATAATAGCGTTATTCATTTTTCAATTCGCAAAGTAGATTAGTGGAATTACTTTTTAAAGAAAATCAAAACGTAGGATTCAATGGGTTTTCCATTTTAAGAAGAATGGTTTTAGCCATATTCTGCTTTATTGCATATTATTATTCTGAAGGCAGAGAGGAAAATGCAGATCTGTTATTTCTGTTAGGGATCATTCTACTAATCGTATCTGGCATTTTACTCTTTATCGTTCACTTACGAACTCGTATTGACGAAACTAAAGTGCTGATAAAAGGATTACTTTCATCTAAATCTATTCAAATTAAAAAAGACGATATCATCGAGTATGAATTGATCAATTATCCCGGAGGATTATTTGAACCCTATACTTTTAATTTACACAACGATGGGATGATTAAGTTTTACACCCACGGAAACTATGCCATGAAAATTATTACAAAAGACAACAATACATTTGTTATCGGTACTAATAAACCAATTGAGTTTATTGCTGCTTTAAAAAAGTTAAAATCATAAAATAGTATCACATATGAAAAAATGGATCATCATTGGAATTGTTCTCATTGTGCTTTTCGTTCTTTATCGAATGTTTGCCGGAACCTATAATTCAATGGTTCAAAAAAATGAGCTAGTAGAAAAACAATGGGCACAAGTTGAAAATGTATATCAGCGCAGGCTTGATTTGATTCCAAATCTTGTAAAAACAGTAAAAGGATATGCTGAATATGAAAAGTCGGTGCTCACTGAAGTCATTCAGGCGCGTGCCAATGCTACACAAGTAAAGATAGATCCAAAGAATTTAAGTGCAGAAGAAATCAAAAAATTTCAGGATGCACAAAGTTCACTTTCGTCTTCTTTATCCAGATTACTATTGGTAGTTGAGCGCTACCCCGATTTAAAAGCCAATCAAAATTTTATGGACCTTCAGAAGCAACTTGAAGGTACAGAGAATAGAATTGCCACCGAGCGAAACTCTTTTAATGAAAGAGTGAATGAATATAATGCCTATATAAAAAGATTTCCTCAAAATCTCATGGCCGGAATGTTTGGGTTCATGCCTAAAGCCTATTTTGAATCGGACAAAGAAGCCAAAAAGGCCCCTGATGTAAATGAATATTTATAATGGATCTAAGTCCTTTTCAACTCAATGAAGAAGATCATACCTCTATAAAGGATGCCATTCGAAGTGCGGAGCGAATAGGAAACTACGAGTTACGCGTTTGTATCGACCGATCAAACAACATCGACTTATTTGACCGAGCTGCCTATATTTTTGAGAAATTAAATATGCATAAAACAAAACTTCGCAATGGAGTTTTAATATATCTGTCACTATCGAGCAAACGTTTTTGCATTATAGGTGATCAACAAGCACATAATAAGTTTACGCAAGCTTTTTGGGACAAAATTGTAGATGAAACCCAGAGCATAATTCGAGAAAAAAATTTAAAAGAGGGAATTCTTTTTGCGATCAAACAATTGCAAAAAGCGTTGCAGTTTCATTTCCCAATTGAAGCAAACGATCAAAACGAATTGTCGGATGAAATTCATTTTGAAAACTAAATCAATCTTTAGCCTTTTACTCTGGCTCCCTATTTTTATAGGTGGTCTAGCTCTAGCATCTGATCAGATTCCTTTCCCTGAAGTGCCGAACCCTCCTCGATTGGTGAGTGATTATATTGGATTGTTATCCAAAAATGAAACTCGTTTATTAGAAGAGAAGTTGGTTCAGTATGAAGACAGTACCGGAAACCAATTTGCAATTGTTATTCTATCAAGCACTGGTGATTATGCTATTGATGATTATACGATACAACTGGCTAATAAATGGCAAATCGGAACTAAAGAGAATAGAAATGGATTGTTAATTCTCACAGCTATTGATGATAGAGAAATTTTCATAGCAACCGGATACGGATTAGAAGGCGCCATACCGGATGTTAGTGCTTACCATGTTATCAGAGAAGCCATTCAACCGAATTTTAAAAAACAAAACTACTTTAAAGGACTGGATGAAGCCACTAATATGTTGATGCTAATGGCGGCTGGAGAATATACCAAAACCAAAAATAAATCAGACCAATTTCCGATCCTCTTTGTAGTCCTTGTCATATTTATTGTGTTTATAGTGATCATTTCTGTATTCCGAACCAGAAGATATGCCTATGTAAATCACATTGATTTTTGGACGGCTTGGCAATTGCTAAATGCAGCGCGAAAAACCCAAAGAGGGAAATGGGGTAGTTTCAGTTCTGGAACTTTTGGCAAATCTTCGGGTGGAGGATTTGGAGGTTTTGGTGGCGGAAGTTTTGGTGGGGGTGGCGCAGGTGGTTCCTGGTAGTTATTTCCAGTGTAGAGTTGCTATCATATGCTCTATATCTTTCTTTATAAAATCAATCACCGGTGCCAAACTATCCGGTTGGGTTTCTACATTGAAATACAAAGCGCCTCTAATAAAATGATGCGTACTGTCTGTTAAAAAAAACTGAACAGTAGATGCAGACTGTCCTCCTAATGAATACATGATACCACTTACATTCGATGCGCCATAAATACGATCTTCATTTATAGAGCTCGCTTTAATGGCATGTTTATAGACTAATGTTCGACTGTCTTCCACATAGGTTTGTAAATTTTTATGAACCGGTTTGTAGCTCAAATGTATTTGTGCATTGTATAAAGGAAAATTCCAATTGAACCAACAAGGCTCTTTCCCCATTCCGGTATCAGCTAACAAAACAGAGTAATCAGGAATTTGAAAATCAAATGCACATTGGCTATTTGAGGCGATATACTTCTTTTCAGGAAAACTAATTCTGAAAAAGCCTTTTGGTTTTGGAACATACTCTTGATTACACGATGAACAAGCAGCTATGATCAACACAAAAAACAAAATGATTAGGACACTAAGTTTTTGATTCATTTTCAAAAAGTAAACGAAGCAGAAAGAATATAATTACGTCCGGCTGCACTAATGCCCGAACCGAAAACTCTATAATTTTTATCCAAAATATTTTGAAGATCGAAACGAAAATTCCACTGATCACCAATGCTATGACGAAAAGAACAATTTAAAGTGGTCCATGATGGCATTCCATTGAGTGTGGCATATTTATAATTATCCTCACCTATCAAACTATAGTCTTTCAATTTTTTATCTGCATTTGCTAAAATATACAATTCGAAAGTTGTTTCTTCATTTAATTGATAATTGACGCTCAATCTTCCAAACACAGGTGGAATATGATCAAGTGGATAAAAGCTTGAGTCTGTTTCAATTCTTCCATAGGTATATGTTCCTGTTGCACGAAAGATCCATTTATTATAAGTTAAGCCTGCTGATATTGTGGCACCATACACAAACGCATTATCATTGTTACTTTGAGCAAAAACAGCACTCAAAACTCCATCATATACAATAGAATCCTCTCCATTGAATAAGAAAGGATTTGTGGTTATGATATCTTTAAACCAATTATAAAACACATGTGCTCTTATAAAATTGTTCTTCTCTTGGCCTAGCGTTATACCCAGATCAATGGTATATGTTTTCTCAGGATTGATGTTGGGATTTGGCACTATAATGTTTCCGGGAGAAGAATCAAACACTTTTGCTATATCATCTAAATTCGGATTTCTAAATCCACTATTAAGGCTTACATCCAGCTTAAATTCATCATTAATTTTATTTAAATAAGATAAACTTCCGCTCAAAAAAGAATTGAACTGTTCAATTCTATTAAATGGAAAAGGAAAGAAAGTTTTATCAACTATTTTTGACCTAAGGTCTTGAAAGCCTGTCCTGATCCCAAGTTTCAATGTCTCTCGTTTTCCCAAAACATAAACTCCGTATCCATATATAGAAGCCGTTACTGACGAAGAGCCTCCATCGGGATAGCGTGAGCTAAGTGCGCTCTTTTCTCCACTACTTATGTTTATCTTTTCGGCTTGAGACACTACCTTATTATACAACAACTCTGTGCCATAATATACATTCCATCGGGCAGAAAATATCTTATGAAAGTCGGCATTAAGACTTAGCACATTTACTTTTTCTGTCCGTTCATTTCTCATCACATTATTAAATCGCCTGTCATTTCTGCTTTCTTCAAAAAACTGATAGGCTACAGTTAAATCCAATTCATCAGCGATATTGAGCAAGACATGACTGGTCTCAAAACGATACGCTGTTAATAGTCTGGCAGAAGGACCATAGTACCATTCGGCAAAAGTGGGTAGGGTGTCTTTAATTTCAGTCAAACGATCGTAACGAGGAATATCTGAACTTAAGGAAGCTTGAATATTGATTTTATGAATGTTTTGATTTTTGCTTTTAAAGTTGTGTTTATGGGTAAAGAATAATTGATGAAAAGCAGATCCAATTTGCTTTTCAGGATCGCTGTTCGATTTAACGATGTCATTCCCGTCCTGATGCACTACGTACCAATCCCTCTTCCCCAAATTTCCAATTTTAGCAGATCGGTTTCTTCCTTGTGTTAAGTCTCCAAAGTCGGAAATAGAAAAGGCCGTTAATGAGGACATGTTTCTATTCTCAGAAATCAATCTGGCATGTATAGATTTTTCGTTCGATGCACTTGAATATCTTAGCAAACCTTCGCCACTGAATGCTAACGAATCTTTAAATTCGGGACTGAAGCTGTAAAATGAAATGACACCGCCCAATGCATCGCTACCATACATTACTGACCCAGCTCCATGAATGACTTCGGCTTTAGCTATTACAAAGGGATCGATGCTTAAAGAGTTTTGCAAGTGTCCTGAACGAAAGATCAAATTGTTCATACGAATACCGTCCACAACCAGTAATACTTTATTGGCTTCAAAACCTCTAACCACAGGACTTCCACCTCCCAATTGACTCTTCTGAACAAACACTTCGCTACTCTGTTGCAAAACATCCGGAATGGTAGAAACATTCAGGTTTTTAATTTCCTTTGCTGTTATAAGAGAAATCTGTCCGCTACTTGATGATTTAGTTTCTTCAAATCGTGTTGTGGAAATAACAACTTCTTCAAGATTTATGACAGACGATTTTACTTCCTGAGCCAATACCGATTTGCATAAAAAGCAAAGCAATATCATACAGATAAACCTGAACAATGAAACCATCTTCTTTAGAAACGGAATTATTTTAAATACGTATCAAGCCATTCAAAAAATACGCGTTGCCATAAAATAGCATTCTGAGGCTTGTTTACCCAATGCCCTTCATCAGGAAAGTATAAAAACTTGCTTGGAACTCCCATAAGTTGAGCAGCAGTATACGCTTCCATCCCTTGCGAAAGCGGAACTCTAAAATCAAGTTCATTGTGAATGACCAATAAAGGTGTATCCCAATTGGCGATATAGGTATGTGGCGAAAACTTCTCATAGTTCTTTTTGTAATCGCTTGCCCAATAAGGTCCTTTCATATCGTGATTTACAAAAAACAATTCTTCGGTACTTCCATACATTGATTCCAGATTGAAAACACCACAATGAGATATAAATGTTTTAAATCTCTTTTTATGATTTCCAGCCAACCAATAAACGGAATAACCACCAAAGCTAGCTCCTACAGCTCCCAATCTATCTTTATCGCACCATTTTTCATTACTTACATCATCAATAGCACTTAACAAATCTTGCATAGCTTGTCCTCCCCAGTCGTTGGTTATTTGATCATTCCATGCTTCACCAAATGAAGGGAGTCCTCTTCTATTGGGTGCCACCACTATATATCCATTGGCAGCCATCATTTGAAAATTCCATCGATAAGAAAAGAACTGACTAACGGTACTTTGCGGTCCACCTTGACAATACAATAAGGTTGGGTACTTTTTTGTTGGATCAAAATCGGGAGGATAAATCACCCAAGTCAACATGTCTTTTTGGTCGGTGGTTTTTACCATTCGCTTTTCAACCTTTCCAAATTTTATTTCTGCCAGTTCAGTTTTGTTAGGATTAACAATAAGTACTGGTGCATACTTTGAATCCAATTTATACAAAGAAGTTGGTGCATCTATTGCCATCATGGAGATAATAATCTGTGTGTTTTTCTTTGACAATTGAACTACATCAAAATTTTGAATGTCTGCTTGCACATTGGTTAACTGCGTTATCCCCTTCTTAACTTTTGCATTCAAACTCATGTAATACAATTGATGTGTGGCTTCCTTACCGGCTAAAAAATAAATGCCATTCCCATCGTTCGTGTACACAGCTTTATCTACACTGTAATCAAACCCAACCGTTAATTCTGCTTTATTCTTAGTTTGAAAATCGTATTGAAAAATTCGATTTCGATCTGCTTCGTATCCCGGAGTTTCCATGCTTAACCACATCAGCTTATTCCCATCAGAAGAAAATACAGGATTTACATCATAACCTGGCATCCCTGCACTTACAACAATGTCTGAATTGTTCTCAAGATCATATAGATAAATTTCTGAATTTGTGCTTAGGGCATAAGAAGTACCGATGAGTTTCTTACACGTATAAGCGATCTTTTTGCCATCGGGAGAAAAAGAAATTTGTTCAGCACCACCAAAAGGTTTTAGTGGAGAATCAAATTGAGTATCATTCATAATATCAATCGGGCGACTGCTTAATGCGCCATTCGAATATTCGGCTATAAAAATATGGCTATACGCGTAATCGTGCCAGGCATTCCAATGTTTGTACATTAATCCATCCATTAAACGAGCTTCTGTTTTAGGAAGATCTGAGTGAATATCTTTCAACTGTTTATCAAGTTTAACATCACTGGTAAACCAAACTCTATTTCCAGTATTTGCAAAACCATATTCATTTATACCAGATGCAATACCAGTGACCTGCTTAATGTCAGATCCATCATAATTGCACTCATAAATTTGACTACTTCCATCAGCACTAGATAAAAATGCAATTCTCCTTGTCCCTGGAATGAGTTGAGGAGTTGATTCATTGTACGGCCCATTCAATATTGCTTTATTTTCTCCTGAAGTCATATCGTAACGATAGATATCGGAGTTGCCTTTGTTTAATTCAATTGACATTTTTCGTTGAACATAAAAAACATATTTTCCGTCAGCACTTTGAACATGCTCTGAAATACGATTCAATTGCATTAGTTTCTCCGGTGTTAGCAATTTGGATTGAGAAAAAACCATAAATGGAGTTATCAATACAATAAAAAATGAGACTGCTTTCATATTATTAATTTTGATTGGGAGGATAAAAATGCAAAAAACTCATTTATTAATGAGCCTCTTTTGTGAAATTTAAGTAATGGGCACTTAAAATTCGGGACGAGCAACCCTTAACTTATAAAGGATATACGTTAAATACATTAGTGAGATAGAAAGCACTAATAAAAACATCTGCTTTTTGATTAATGATTTAATTCAAATATACTTTAAGTTTTTTAAAATTAAAATTTTGATTTGTAACCAATTAATAATTTAATGGATTTTTTAATAATTGACATTAAAATGAGACTTTTATTACCTTTGCACTTCGTTCTTAAACAACACTTATTAAGAAAGGCTGAGGGAATGTGCCCTATGATGCCTTGACAACCTCCCCTAAATGGGAAAGGTGCCAATTCACATCCTTGTAATATAACAAGGGCAAATAAGTCGAGACGATTTGAATTAAACATAAAATAATGATAAATCTCTTTCGACAACGAAAGAGATTTTTTTTGTGACCAATACAGAATAAACTAAAATGAATAATATCCGAACAGAAGCTCAAAAACGCATCTTGATCATAGATGGTGCTATGGGCACGATGATTCAACGGTATAAGCTATCAGAGTCTGATTATCGGGGTGATCGATTTAAGGATTGGAATAGTGATTTAAAAGGCAATAATGACTTATTGAGTCTAACACGACCCGATATTATTAAATCGATTCATACAGAATATTTAAATGCCGGAGCAGATATTATTGAAACCAATACCTTCAATGCACAACGCATCTCACTAGCTGATTATCGCATGGAAGAATTAGCGTATGAGATCAATCTTGAGTCCGCTAAGATTGCACGAAATGCAGTTGACGAATTTGACTCGAAAGTTCCGAGATTCGTTGCTGGAGCGATTGGACCTACCAATCGTACGCTTTCACTTTCCCCTGATGTAAATAATCCTGGCTATCGGGCTGTAACTTTTGATCAAGTATGTCAAGCATATGAAGAACAAGTTCGAGGACTCATTGATGGAGGTTGCGATTTGCTTTTGGTCGAAACCATTTTTGATACATTAAATGCCAAAGCAGCATTGGTTGCTATTCAAAACATATTCGAAGAAAAAAACAATCAACTGCCCATCATGATTTCCGGAACCATTACAGATGCTAGTGGTAGAACATTGTCCGGACAAACAGTTGAAGCTTTTTTAAATTCGGTTTCTCATGTGCCATTGTTGAGCATTGGATTAAACTGCGCTTTAGGCGCCAAGGAAATGCGACCTTATCTGGAAGAATTGTCTGCGAAAGCACCGTTCCTAATATCCTGTTATCCAAATGCAGGTCTGCCCAATCAATTTGGAGAATACGATGAAACACCTGAACAGATGTGCAGTTTGGTGGATGACTTTCTATCCAGTGGTTTTGTGAATATTATTGGAGGATGTTGTGGCACAACTCCAGAACACATAAAGCACATTGCTGCACATGCCAAGAAACATGAGCCTCGTAAAATTCCAAATATTGACCCTTTTTTAAGACTGAGTGGACTAGAAGCAGTAACGCTTCGGCCGGAATCAAATTTTTTCAATGTTGGTGAAAGAACTAATGTTACCGGTTCCAAAAAATTCCTTCGATTGATTAAAGAAAATAAATTTGATGAAGCCCTTACGGTAGCTCGAGAGCAAGTGGAAGGAGGCGCACAAGCCATAGACATCAATATGGATGAAGGCATGATTGATGCAGTTGAATCCATGACAAAGTTTCTTAACTTAATAGCAAGTGAGCCCGATATTTCAAGAGTGCCCGTTATGATTGACTCTTCAAAGTTTGAAGTAATCGAGGCCGGATTGAAATGTGTGCAAGGAAAAGCAATTGTAAACTCAATTTCTCTCAAATCGGGTGAACAACAATTTATACAAGAAGCTCATCTGGTTCGAAAATTTGGAGCTGCAGTAATCGTGATGTTATTTGATGAACTTGGACAAGCCGATACCACAGAACGAAGAATTGAAATAGCCAAAAGAGCCTATGATATTCTTGTACATAAAGTTCATTTTCCTCCTCAAGACATCATTTTCGATCCTAATATTTTTCCTGTTGCTACCGGCATGGAAGAGCATAAAAAAAATGCCATCAGTTACTTCGAAGCGTCTCATTGGATTAAAAATAATTTGCCTTTGGCCAAAATTAGTGGAGGAGTAAGCAATGTTTCTTTTTCCTTTCGTGGAAACGATCATGTGCGCGAAGCCATTCATGCAGCCTTTCTTTTTCATGGCATTAAGAATGGAATGGACATGGGAATTGTTAACCCATCTCAATTGCAGGTTTATGATGAAATCGAGAAGGAATTATTAAGTTTGGTGGAAGATGTGTTGCTCAATAAAAATGAAGAAGCCGGAGAACGATTGGTTGAATATGCCGAAAAAGTAAAAGGAGATGGAAAAGAAAAAGCAAATACACAAGAAGCGGAATGGCGTAAAGGAAATGTTCAAGATCGTTTAACACATGCTTTAGTAAAAGGTATTACCGATTTTATAGAACAAGACACTGAAGAAGCACGTCAGCAATGCAGCAAGGCACTTGAAGTTATTGAAGGTCCATTGATGAATGGAATGAGCACGGTTGGTGACTTATTTGGTGCCGGTAAAATGTTTCTGCCACAAGTAGTGAAGAGCGCCCGCGTGATGAAGAAAGCAGTTGCTTATCTCACCCCTTACATTGAGGAAGAAAAAGTAAAAGGTAAATCAAAAGGTAAAATAGTATTGGCTACCGTAAAAGGCGATGTGCATGACATTGGAAAGAACATAGTTGGAGTAGTACTGGCTTGTAACAATTATGAGATCATTGATTTGGGAGTGATGGTATCGTCCGAGAAAATATTATCTGTTGCAAAGTCTGAAAATGCAGATATCATTGGGCTTAGTGGTCTTATAACTCCTTCGCTGGATGAGATGGTTCATGTAGCAAAAGAAATGCAAAGAGAATCTTTGACCATTCCACTGTTAATCGGTGGTGCCACTACATCTAAAGTACACACCGCAGTAAAGATTGAGCCCTATTATGATCATTCGGTTATTCATGTGAACGATGCATCTCGAAGTGTACCGGTAGTAAGTTGTTTATTGTCTGATGAACAAAAAAACAACTTCATTAAGCAAATAAAATTAGAGAACGAAAAAACTCGTCAATATCACAACGCCAGTCAATCTCAATTACAATTAATTTCAATTGAAGAGGCAAGGCAAAATAAATTTCCATTGAATAGCATAGAAGTAAAAGCACCTAAACAAAGCGGAGTGCATGTTTATACGGATTATTCACTCGAAGAAATTAGTCAATACATCGATTGGACACCTTTCTTTATAGCATGGGAAATGAAAGGCAGTTATCCTAAAATATTGGATCATCCTGAAAGAGGTACAGAAGCCAAACAACTTTTTGATGATGCAAATAAAATGCTCAGAAAAATTATTGAAGAAAAATGGCTGAGCGCAAATGCTGTGGTTGGTATTTTTCCGGCTTTCAGTGAAGAAGACGATATTAAAATAATGGATGCTGAATCGAAAAAGGTGATTCATACTTTCTATACCATAAGACAGCAAAGCAAGAAAAGAGAAGGTGAAAAGAATATAGCATTAGCTGATTTTATTAGACCTCAATCTGTATCAAGCCATGAACCTACAGATCATTTGGGCGCTTTCGCCTTATCCACCGGATTTGGAATTGAAGAAAAGCTAAATGAATTTGAAAAAGATCATGATGACTATTCTGCCATCATGTTAAAGGCACTTGCCGATCGACTGGCTGAAGCGTTTGCAGAATTGATGCATAAAAAAATCAGAACTGAAATATGGGGTTATGCTGCATCAGAAAATCTTTCGAACGAGGAATTAATCAAAGAAAAATATGACGGAATACGACCTGCGCCAGGTTATCCTGCTCAACCCGATCACACAGAAAAAATAACTCTTTGGCAATTACTTGATGTTGAAAAGAATTCCGGAATTACTTTGACTGAAAACATGGCTATGGTTCCTAGTGCAGCGGTGAGCGGCTTGTATTTCGCACATCCTGATGCACATTATTTTTCAGTAGGTAAATTAAATAATGATCAGCTAAGCGATTACGCCAAAAGAAAAAATATGCCTTTAAAAGAAGTGGAACAATGGTTGAGCAGTAATCTTATTTAATAAAAGTGGGCACTTAAATGTAGTGCCCACATTTTGTCGAGATGTTTTATACTTTTTTAATCAGTACCGCACCAGCAACCAATAATAATATCATTGCAGCAGCAAAGTAAACTACCGAATCATTGCCGGCAAAGGGCTGTATTCCTGCTCTGATTTCTCTACTGAGTGTATCTCCTAAAGCAATAAAAGTATCTTTTACTTGTTGTGCAATTTCCTGTGTAAAAACTTTTTCGCTTGACCCTTGCTTCGAAACTCTATTCTCCTTATTCAAAACACGATCCTTGTCATCACCACTATTTTGTTGCATTCTTCCTTCATCTTGAATATCGTCATAACGTTGTGGTTGAGGAACCTCTTCAAACTCATAAATGTACGATTGATACTTTGCAGCTCTCCATCCGGTAAGATAGGAGAGTTCGTTCACTTCCTTATACCGTCTTTGTCTGAGTTCGGTTAAATATTTTTTTCCTTCTCTGCATTCGAATGGCCCAATAGCCGGATTATGTACTACATATCTACCTTGAAAGTTTTGTTTATCAGGAGTTTCCTGAAACATAAGATCCATTGGGAAGTTTTCTCTATCGTAAGTAACATGCAATCGGGTAAAATGCAAGTTTCCTTCATAGCCTCCGAATCCTCTTTGTCGTGATGCGTCTGCCAACCACCAAACACCTGCTTCTTTTAAATCGGCATATACCGGTGGTGTCGAAGCACAAGGATCACACTTAACAAAGTTTGAAGAATTCAGGTCCCAACTGTATTCTAGAAACACCACATTTTTTCCTTCTCTTTCATAAGCTTTTTTGTACAATGCATCGTAAAAACTTTTGAATTCACTTTTCACGGTTAAAGGAATATTTCTATCGGTCGGAATTTTTACCGTTCTGTAATTACTGGTCTCCACTCTACCTTTTTCTGTAAGCATGTAAACAATCATGTCCTGTGGGCCATTGGCATTTGCCATTCCCAAGCGAATTGGCAACATAAATTTTGGAGATTCAAAAGTGATTTGGATTGGACGTAATACATTAAATCCATCTTTACCAAATTCTTTCAAGTTTACTTTCACTACAAAAAATTTCATGTTGCTTTTTACATAAGGCTCTAATACCTTTTGAGCTTTAGCGGGAATTTTATAACCGTTATCCTCAAGCCAGTATTGCAAACCATCCGATTCTTTAGCAGATAGAATAATAATATCATACTCACCTACTGTGTAAGTAGCTTCAATCTTTACACTTTTTTCTTTTTTCACTTCCCTAACCATATCTGCACTGGCGGCAATGGAACTGCTCTTTACACTTGAAAGTTCTACTTCCTCATCCATAAAATATCTCCCACATGGATAAGGATCGTGATACTCTGCTAATCGAGGCATGGAATACGCATTAAGCTTGTCAAATACTGATTGATTTACTAACTTAATGTCTGACTTTGAAATCACTACCGGCACAGGTATTACCATTGCAAAGTCCTTAACATCGCCTTGAAAATCGCTCGACATGGTAATCGTACTTCGATCGTTGCTACGCACCACAATTACTTGCGAAGACTTGTTGAACAATGAGGCCATGTCGGTTGAAACATAAAAACCACAGAAGGCACTTACTAAAGTGCTAAATCCTAAAAAGGATGCGATTAAAAAAATTTTCTTTTTCATAATTATTTCCATTTAAAAGTTTGTCCGGGATAAATTTTGTTCAGTACAATACTCAAAGGAGTGAGTACAAAGAGGCTCCAAAGCGGAGCCCCGTTTATATAATAGAAGGACGTTGCTGCGAATGCAGCTATGGCAATGAGCATTGTCCAAATAAATCTGCCTTTAAATGAGCGAGGTGTTGTTACAGGATCTGTAATCATAAAAAATGCAAACAACAATAATGTTCCACTGGAAAGTTGGTGTAGAAATATTTCAAATTCCCAACCCTGTACTATTACTAATCGCACATACAGAAGGAATGAGTAGATAAACAAGAATAAAAGACCTGTATCCAAGCGCTTTGCTTTTAATAAAACCAACAACCCACTTATCCCTATTATAAAAATAAAAAAGGCCTGACTCCCCCATTGACCTGGTGATACCCAAGCATTACCAGTTAAAAGAATACTGGCCATAATTCCAAAATTGGTTGGATTATAAATGTGCTTCCCCTTGTATTGAATTATGAATTTTGAACCTATGCTCAAAACCGAAGCTAAAATTACTGGCCAAATTGAACCTGCTTTAAGCATAAGTGCAATGCTAAAACCACTGATCAATGCACTTTTCAAAGAAGAGAGGGAACCATTATTCCAAACACAAAAAATCAATTGTGTTAACAAGCAGGTAACCACCGCGAAGAAAGCAAAATGTAAATGCTCAGACCAACTCAAAAAGGCAACTCCATAGCAATAAAAAGAAAACAGAAAAACAATCTGATAGTGCCTTGCATCGTTAAACAAATTTTTAACAACGGTGTGGGCTATTTTTGTTAAACCTACTTTATTATTATGGTCAATAATTGCATCCATCTTTTTGCTGTTTTATAGTTAGATGCATGGAATGGAATAATTCCATAAAATATTTTCAACTTTTTTAGGGAACGGCCTTTAAGAGGATAAATCAATTATTTTACCTTTGTCAGTCTTAATCAGAAAAAAATATGGGCAGGTTTTGCTTTTTGATATTATTCATCGTATTGGGATCATTTGGTTTATCTCATTCACAAAGCGTATGGACTTTAGAAAAATGTGTTGAGCATGCTTTGAGAAATAATCTCACCATTCGTCAAACCTATATCAATCAGGAACTAAGTAAAATCAATCATCAACAAAACATGTTGAATTTTGTGCCAACCTTAAATGCCAACATGAACTACAATATAAATCGTGGAAGGAATGTTGACCCAACTACAAATTTGTTTACTACAAATGATGTTCAAAGTTTAAATGGAAATCTGACTACTAACGTAATTGTGTTTAATGGCTTTTTATTACAAAACAGTTTAAAACAATCGCGCTTCGAATACTTAGCCAGTAAATCTGATTTGGAAAAAATTAAGAATGACGTCTCTTTAAACATTGTCGCATCCTATTTACAAGTGTTGTTTGCACAAGATCAAGTAGACATATCAAAAGATGCATTACGCCTAAGTGAGTTGCAACGAAACAGAAGTAAATCTTTGGTTGATGCAGGAATATTACCGCAAGGCAGTTTGCTCGATGCTGAATCGCAATATTCAAACAGCGAATTGCAAAATGTAAGTGCAGAAAACGCATTGAGCACATCATTGCTTAATTTAAAGCAGCTGCTCGACCTAGACAGTGTAACTGACTTTAGCATTGAAGCTCCTATTATGTCAGAACCCGATAATAGCATCTTATTAAGTGGGGTTGATTATATCTATCAAACAGCATTGCAAGGGCTTCCTCAAATAAAAGCTGCCACACTTAGAACGAATGCTTCTCAAAAAGGAATTTCAATTGCCCGTTCGGGTATGTTTCCTCGCATCAGTGTTTCAGGCGGAGTTGGCACCAATTATTCCGATCAGGCCCGAACCTTTGATACTACTTCATTATCCTTTGCTGAAATACCATTTGACTCCCAAATTGAAGATAATTTCTATAAGGCAGCAGGTGTAAATTTGAGCATTCCTTTGTTCAATAATTTTTCTGTCAAAAATAATATAGCACGAGCTAAGTTGAGTTATAAAAACGTATCGATACAAGAAGATCTTACCAAAAAGACTGTATATAAAGAAATTCAACAAGCACATTCCGATGCTTTAGGAGCAAAAAATAAATTTGATGCTTTAAACAAAGCAGAAAAATCAGCTAAAGAAGCTTTTGATTATGCCAATAAAAAATTCGATGCAGGTCTAATAAATTCTTTGGAATACACCAATGCTCAAAATAACTTCACGCGCACAAAATCGGAGCGCACGCAAGCTTTATACGACTATGTGTTTAAAATAAAAGTGTTGGAATTTTATTCTGGAAAAAAGCTTACCATTAATTAAATCCTTTATTGTTCTATGAAAAATAAAAAAGTAAAAATTGCTGTTTGGACTGGAGCCATACTCATTGTATTGCTTACCATTGCTAAGTCTATGGGTTGGTTAGGCGCAAGTGATGCTATGGAAGTATCCACTGAAAAAGCAGGCAGTCGAGATATTATTGAAATAGTAACTGCGAGTGGTAAGATTCAACCTGAAACAGAATTAAGAATAAGTGCAGATGTGTCGGGAGAAATAGTGGAGTTGGCGGTTAGCGAAGGCGATGTAGTTAAACAAGGTGATCTTTTGGTTAAGATAAAACCCGATATCTATGAATCGAACATGGATCGAATGAATGCACAACTTCTTTCATCAAAAGCAAATGTGGAAAACAGTAAAAGTCGATTGGCACAAACTGAGTCGCGATTTGTAGTTGCAGAAAAAGAGTTCAATCGCTATAAAAAGTTGTTTGAAGACAAAGTTGTTTCTGCTTCTGAATTTGAAAATATTAAAACCAATTTTGAAGTTGCAAAAGCAGAGGTAGATGCGGCTTCGCAGAGTGTTAAGTCAGCGGAGTTTCAAATGCGTAGTTCACAAGCGTCCGTAAAAGAAGCAAATGAGAACTTATTAAAAACGAGTATCTACGCTGCTGTTAGTGGAACCGTTTCCAAGTTGAGTAAAGAGAAAGGAGAACGAGTGGTTGGAACCAACATGATGGAAGGAACAGAAATTTTGCGTTTAGCCAACTTGCGTGAAATGGAAGTAAGCGTTGATGTGAATGAAAATGACATTTTGAGAGTACAAAAGGGGGATACTTCCATCATTGAAATTGATGCATATCCGGATAGAGATTTTAAAGGAGTCGTAACTGAAGTGGCCAACAGTGCAAATATCTTAGGATTATCTACAGATCAGGTTACCAACTTCACAGTAAAAATCCGAATATTGAAATCATCTTATGAAGATTTGGTTCCTAAAGACAATCCAAACTATTCGCCATTTAGACCCGGCATGACGGCCAATGTAGACATCCAAACCAGAAAAGCCAACAATGTGATTGCCATTCCTGTTCAAGCGGTAACTACTAGAGATACCACCAAGTCTTTTTCTTCATCAGGAGAAAGTGAATCTGAAAATACAACCTCAAGCACACAAAGCAATAATGTAACTTGTGTCTTTATAGTACACGATGGCAAAGCAAGCATGAAAGTTGTGGAAACAGGAATTCAAGACGACACCTATATTGAAATTAAAAGTGGGGTTAATAAAGAAGATGAAATTATTAAAGCCCCTTATAGTGCCATTTCTAAACTATTAAAAGAAGGAAAGGACGTCAAAGTAATCTCAGAAGAAGAGTTATTTAAGAAAAAATAAGTTGCCCAATTTCATTTGCATTGATTCCGCTACTAATGTATGTTCGGTAACATTAGTAGTTAACGATAAAGTTGTTTGCTCTAGAGAAAGCCATGAAGATCGTAATCATGCCTCGTTACTCACTCCTTTTATCGATCAGTGCTTTAAAGAAAGTCAAACGGATATAAAAAAATATGATTTTGTCTGTATTAATAAAGGGCCTGGATCTTATACCGGACTTCGAATAGGTACTGCTGCAGCTAAAGCTTTGGCTTATTCCGGAAATCTAAAACTAATTGCTATCGACTCTCTTCGTATTCTCTTTTATGCGTTAAAACAAAAACACCCCAATCTCTTTCAAAATCAAGTTCTCTTTTTCCCTATGCTCGATGCAAGAAGGATGGAAGTATATACTTGTGTTTTTGACCAAAATGGAAACAGAATTCATTCGATTGATGCAACCATAATGGACATAAATTCGTTCAATAATAGATTGAAATCAGCTGAAAAAGCGGTTTTTTTTGGTAATGGTGCATCAAAATATAAAACAACAATTAAAGATGAACGATTGGTATACATCGATCAAATTCATTCATCTAGTCTATTTATGGCTCAAATTGTCCTTGATTCGATTAAAAACAATACCCTCTTATTTGAGGACTTTGTCTACTTTGAACCACTTTATCTTAAAGAATTTGCTCAAAAAAAGGCTTGATTTTTGCGATCGAGTCTTTAATTGTTTAAGCCCTATGAATTACTTATATTTGTTTTCTATAACCCGTTAATTATGAGGAAAGTAATATCGTTCTTCGTGTTGTGTACTTTGCTTTTCTTGCATAGCAAAAGTTATGCTCAAATTTCAGTCAACACCGCCTTAACTCCAGCGCAAGTAATCAATACTTTTGTTGGATCGGGAGTAACAGTATTTAATATTTCGTATAGTGGTCAACCCAATTCGTTAGGAACGTTTAGTGGAACTTCAAATCTGGGTTTTAATAATGGGATTATCTTTTCTACAGGTGGAGCTGGTCAAGTGAGCAATGGAGCCGGATATTTTATGAGCGATGCCGGCATGACACCAACTCCTGACCCAAACTTAGCAGGCATTGCCACAGCAGGCGTAAACGATGCAGCCATTATAGAATTTGATTTTTATGCCAAGTCCGATACCGTTTCATTTGAATATGTTTTTGCTTCAGAAGAATATAGCGATTGGGTTAACTCTGGCTTTAATGATGTATTTGGATTTTTTGTTTCTGGTCCAGGAATTACCGGCACTATGAATGTTGCTTTAATTCCGGGAACCGCTACCCCTGTTGCCATAAATAATGTTAACAATGGCAATTCTCCTGTAGGTGTTGTTCCTACTGGCCCTTGTACAAATTGTGCTTACTATAAAGATAATACCAATGGAACTACGGTTTGTTTCGATGGAATGACTCAAGTATTGAAAGCTGTTATTCCTGTACAAATTTGTCAAACCTATCATATTAAATTGGCCGTTGGAAATGTTGGTGATGGGGCATACGATTCAGGTGTATTTTTGAAAGCCAACTCTTTAAACGCATCTTACGTACCGGTTTATCAATCCGGATCTTCATACTTCAATCCAACCACTCTTACCGCAGGAATGTGTCAAGGAGATACGATAACTCTAACTTCTGGAGCAGCCTTTAATTACTTATGGACTTTTGGTCAAACGACTCAAAGCATTCAGGTATGGAATCCTGGAAGCTATTCTGTATTTGTGTTAAACCCTAACAATGGTTGTTTCTTATTTTCTCAATCCTTTAATGTATTACAAAGTAATATAGTTGCGAGTGTGAGTCCAGCTGGGCTAGTTACATTATGTCCAGGCGACTCGGTCACATTGAGTGCAAGTCCACCAAATGCTGCATCGTACTCTTGGTCGAATGGAGCAACAACTCAGAGTATTGTCGTCAGTACTTCTACTTCGTTAACTTGTACCGTTACCGACACCCTTGGTTGTAGTGATATAAGCAATATGGTAACTGTAAATGCCGGAACCGCAACTGCTTCAATAACACCATCGGGCCCTACTACTATTTGTCCTGGCTCTAATGTTACATTAACCGCAAACATTGGCTCAATATATTTATGGTCGAACGGAGCAACCACGCAAAGCATTAATGTCAGCTCTGCAGGAACATATACCGTTACCGTTACACAAGCTGCAGGATGTTCGGCAACTTCTCCACCAATAAATGTGAGTATTGGCTTACCCACTGCTACGATTACTCCGAGTGGATCAACAACTTTGTGCATCGGTAATTCAGTAACACTGAGTGCTAATGCTGGAGCAAACTACCAATGGTCTAATGGCGCTACAACGCAAAATATTTCGGTAAGCAATACGGGTACTTTTACAGTAACTGTAACCGATGCAAATGGATGTACCGCCACATCAAGTCCGGTTGCTGTCAATGTTGTAACGGCTCTAGCAAATATATCTGTTACGGGAGCAGTTCCTATTTGCCCAGGAAACAGTGTAACACTTGGAGCTAATGCTGGCCTTGCTTGGGTATGGTCAACAGGTGCTACAACTCAAAATATTTCTGTAGCTGCAGCAGGTAATTATACCGTTACGGTTACAAATTTCAATTCATGTGTTGCAACCTCAAGTCCAACTTCTATAACTACCAGCACTCCATTAGCAAGTATTACACCATTGGGTAGTACCGTATTATGTCCCGGATCAACGGTTACTTTACAAGCCAATGTTGGCAATAGCTATTTATGGTCGAACGGATCTACTCAACAGAGTATTACCGTATCCAATAGTGGTAATTTCACCGTAACGGTAACCAATGCAGATAACTGTCAAGCCATCTCCGCTCCTATTGCTGTTTCAGTAAATACTCCAGTTGCTACTATTACTCCAAGTGGTCCAACAAGTTTTTGCAATGGCGGATCTGTTACTTTAAGTGCAAATGCAGGCAGTGCATACAATTGGTCAAACGGTGCTACTACACAAAATATAAATGTAAATTCAAACGGTTCATTTGTAGTGACAGTTACCGATATAAACGGATGTACTGCAGTTTCATCTAACGTATCTGTGAGTGTTAATTCTGCTTTAGCTTCCATTTCAATAAGCGGTAATACACTTCTATGTCCAGGTGATAATGTTGTGTTGAGTGCAAATCCTTCTGCTTCCTATTTATGGACCAACGGTGCAACAACCCAAAATATAAGTGTAAACTCAGCCGGAGTTTATAATGTAACCATTACCACCACTGATGGTTGTACGGCCTCAGCAGTAGCAGTACCAGTAGTAGTAAGTAACCCAACCGCAAGTATTACACCACTAAGCAGCACTACAATTTGTCCCGGAGACAATGTTACTCTTCAAGCCAATTCAGGAATTACATATCTATGGTCGAATGGCGCTACAACCCAAAGCATAAATGTTTCGAGTGCAGGAAACTTTACTGTTATCGTTACAAACGTTGATAACTGTAGTGCTACCTCATTACCACAATCAGTCGTAGTAAGTAATCCAATAGCCAGTATTACACCTTTAGGGCCTACTACTTTTTGTGATGGACAAAGTGTTCAATTAAATGCAAATAGCGGCACCAGTTATACGTGGTCAAACGGAAGCACATTACAAAGCATTAATGTAACCAATGCAGGCACCTATACAGTTACTGTTACTAATGCTGACGGATGTACAGCTGTATCTAGCAATGTTAACATAATTGTAAATACCGCTGTTGCCAATATTACTTTAACCGGCAATTCAGTTTTATGCCCGGGTGATGTTAGCACTCTAAGTGCAAATGCAGGCAGTGCCTATTTATGGTCAACCGGTGCAAGTACTCAAAACATTCAAGTAAACAACTCAGGAAATTATAGTGTTACGGTAACTAATATGAATGGCTGTACCGCAATTGCGTCTCCTGTTCAAATAACTGTTTCTAATCCAAGTGCAATAATTACTCCTTTAAGTAGTACAACCATATGTCCTGGCTTTGCCGTTGTATTACAAGCCAATCTGGGAACATCTTATTTATGGAGCAATGGTTCAACCACACAAAGTATTTCCGTAAACAACAATGGAACCTTTACCGTTTCTGTAACCAATGCCGATGGTTGCGTTGAAACATCTGCCCCAGTCTCTGTTCAAGTGAGTATTCCTGTTGCAAACATAACTCCAGCAGGACCCACAACATTTTGCGATGGAGATAATGTGGTACTAACGGCCAATGCAGGAGTAGGTTATCATTGGTCAAATGGATTAACTACTCAATCCATAACAGTTTCTCAAGCCGGTACATACACCGTTGTTGTAACTGATGCTAACGGATGCTCTGAAACTTCTACACCTACTTTAATAAATGTATTATATGCCACTGCAGCAATAAGCGCAGGAGGTCCAACCGATTTTTGTGATGGAGGTTCGGTTGCTTTAAGTGCGAACAATGGTTTAGCGTATCTCTGGTCAAATGGATTGACTACTCAGACAATTAATACATCAAGTCAATCAAACTATACAGTAATCGTTACTAATTTAAATGGTTGTACTGCCATCAGTTCACCAATACCTGTAATTGTGCATCCATATCCAATAGTAGATTTTGCTTCTGATACCAGTTTGATTTGCGAAACACTTAAAGTAAAGTTCACCAATAAAAGTCAAACCGAACCCAACTCTTTCTATGCATGGACCTTTGGAGACGGTGGAATATCCAATTTGATTCATCCATCTCATATTTATGCTTTACCAGGAACGTATACAGTATCGTTAACGGTAATCAGTCCTTTCGGTTGTAAATCAAGCGACTCTTCTGATGTAACGGTAGTGTACTATCCTCCTCCTGTGGCCGATTTTAGAATTGATCCGAAAGAAGCACCTGTATTTAATTCGAAAATTACTTTTAAAAATCTATCTCAAAATATGGCTTCTGCCATTTGGAGTTTTGGAGATGGAACTACATCTGATGAAATGGATGTAGTGCATTATTATGATGAACCCGGGAAATACATAGTAACGCTTACCATTTATAGCCCTGCTGGATGTATTGATCGAAAAAGTGAAGAAGTATATATTTTCCCATTCTTTATACCTAATGCATTTACTCCAAATAATGATGGAAGGAATGATGTGTTTTTTGATGGGGTACCACCAATGGATATTCAAGCTTACGAAATGATCATATTTAACCGTTGGGGAGAGAAAGTATATTCAAGCAATGATTATCGATTCGTTTGGGATGGTTCATTCCAAAACCAAAAAGACGCACCTAGCGGAACTTATGTTTATTTGATAAACGTGGTTACACATAATGGTAAAGAGCACAACTTTAGAGGCTCTGTCAATTTGATACGATAACCTTATTCTTTAATTTGATGTATTGCATCTTCTACTGATGAAACAGGTTTTTTACATGCTCCATTTGAACATACATAAATCAAAGGCCTATCAAAGTCTTTGTCTTTAAGAAAAATTAAGCTGCTTGATTTTGTACTGAATACTGAAATCTGATTCGGTAGATACTGCTGATTGAGATTGGTAAATTTATTTTGGGCATTGGAACCTGTTATTGCAACTTCATAATACGGAAAAACAAAATTCATCATATTGCAAGCCCAATTGGCATAAGCTTGAGGATGTTTTGAAGCATTATCATTCATCGAGTGAACCATTCGTTCGGATTTTTCTAGGTAAGAATTTTCCATTAACAATGATCCTAACTTAAACAACACTTCACACATCACACTGTTAGAAGATGGAATGACATTATCTTCTAATTCCATTTTCCGATGTATTAACTTTTCACCATTCTTAGACGTGAAATAAAACATGCCCGATGATTCATCATAAAAATTTTCTTCAGCATAATTTGTTAGAGAAATACTCCAGTTCAACCAACTCTCATCACTACTGATGCTAAAATAATGTAAAGAGGCAAGAGCCATCCATGCATAGTCTTCCAAGAATCCATCCACTTTAGCCGTTCCATTTTTCATAGTATGCTTCAATCCACCCTTTTCCGACCAAGTCATTTTTTTTATCTCGTTTAATGATTTTTCGGCCATTGCTAAATACTCAGCCTTCCCTATTGATTCATAAGCTGTCAATAGTGCATCGACCATAATTCCATTCCAAGAAATTATTTGCTTATCGTCCAATGAAGGTTTTATTCTTTTGTTCCTCTCGGATAATAGGATCTTTGATGAATTCGAAATAGATTTTTGTAAATCCTCTTTAGAAATTTTGAAATGCCTCGCAATTTCATCATCGCTTTTGCTTCTAAGTAATATATTTGACGACTCCCACTTTCCAAGTGTACCAACATTATAATATTTTTTAAAGCTATTTGATTCGTTTGACAAAAGATCATCTATTTCCTTCTCGCTCCATATATAGAACTTTCCTTCTTCTCCATCGCTATCTGCATCTAAAGCTGAAAAGAAAGTACCTTCCTTGCTGGTTAACTCTTCATTAACAAAAGAGATGGTTTCATCAACTATTTTCTTATAAAGCTCATCTTTAGTAAGTTTAAAAGCCTCGGCATATAAGCCAATCAACTGTGCATTATCATAAAGCATTTTTTCAAAATGAGGTACTTTCCAAAAACGATCTGTTGAATATCTTGAGAAACCACCACCAATCTGATCATAGATACCACCAAAAGCCATTTTGTTCAAACTCAATTTGACCTGTTCCAATGCAGAAGTTTCACCAGTATGATAGTAATGTCTTAGCAGAAACTTATAGTTGCAGGGCATAGGAAATTTTGGAACCCGATTAAAACCACCCTCTTCCGTATCGAATTGTGTTGTAAAGGCAGCAAACATTTTATCGATGGATGCTCTGTTGACTGAGCTGCTTTCCGTCTCAAGTTCAATCAAACTCATTTTTTGCATACCTGCTACTACATCAGTAGCATAGTTGGTTAACTTTTGTCTATCCTTTTCAAATAAATCTACTAATTGATACAACATATTTACCCACTTATCTTTCGGAAGGTAAGTGCAACCATATATAGGTCGTCCATCAGGAAGACAAATGACATTAAGTGGCCAACCGCCTCTGCCGGACATCAATTGTACAGCATTCATATACACCATATCAATATCAGGGCGTTCCTCTCGGTCCACTTTTATATTTATAAAATGATTATTCATATAAGAAGCAACAGCGGTATCATCAAAACATTCTTTTTCCATCACATGACACCAATGACAAGCGGAATAACCTATGCTAACCAAAATGAGTTTGTCCTTTTCTTTGGCAAGGGTTAATGCCTCTTCATTCCATGGGTACCAATCAACAGGGTTTTCAGCATGTTGTAGTAGGTAAGGACTGGTTTCATATTGTAAGTGATTTCTCATTGGTTGCTCTATAATATTATCTGATGCAGAATTCTTTGTTTGCGTACAGGAATAGCAAAGGTTCAAACATCCTAAAATTGACACCAGAATGATAGATTTTTGGCTATAAAAAGAGTAATTTTGCATCAAACTCTAACAAATTTACATAAATCATAAGCAGAAACCATTTCTGCAAGACCAAAATGGATTCATACTCTTACTTGAATAGCACTTCCGCTGAAAATATTGAAGATCTTTACGAGCAATTTTTAAAGGAGCCAAATAGCATTGATCCTAGTTGGCGTCAATTTTTTGAAGGGTTTGATTTTTCAAGAAAGACATATTCAAATGGAAAAGAATCTAAACTAAATTTAAACAAAGAGTTAAATGCGTTAGATCTCATTAATGCATATAGAACACGAGGGCATTTGTTTACAAAAACCAATCCGGTTAGAGAAAGAAGAAAATACAATCCAACTTTAGATTATACAAATTTTGGCTTTCAGGCATCTGATTTGAAAACTGTTTTTCAAGCAGGAAATGAAATTGGTATTGGTCCTGCTTCTTTAGAAAAAATAATCAGCACCCTGGAGCAAACCTATTGTCAAAGTATTGGTGCGGAGTATAGATACATACGCAATCCTTTAGAGCGGCAATGGCTTGAATCTAGAATGGAAGGAGATAAAAATACACCTTCGTTTTCAATCGATTCAAAAAAACAGATCCTAAATAAACTCAATCAAGCTGTTGCTTTTGAGAATTTTTTACATACCAAATTTCCTGGTCAAAAAAGATTTTCCTTAGAAGGAGCTGAAACATTAATACCCGCTTTGGATAGTGTTATTGAATATGGGGCAGAACTTGGCATTAAAGAATTTGTATTAGGAATGGCGCATCGAGGAAGATTAAATGTGCTAGCGAATATTTTGAACAAAACATATGAGGATATCTTCAATGAGTTTGAAGGTAAAGAATATGAAGAAAATATTTTTGATGGTGATGTAAAATATCACCTTGGTTTTTCAAGTGACATTAAAACAGAGAAAGGAAAGAAAGTACATCTTAGTGTCACGCCTAATCCTTCTCATTTAGAGGCAGTTGATCCGATAGTACAAGGCATTGTGCGTTCTAAAATAGATCTGACTCCTGGTGGTTCAGAAAAAATGATCGCTCCCATTCTAATACATGGAGATGCAGCAATTGCTGGACAAGGTATTGTATATGAAGTGTTGCAAATGTCGCTGTTAAAAGGTTATAAAACTGGAGGCACTATCCATATCGTTATAAATAATCAGATTGGATTTACTACCAATTACATGGATGCTCGTTCGAGCACTTACTGTACGGATGTGGCCAAAGTAACTTTATCTCCGGTTTTTCATGTCAATGGAGATGATGTTGAGGCATTAGTACACATCATTCGATTGGCTATGGAATACCGACAAACTTTTCATAGAGATGTTTTTATTGATCTTTTATGTTACAGAAAATATGGACATAACGAAGGTGATGAACCAAGATTTACGCAACCAGTTTTGTATAAAGCCATTGCCAATCATCCTAATCCGCGAGAGATTTATCATCAAAAATTAGTCGCACAAGGCGAAGTAGAGAAAGCTTTGGCAGATGAAATGGCAAAGGAGTTTAAAAATTTGTTAGAAGTTAGTTTAGGTAAAGCAAAGGCAAATACGAAAACAAAATTCAAACGTTATTTAGAAGGAAGTTGGTCAGGCATTCGCGTTTCATCATCTTCCGATTTTGATGAATCACCCGACACTTCCATTTCGAAAGAAATGTTTGACAAAGTAAGCAAGGTCAATTCGCAATTACCTGCCAACAAAACCTTCTTTAAGAAAATAATAAAGTTGTTTAACGACAGAGCTGAAATGCTCAAAGGGAAAGGCAAGTTAGATTGGGCCATGGCAGAACTTATGGCCTATGGAAGTTTGCTTATGGAAGGGCATCCGGTTCGCATTAGTGGACAAGATGTTGAACGAGGAACTTTTTCTCATCGACATGCTGTTGTTAAACTTGATGAAAGCGAAGAACAATATGTTCCGTTAAGAAGTTTAGCAAAAGAAGAAGCCCCATTCTTTATTTTCAATTCGCTTTTATCAGAATATGGTGTATTAGGATTTGAGTATGGGTATGCATTTTCTAGTCCGCAATCGCTTGTTGTGTGGGAAGCGCAATTTGGAGATTTCTTTAATGGCGCTCAAATTATATTTGATCAATACTTAAGTTCTTCAGAGGACAAATGGAGAAGAATGAATGGTATTGTTGTTTTACTTCCTCATGGATTTGAAGGCCAAGGCGCTGAACATTCAAGTGCTCGTCTTGAACGATTTTTATGTTTGTGTGCTGAAGACAATATTCAAATCATCAACTGTACAACTCCCGCCAACTTTTTCCATGCCATTCGAAGGCAATTGAAGAGAGAATTCAGAAAACCATTGATTGTTTTTACCCCAAAAAGTTTATTAAGACATCCTAAATGCATCTCTCAAAAATCAGAATTCACTCAATCAAAATTCAAAGAAGTGATCGATGATCCCAATGCAAGAAGTAAGCAGACAGAAACGCTCTTCTTTTGTAGTGGAAAAATTTATTATGATATTTTAGATCTAAGTGAAAGAGAAAGTATTCCATTGGAGGATGTAGCTATTGTACGGATAGAGCAACTTTACCCATTCCCACATAAGCAAATTGATGCCATTTTGTCGAAATATAAACAAGTCAAAAAGGTTTATTGGGTTCAAGAAGAACCTGAAAATATGGGAGCTTGGTCATATTTACTTCGAATGAGAAGAGATATAGAATGGAACTTAATCAGTAGAGCTGAAAGTGCCAGTCCAGCAACAGGATCATACAAACAACACGAGAAAGAACAAATAAAGATAATTCAACAACTTACTAATATTCAACTTGTAAAATCATGAAGGTAAAAATGAGTGTGCCCAGCCCGGGCGAATCCATTACAGAAGTGCAAATTGCACGATGGTTAAAAAAAGACGGTGACATTGTTGAAAAAGATGAAGAGCTTGCTGAAATAGATTCCGATAAAGCAACTTTAACACTAAACGCAACAGAAGCAGGGCAATTAAATCTTTTAGTCGCTGAAGGTGAAACGGTAAAAGTTGGCGCTACGGTATGTACTATTGATACCTCAATAAAACCTTCGCAAAAAAATGAATCAGAAAACAAGGGTAAAAATGAACCAGCAAAGGTTGAGAATAAAGAAACAAAAGCCGAAGTCGTAAGTGAACAATCAAAATCTGCAGTTTCAAAAGTGATCACGCAAAATGAGTCAGGCCATTCAAGTGGAATTATTACGAAACAGCATATCGTAAATCAATTGAAGAATGGTGTTAAAGCTGAATCAAGTTCAGCCAGGTCCTATGCTCCATTAAGCCGCGAAGTAAAACGAGAAAAAATGAGTATGCTTAGAAAGAAAATTTCTGAGCGATTGGTTTCGGTAAAAAATGAAACCGCCATGTTGACTACTTTCAACGAGGTTGATATGGGACCTATTATGAAAATTAGAAATCAGTACAAAGAAAAATTCAAAGAGAAGCATGGTGTAGGCTTGGGATTCATGTCATTTTTCACAAAGGCTGTTACTGAAGCACTATTGAATTATCCTGCAGTGAATGCTATGATTGATGGTGAAGAAGTTGTTTATCACAACTATTGTGATATTGGAATTGCCGTGAGTGCTCCAAAAGGTTTGATGGTTCCGGTAATCAGAAATGCAGAGTCGATGTCGCTGCATGAAATTGAAAGCGCTATTTCGGATGTAGCGGTAAGAGCAAGAGAAAACAAAATAAGCTTGGACGAAATGAGTGGAGGAACTTTTACCATAAGCAACGGAGGTGTATTTGGTTCGCTTATGTCGACACCCATCATCAACCCACCACAAAGTGCTATTTTAGGCATGCACAATATTGTTGAACGCCCAATGGCTGTTAATGGCAATGTAGAGATTAAACCAATGATGTATGTTGCGCTTTCATATGATCATAGAATTATTGACGGTAGAGAATCGGTAGGATTTTTGGTGATGATCAAAAATATGTTGGAGAACCCTGTACAATTGATGTTTTCAGGAAAAGATCCAATTAAGAGGCTTCTTGAACTCTAGTGCAGAGGCAAGCAGATTGAAACAGTAGTTCCACCTTGCGCCCTTCTGTTTATTTCAATATTTCCTTGATGCATTCTCATTATTTGCTTGCTTAAACTCAATCCAATTCCACTCCCATTACTTTTGGTAGTGAAAAAAGGAATGAAAATTTGGTCTAACAATTCATCTTCAATACCACAACCATTATCTTGAACTTCAATTTTTAGCATTTGATTGGCATTTGCAGAAGCGGAAACAACAATGTCCTTTTGATCACTGTTTTGTAATGACTCCTCTGCATTTTTAATTACGTTTATCATCACTTGTTCAATCAATTGCTCATCAGCAAAAATAGTCATAGTAGAGTCAACCGAGATAATAAGGTTAGAATTCTGATTTACATCAAACATTGACTTAATCTTTCGTAGCATTTTGTCTAATTGAATCACAACTTTTTGAGGTTCCGGAACTTTTGCCATCAAGCGATACGCTTTAACAAATTGCATTAGCCCTTTGCTTCTGTTTTCTATAGTGTCCAAAGCAGTCAGTATATCAATATCTGGAGTCAATTGATTTTCTATTGACCAAGTATTATACATTTCTTTACTTGTGCCTGACAAACTGGTAATAGGCGTTAATGAATTCATAATCTCATGTGTTAAAATTTTAATCAATGAACTCCATGATGCCAATTCCTGCTCTTCTAATTTTTCTTTCAAATCTTGAATGGTAAACACACTATATCGATTGGAACGCATAATAAATTCTGTTTCATTAAAATGCAATTCTCTTGTACCCACATCTTCATCATCAATAACCAACTTCTCCCCTTCCTTTGTACTCGTAACTAAATTGAAAAAATTGTTTTGATATTTTTTAATCGAAAGATCAACTAGCTTTTTTGATAAAGCATTAAAAAATATTGCCTCCCCTACGTTTTTTTGACAAACAACAACAGCTAATGGAACTCTGTTTAAAACATGATCAATCAATAATCGATAATCATCTTTCTCTTTGTTTAGAGCACTAAATAAACCTGTGACCTTATTAATCTCTTTAGCCAATTCTTGCGCAGAACCAGATTCCTTATTCTCATTTATTTGAAATGAAAAGTCATTGTGTTGTATGCTCTGCAAAACATTTTTGAAGTGCCGATTATTACGATCGATATACCGTTGCATTTCATACACTTGCATAATAATTACTATAAGTAATAACAAGGGTGTTATTAAATATGATTTATGGATTACGAGAAACATAAACAACCCTATACTAAAGACAAGCAACAAGGTCTGAATCCACAATCGATTTCGTATCTTTTTAAATACCATGTTTCTCGATTCTTCTGTACAAAGATGATCGGGTAATACCTAAGGCCTTTGCCGCTGCAGAAATATTTCCATTGTATTGACTTAACGCTTTAACTATGGCTTCACTTTCTATTTCATCTAATGTAGTTGCTTTCATTAAATCACTAGCAGCATTTTTCTCATTCAAATCTAAATGAACCACGTTTATAAAATCATTCTCTTCGCATAAAATAACAGCGCGCTCAATCACATGCTTTAACTCTCTAACATTTCCAGGCCATGTATGGGTTTTCAGATAGTCTAATGCAGCGCTTGACAACTGCACGGATTTATTATACTTAAGCCTAAACTGATCTACAAAATGTACAGACAATCGTTCAATATCATCCAAACGATCTGCTAAGGAAGGAACGAATATCTCAATAGTGCGAATACGATAGTACAAATCTTGCCTAAATGTTTTTTCATGAACCAATTTATTCAAAGGTGCATTAGTAGCACAAATCAATCTGAAATTGCAAAATTCCATTTTAGAATTACCTAAAGGTACATACGACTTTTCTTGAATCAATGTGAGCAATTTTGCTTGAAGTTGTGGAGACAAATTAGCAATCTCGTTAAGAAATAAAGTTCCGCCATTAGCTTCTGACAATCGGCCAGGTTTATCCTCTCTCGCATCAGTAAAAGCTCCTTTTTTATATCCAAATAATTCACTCTCAAAAAGAGATTCAGGAATAGTACCAACATCTACCTTTACAAAAGGCTTGTCTGCTCTGTTTGATTTCAAATGTATTTGTTCGGCTAATAAATCTTTGCCCGTACCATTGTCTCCTGTTATCAAAACATTTGCTTCGGTAGGAGCAACGCTCTTAACCAAATTCATCATTTTAACAATGGAAGGATTATTGCCAATGAACTTATCGCTGGATTGAATGACCTTAGTACTATCTATTTTGTTAATCTGATTTCTGCTCTTTCTCAATTCCGAAAGCTGAGAAAGTGTGGCTAACAAATCTGAGTTATCCCATGGCTTAACGATAAACTCAGAGGCTCCTTCTTTCATGGCTTTTACAGCCAGATTAATATCTCCAAATGCTGTAATCAAAACGATGTCGATTTTAGGATGATGATTTTTTATCTTATTCATCCAGAACATTCCCTCATTACCACTGTTAATTGAACCTCTAAAGTTCATATCAAGAATGACAATATCGGGTGAAAATTTCTCAATACTATTCAAGAGCATCTCTGGCGACCCAATCGATTCTATCATTCCCACTTTGCCTTTGAGCAATAAACTCAAGGCAGTTCTCACATCAGCATCGTCATCGACTATTAATATTCGTGCATCACTAAGCATGGATAAAAAATAATTTTTAAAAATACGACTTTCCCATTCCATATACCATATCCGAAATCGGACAAGCAGTGTTCGTTTTCGGACACTCAATGCAATACAACATTACTTTTTACTATAAATTAATAGTTGATTGCATTGGCATTGTTTTTATATCCTAAACAGATATGATTATTCAAACGCAAAATCTTTCTAAAATATATGAGTCGGGAGACTTACAAACCCGCGCATTGCATTCCGTCAACTTGCAGATTCCGGATGGGGAATTTGTAGCTATAATGGGACCCTCCGGATCCGGAAAATCTACCTTATTAAATATTCTTGGAATGTTGGATAAACCGAATAAAGGAGCATATATTTTTAAAGGAGTTGATGTATCTGATTTCTCAGAAAAACAAAGAGCCACTATGAGAAAGAAGCATATCGGG
>DAOQTX010000004.1:0-76641 GCA_035340715.1 Bacteroidia bacterium | reverse complement strand
CAGCTCAAGGTTCCTTTTATTACACAGCAAGTATGGTTCAATTGGTTAAATGAGAAATAACATCAATTCATTATCTTTCCAAGTATAAAAGATGCTAATATGAAAGACATCAAATTCAAAAAGCCCAGCGCCAAGCAAATGCAAGCCATGAAAAAAAACTATATGGCCAACAAAGAAATTCTTGCCGAGATAAAACCTTTTCCCGTTCGTCTAAAGTTTTATTCGGGCACTGTGCTCAGTGGCAGCTTTCACAAACAAGGATTGTATCTTTATTTTATCCCTAACTTAGATCAAGAGTTTAACGAGGAACTCGAAGGGGCCGAACAACCTGTAGAAATACGCATCAATAATCGAGAGCATTTTCTCAAGCAATTGGTATCCATCCAATATCTTCCGGTAGTATAAATCAATAATTCTTACCCCGTCCAAATACGCCCAAGGGCAAATTCATTTCGCTCTCCGATTTTAAATACAACTCACCAAACTCAATCGAAGTTTTTCCTTTCCACAGCTCTTTCATCAAATTTTCGGCTACCATAGCCGAGTAGCCCAGGGAGTAAGTATTCAGTACCAAAAAGCTTTTCTCATCCAACAACAATTTCACCTGCTCCATCATTTGCCCTATCATCTCTTCCAGTTTCCATTTCTTTCCATCGGTACCATGTCCATATGCCGGAGGGTCCAAAATAATTCCATGATACTTTTTCCCTCTCTTCACTTCTCGTTGCACATAGGTCATTGCATCTTCAATCAACCAACGTATATCTGTCAGTGCACTCAACTCCATGTTGTCGCGTGCCCAACTCACCACTTGTCGCACACTATCGAGGTGGGTAACATCGGCCCCTGCCAGGCGGGCAGCCAAAGAGGCTCCGCCTGTATAAGCAAATAAATTCAACACACGTGCTTGAGCAATACCTTCTTGTTGCAACTCCTTCACAGCTGAGTAAATATAATCCCAGTTGGATGCTTGTTCAGGAAAAATGCCCACATGCTTAAAAGCGGTCAAAGCAAGACGCATTCTAAAACCCTTCTCCGATCCTTTGGGTTTGTAATCCATCACCCAAGCCTCTGGGATCGCTTTTAGTTTTTTCCATTCACCACTCGATGCGCTGCGCGAAACAAACTCCGTATGTGCTTTGGCTCTCCACTGCTGTAAAGTCATAGCCGGTTTCCAAAGCGCTTGAGGTTCGGGACGTATAGTAATGACCGGACCAAAGCGTTCGAGTTTTAAAAAATCTCCGCAATCCAATAAAGAGTAGTCGGTAAAATTTTCCGGATAAAGTAACTGCATCGCACAAAAGTAAAAACTATTCCATGCATGGCATCAAAAACAAATAGCAAACACATTCGCACTGGCTTGCTTATCTTTGCCCTCCCAACATTATTTTTTTATTCTTATGAATATCCGCACACGTTTTGCTCCTTCGCCTACCGGTCCTTTGCACATGGGTGGAGTGCGCACTGCTTTATATGCCTATCTTTTTGCCTGCAAACATCAAGGCACTTTTATACTTCGTATCGAAGATACCGATCAAACCCGTTATGTGCCCGGTGCAGAAGAGTACATTGTACAAGCATTGCAATGGGCAGGAATAAAAATTCACGAAGGCGTTTCGGTAGGTGGCCCTCATGCTCCATACCGTCAAAGCGAGCGTGCCGAAATCTATAAGAAATATGCCATGCAGTTAATCGAGTCGGGTCATGCGTATTATGCATTCGATACCGTAGAGCAACTCGATCAAGGCCGAAAAGCAGCCGAGCAAAAAAAACAAACTTTTATGTATGGCGCAGCCACTCGCATGAGCATGAACAATAGCCTAACACTGAGCCAAGCACAGGTCGATGCCAAATTGCAGGCGGCAGAATCGTATGTCATCCGACTCAAAGTTCCCGATCAAGGTCAGATAGAGTTTAACGATCTCATTCGCGGATCACTTTCTGTTGCTTGCAATACCATTGACGATAAAGTTTTATTAAAATCCGATGGCATGCCTACCTATCATTTAGCCCACATGGTGGACGATGTGTTGATGGAAATCACTCATGTCATTCGGGGTGAAGAATGGTTGCCTTCAGCACCTGCGCATGTATTGCTTTATCGTTTTTTGGGACTTGAAAAAAACATGCCGGCCTTTGCTCATCTCCCTTTATTACTCAAACCCGATGGCAATGGTAAACTATCAAAACGCGATGGCGATCGTTTGGGCTTTCCGGTCTTTCCACTCAATTGGGTCGATCCTTCATCGGGCGAAACATCAAGCGGCTATCGCGAAAAAGGGTACTCCCCTCAAGCCTTTGTAAATATGCTGGCATTCTTAGGCTGGAATCCGGGAACAGAGAAGGAAATTTTTACCATGCAAGAACTCATCGATAGTTTTTCATTTGATCATGTACACAAAAGCGGAGCCCGTTTCGATCCCGATAAATGCCGGTGGTTTAATGCTCAATGGTTGCAACAGGAAAACGATAAAGACATTGCCAATCGCTTGCGCGATGACTTTATACAAACTTATGGTTTAACCCAAACAGATCATAAATTGAGCGATGCGTTTTTATGTAAGTTGATCGCTTTGGTTAAGCCACGTGTTGAATTTGAACAAGAAATCATACAAGCGGCACCTTATTTATTTTCTGCTCCGCAATCCTTCGATCAAAATGTAATGGAGAAGAAATGGAATGAAAACAAAAGACCTTTTTTCATTGCACTATCCCGGCAATGGAAAGATGTTTCGGGCGTTTCTGCAACGGAAGCAGAAAGCCAATTCAAACAATGCGCTGCCGATCATCAACTAAAAGCAGGAGAGGTTTTGCAATTGTTGCGTGTTTTTATCAGTGGTCAAGCTTCGGGTATCGATTTGTTTCCAATGATAGAATTGCTCAGTGCAAAAGAAAGTTCAGAACGAATAGCATTTGCGTTAACTCAATTGGCAGAAAAATAAGGAACTTATTTTTTCATATACTTCCAGTTGTGTGACTTGCCTTCTGAGATCCATTCCATAGCGGTGTCCAATCTTTTCAAACGAGTGCTTTCTGTTTTAGCTTCCGATATCCATTCGGCATATTCGCGTTTATGACTGGGACTAAAATTTTCAAACACTGCAGTAGCCTTTTTATTTTTAGCCAAAGCTTTGCTGAGTTCTTCGGGCATGTTTAATTTTTTTATACTGCGCGATTGAGTTTTTTCAATTTTTATTCCTTCCTCGTTGAGTTTCTTGGCTTGTTTTAAAAAATCGATCAGTACTTTATCGGGAGGTAGATCTTTTAACTCTTTTATACAGCCCATATTTCCCATTGCATCACCGCCTTTACTTTTTATTTCTCTCAAATATCCTTTAGGGTCGTTCAACAATTTGGCTTTCCAAAATCCAAAAACGCAATGTTTTTTAAATGCAGCCATTCCGGCCAAAAAACCTTTATATTCAAAAGCTGGCATTCCCCATTTTATGTTTTCTTCAATATCAGGAATTGCTTTATGAACCAAAGCGCGTATGTGTTGGAGAATTTCTTTAGCATAGTCGGGCGCTTTGTTTATGTAGGCGTCCACTCTTTTATCGTTGGCCATAGTGTTTATTTTTATATCAGCTTAAAGATAAATATTATTAGAGCTTTTGAAGTGAATTCATCTTCATTCATTAATGTATCTTTGCAGGCATTAGAATTTTAAGATGTCAAACGAAAGCCACCGTAATTTTTTAGAAGAGATCATTCGTCAGGATGTTGAATCGGCCAAGCATCAGGGAAGGGTGCATACGCGTTTTCCTCCCGAGCCCAATGGGTATTTGCATATCGGTCATTCGAAAGCAATCTGTATAAACTTTGGAATGGCGAAAAAATTTGGTGGCAAAACAAATCTGCGTTTTGATGATACCAACCCGGTTACCGAAGATACTGAGTATGTTGAAAGCATTAAAAAAGATATTCGTTGGTTAGGTTTCGAATGGGAGAACGAATTATATGCATCCGATTATTTTGAAACCTTATTTCAATATGCAGTCAAGTTGATCAATAAAGGATTGGCCTATGTGGACGACAGCAGTGCAGAAGAGATTGCCGCAATGAAAGGCACGCCCACTGAAGCCGGTAAGAACTCACCTTACCGAGAACGAAGCATAGAAGAAAATCTAAACTTGTTTGAGCAAATGCGCAATGCAGTGTTTAAGGATGGCGAAAAAGTACTGCGTGCTAAAATTGATATGGCTTCACCCAATATGCACCTTCGTGATCCTATCATGTATCGAATAAAACATGCACATCATCATCGAACAGGCGATCAGTGGTGCATTTATCCTATGTACGATTTTGCACATGGACAAAGCGATAGCATTGAAAACATTACCCACTCCATGTGTACAATGGAATTTGAAGTGCACCGACCTCTGTACAATTGGTTTATTGAGCAGCTTGAAATTTTTCCAAGCCGGCAATATGAATTTGCTCGTTTAAACTTGTCCTATACAGTGATGAGCAAACGATTGCTATTGCAATTGGTAAATGAAAAATTAGTTCAGGGATGGGACGATCCGCGCATGCCTACTTTGAGTGGTTATAGAAGAAGAGGATACACACCTGAAAGCATTAGAAATTTTATAGATACGGTTGGAGTAGCACGAAGAGACAATGTGATTGATTTGAGTTTGTTGGAATTTTGCGTACGCGAACACTTGAACAAAATTGCAACGCGCGTGATGGTTGTGAGCGATCCTGTAAAAGTAATCATCACCAATTATCCTGAAGGACAAGTAGAAATGCTTAAAGGAGAAAACAATCCGGAGGCGGAAGACAAAGGAGGATATCGGAACATACCTTTCAGTAAAGAAATTTGGATTGAGCGGGAAGACTTTACGGAAAATCCGGGGAAGAAATATTTCAGACTCGGGCCTGGTCTTATGGTGCGATTGAAACATGCCTATATCATACGCTGTGATGATTATGTTAAGGATGAGCAAGGAAACATTACAGAAATTCATTGCACTTATTTTCCTGAGAGCAAAAGCGGAGAAGATAAAAGCGGATTGAGTGTTAAAGGAACCATGCATTTTGTGAATGTTTCAACAGCAATTCCATTACAATTGAATCTATACGATCGTTTGTTTAATCACGAAGATCCTGCAGGACAAGAAGAAGACTTCAAAACATTTATCAATCCAGACAGTTTGCAAATAAACAATAAGGCAGTCGCAGAACCTTACTTAGGCAACGCAAAAGAAGGAGAAGCTTTTCAATTTTTACGCAAAGGATATTTTACTTTAGATAGTGGAAGCGAGGGGAAACCCGCATTTAACCGAACGGTAGAGTTGAAAGATACTTGGGCAAAACAATCGAAGAAGTGATGTACGATATAAGTATCGAAGGCATTAACTGTTATGCCTATCATGGTTGTCTGCAGGAAGAAAATAGAATAGGAGGAAATTTTTCAGTCGATGTTCATTTGAATTGTGATTTAAGTACAGCAATAGAAAGTGATGAGTTGGCGCAAACGATTGATTATTGTTTTATACATGATGTTGTAAGAGAAGAAATGTCCATTACATCAAAACTTATTGAGCATGTTGCCGGAAGAATTGCAAAACGTTTGTTGAAGGAAGAAGAACGAATCGCGCAAGTAACGGTATTGGTTCATAAATACAATCCTCCGGTCAATGGTTTTATAGGTAAAGCCAGTGTACGTGTGTCGGTACAAAAGGATTGAAACCAATTGAAACATTAAAACGTAAAATAATGGCAATTAAAATTCAACTGTGTTGCTAGATTCGAAGGGATGAGAGTTGAATGCCTTATATGATTTTAGGGGTGTTGGGTTTGTGTATAAGAATAAAATCATGTAGGTTTGCCGGGCAACACATGGTCGCGTGGCCGAGTGGTTAGGCAGAGGTCTGCAAAACCTTGTACAGCAGTTCAAATCTGCTCGCGACCTCAGAAAAATCCTGCAATTTTTATTGCAGGATTTTTTATTTAAGGCCATACAAAGCAGAAATCTTTTTGGTGGTTTTATCAGAATAATCCAATTGGACATAGGTAAAATAATAGAAGTTAGGCTCAGAGATGAGTCGCTTATGCTCAATATTTTATGTGTAAAACTCTGTTAGCAAGAATGAATCAAATTAATCCTACCTTTAATGAATATTCCATTACTTAACGTCTTGTAATAAACCCCTTTCAGATGAAAAAACTTTTCAAATTTTTTCTGTTCTTTTTCTTTTCACTTGTAATCACTCAATCGGTTAATGCGACCCATATCATGGGCGGAAATCTATACTACTCCTATATCGGATTTAATCCCGGTAACGGTCAATACCAATATTCCATTACCTTAAAAATGTATCGTTATTGTGCAGCCGGATCAGCAGCACTACCTACTACAGTTGATCTTGGAGTGTATATTCAGGATTTTTTAAATCCAAACAATCCGGTAAAGAATCGTCAATCGGCTTATGTATTGACTTTGCAAGAACAAAATATCATTGATCCTCCAAACGCCAACGACTCGTGTACTTTTGTGCCTTCAGTGTGTGTGGAAGAAGGAATTTACTCCGTGTCAATTTCAGTTCCGGCATCGTTGGGAGGTTATCACCTGATCATCGATCGTTGCTGTCGAAATAATAATATTGTTAATCTCAGCAATCCCGGAAATACCGGGCAAGCGTTCTACGCATTTATTCCTCCAACAAACGTATCAAACAATTCTCCAACTTTTTCAGTTGCTCCGGTACCCTTTTTATGTACTGCCGATACCGTTACTATTTTGAATTCTGCTAACGATCCCGATGGTGACTCTTTGGTTTACTCATTTGTAACACCGTTTTGGGGCATTTCATCGAATACCAATCCGGCACCTGCTCCTCCTTTAAGCTATGTGTTTCCTATACCCCCGGTATCGTATGCACCTACATATACACAAGCACAACCCTTTGGGCCGGGAGGTTATGCTGCAGTGAATCCTCAAACAGGACTTACTTCATATTTAAGTCCCAATACAGGTTTCTATGTTGTTGCAGTTGAGATTCAAGAATACAGAAATGGTGTTCTGATAGGAATTACCCGAAGAGATCTTCAGCTTATATTTATTACTTGTCCCGCTAATCCGGCACCGAATCTATCGGCAGTTGGTGGAAGTGGGCAAACCACCTATACTATTTTTGAAGGCCAAACTTTGTGTTTTCCGATCACCTTTACCGATCCTAACGGTGATAGTCTTTATGTGAATTATAGTGGAAATATTTTCGACAGCACGATTGTAAATCCTGCTGCAATGATTATACCGAATCCTATTCAAGGTGATTCAACAGTAACGGGTCAATTTTGTTGGACTACTTCCTGTAATCAAGGACAAACAACTCCTTATACTTTCAGCATTAGTGCGATTGATAATGGATGTCCGGCAAAGACAACCAATGTGGTTTACACCATCAATGTAGTGCCTTTTGTTACAGCCGCCATTCAGGGAACCGATACCATTTGTGCCAATCAGTTGAGCAATAATACCTACACTATAGCTGGTCCACCCGGTGCTACCTATAATTGGACGGTTACCAACGGAACACAAGTGAGTGGTGGTACAAGTTCAACCATTACGGTCAATTGGACCGGGGCCAATCCTGCAACACTTACAGCCTCGGGAACCAGTGCACAAGGTTGTCCCGGGGGAACGGTGAACAAAACCGTTTTCTTTCAAGCAGTGCCAACATCTAATGCAGGTACAGATGTTACCTTTTGTTCGGGAGCAAATGCCAATTTGGGAACCGGATCAACTGCCGGATACACTTATAGCTGGTCTCCTCCTTTAGGGTTGAATAATTCGTCAATAAGCAATCCTAATGTTACATTAACTAATGGCGGATCTAATCCTGTGGTAACGCCATACATTGTGACTACTAGTAATAATGGATGTTCTAGTCGTGATACGACATTGGTTACAGTGAATCCATTGCCGGTTGCCAATGCGGGTACCAACCAATCTCTGTGTAATGGCACAACAAGCGTTAGCATTGGAACCACTCCGGTTGCAGGCAATACCTATTCGTGGTCACCCATTGGTGGATTAAGCAATCCGAACATTGCAAACCCAACCATTACCTACAACAATACCAGTTCAGACCCCGATACCATTATATACACCGTTACCGTTACCAATGCTTTTGGTTGTACGGCAAGTGCATCGGTACAAGTAATTGTTCGGCCTGTTCCTGTTGCTTTGGCTGGAACAGATCAAATCTATTGTTCTGGGCAAAGTGCGGTTATTGGTGCTCCTTCAGTTCCAGGCTACACGTATGCATGGAGTCCTCCCAATGGTTTAAGCAGTACTTCTACAAGCATGCCAACCGTTAGTTTAACCAATGTGGGAACTACGAATGTAACATTCAATTATGTACTTACCACTACATGGTTTGGATGTACGGCCAACGATACCGTGGCCGTAACCATAAAACCATTACCGATTGCAGATGCAGGAGCAAACCAATCGGTTTGTTCGGGAGATACTGTTCAATTGGGTACTTCAACTACTGCCGGTTATACATATAATTGGTCTCCACCAGGTGGTTTAAGCAATACAACCATATCGAATCCTACAGTGATTGTAAATAATCCAGGACCTGGACAATCTACATTAAGTTATACCGTAACAGCAACATTAAACGGCTGTACACGAAACGATTCGGTGGTAATCACCATAAATCCCTTGCCTAATGTTGCTGCTTCTGCATCGCAACCAACCATTTGTTCCGGATTTCCAACCACCTTAAGTGCAAGTGGAGCAAATTCATACAACTGGGCTACCTTAAGTAATCCGGGAGTGAGCATTGGAACTGGATCGAGTATTACGGTTTCACCTTCGTCAACCACTTCGTATATCGTTACCGGATCGAGCAGCAGTAATTGTATAGATAAAGATACTATTACGGTTACCGTCAACCCATTACCAATAGTAACGGCCTCTGCGCCCAATGATACCATTTGTGTTGGCGATACAATTAATTTATCAGCAAATGGAGCAAGCCTTTACAGTTGGGCTTTGTTGTCAAGTCCAGGAACCCCGGTGGGCAGCGGCTCATCTTTACAAATATCTCCCGTCACAAACACATCGTATATCGTTACAGGTACTGATGGAAATGGTTGTGTTAATCGCGATACCATCGCTATAGTAGTAAACCCTGCGCCAACAGCCAACAGCATTTTAGGAACGCTTTCGGTTTGTCCCGGAGTGCAAGGTGTTTCGTATTGGGTACCTTCGCCCGGTGCAGGATCATTATTTAATTGGGGAGTATTGAATGGAAATATTGCTTTTGGTCAGGGAACAGATACCGTTTGGATCAATTGGGATTCATTAGGACAGGGCTTGGTATATGTGATAGAAACAAACCAATACGGATGTACCGGTGATACCATTTGGCAACCGGTTAACATAAACATCATATTAACACCTGCAATGCCAACGGGAATTTCGAGTTTATGTGCCAATCAAGCGAGTAATATAATTTATACCACTAATAATACTCCACAATCTACCTACAATTGGAACATACAGGGCGGTACTATTATAAGCGGAAATGGAAGCAATACTGTAACCGTGAATTGGAATTTGACGGGTCCGGCAATAGGATATTTATGGTATGAAGAATTGAGTATTACCACCGACACCATTTGTTTTGGTGTGTCCGATACGCTTGCAATTACCATTAATCCGGCACCAACCACTTCTGCCATAACAGGACCGCCACAAGTTTGCGTATTTGATTCAACCGCACAATTGTCGGTAAGTAATACCAGTGGTTCGAGCTATAATTGGAGCGTAAGTCCGGGTAATATTTTAAGTGGTTCGGGAAGTAATGCTATCACAGCAGTTTGGAATTCATCCTCGGTATATACTGCTTATGTAATAGAAACCAATAGTTTTGGTTGTGTAGGAGATACGGTGTTTACCAGCATAATTGTAAATCCATTACCTGCGGCATCAGCCGGGAACGACACTTCGTTTTGCGATGGAAATAATGTTCAGCTACAAGCTGGTGGAGGCGTGTTGTATCAATGGTCTCCTCCTCAAGGACTCAATAATGTTAATATTGGAAACCCGATAGCTAACCCTTCTTCAACTACCACTTATACTGTTTTGGTTACGGATAACAATGGTTGCAGCAATTCCGATTCGGTTATCGTTACCGTTAATCCATTGCCACCAGCTGATGCAGGAGCCGATGCGGGAGTTTGTTTAGGCAGTTCCATTACCTTGCAAGCGAGCGGTGGTGTTACCTATTCTTGGACTCCGATAGGAAGTTTAGATAATGCAAATATTCCAAATCCGGTAGCAACTCCAAGTGTTACAACAACCTACACGGTATTGGTAACCGATGCAAATGGATGTGAAGCCAGCGATAGTGTTTCAATAATGGTATTCCCATTGCCGGTTGCCGTAGCAAGTGCCGATACCGTAATCTGTGATGGCAGCGCTGTGAATTTAAATGCTAGTGGTGGAGTGGTTTACTCTTGGGATCCACCGAACGATTTGAATGATCCAAACATTGCGAATCCAATTGCGACTCCTAGTGCTACAACTACCTATACGGTTACTGTAACCGATTTAAATGGCTGTACCGATGATGATGATGTAACCATTAATGTTGATCCTCAGCCTGAGGCTTCATTTACATACGAAGACAGTGTAACCTGTGCTGGAGTAACGCTATTCTTTACCAATACAAGCACAGGGGCCAACAATTATATTTGGGATTTTGGTGACGGTGATTCGAGTAGCGACATGGACCCGATTCATTTTTATCCTTTTGAACAAATTGGAACCATCACCTTAATCGCGACTTATAATAATTGTACGGATACTGCTACACTCAGCAATCCGGTATTAAGTCTGCAAGACTACTTAAACGGAACACCAAATGTATTTACTCCAAATAATGATGGCAAGAACGATTGCTTTTCCTTAGATGCAATAGGTGATTTTGCAGAATGTAGTTCTGTAAGAATATTTAACCGTTGGGGTAAATTGGTATTCGAGAAACAAAAAGGAAACTTCTGTTGGGATGGAAAAGATACCAATGGCAAAGAAGTTGCAGAAGGAGTGTACTTTTATCTCATTTCTGTGAAAAGTGAACAATTGCAAGGTTCTGTCCATTTATTCAGATAAAAAACAATTGATTTCATATAAATTGAGCATCAGATTAAAATTTGATGCTCTTTTTTTTGAAGGAGTGCAACCTTTAATACTGATTTTTCATATACAGAAAACACACTGCCCCTAAGCAGAATATTTATTGCCCCATGCCAGATTGTTCTGAACAACAAAACAAGAAAACAACAGAGAAGGTTTTTTCAGTTCATATACTGATGGTAGATGATCAGATTGAAAATCTTATCAGTATGGAAACGGTTTTAGAAAACGATTTCCGAAAAATTACAAAAGCAGAGTCAGGAAGCGATGCTTTTAAAGTGCTCATGCAAGAGCAGGTGGATATTGTACTATTGGATGTACGTATGCCTGAAGTAAACGGATTTGAAGTTGCCCGTTTGATTCGAACCAATAAGAAAACAAGACATATTCCAATCATATTTGTGACCGCTGCCACTTCAGAAGAACTGGAGCCGATATTGCAATTTGATCCGGGAACATTTGATATCGTTCATAAACCGGTAGATCTATACGCACTCACCGAATCATTAGAAGTTATGGAAGAGAAGATTTTAAATAAAGATATGAATAGCTCCACAACACAATTACAAAAAACCGAAAAGGAAATTAAAGACTTGTTGTATTTACTTACGCACGACATGAATGCACCTTTGCGTGCCGTTGAACAAATTGCAAGTTGGATTGAAGAAGAACTTCCTGAAAACAGTCCGCAAAGTTTGAAAGATAACTTTTCACTGATGTTGGGTAGAATAAAGCGAATGCAAAATTTACTCAAGGGAGTGGTGGATTATACCGCAACATTAAATTCGGAAATAAAAAATGAAACCATTGATTTAAACGAGTTCATACATTTTGTAGTCAGTAGTGTTAATTTGCCCGAACAACTCAGTTTGAAAGTGAACACGTTTGATTTGATATTTGAAGGCGACAGAGTGGCCTTACACAAAATTCTTTCTGAATTGCTTAGCAATGCTATAAAACATCATCCTTCAGGAACCAATATGATGATAGAAGTAGGAGCTATAAAAGAAGCACAAGGTTTGTATTTCTATGTGTCGGACAATGGGAAAGGTATAAAACCAGAACTGCGACAGCAGGTATTTAGAATGTTCCAAACCTTACGGCCTAAAGATGAATTTGAAAGCACCGGAGCGGGTCTTACCCTTTGTAAAAAGCTGATTGATCAGCGAAATGGCGAAATAAAAATTGAAGACTCTACTTTAGGTGGTGCTATGGTAAAATTCCGCATAGGCTAAACCATTCTATTTTCTCGAAAATCTTACAAAAGAAATTTTTAATTAAAAAGTAACCTTCTTAGGTACTTTTTCGGTATAACATTTTAGTTAACAGAAATGTATGCCCAATCTACCTAAACCAAAACTCTCAATAATAGGTTGTACCGGACTACCTGCACGCTATGGTGGTTTCGAAACACTCGCTAATTTCTTAGTCCAACATTTAGGTCGCAAATTCGATATTCGAGTTTATTGCAGCACCAAATATTACTTTCAAAAGAAAAGACCGACTCATTATAAAAAAGCACGTCTGCATTACATTCCATTGAATGCAAATGGATATCAAAGCATTCTTTATGACATGATCAGTATGATTCATGCTCTGTTATATTCTAATGTACTTTTATTATTAGGCGTTTCGGGAGCTTTATTGATTCCATTCATAAAAGCATTCTCATCTAAGCCCATCATTGTAAACATAGATGGACTTGAATGGAAAAGAGACAAGTGGAATGGATTTGTAAAACGATATTTAAAAATTTCGGAGAGCATAGCGGTGCGTTTTGCCGATACCGTAATTGCAGACAATAAAGCGATTCAAGATTATGTAAGAAATGAATATGGCAAAGAGGCCGTATTGATAGAATATGGTGCAGATCATGCCTTACGATTAAAGAAGTACGAGTCGTTTGTTGAGCGCTATCCTTTTGTTAAGGGCGATTATGCCTTTACGGTTTGTCGCATTGAACCAGAGAACAATATTCACATCATATTGGAGGCATTTGCACAAACCCCTCAAAACAGATTGGTGATCATTGGTATTTGGAATCACAATCAATATGGAAAGATGTTGCGCGAAAAATACAGTGTTTACTCAAACATCACCATACTCGATCCCATCTATGAACAAGTTCGTTTGGATATCATTCGAAGTAATTGTTCGCTTTATGTGCATGGTCATAGTGCAGGAGGTACCAATCCATCGTTGGTTGAGGCGATGTATTTGGCCCGTCCGGTGCTTGCATTCAATGTTTCTTACAATTTTGAAACCACAGAGGGTAAAGCTGCGTATTTCAGGAATGTAAATGAGTTGGTCGATGTGATCAACACCATGGACCAAAATCAAAGAAGAAAAGTGTCGAAGGATATGTATGAAATTGCTTATCGCAGGTATCGTTGGGAAGAAATTTCTTCCAAGTATAGATCTGCCATAATTCGTTTGTTGCCACAAGCAGCACTGGAAACAGGAAAAGTTTCTGTTCCATTTAATACTCCGGCATATACTACTCAAATTCAAAAGAGCTATTCTGCATGAGGTTAAAGTTAATCATATGGATAATGCTGTTGCCATTGTTTTCCAATGCGCAATTGGTGAGTACCTGGGCGGGCAAAGTCGATACTACCGGCATGACTAATGCAGTGGGAATCATGGCTACATTTGATGGGCCGCATGGAGTAAGTTCTGACAAGAATGGAAATCTATATGTTGCCGATCGAAACAATCACGTCATCCGTAAAATAACTCCTGCTGGTTTAGTAAGCACATTTGCAGGATCAGGTATCATAGGTTCTTTCGATGGAATAGGCAGCAATGCATCATTCTATGAACCATGGGCTGTTGCTTGTGATACAGCCGACAATGTGTATGTAGCTGATACGAAGAATTATAAAATCAGAAAAATTACTCCACAAGGAGTGGTAACCACCATTGCCGGAACCGGAAGTTTCGGAACCACCAACGGACCCGCCATGTTATCGAGTTTTGGATTTCCAAGTGGTATATGTGTTACAGAAGATGGAATCGTTTACATAGCCGATCATATGACCCATACCATCCGAAAGCTGGAAAATGGAAATGTGATCACCTTAGCCGGTATGCCATATATGAGCGGGACGAACGATGGAGTTGGAAATACAGCACGTTTTTATCGTCCTTATGGAATTTGTTTAGACATAAACGAAAACATTATTGTAGCCGATGAGTGGAATCATTTGATTCGTCAAGTAAGCCCGACAGGAAATGTAAGCACCATAGCGGGTGTTGGTATAATTGGTTCATCCAATGGACAACCAATGGCCTCTATGTTTAATTATCCATGGGATGTTTCTGTAGATAAACAGAACAACATTTATATAGCGGATGGGTATAATTTTACCATACGTAAAATCAGTTCGGGAGCATTCCCTACGGTATCAACCTATGCCGGTCAACCGGGAGCTACAGGTGCAGTGAATGGAGTAGGAACTCAAGCAAGATTTGATGGGGCAACAGGTATAACTTTTAATCCCAACGACAATGGTCTGTATGTTGCCGATTGTTATAATCAGTTGATCAGAAAAATTCAAAATGTTTCTAACAGTACCATCACACTTAGTTCCAACAATGGAAGCAATACTTTTTGTTTTGGCGATACAGTCATATTAAGTTCTTCTATTAATAATTTGGCATCCTACAGTTGGTATAAAAATGGAACCTATTTATTTAATACTCCATCATCGTCAATTATTCAAATACCTAATCCTGGAACCAGTCAATTTACCTGTATTGGATACGATACCATTGGGTCGGTTTATTTCTCCAACAGTATTTCCATTATAGTAGGACAGCCACCATCAGCGGTTACCAATCCTGCAGGAAATGTTTCTATTTGCAATGGTGATTCTTTATTAATTACAAGCAATACAGCCAACAGTTATTTATGGTCTAATGGAGCCACTACGCAACAGATTTTTTTAACACAGGCAGGAAATTATTATGTAACCGTAAGCGACAGTGCAGGATGTAAAGCTACAGCAGGCCCTATTATTGCAAGCATTTCAAGCGGACCTGCTGTCACTATATCTGCTTTGGGAGATACAACCTTTTGTCCGGGCGACAGTGTTATTTTAGAAGCGCAAGGTGGAGCAACTTATGTTTGGTCAAGCGGAGAGACAACTCAGAACATTGTAGTAAAAAACAGCGGAGCATATACAGTATTGGCAAGTGATAACTTTGGATGTACATCAGTTTCATCATCCATATTGGTATCGCATCACCCAATTGATACCGCCAGCATAACACCTTTAGGATATGTATTGCTTAATGCGGGCAACACAGTGAGTTTGAATTGTAACAATACCAATGTAAACTACCTATGGTCAAATGGAGCCAGCACTCAAAACATAATGGTGAATGATAGCGGAACTTTTTCAGTAACCGTAACCAACTCTTTTGGTTGCAGCAATCAATCTCCTACTGTTGTAGTTATTAAAGTAACACAAGGAAGCATCATGAACATTATTGGATCCACTACATTTTGTTCTGGTGATTCAGTTCTGTTGAGCTCAAACTTCAGTAGTGGAAATCAATGGTTTTACAATGGTGCTCCGGTGGCAGGATTAACAGCACAACAGATTTACGCAAAGCTTTATGGTTACTACTACGTTATGGTAACTCAAGGCAATGGAACATTTATCGTAAGTGATTCTGTTTTGGTAAATGCTATGCCTGTACCCGAAGATCCGAATATAAGTGATACCACCATCTGTGGAAATCAAGCGGTGTTACTTCAAGCAGATAATCCCAATAATGACACTTATGTTTGGTACAACAGTTTAACAGGAGGCAGTATAGTTGGGAATGGGAATTCGTTTCAATCGCCCATACTACAAAACACTACTTCGTACTTTATTGATGTAACCGGAGCGAATGGATGTAAAAGAAAATCTCGATATCCGGTAAATATATTTGTAAGTCCGGTTCCTGTTTCAACATTCAATTATTCAGTAAGCACAGTTCAAAACGGATACGCTGTTGCTTTTCAGTCGGCTAGTGTTGCAGGCGTACAATACCTTTGGCAATTTGGTGATACCCTTAATGGAGGTGGAACATCATTTGCAGCCAACCCAACTTATACCTATACCCAAAGCGGATATTATACAATTACTCTACAAGCTACAAGCAGCGATGGTTGCAGCAGTACGGAAACAAAAATCGTTTTTGTTAGCACCGATTTAAAAGTATTTATACCCACCACATTCACACCCAACAGCGATGGCGTGAACGATATTTTTAGAGTCAGAGCTCCCAATTTGCAAAACGTTGAAATGAAAATTTTCAATCAATGGGGACATCTGATTTACAACAACGACAATGCACTTAGCGGATGGGATGGAAGCTTAAAGGGCAATACTGTACAAAATGGTACTTATTCTTATTTGATCAATGTTGAATTAAATGATGGAAGTGAAAAAACCTTCCAAGGTAAAATAAGCGTGATACGATAAACATGAAAAGATTAGCAACATACTTAATGATTTCGCTGCTGAGCTTTTCGGTTCACGCTCAGGATCCTCATTTCTCTCAGTTTTTCAATAATCCGATCTACAACAATCCTTCCTTTACAGGACACGGCATAGACTACGTACGAATAAGCGGATTGTATAGAACACAATGGTCTAACGCAGTAAACTACAGTACACAAAGTTTTAGTGTAGACAAAGCGGTTGAACGCTTTGGCTTTGGAGCCTATTTTATGCATCAAGGAACTGGCGAAGCTGGCATTAAGCAAACGAATATTCAAGGTACATTTGGCTATCGTCAACCCATAGGAAAAAATATTTTAGGTTTTGGTTTTCAAGTAGGATTAATTCAAAAGAGTTTCGATCCATCAAAGATGAGTTTCGATAATCAGTATTCTCCCGATGGAAGTTTTGATCCCAATCTTAACTCCGGTGAAATTTTCAGTTCGCTGAAAACAAATCGCCCCGACTTGAATGCTGGATTTTTATACGAGCATGGTTCATTAGACGAGAGCAGAAAAATAAAACCATATGTGGGTGCAGCCTTACACCATATTATTGAGCCAAAGGAAACATTTATCATTGATCAAAACATTTTGCCTTCCAAGTTAAATCTACAAGTAGGAGCTTCTATAAGAGTCAATGAACAAACCAAACTTTCTCCAATGTTGATGTATACCTCACAAGGTCCATTTGCAGAAACAGTAGGGGGTGTATTGGCTGATTTTAAAATGAACAATGAGAATGTTCTTCAGTTCGGAACATTTTATAGAAATGAAGGCGCAATTGTATTGCACACCGGCTTTCAGGTAAAGCGAATGCTATTGGGATTGAGTTATGATATCACTACTTCTCAATTGGCTTCTGCAGCTTCGCCCGGATCATTCGAACTTTCGGTTTCTGTTTTGCCTATTGGTCCTAAGAAGAACAATAAAAAGGATGGCAAAGAAAGTATAGTCTTCAGCGATAAAGATTTGGATGGTGTAATTGATGCAGAAGATCAATGTCCGGATGTATTTGGTGAAGCATCCAATAATGGTTGTCCAATTCAAAAGAATGTTTCTAAAACAGGAGATATGGATGGCGATGGAATAATGGATGCGAATGACCTCTGTCCGGATGAAGCAGGACCTGCTGAAACAAAAGGATGTCCGGTATCGGATATTGATGCAGATGGTGACGGTATTCCAAATAAAATTGATCAGTGTATTTATGTGAAAGGTACAGCGGCCACTATGGGCTGTCCCGATACAGATAAAGATGGGATCAGCGATTTTGAAGACGCTTGTCCTTACATAAAAGGATCAAAAGAGTTTAATGGTTGTCCTGATCCTAATGCAAAACCAAAAGAGAAACAAATCCGCATGGGTAATATCGAGTTCGAAACCGATAAAGCAGATGTGCGAACAATGCATTTCGATTTATTGGAACAAACCCTCGATAGTTTGTATAGCGATAAAAACACCGTCATGATATTATCCGGTCATACCGATGATGAAGGTGATGAGGCATACAATATGATATTGAGTCAAAAAAGAGCCGATGCTATTAAAACATACTTGATGAAACAAGGAATTGAGGAGTCACGTATACGCACTATAGCTTTTGGTGAATTGGTTCCTGTTGTTGACAATATGAACCAAGATATTAAAGGAAAGAATAGAAGGGTAGAACTAAACATCATCCGAACGCTCAGATAAAAAAGAAAAAGTAAAACCCTAACCTATGGATGTACCTATACTCTCTAAGATTATTTTACCGGCACTGATGGCTTACATTATTTGCTTTGCATGGATGCCGATGTGGTTAAAGGTGTGTACCCGATGGAATTTATTTGATACGCCCGATGAGCGAAAACAACACGCAAACCATACACCGAATATGGGAGGCATAGCCATATTTATTGGAACTTTTGTTTCGTTTTTCATTTTCTCAGCCTTCTATCAAACTCCTGCATCCGGTTACTTATCTGCTGCTTTAATGATTATGTTCTTCACCGGCTTTTTTGATGATTTATTAAATATTGAAGCACTGAGTAAATTGTTTTTGCAAATACTAGCAGCATTATTAATTGTTGCAGGTGACATAAAAATAGTTTCCTTCTATGGTTTATTTGGGATCAATGAAATTGCACCCATGTTTCAAATTCCGTTAACCCTGCTTTTTGTGGTATCGTTTACCAATGCATTTAATCTAATTGATGGCATTGATGGTTTAGCTGGTGTATTGGGCGTGATTATGGCCTCTGTTTTCGGTGTCATGTTTTATACAGCAGGAAATTATACTTATACCTGTTTATGTTTCTGTGTTGCTGGTTCGTTACTCTCTTTCTTAGCCTTTAATCTGCATCCCGCAAAAGTCTTTATGGGTGATACCGGATCTATGATCATAGGATTTATGATGGCGGTAATGGCTATTGAATTATTAAATCAACCATTTGGAAACACACTCAATAGTTTAGAAGTTTCCAAATTAGTCTTTGCCACTTTGTTTGTACCGATATACGATTTGATACGAGTTTCGATTATACGATTAATAGAAAAACGATCTCCATTGATGGCCGATAGAAATCATTTGCATCATATGATTTTAAGAAATGGATTTCGTCAGACCGGCACTGTGTTTTTGATTGCATTCGTAAACCTGACACTGATTTTTTTTAGTATCATGGCTCCATCGGTTGGAATCAACAGTATGATTATACTGTCCTTTCTTACTTGTATTCTATTCTTAAATACATTTTCCTTGCATTTGATTCATCGAATGTATGGAAGATTAATTGGCATTGATTCAAAGCAAGCAGCACAGATCTCATCGTTTAGGTTTTAACATCATTTTCGATTTATATTCTGTCTTAATCCTTTCATGATTCATTGTCATGGAACGATACGAACCATTGACAAACATTTCTGCCTGATCTCTATAGTGTTTACTCATGAAATTACCCGATTGACCAGTAGGCGATATGTTCCATCCTTCTTCAGGATGAGCAAGATCAAGAATTTTACGCATGCTTGGACCAAAGCGAACTAGCATTTTTCCCTTTTCATTCATTTCATATCCCATATTGTTCACAGTTTCGTTACCACCGCTAGTGGCAAATGGACCTACATTCAAAATTTTGTTCAGCGGTTCTTGTTTCCCAATTAAATGAGGGTGTTCCAATTGATGAGCATTTCCCCATTTCCATTTTTCATATTTCTTTCCATACACTGTATTTAGTTTACGAACAGCATTATAAAAAGCTTGATTGATGATTTCAATTTTCGTTTCCCGATGATTTTTGGTCAATACATTGTCCCACCATACACTACTATCGTTTTTGAGAATACGTTCCATACCGGTTTTTAAAACATGTGTTTTAAGCATCGCCTTAAAATCTTCTGTCCCCAATTCATCCAATAACAATAACTCCAATACCTCAAATAAGAATTGATTGAAAAACACAGGGGTGGACTCTTCTTTATTAAAACTTCCGTTCCATTTTTTAAGCTGTTGAAATAGTTCAGCTGCATTTATTTCAGAATGATCAACATTTTTGATTTCTGCTATCAGAATATTTTTGACCGCATTCATCACTTGAGAGGTATCATCCAATTGAAGATTTTTAAAATCTTCAACACTTAGCTTATCCTTTGAAGACAATACCTGTGTTATTCGTAAAGCCCGGTCATCATTCACATAATATCCCGGATGAAACATTCCATTTTTTGGCTCGGGTTGGTTGTTAGCAGAGTACACATATCCGCGTTCGGGATTTACCGAACAAGGATTATTCTTCGGGTCAAAATAGCTGTCGTTAAAGTTGTTGCTATATGCTGAACGAAATAGACTGGGAAATATACTGTCGTTTCGTTTCACAAAATGAGCGGCAGCAAACCAAGCAATATTTTCCTTATCGGCATACATGATATTTAGTCCGGGCGAAGCAATTTTTTCAAGCTCTCTCCTAAATACTTTCATGTTTTTGGCATGCATCATACCATACATCACCTGCAAAAGATCATTTTCGGTTTTCAAATAGGTCCATGATAAAGAAACTGGTTGATCTGACATAGATTTAATATCTTTCATTACATCAGAGCAGATAGGCCCATTTTTAGTCCTCCGAACAATTAATTTTTCTGCTGCGCTATCTTTTACCAATATAATTTCCTCCTGCACATCAATAGGATAGTCCTTAATAATACCTTTAACTTTAGTACTATCATTGTCAGCATATTTCTCAAAAAGAAAATCGACATCATCATTGAGTAGCATAGTAATTCCCCAAACATGATGCAGCGAATGTCCTAAAGGAGCAAAGCATAAGCCGGCTAAAAAATGTCCGGTAAATTCCACACCGGGATAAGACAGATGCGCCTCGTACCAAACGGCCGGTTGACTGAATTCGATGTGCGGATCGTTGGCAAATAAAACGGAATTGCTTTTACTTTTTTGAGGAGAAACAATCCATGCATTACTTCCGGTGATTTGTGGCATTCTCAGTGCACTTAAGCGATCATGCACAGATGGAAATTGCCGAATGCTGTTTTGACAATCGTTGGGCAAACATATTTTGGTTGAATCGAAACCTAAAGAAAAATCAGAGAGATAAGTAGGGCCATGATTTTGAAGTATCCGTTGCAGAAGCGGATCTGTTTTAATGCCCATAGCAAAAGAAAAAGACATATACGATGCAATCAAATACATGTCTTCAGGCGTATAAGGTTTTGGTGTAAATCCAAGCAAAGTAAACTCCACCGGTAGATTTTCATTTTCGATGAAATGATTTAATCCTTCAATATAAGCTAAACAGGCTTTGGTCCATGGAGCATGCGGATTGTTGAAATTTCGTTCAACTTCTCTGGAAGCTAAATGATTAAAACCCACCATGCGAAAAAAACGATCTATTTCTAATGTATTAACTCCAAAAACTTCAGACAATCTTCCGCTGCTAACTCTTCGCATCATTTCCATTTGGAACAATCGTTCCTGCGCCACTGCAAAACCCAGAGCACGGTAGGCATCCGGTTCACTTTGTGCTATAATGTGTGGAATGCCATAAGAGTCGTACAAAATCTCACAAGGATTTTCAAACCCTTTGATGTACACCGCTCCTTTGTAATGAGGTTTTTGTTTATGAAGAAAAAAGTAGATGCCTCCACCCAATAACAGGATAAAGACAATAAAGACTACAGCAAAAAGTTTAACAACCTTCATGCAACTAAGGTAAAAAAGCTGAGTTGATTTTCCGAGTTATTGCTCGTAGAGTTTAGAACGAGAAACAACTCGCAATTATCTATACCAAACCAAAAGCAGGTCTTGTATAGATACTGCTAATTTCCCAATGTTCGTGAAAAGGTAAAACTTAAAACCGCACTACGTGTAAGTCCATCAGGTCGTTTGTCGCGCACTACAGCGGGAAAAGCTGCTATCACATTCAATCCGGCTTTGTCATTTATTTTTATGTCGGAACTTAGATTGATGTTCAATGTTAGTCCATCGCTTCCACTAATACTGCTTCTTACTCCATTCTCATTTACATACGAGTCTTTGTTTAAACGATAAATGCCCAATACTCCCGGAGTGAATACAAATCGTCCAACCTTTAACGATCGATCAATGCGCAACAAAGCATCATTACCTCTCTTCAATTTGTTGGATTCAAAATATTTTTGTGCATCCTCATTGCCCAGCCAAGCGGCTCGTAAAAATTGGTTTTTGTTTTGATCATCCATTACCCACTGAAAGCCTGCACTCATTTTCCATTGTTTAAGTCTGACCGAAAGACCACCAATGCCATCCAAGGTTCCTAATCCAGTTTGATACGGCATAGGTAAAGGACCGTCTTTATCTTTTTCATCTGTCGTTCCTATGGGTATGCGACTACCGGCCGTAATAAGAATGTCTCCATCGTTTAAGTCGATTGGAAGTTTTTGAGTAATAGAAAATATTGCATCACCCAATCCGCTGTTGCTTCCTATATTGCCATTGATGGCCATAAAAGGAATTTTTACCTGAATTTGTGTGCCGGTAAACAATCCAATTTGAACTTCAGGGGTGAATTGGACAATGCTTACTCCTTGCTCTCCGACACCATAGCTGATAGAGGCACTCACTTTGCTTAGGTTTACATATTCATCTTGGCCATTGTGATTTTGCATAGATCCGGCTGAGCAAAATCCTGCGTCAGAACATCCCTGAGCATATACTGCGCCACTTATGCAAAATAGAGATAGAAAGAAAAGGGTTATGGATTTTTTCATATTGAAATTTACTATTATGAACATAAAAAGAAAAATATTGTTTCTGAATTTCTATTTCAATTTATTCATAACAAAAAAAGGGATGATAGAATCATCCCTTTTCTATAGTAAATGCTACTTTATTGTTTAATAAATTTTCCGTTGCTTATGATTTGTCCACCATGAGATATCAGTTGATAGAGATAAAACCCTTTGCTAAAATCGAATTCAAATGAATAGGTATCGGCTCCGTATACAGCTTGTTGATAGACAACTTGCCCCTGCTCATTATAGATTCTGACCTGTGATACATCATCTTGATCAATATGGATGTTTAATTTTTGATCGATCAAAGGATTTGGATAAACTAAAACGGATGGCGGATTACTGGTTTCTTCAATTCCTACAATTCCATTCACAAGATAACTTACACTTTCTACAACGGTATTGGTATTGTTCATATCCACAACACATAAAAATGAATTTACACCATTGCGCATATGAAAATAAGAGTAGCTAGAATCAGAAGCTCCCCCACTATTCACGAAGATATAGTTACCGGTGCCGGATATGTCGGCAAAGGTTGAGTCAATACTATAGCTGAATGATTTAATGCGAAGTACATTAGGGAACGTTCCTGCAGGCGTTGTTAAACTTCCATATCCATCCCCATTAAATTGTTGCAAAGTGGAGATTACGGTCTTAATGGATGGCGTACCAACAATAACAACTTCTTGTTTGGAGACATGATTTCGTACACCATTGTAGGTAAAAGGGAATGGAATGAATAAGTTATTCGGGTTGTAATCAAACTTATTGAATGGCGGCATGGCCAACATTGAATAAGTATAAAGGCCATCAATATAAATACCGGTATTGTTCACATCAAAATATTGGCAAATAGAATCGCTTGGAAAGTTCAAAGCAAGATTGGCTCCAGGAAATTGTGATGATAAATTGCCAGGTAATGAGGCGATGGAACTAAAGCTAAGGTAATTGGTTGATTGAGTCATGAATCCTGTTGCATAATTCCACGATTGGTTCGCTCCAGCTGCCCCTAACGTAAAAATTCCCGGACGATCATCGTCAAATTCGGTCCATTGGGTGCCTGCTACGGGTGCATCCGATTGAGTAATGGTAGGTTGGGCTTGAGTTGATACTGAAATTAAAATGCAATAAATGAAGAGATATAAATTTCTCATAGCTATTGAGTTTTTTTGATTTAGACTACAAAGTTTAAAAAAAATATTTTAAACCTACATGAGATTCAATAGGTTTTTGGAAGAAACAAACCAATACTAGTGTATTCCTTTAATAAAATCATCGATCAATCGAAACAACTGACGATATCGAGTAAGCGGTAATGTTTCAGGAATGTCATAAATATCATGATAAGCTTTAATTCCTCCCATCGTGTAAATAAAAAAAGAAGGAACACCTGCTTCGCTAAAATAATAATGATCAGAATTTTTTGCCTTTCCTCTACTACCTACATAGGTGAAATAATTTTCTTCTTCGTTTATTTTTTTGATCCTATCAAAGTGTTCAGGAAATTCAGTGGCATTAACTACCGTGATGCCTTCATCACCTGTACCGGTTAAATCTAAATTGATCAGGAATTTAATTTTTGAAAGAGGCTTCAATGGATTTTGGGTATAATGCAATGATCCTTTTAATCCCGCTTCTTCAGCAGCAAAGGCAATAAACAGAATTGAATAATCGGGCTTGTTTTCAGTCAAGGCATAGTGCTTTACTAAATTCAGCATTAAGGCAACTCCACTAGCATTATCGTTTGCTCCGGGGAAAAGAGCTGTTTTTCCCATACGACCTAAATGATCGTAATGTGCCGAAACAACAATCATACTATCGGGCTTTACTTTCCCTTTAACATAAGCTACAACATTTCGCGACTTGTATCGAGAAATAAATTTATTTTTTATACTTAGTTCTATATGTTTAAAAGACTTGGCAACACTGTCGTTCAAGAGGTAAATCATTGGTTTTTCCATCACTTCTGTGCCTACACTCCAGGTTAATTTTTTATGACGAAAAATATATCCGGCAGCACGTTTGTCCTCTTTCCAGGCAGCCATCAATTTTAAACTGTCTTCGCTTGAAAGACCTTTCGGATTCACATAAACAAATCTGTAGCGCAATGCACGCTCGCTGTATTGATCCGGAAGTGCATTCGTTTCTTCAATTAGATAACTGCCTTTTGCAGAAGGAGATTTTGGATCAACAATAAATTGAACTCCTGCCTGTAATACTGCCGTATCGAGCTTCACATACATGCTTGAAGGAAACGTATTAACGCTATGCGTAAATTCCTGATAATATCCTTTGCTTAATTTTTCAAGACCTGCAAATTGAAACTCTTTGCTAATGTATATAGACGCATTTTGATCACCTTTTTTTACATATCCTCTTCCGTGCATTTTTTCGGAACATAAATCTTTAATGACTTGTCGCGCATAAAAAGAATCTTGCCCATAACAAAAGCGGTGAGTCGTTAATACAAAAACAAAAATTAAAAACAGAAATCTGCACTTAGTTTGCATAGCGTCTTTCAACTAGATTATGCAATAAAGTATACGCAGTCGATTCAGATTGCCATTCAAATTCGCCCGATAAATTCTGTAAGACACGCTCAGCTTCGCTCATCGATTGGCAGCTGTTTAATTTCTCTATTCCTGTGGAATAAGAATTTTGATCGCCTTTAAACAATTCACTTATAAAAATAAATTTTTCATTTATCCCAATCCCCTTTTTCATATCGTTCAAAGGTTTCTTTTCTAATTTATCGGCCAAACTAGGGTCGGGTTTGGTTTTTGTCATTCGGTCGTGCAGGGTTGAAGATGAATTGTTTTGTGCCAACACCTCTGCTTTGGAAGGTTTGGCATCAGCCGGTTTAATTTTAATCTTCTGTTTGGTTTCTATTTCGGCTTCCGCTATAGGTATAGGCTCATCTTCAATATCAGCATCTGCTATGGTTACCGTTGGGCTTGTAAGCTGTGGTTTTACTTCAACGGTTTTATTTTCTTTTTTATCTGCTATGTTTTCTACCGGATAGTTGAGTTCATCAAGTCCAAGCGATTTGATAAACTGATTGGTATAATGAATCAGTAAATCCAATTCTGCTTTTGCTAAATCTTTATCGATGGCTTGCATCAAAATATCCATCCTTTGCTTAAAATTCTGGTAGGCTTTTTCTATTTCTTCTTTTTTCATTTTATGATTTTCTGTGATTTGATGTTCTCCGCCACAAAAGTAATATTCTTCGGTCTATTCAACATTTTTCTTACCAAAGTCTATCATATGTCATTGTATTGTCAAATTAGATAAATATGACCGTGATTAGTTTTTCTCATGTTTCAGGCTTAGTAATTTTGCAGCGTGAATTTTGTGAAGAACTTCGTTTTTGTCTTATTTATTATACTTTCCAACTCTGTTCAGGCAAAAAAATTAATCCTCAAGGATGCGAATCAAAATCCTTTGAGTTTGGCCACAGTGGTAATGATAGATTTGAACAGTCGTGAATCGTTGGTACGTTTTAGCGACAATAAAGGTGAATTGATTATTCCCGATGCCATTCAAGTTCCTTTTGTGCTGCAAGTAGCACATCTTTCTATTGAAACCTTATGCGATACCATCTACATAAACTCTGCGGTATATGAATACGATCTTCCTTTAAAAAATATACAACTGAACGAAGTAGTGATTACAACCGAATATGCTCCAAGGCAACAAAGCAAATCCATGCATACGGTTCAAGTTATATCCGCTCAGCAGATCAATGATCAAGGCTATGCAAGTATCAATGAAGTGTTGAGTCGCAAAGCGGGGCTTGAGTTAAATAATGATGCGGTATTGGGCAGCAGTATAAAAATTAATGGAATGAGTGGAAACAACATCAAAGTGTTGTTGGATGGATTGCCGGTAAATGGACGCTTGAACGGCAACATTGATTTAAGTCAAATTGCCATGAGTGGTGTGGAAAGAATTGAAGTGGTTGAAGGACCAATGTCGGTTAATTATGGAACCGATGCCAGTGGAGGAATCATCAACATCATCTCCAAGCAAAGCGTACAAGACAATCTGATTGCACAACTGAAGACTCATTACGAAAGCATAGGGCAATACAATGCAGACTTTTGGTTGGGCAAAAGATTTAAGCGATCGAATTTTATTGTTTCAGCCGGAAGAAATTATTTTGATGGTTGGTCGAACGATGAATCGGAACGCTACCTCGATTGGAAACCAAAAGAGCAGTGGTTCGGTAGTGCCAAATACATTTGGTTTTATCATCAAAGTCGCTTTATGTTCAGTACGCATATAATGGATGAAAAGCTGACCAATAAAGGATTAGCCGTATATACACCGTACTATATTTATGCTTTTGACGAGTATTACAAAACGCGTAGGAATATGTATCAGTTTTCGGGTGAGCATATTATTGGGAATAACCACCGGGCAAAATTTCAAATTGGCTTATCGGAGTATAGAAGAATAAAAAATACATACCGAAAAGATTTGGTTACCCTCAACGAAACACTAACCGAAAATAAGGACGATCAAGACAGCACACGGATTACATCGTGGAATATTTATTCTACCATTCATAAAGCGGAAGAAGGAAGCAGTATGAATTTTCAAACAGGGTTTGATATCAATACCGAATCGGCACGTGGAGAGCGCTTTACCCGAAGAAGTGTTTCATCCGACAATTATGCTTTGTTCGGAAGTTTTGAATCTTCTCCGGTGCAAGGATTTTCTTTTAAGCCCGCTTTACGTTTCAATTACAATCCGGTGTATGGCATGGCCACCATTCCATCGGTGAATGTTCGCTATGAATTGGGAGCGGAAAAAGCCATCATGCGTTTGGCCTACAATAGAGGTTTCCGAGCACCTTCTGTAAAGGAGTTGTATCTCTACTTTGTTGATGTCAATCACAATATACGGGGCAACGAATCGCTGAAGCCGGAATATGCTCATTCACTTTCGCTAAATATCGAAAAAAGAAAAAGCCTATTTCAAAAGGCGATGCTTAAAAGTGAGTTGAACTTTTATTTCAATAAAATTGATAACCTGATTACACTTGCTCAGGTGAACAGCAGCAGTAATTTATTTACTTATGTTAATATAGGTGAATATAAAAGTGCAGGCACAAGAGCAACGCTAAGCATCGAGTTAAAAAAGTGGAGTGTATCTCATCAATCGGCTTATTCAGGAATATCCAATGTATATAATGATCAAGTAGGCCGACAAATCAATTATGGTTATGAGTCTTCTAATCAATTGATGTATCGTTTGCCAGAAAAGTTAAAAAGCAGTGTAAATCTTCGTTACACGTATAAGGGTGCCATGCCTATTTACATTAGCGATGATGCGTATAACATCTCTTTGCTAAAAAGCGAAGCGTATCATTTGTTGGATGTTTCAATGAGTAAATCGTTTTTAAAAGATCAGATGCAACTCAATGCCGGAATCAAGAATATTTTAAACGTACGTCAAATCAATAGTTATGGAAGTGCAACCGTGCATGGTTCCGAAGGAAGTTCTGCATTGATCAGCACCGGTATAAATTATTTCTGTTCACTGTCTTATACCTTTAAAAAGAAATGAGGAGTTGGATTCTATTCATTGCTTTGGGTTTGTTTTTTTCTTCCTGCGAGAAAAACGAAACAGCTCTGTCGCTCAATGCCCCTGGAAATTTAACCCTGATGCAAGCCAGCATGGGAAACACGTATCAATCTTTGGTCTTTGTAGATTTATATGAAAACAAAACTTACAGTGCCCCATACAATAGTTTCGATTTAGCTTTTGAAGCTTCAGCTCAAGGCAACAGAGTGTATCTCAATCAAGCCAAGTTTATGTTTGCAGGTAGAAGCGGATATGCCCTAATGAATATGGCCGATTCTACCGGAGTGAATTGGAAAACAGACCATGAACATTTGTATGACGATTCATTGGCAATGAGTTCCTATTATCAAAACAGCATTTTTAGTGGCGAAGTATTTATTATCGATCGTGGAGCGTATGAGCATTCAGGTGCCGAACGATTTAGAAAGTTTAAAGTGGATACGGTTGATGCAAACGGATATCAGATCAGCTATTCCTATCTAGACAACAGTGGCTATCAAACATTTTTCATTCCAAAAAACAATGCCTATGCATTGATGTATTTTAATTTTAGTGGAGGCGGTCAATTGGTGAGTGTTGCTCCGCCATCGAGTAAATGGCAGTTGATGTTTGGAAAATATATTCACGAATACAAAGAAGAACCGATTGGCTCTCCTTTCCGATATTATTTAGTAACCGGAACCCTGCTCAATCGATGGAATCAAATCGAGGCAGGAATGTTGGCTAAAGATTCATTGCCGGATTATATTCCATTTGCGGATTTGGAATTTGGGCAAGCGCAAATGGTGCAGCGTTACACCCAAGCTGCTTATATCGGATTTGAATGGAAGCAATTTAGTTTTTCCACCAATCTGTATTCCATTGTTCCGGATCGTTATTATATTATTAAAGACGCCACAGGCTATTTATATAAACTTCGCTTTTTAGATTTCTACGATACATCGGGAAACAAGGGCACCGCAATTTTTGAATACAAACGATTTTAAATACCATCCAAAAAAATGAAAAGAATTTTATTCACGTTACTTAGCATATGCACTCTATCCACGTGGGCTTCAGCTCAGGTAGTGAGCGATTCTGTTAGCATTAATCCCGGTTACCCAAACCAAACCTTTTACAGCATGAGCAATGGCACTCAAAGCAGTGTGAGCAATTTAGATTGGGACATTGCTTTCGAAATCAATGGTCAAACAGCTTCTGTATTGATCAATTCTAAAAACATGGCAACCTTATATCGTCCGGTGAACAGTGTTGCCAATTGGTCTGCCATTTCGTATGCCGATACGCTTGCCTCAATGGTGGCTGGGAATGAATTATTCAATCATGATACTGCCTGGGGAATGGGAGCGTTCAACAGAACCTACAACCCTGCCGATCCATTTGATTTAGGATGGGGCAATTATAATTTCGCTACACATCAAGTAATCGGTGACTCGGTTTATTTTATCCGTTTGAGTAATGGAGCAGTTAAAAAAATGTATATCGAATCTCTTACAGCGGGTATCTATACATTTAAATATGCCAACCCCGATGGCAGCAACGAAATTATCGGCAGTATAAATAAGTCAAACTATATCGGTAAAAACTTTGCGTACTACTCAATGGTAAACAATATAGCAATTGACCGGGAGCCATTGAACAGCAACTGGGATTTGGTGTTTACACAATATCTTTCGGTTGATCCTATTACCTACATGGTGGGTGGTGTGTTGAGCAACAAAAATGTTTTGGTAGAAAAAGCGTATCCGGTTGATGTAAACAGTGCAACATATAATGCCACTCAGTTTTCACATTTTACCAATGCTATAGGATACAATTGGAAATATTTCGACATGAATACTTTTAGTTGGGTAATTGAAGACTCTCTCGCATTTTTTGTAAGAGATGTAAATTATAATATTTACAAAATGATCTTTACCGGATTCGGTGGAGCTGCTTCGGGTAAATTTTATTTCACAAAAGAATACTTAGCACTGGCAACCCCGGAGCAAGAGCAAGCTTTGATTTTGGAATGTTATCCCAATCCGGCCAGTACCTCTATTCACTTCTCGCTTTATACGCCATCGGCTGAAAAAAATACAAAGGCCATATTATTCGATATGAGTGCTAGAAAACTGATCGAACAAAACTTTGTGAATGAGCAAAATTTCCTCAGTGGACAGTTGGATGTATCTTCATTAGCCAATGGGGTATATATCCTACAAATACACAATGGATATAATATCCAATCGAAAAAAATAATTATAGAAAAATAGGGAAACCTATATGTTTGAGCACAAGCCACTTTGGAGTTTTCCGGGTGGCTTTTGTGTTTTGTAATTTCGACACTGCAAGAGAATTTTTTATTTCTAATTTTACACTCAAATCAATTATAGGGTGCAAAGCAAAGAATTCAATCATTCACGAAAGGGCTGGATCGAAGTTATTTGCGGATCAATGTTTTCGGGAAAAACGGAAGAATTGATCCGTAGATTAAAGCGTGCACGATTTGCTAAACAGAAAGTTGAAATTTATAAACCTAAAGTCGATCATCGATATCATGAAAGTGATATTGTATCGCACGATCAAAATGCCATACCCAGTATTCCGGTTGATGCATCGTCAAATATTTTATTGCTGAGTTTTGATGTAGATGTAGTGGGAATAGATGAAGCTCAATTTTTCGATAGAGGCTTAAGCGATGTTTGTGTGCAATTAGCCAATCAAGGTGTACGTGTAATCGTGGCCGGTTTGGACATGGACTTTAGTGGCAAACCCTTTGGTCCAATTCCCGATCTGATGTCGGTAGCTGAGTTTGTAACTAAAGTGCATGCCGTATGTATGGATTGTGGAGAGTTGGCTCAATTCTCCTATCGAACCGTTGAAAATAAAGATGTAGTAATGCTGGGCGAAAGGGAAAGTTATATCCCCTTGTGCCGATCGTGCTACACACAGCGCAATAAATGAGCAATCAAGCCCACATTATTTACGATATCAAGCGATTGAGCGAAGCGATGAATGCTCAGGTGATCAATGCAGCCGGCACAGAGCTAAACATTCGCTATTTATCTACCGATAGTCGGAAACTCTCATCGCCTGATGATACTTTGTTTTTTGCTATTGAAGGCGACCGCAGAGATGGACATGAATTTGTAGAACCTTTATTGCAAAAGGGAGTCAGAGCTTTTGTAATCAGTAAGAAAGATTTCGCAAAAGCAGAGAGCAAAGCTGTTTATTTTGTCGTAAATGATACCCTTTTGGCTTTGCAAAGACTAAGCCGCACACACCGGGAATTGTTTGATATTCCGGTAATCGGCATCACGGGCAGTAATGGAAAAACAATCGTAAAAGAATGGCTTTATCAATTGATGAGAGAAGATTATCACATTGTTAAAAGTCCAAAGAGTTACAATTCTCAAATTGGAGTTCCGCTTTCGGTATGGCAAATGCGCAGCGAAAACGATTTGGCAATATTTGAAGCAGGCATTTCTAAAAGCGGTGAAATGAAAGCGTTGGCCGAAATTGTTAAAGCACAAATTGGTTTGTTTACAAATATTGGTCAGGCACATGCAGAAAACTTTGAATCGTTTGAACAAAAAATTTTAGAAAAACTTCAACTCTTTGCGCCATGTAAAGCGTTGGTGTATTGTCGTGATTATTTATTGATAGAACAACAAATCAATGCCTCTAAAATTCTACCGCAAAACATACGACTGTTTACCTGGTCGAGAAAAATGAGAGCCGATTTACAAATAGGCCGTGTAAAACAGTTTGAAAATTATACCGAGATACAAGGCGTATTTAAAAATAATTTTGCCACCATTCAAATACCGTTTACCGATGATGCTTCCATAGAAAATGCCATTCATTGTTGGGCCATGATGTTGTTTCTTGAAATCGATCAAGCCACCATTTCCGATCGAATGAAACAGTTGATTCCGGTAGCTATGCGACTCGAAATGAAAGAAGGCATCAATCATTGCAGTATCATCAACGATTCATACAACTCCGATCTCGGCTCATTGTCAATCGCTTTGGATTTTATGAATCAACAAAAGTTGTTTACCGACAAAACCGTTATTCTATCCGATATCCTGCAAAGTGGAAAAGACAAAGAACAACTTTATACTGAAGTGAATGTCTTGCTTCGACAAAAAAACATTGATCGTTTGATTGGTATTGGACCCGATTTGCTTTCGGTTCAACATTTATTTAGCGGCCAAACTGAGTTTTACGAAAGCACCGAAAAGTTTAAACAAGAGTTTGTTGCCAGCCGATTTCACAACGAAATGATTCTGCTTAAAGGAGCACGGGCATTTGGCTTTGAAACTTTGTTGGAAATGTTTCAGAAGAAAGCTCATGAAACAGTTCTTGAAATTAATCTGAGTGCGTTAGAGCACAACTTAAACTATTATCGTTCATTCATTAAACCGGGCACCCAAATAATGGCGATGGTAAAGGCTTTAGGCTATGGAAGCGGTTCGCATGAGATTGCGGACTTGCTGCAATTTCATAGAGTAGATTATTTGGCAGTTGCTTATGCCGATGAAGGAATAGAACTTCGCAAAGCGGGCATACATATTCCCATAATGGTGATGAGTCCTGAGGAGCAAAGCTTCGATCAAATGATTCAGCACAACCTGGAGCCTGAAATTTATTCTTTCAGAGTTCTTCAATCATTTGCCGAAGCAGTTCAAAAAAAGGCCGATAGAACCACTCCCTTTCCGGTGCATTTGAAAATAGACAGTGGTATGCATCGCCTTGGTTTCGAAATGCGTGAAATAAACCAACTGATTGTGCGCTTGCAAAATCATAAACAACTGGAAGTAAAAAGTGTATTTACTCATTTGGCTTCGACCGATCAATCGACACATGATTCATTTACCCAACACCAAATTGAGCTGTTTAATAAAGTTTGTCTGGAGTTGAGTAAACATTTGAAGCAAGATTTTATCAAACATGTACTTAATTCAAGTGGCATCACACGATTCCCGGATCATCAAATGAATATGGTTCGATTGGGAATAGGTATGCATGGAGTTGGTGTTCCCAAAAACGTGCTCAAACATTTGATTCCGGTAGCGCGATTAAAAACAACCGTTTCGCAAGTTCGATCGGTGAAAGCGGGCGAATCAATTGGCTACAATCGAAAAGGGGTCTTAAAACGCGACAGCATGATAGCGACATTGGGTATTGGCTATGCCGATGGATTTAATCGAAAACTGGGTAATGGAAATTTTTCTGTGCTCATCAACAAAAGACCCGCACCCGTTATTGGCTCGGTATGTATGGATATGATTATGGTAGATGTAACCGATATTCCTGTCAAAGAAGGAAGCGAAGCTATTGTTTTTGGACCTGAGCACCCAATAGAATTAATGGCTGCGGCATTGGACACCATTCCCTATGAAATTCTTACCTCGATTTCGGGAAGAGTAAAAAGAGTTTACTTTCAGGAGTAAATAATTCTCGTTCACCATACGAATTGAACAGATCGCCAAATAAATGTTATTCTTTGTTCATTCGCTATTGCATTGCTGATAGGGCTTGATAACTTCGCGTAGTGGAGGCTTCTATTTCTTCTTTTATTACATCTCTATTTTTGGGGCTACTATTGGCGGTTATCATGTCGGTATTAGTCATTCATCAAAACGCATTGAAGCAAGTCGGTATCGCTTTGCCTCAAAGAAGAATCACTCTTTATTTCACAGGTTCAGCCATTGCTGTATGGGTATTTTTGGTCAGCATTGCAACGGTTATGGGTTACTTTAATAAATACGATGCCATGCCTCCGCGAATGTTATTGCTGATGATAGTGATTGTAATGATAGTATTGGCCATCTTGTTTTCAGGTCGAGTGTCTTACTTACTTCGTTACGTACCACCCGAACATTTGATATATGTGCAATCCTTCAGGATTGTAGTTGAGATTATTTTAGTATCACTCTACTACGCTTACGTTATACCGGTACAAATGACTTTTGAAGGAATGAACTACGACATTCTAATTGGCATCACAGCCCCTTTGATCGGTTATTTTTGTTTTGTGAAAAAAAGTTTGCCGCAGTGGGTTGCCATCATTTGGAACATTTTGGGTATCCTGTTAATCATTAATGTAGTAACGATAGCAGCCTTATCCTCTCCTTTTCCATTCAAATATTTTATGAATGAGCCGGCCAATACTTTACCGGTTATTTGGCCTTACTCTCTTCTGCCTTCAGTATTGGTTCCTATTGCGCTCATGCTGCATTTTTTGTCGATAAAGCAACTGGTGTTAAAGTTGAATCAATCCAAAAGCAATTAAGAGAACGCATTGAATCCGGTTACATCCATTCCGGTTATAAGTAAATGAATATCGTGCGTGCCTTCATACGTAATCACACTTTCAAGATTCATCATGTGTCGCATAATTGGATACTCACCGGTAATTCCCATTCCGCCTAACATCTGACGGGCCTGACGGGTAATGGTCAATGCCATATCAACATTGTTTCTTTTGGCCATACTTATTTGTTGCGGTGTAGCCCGATTCTCATTTTTCAAAACACCCAGACGCCAAGCCAACAACTGTGCTTTGGTAATTTCAGTAATCATTTCAGCCAATTTTTTTTGTTGCAATTGAAAAGAACCAATCGCTTTGCCAAATTGAATTCTTTCTTTTGAATAGCGCAAAGCGGTATCATAACAATCCATGGCTGCGCCAATGGCACCCCAGGCAATACCATACCGAGCCGAATTCAAACAACCCAAAGGACCTTTTAATCCTTTAACGTTTGGAAAAATATTCTCTTTTGGAATTTCAACATTGTCGAACACCAACTCACCGGTTGCACTTGCTCTAAGACTCCACTTGTTATGTGTTTCAGGAGTGCTGAAACCTTTCATGCCCCGCTCAACCACCATACCTCTTATATCGCCTTTTTCATCTTTAGCCCAAACAACAGCAATGTCTGCAAATGGAGCATTGCTGATCCACATTTTTGAACCGTTGAGTACCACATGATTTCCTTTGTCTTTAATATTGCTGAGCATTCCGCTTGGATTCGAACCATGATCGGGTTCGGTTAACCCGAAGCAACCCATTAACTCGCCTGTAGCCAATTTGGGTAAATACTTTTTCTTTTGTTCTTCGCTTCCGTAAGTAAAAATGGGATACATCACCAAAGAACTCTGTACCGAAGCGGTACTGCGCACACCCGAGTCGCCTCGTTCTATCTCTTGCATTATTAAACCATAGGAAATTTGATCCAATCCCGGGCCGCCATACTGCTCCGGAATGTATGGGCCAAAAGCACCAATCTCTCCAAGCCCGCGTATGATTTGTTTTGGAAACTCAGCGCGCTGAGCATAGTCTTCTATAATCGGACTCACTTCCTTTTTTACCCATTCTCTTACTGAGTTCCGTATGAGAATATGTTCTTCAGACAGCAATTCGTCTATTTGATAATAATCGGGAGATTGAAAATGATCGGTAGCCATAATTGAATTTAAAATAGTTATTTTTTTGAGCAGCACAAAAGTACTAAATGAAGAGGTGCTAAAAAATCTTTTAAATGAAATAGAAAATAAACCTTTCTTTTTTTCCTATTCGTCATTGCAAGGAAAGATAAAGCAACGCATGCTGCCGGGTGACGAAGGAATCTTTTTTGTTCACTGCACCTGATTGAAGGATTGATTGCTTAGCGCACCACACTCAAATTGCTTTTTAATATAAGGCCATCTTCAGATGACACTTGAATGATATAATTGCCGGAAACCCATTGATGGGTCGATAGAAAATAAGGTGAGAAAAAACGAGCGGGTTCAATCATTTTCTTCCCAAACAGATCGAATACAGTGATTTGATAATTCTTTCCGAGCGATTGATCCAATTGCACGGTAGTAAAATCGGAAGAGGGATTTGGATACACTATTAAAGGGAGTTCGGAGAGAGGACTTACTTCAACTTTTACAACATACGAACTACCTTGGTTTCCTAAATAAATTCTATAATAATTGATTTGTCCATAAAGCGGTAATGAATCGCTAAAACTATAGGATTCATCTGTTGTAATGCTTCCACAAATACCCGGAATAATTCCAATGGTATTAAAGGTAATACTATCGGCAGAGCGTTGAATCTGAGTATCAGCACAGGTATTGCCTTGTTTTATAGTGAAACTCATATATACTATTTTGTTTATTTGAGTCGCATAAAAGTTTACTATGCTGTTCACTTGAGCTTTTGCATGCAATGAAAACGACATACAGAATAGCAGCAATACTATTTTATACTTCTTTATCATTTAGTATGGATAACAAAGCATTGCACCTGTTTGTTGCGCAAGGCCACGAAAATTAAGTATAAGTCCAAATGATTGTTGAACGCTATGGTGTATAACCTAAAATTTGGTCTATTGTTCCGTAACTAACCGAATGATAAGAATCGCGGGCTTTGCTATAGATTCGAAGCGCTTCCTCTTTTCCTTCGGGTGTTTTAGCTAAGGCGGAATACAAGGGTTTTAAAAATTTTCTTCTTCCCACCTGAAGCAAAAAGTTTTCAAGTTGCGGCATAGCCGGACCATATTGTTTTTGTATGCTTAGCAATAACCACTGACTCAATACTTCGCTATTTCCACTGTTCGAAAAGTTAAATCTTTGATCGAGCAATCCCAGTTGTTCTTTGCTGATTGACGAACTTAACGAACGCAATAAATGCAAAAAATGATGACTGCTATATCCATTGGTATCTATCGCTTCAGCTTTTGAATTTGAAAGAAAAGCTTCAGCACTTTTTTCTACCCGGGTCAACTCTTCAGAACTTGGGGGTAAAAATACAGGCGGAAGACCTGCGCCATATACCCATTCATTTAGTTTTATTTTTTCATCCGCTCCGGGAATAGATTGCAGCAGATGGCTTTGAAGATATTCCAGAAAAGCAGTGGTGGTTATACTTTTAAACGCATGACTGGAAAAATATCCTTTCAGAAAAGCATCCCATTTTTCTCGCCCCACAGTTTGTTCAATATGCCGAAGAAAGAATCTTCCTTTTTCATAAGCAATGTCAGTGAGTCCCTCATCGGGATCGCGACCTTTAAGTTGTAAATAAAGATGTGTGTCGTCCGCATGGTCTTTCATCTCTTCAAGAGTGTGTGAAAGTTCATCGTATGAAAGTTTGATCAACATATCGGCATAAGGCTTGCCATAAAGCTTTTCCATAATGCGCGATTCGAAATAAACCGTAAACCCCTCGTTGAGCCAAAAGTCGTTCCATGTGGCATTGGTAACTAAGTTTCCACTCCAACTGTGGGCCAACTCATGCGCAATTAAAGCAACCAAACTGCGATCGCCTGCAATGATGGTAGGTGTGGCAAAAGTTAAACGCGGATTTTCCATTCCACCAAACGGAAAAGAAGGAGGAAGCACCAACACATCATATTGTTCCCAAGCATAGGGACCATATAATTCTTCTGCACTCGATATCATTGATGGCATATCGGCAAATTCATAGGCAGCTTTTTCAATCATCTCAGGTTCTGCAAAAACGCCACATCTTTGGTCGTAAGCGTGGTATTGTAAATGCCCAACCGACAAGGCCATAAGATACGATGGAATGGCTTGTTTCATTTCAAAGTAGAACGTATTGGTCAAACTATCCTGCTTGGCAGAGCGTGCGCTCATCAATGCTATTAATGGTTGAGGAACTTGAATGGCAGCCGAGTAGGTGAATCGTATGCCGGGACTATCTTGTAGCGGAATCCAACTGCGGGCCAATATGGCTTGCGATTGTGTAAAAAGAAAAGGGTGTTGTTTTCCGGCCGTTTGTTCTTTCACCAGCCATTGTAATGCCGCAGCTGTAGGATCGGTTGAGTAGGCTATATCAATGTACTCGGTATTTGGAGCAACTTTTATCGCCAACTGACTGCCCAATAACGCATCTTCTTCCGATAAACGGTAAGGGGTTTCAGTACCATCGCTCAATTGAATTTTTTGAATTGAAAGTTTTCGTGTATCCAAAAAAATGGAATCGACTTTGGTATGATGTGTAATATAAAGACGGGCCTTTCCTGCTAAAGTTTTTTGTTCAAAATCTACCTTCAAGTTCAAATCAATGTGATGAATACTTATTTCATCGGCTTTGGCAAAAGAATGATCGTCTTTGCTCATGGTCGAAGTACTGGTTTTTTTAATTTCTGAAGAACAGGAAAATAATAAGGCGCTGATGGATAGGGCAAGAATTTTTTGTGTCAAAGTAATAGCGTTACTGTTTAATAATTTTTTGAGCTTGAGAAGTTCCATTCTCAAACAGGGTGATACAATATACTCCTTTTCGTAAAGATTGTAAATCAATGCTATGATCATCAATGCTTAATTCATCGCTGAGAACATGGTGCCCCATTGCATCATATATTCGAACTTGCACCCGATCTTTAATGGGTTTAGTAAATAATATATTAAGATTATCACGAACAGGATTAGGCGATGCTCTAAACGAATTGCGCTCCGATTCTTCTACTCCACCAAACATCAGTACATCACAAATCATAGCATCTTTTCCTCCGTGAGCTATGGTTGAATTTATATTTCCGGTACTATAACCCGAGAAGGGTGATACAAACAAAGGCAATCCATCATAAGTGGTTTTGAAAACAGACTCGGGTGCCGAAATACCATGTTCCGCTAATCGCAACCTACCAGTCACTACCATTGGAGAACCTGTATTGTGATTGGTATTAATGATCAATCCGCTTTTTGAAACCCCAAGCGGCATTTGTAAAAACACACCTTGAATTTCACTTAAGTCACTTTCATACCCTAATGAAAAAACATTGCTGAAATCGCCACCCATACCTAATATTCGATCATCTCCCGGACCTCCTGCAGTAAATCCGTTTAGAATGGTACCAAAATTATTGATTTGCAAAATCATCATGTCCATATTCCCGGCCGAATTGATGAATGCACTACCTTCAAAAATATCTTGACTAAAATATCCGGCCATAACCATTTCATGATTGGCGATCGGACGAATGCCTCTGATAAAAACTTGAGCTCCTGAATTCCCAAAATATTGGGTTGCATATTGAAAAGTTCCGCTTGAATTATAAGCTGCCGAAAAACCATCGCGTGTTCCAACGGCATTTAATGTGCTCACAACAAAATCAGCAGCTACCGAAAATTCACCGACCATCCAAATAGTTCCATTGGTCGATATGGATACATCTCTGGCAATCGCTACTCCACCTCCGCTTCCTTTGGCTTCTTTCGCCCAATCTACTAAGCCGGTATTATTAATCTTTACCAGGTATGAGCTGCTTAGTCCACCACCACCCAAGGTATAAGGTCCTGCAGTAAATGATCCTCCAAAAAAGTATCCGCAGGCATAAATGTTTCCGCTGCTATCGGTTTTTATGGCACTGATATAATCAGAACCCGAACCTCCCATTCGCATACTCCATACAATATTTCCCATTGCATTTATTTTTGCAATGAAAACATCGGTATTGCCGGCATTGTTTAGTGTATTACTACCCACTGATAATGTTGAACCGGAAAATGTTCCTGCCACATACAAACTACCTGTTGATACATCAAACGATGAGGCAGTAATTTCTTCGTCTGCTGCGCTTCCAATTTGAACAAACCAAGGAGTTCCGAAAGGATCGTGTTTTAATACAAAAGCATCTTTACCTCCTAAGGCATTAATGGTGCCATCGAAAGAATTTTGAAAATAGCCCGCAGCAAACACTTCATAAGTTTGCTCATTAAATGACATGGTATTCACCTCATCATCATTTGCATCGCCATATAAATAGGCATCGGTTACAAATAGTTGAGCCTTTATTGGTGAGCTACTCATGAATAATGTAGAAATCACAAACCAGATCCGTACAATTTTTTTCATATTTTGTATGTTTGTTAATCAAAAATACAAAATGAATCGAGCACTTCCTTTTATATGTCAATTGTTTATCATTGTTTTATTTACATCTTGCTTAAGCGATAAAGGTGATTTGGCTCAACCCCTTCCCGACTGTACAACCATAGCTAGCGAGTTTAATGCAGATGTAAATCCAATCATACAGACTTATTGTGTGAACGGTTGTCACGAGCCCGGAGGAAGTGGCACCGGTGATTTTAAAAGCAATCCTTATGTAGGCGTTAAATCGAAAGTTGACAATGGAACATTTGAACAAAGAGCTATCAATACAAAAGACATGCCTCCATCCGGTCCATTAAGTCAGACCGATATAGATATTTTGCGTTGCTGGCTGGCAGCCGGTGCGCCTAACAATTAAAAAAGAAAAGAAATGAAAAAATTGAATTTATTACTTCTTGCTTTGATTTTTCCGCTAACAATGTTCGCCCAAGTATATATGAGCAGCGATGGAAAGATTAGTTTTTTCTCCAAAGCTCCACTTGAAAATATTGAAGCAGAAACACACAGTGCAACATCAGTATTGAACACCAGCAACAATGAAGTGGTGTTTAAAATACCCATCACTACATTTAAATTTGAAAAGCCATTGATGCAGGAACACTTTAATGAGAAGTACATGGAAAGCGATAAATTTCCTTTCGCTTCTTTTAAAGGTGTGATAGGAGAAGGATTTGACATGAGGAAAGAGGGGCCGCAACAAGTGAAAGGTAGCGGTGAGCTTGAAATTCATGGAGTTAAAAAAGAGCGGGTTGAAAATGCAACCATCGAAGTGCAGAATGGGAATATTGTTTTGAAAGGAAGTTTTGATGTGATGCTGAAAGATCATGACATAAAAATTCCGAAATTGCTGACGGAAAATATAGCAGAAAAAGTAAATGTGAAATTTGAATTTACTTACAAGCCTTATAAGCCTAAAGATAAAAAGGAGTAGTATATGACATCAAAATTTAAACCCTTACTTTTTAGCTTGCTTTTAGTTTATTGTAGCACTAATACATTCGCGCAAGACGATTTGATGAACTTGTTGAATGAGCAATCGGAAGAAAAGAACGAAAAAGTTTCGGCTACATTTAAAAGTACCAAGGTGATAAACGCTCAAACCAATGAGACAGTATTTGGTAAAACACTTGATTTCAGAATCGGTCACCGATTTGGAAGTATTGGAGATAATAGTGGTGGTGGAGCGCATACCTTATGGGGTTTTGATGTTTCGCAAGACATACGCATAGCATTTGAATATGGTATAACCGATAACTTTACGGTAGGACTTTCCAGAAGCAAACACAAAGAAAATTTAGAAGGTTTGTTTAAAGGAAGAATATTGCAACAAACAACGAACAACAAAGTACCGGTAGCAGTGACCGTGTTTACTTCTATGGCAATTACACCAGAGAAAGATGTGAATGGTTACTATAGCCGATTGAAAGATGACGATAGGGGTCGAAGAGGTGATGATGATAATGAAAGAGAAAATGTTTTTGCAAGGAGAATTTCGTATGCCAGTCAGCTAATTATAGCGCGTAAATTCAGTTCTAATTTTTCTTTGGCGCTAATGCCGACCTATGTTCATCGAAATTTTGTTCCCGATCCTGACGATGAAAATGGATTGTTTTCAGTGGGTGCCGCCATGCGATTTAAATTCACTCGAAGTTTGGCATTGGTAGCCGATTACTTTCATACATTCTCATCGCTCAGAGATGAAAAAGATTCGGGATATTTTCCTCCTTTAGGTGCCGGATTGGAAATTGAAACCGGAGGACATGTGTTTACCATCATGTTGACCAATGCATCTTATTTTCTTGAATCTGAATTTATTCCCTATACCACCGATGATTGGGCTGATGGTGGATATAAATTTAGCTTTAACATATCCAGAAATTTCAGATTATAGTATCATTTCTTTTTGAAAGCAATTCAAGATTCTACGCATTTGCTTAACTCAACTGCAACAATCGATAAAGCAGAACAGGACTCGACTGTAAAAAAGCAAGCTTCTAACCTTTTGCCTAAATCGGACCATACTAAAATCACTGCTGAAATTCCGATTGTGATGCATCAACCCTTATCGGGAATTGACACCATACGGGTAAGCGTAGGGAATGTGCAACGCTATGAAGAGAAAAACATCTTTACATCACATGAATTAAAAAGTGATTTTGTTCGACCGGTTAGCTTCGAGCAAAAAAATCCCGATTGGTTTGTAGTGGTATTGTTGATACTATCAGCAGGCATTGCTTTGTTGAGGGTAGTGTATGGAAGAGCAGCCGCTCAGATATTAAAAGCGTTTATGAGTACCGGTCTTACCAATCAAGTAGTGCGAGACGAAAACATCATAATCCAACAAGCATCGGTTTTTATGTCTATTATTTTTTATCTCTCATCGGCATTATTGATGTACAAGTTATCGGTGCAGTTCGATTGGAATCATCCATGGATATTTGATGGCTTTGGGCGCTTTATTTTATTTGCATTTTTAATATCAATGATATATTCCGGTAAAATGGTTTTATTAAAACTTATCGGATATATATTCAATCAGGAGCGATCCATTTCAACCTACATATTCAATGTGTTTTTGCTCAACAATATGCTGGGTATCTTATTTACGCCATTAATACTCGTTTGGGTTTTTGTTGATTCAGCTTTCGTAAGTTATATCCCTTCAATTTTATTAGTGCTGTTTTCTCTATCTCTATTAGTACGGTATTTTAGAGGATTGGGCATAGCAAGGTCCATACAAGGTATGTCTTGGATGCATATTTTTTTGTATTTTTGCGCCCTCGAATTGGTACCATGGGCATTGGTAATAAAATGGGCCTTGGTCTGATTAGGATAAATCTTTTATTTGAGTGGGAATAGAAAAAGACCTAAAGGTTAAAAGTATTTTAGTTACACAGCCCAAACCGGAATCCGATAAGTCTCCGTATTTTGATTTGGCAAAAAAGTACAATTTAAAGATTGACTTCAGGCCATTCATTCATGTAGAAGGAGTTTCTGGAATGGATTTCAGAAAAGAGAAAGTTTCTATACAGGAACATCAAAGCATCATTCTCACAAGCCGTCATGCAGCCGAACACTTTTTCAGAATGTGTGGCGAAATGCGTATTAACAATCTTGAAGAGTTTAAATATTTCTGTATTAGTGAATCAACCGCCTATTATCTTCAAAAGTTTATTACCTATCGTAAGAGAAAAATATTCTTTGGCAAACAAACGATTCAGGATTTGATGGATATTGCCAAAAAGCATAAAGACGATAAGTTTTTACTTCCTTGTTCTGATATTTTGAAACCGGAAATAACCGACACATTAGATAAGCATCAGATAAAATACAGTAAGGCATTGTTGTATAAAACTGTTTGTAGCGACCTCAGCGATTTGGAAAAAGTTAATTTCGATGTCTTGGTGTTTTTTAGTCCGGCCGACATAGCGTCCTTGTTTAAAAACTTCCCAAAGTTTAAGCAAAACAATACCCGTATTGCCGCCTTCGGAACAACCACCGAACAAGCAATTTTAGAAGCCAAACTTAAAATAGATATCTACGCTCCACTTCCAGAGTTTCCCAGTATGACCATGGCACTCGAAAATTATATTAAATCGGTCAACAAGTAAGGCGCAATTATTTCTAATTTAGCTCTTGTAGACTTCAAGAATTTCAAACCATCAAATCGGACAACATTACATCTGCTGCTTCAGGCGACTATCGTTTTGGAAAAAAATTTCGACTCCACGGTAGAAAAAGTATCCAAGAACTTATGTCCAAAGGACAGTCATTTAACTTATATCCATTTAGAGTAGTTTATAATGAAAATGTATCGAATGCCGGATTGCATTTCTGTATTAGTGTGGCCAAAAGGCATTTTAAGAAAGCGGTTGATCGAAACAAAATAAAGCGATTGGTTAGGGAATGTTTGAGACACAGTCATCATGCTTTGAGTGAAAGATTGATCCAAAAAAAATCGGGACTGGATATTATGTTAATATATACCGCAAAAGAAAAAGAAAATCAAAAGAAAATGATGCAAGTAATAATGGTAATTTTAAATCGTTTAACTACAAATAATACAAGTGCTTAAGAAGCCATTTATCCTTTTGTTCCGATTTTATCAATACAGTATATCACCGCTTCTTGGTGCACAATGTCGCTATGTGCCAACCTGCAGCGAATATGCGATTCAAGCATTGGATAAGTACGGAGCAATTAAAGGATTGTGGTTGGCACTAAAAAGAATTTTATCCTGCAACCCATGGGGAGGACATGGACATGATCCGCTACCGTGATTAATTTTTTGAATATGAAAAAGATGCTGAAAAAATCACTTACTAAAAGCCGTTTGGCAATCATGGCTTTAATCGTTTCTATAGGAGTAGCTTCCTATAGTTTCAAAGAAGACTATTTTGAGATATCTCGCAACCTGGACATTTTTACCAGCTTGTTCCGTGAATTGAATATTTATTACGTTGATGAAACGGCTCCTGGCGATTTGATGAAAAAAGGAATTGATGCCATGCTTCTTTCATTAGATCCTTATACCAACTACATACCTGAATCGGATATAGAAGATTATCGTTTTATGACCACCGGGCAATACGGAGGTATTGGTGCTTTGATTGGACAAAAGGGAGACAACATAGTGATTATGGAACCCTATGAAGGATTCCCTGCTCAAATGAATGATATTAAAGCAGGCGACATTATTATTGAAATTGATGGCAAAGTTGTAAAAGGGAAAAACAGTGATGACGTAAGTAAATTGCTCAAAGGGCAACCCAAAACGCCTGTTAAGATTACTTTTAAAAGAAATGGACGAGATGATGCTTTTACAAAAACCATCGAACGTGATGAAATAAAAATAAAAAGCGTACCCTATTACACAGCACTAGAAGGCGGAGTCGGATATATTCGATTGACAAGTTTTACCGATCATTGTGGAGCTGAGGTAAAAAAAGCTTTGCTTGAGTTGAAAGAGAAAAACAATATCAGCAGCGTAATACTCGATCTTAGAGGAAATCCCGGTGGACTTTTACACGAAGCCGTAAATATTGTAAACCTATTTGTCGATAAAGGCACCGAAGTAGTATATACCAAAGGAAAAGTAAAAGAGTGGGATAAAAATTATAAAGCTTTAGATCAACCGGTGGATATAAAAATCCCGGTAGCCGTTTTAATCAACAGCACTTCTGCTTCTGCTAGTGAAATAGTAGCAGGTGCATTACAGGATTTAGACCGTGCTATTGTTATTGGTCAACGCTCATTCGGCAAAGGATTGGTTCAAACCACACGACCGCTCAGTTATAATTCTCAATTGAAAGTTACCACTGCAAAATATTATATACCCAGCGGAAGATGTATTCAAGCGCTCGACTATTCTCATCGAAATGATGATGGTAGTGTAGGAAAAATTCCCGATTCTTTGATCACAGAGTTTAAAACCAAATCAGGAAGAAAAGTATTTGATGGTGGTGGTGTATATCCCGACTACAAAGTAGAATTGGATAAACTGAGTCCCATATCCACAAGCTTGATCACCAAATATTTGATATTTGATTATGCTACGCAATATGCCAGTACTCATACCTCTATTCCGGCAATTAACGATTTTCAAATTTCTGAAAACGATTACCAAGACTTTTTGAAATATATCTCCGATAAAGAATACGATTACGAGACAAAAAGCGAAAAATTGATGAAAGATTTGAAAGAAACTACCGAAAAAGAGTCCTACTATCAAGACATCAGCAATGAATATGCGGCATTAAATGCAAAACTTCAGCACAACAAAACAGAAGATTTAAAGAAATTTAAAGCTGAAATATCAGATTTGTTGCGCCAAGAAATAGCAGGACGATATTATTATCAAACCGGTCGAATGCAGGCTGCTTTTAACAGTGATACTGAATTGATTAAAGCCAGTGAGGCCTTAAAAAATGAACAGTTATATAAGAATATCATGTCTGGAAAGGAACAATAATAAAAAAGGAGAGGTGCAGCCTAAAACCGCTTTTTATTCCAAAATAGTCGGAATCAAATTAAATTAATATAAGGTTATAGATATTCACTTTATTTTATTATCTTTGCAGCAACGAAAAACGGGGACTTTGTCCCCTTTTTTATTGGTGATTGAGAAAGAAAAAATAGCAGATTTTGTAAGCGGTAAACTTAAAGATACCGATTGCTTTTTGGTGGATGTTCAAGTGAGCAGCCGAAAGGTGTCGGTTTTTATTGACCGTAATGAAGGCATTTCGGTTACGGAATGTGCACGATTGAATCGTGAATTGCAAAAAGAATATGAGTCATCCGGTTTATTGGAAACACACGATTTGATCGTCTCCTCTCCCGGGTTAGAATATCCATTTAAAGTTGAACAACAATATTTTAAAAATGTTGGAAGAAAAGTAAAAATTTCAACTACAGATGGAACAGACGCAGAAGGTGTATTGAAAGAGTTTAAAGATGGCATTTGCACCCTTATTATACCGGCTCAAAATAAAAAGACTGAACAACAAGAAAAGGTTATACCTTTAACAGACATAAAAGAAACAAAAATTATCATCCAGATATAATCATGGCAAGGAAAAAAGTAGTTGTCAATAAAGTAGATCACGATCAGTTGGTTGAATCTTTTACAGAGTTTAAGGATTCAAAAAACATTGACCATCCTACCGTAATAAGCGTTTTGGAAGAATCGCTTAGAGCAATGTTACGGAAGAAATATGGAACCGCTGAAAATTTTGAAATCATTGTAAATCCTGACAAAGGGGATGTTGAAATTTATCGCAACCGTGAAATCGTAGAGGATGGAATGGTAGAAGATGAAGCACTTCAAATTGCATTAAGTGATGCTGTAAAAATAGAGTCTGACTTTGAAGTAGGAGAAGAGTGCATTGAGCGTATCAGTCTTGAGTCTTTTGGAAGAAGAGCAGTTGCCTCTTTAGAGCAGAACCTAAAATCAAAAACACTCGAACTGGAGAAAGATTCTATTTTCGGAAAATACCGCGATCGCGTAGGCGATATTATTTCTGGTGAAGTTTATCAAGTGTGGAAAAGGGAAATGTTGATTTTGGACGATGATGGAAACGAATTGATTTTGCCAAAGAACGAACAAATTCCTTCCGACTTTTTTAAGAAAGGAGATGCCGTTCGAGCGGTTATTTCAAAAGTTGAAATGATCAATGGAACGCCAAAAATAACTTTAAGCAGAACCTCACCCATGTTCTTAGAGCGATTGTTTGAGCAAGAGGTGCCCGAAGTATTTGATGGTTTAATTACCATTAAAAAAATTGTACGTGAACCTGGCGAGAGAGCAAAAGTAGCTGTGGAATCATACGATGATAGGATTGATCCGGTAGGTGCATGTGTAGGAATGAAAGGATCAAGGATTCATGGAATTGTTCGCGAGTTACGAAATGAAAATATTGATGTGATCAACTTTACATCAAACCCTACACTCTTTATTCAAAGAGCATTAAGCCCTGCGAAAATTACCAGCATCGCACTCGATGAAGAGCGAAACAGAGCATCAGTATTTATGAAACCAGATCAGGTTTCGTTAGCGATAGGAAAAGGAGGTTATAACATTCGTTTGGCTGGTAAACTTACCGGATTTGAAATTGATGTATTCCGTGATACAGATGAGGACGAAGAAGATGTGGCATTGGATGAATTCAGTGATGAAATAGATGAATGGATTATTGACGAATTGAAGAAGATAGGTTGCGATACGGCTAAAAGTGTATTGGCCATTCCAGCAGATGAATTGGTGCAAAGAACCGATCTTGAAGAAGAAACAATCAAAATGGTTGTGAAAATATTGCAATCAGAATTTGAATAAAATATAAAACAGTAAAAACTGCGCATGACCGTAGAAAAAACCATACGATTAAGTAAGGCCATAAAGGATCTTAATACAGGGATTGATCATATCTATGAATTTCTGGAAAAGAATAAAATAGAATTCGATCGGAGTCCAAACACCAAGATCTCTATGGATATCTACGATCTATTAGTAAAGGAGTTTAATGCAGATTTATTAGCAAAAAAAGAAGCAAATGAAGTTACGCAACAGAAAATGAAGCGTGACGTGGTAGTAACCGTGGCTGATTTAAAGCGGGAAGAAGAAGAGGCTAAAATTCAAGAAAAAGAAAGTGATGAAGATCTTCAGAATGATTTAGTTAAAATAAAAGCAGAAGCCGCTGAATCGCAGAAAAAGACTCGTAAGACAAAATCAGAAACGGCTAAAACGACTAAGGCGAAAAGTAATAAAACAGATGAAACGGAAGAAGAAATTCTTGAAACAGAGGAACAGAACGAGACCGAAGTAAAAACAGAACCTGAAGTAGTAAAAGCTAGCGGAAGAAAGAAGGCCGGGCTTAAAATTGTAGATAAAATTGATTTAAGCAAAGGCAAAAAAACCAAAAGCAAATCAAAAAAATCGGAAGAAGAATCAGCAGAAGAGACAGTTAGCCAAGAGGACGAAGTAAGCGCAGAATCCATAACGGAAGCACCTGTTGCTATTGTGGATGAAAGCAAAGCTGGTGACAAAACAGATGAAGTAAAACAAGAACCAAAAGCAGAAGAAGATAGCAGTAGTGAGCTTTTTAGCGTTAAAGTAAAGTCTTTAACAGGATTAACTGTGAAAGGGAAGATTGAAATTCCCAAAGAGCCTGAAAAGAAATCAGCTAAAAAAGACAAGAAAGATAAGAAGGATGGTAAAAGAACTCGTCTGAATAAGCAAAAAGTTGCAACAGCAGATACAAAAGGTAATTTCCATCAAAGAAACACAAGCGACACGGGAAATCGTTTCAACAAAAACAAAAGAGTTGTTACGCCCAAAGAAGAAGTTTCGGATGAGGAAATAAAAGCACAAATAAAAGAAACGCTTGCCAGACTGAACAGCTCGGGGGGTAAATCGCAAAGTTCAAAAGCGCGAAGAAGAAAACGTGAACAAGCTGCGGAACAACAAAAAAGTGTTGAGCAAGCATCATTGCAAGATAAAACCATTAAAGTAACAGAGTTTGTTACCGTTAATGACTTATCGAAATTAATGAATGTTCCGGTAAAGGATATTATATCGGCCTGTTTTAGTCTTGGACATATGGTTTCGATCAATCAGCGATTGGATGCCGAATTATTAAGCATCATTGCAGATGAATTTGGATTCAAAGTTGATTTTGTTTCTGCCGATGTGCAGGAATCGATATTAACGGAAGAGGACGATCCGGATTCAATGACAGATCGTGCCCCAATTGTAACCGTTATGGGACATGTGGATCATGGAAAAACTTCATTGCTCGATTATGTTAGGAAATCAAATGTTATTGCCGATGAAGCCGGAGGAATTACACAGCATATCGGGTCATACGAAGTTTCACTAGAAGACGGTAGAAAAATAACATTCCTTGATACTCCAGGTCACGAAGCATTTACTGCAATGCGTGCTCGTGGAGCCAAACTTACCGATGTAGCTATTATTGTAATTGCTGCAGACGATTCGGTGATGCCTCAAACAAAAGAAGCAATCAATCACGCACAGGCCGCACAAGTTCCCATTGTGTTTGCCATTAATAAAATTGACAAAGACGGAGCTAACCCTGAAAAAATTAAAGAGCAATTGGCCAGTATGAATTTTCTGGTAGAAGATTGGGGAGGAAAATTCCAGTGTCAGGAAATTTCTGCCAAAAAAGGATTGAACATCGATAAGCTACTTGAAAAAGTATTGATCGAAGCAGAAATGCTTGAATTGAAAGCTAACGCGGATAAAAATGCCGTTGGAACGGTGATTGAATCTTCGCTGGACAAAGGTCGCGGTTATGTCACCAATATATTGGTACAATCGGGCTCGCTTGAAATTGGAGATGTAATGGTTGCAGGTTGTTATAGTGGTAGAGTCAAAGCGATGTTCAACGAAAGAGGACAAAGAATTGACGCGGCAGGGCCTTCGCAACCGGTTGTTATATTAGGTTTAAGTGGAGCACCTCAAGCCGGAGATATGTTCAATGTATTGGACGATGAAAGAGAAGCACGTGAGATTGCCAACAAGCGCTTGCAACTTCAACGCGAACAAGGAATTCGAACGCACAAGCACATTACTTTAGATGAGATTGGAAGACGATTGGCGATTGGTGACTTTAAAGAATTGAATGTGATAGTGAAAGGTGATGTTGATGGATCGGTAGAAGCATTAGCCGACTCTTTAATCAAACTCTCTACGCGTGAAATTCAAATCAATGTGATACTTAAAGCAGTAGGACAGATTACCGAGTCTGATGTATTATTGGCTTCTGCATCCGATGCCATTATCATTGGATTCCAGGTAAGGCCTTCGGCTGGAGCTAGAAAATTAGCTGAAACCGAACAAATTGATATTCGTCTGTACAGTATCATTTACAATGCAATAGAAGAATTGAAGTCGGCAATGGAAGGAATGCTAAGCCCCGAGATTCAAGAAAAGATTGTTTGTAATATTGAAATAAGAGAAACATTTAAAATACCAAAAGTGGGAACCATAGCTGGGTGTTATGTGCTAGAAGGGAAAGTGCACCGCAATACAAAAGTTCGGTTGATACGTGATGGAATCGTTGTCTATAGTGGAGAACTCGCTTCGTTGAAACGATTTAAGGATGATGTAAAAGAAGTAGTTGCCGGTATGGATTGCGGATTGAACATTGCCAACTTTAATGATGTAAAAGTGGGAGATATTATCGAAGGATTTGAAGAGATAGCTGTTAAACGAACACTCGTTCAATAAGATTAAATATCGGCCGAAGAAAAGTTAAGGTGATAAATATCCGAAGCATTTCTCTTTACGTTCTCAATATGAAAAGCCCCTTGTTCTGGTATGGCTTCAATTAAATCGAACAGCACACAATTTTTAGGTAAGCCTTCAAAAAATAATGTAAATCGCACACTGCCTGCATAAGGTACCTTTGTCCACATAGGAGTAATTGCAATGTTTTCGCTATGCATTAACCAGCTTTTCTTTCCACTATCTAAGTCAAATAAATAAGTACTTTTCCATATGCGAATATGTTCTTCCATAGCAAGATTTGAACCTTTGTATTCGCAGTGAATAATCACCTGACTTTTTTCTTCAACCAAATCTTTCAGCCTATACTTCAGAGAAGGATGAAGGTAAACGCTTGGTTTTATTATTGAAATATTTTCTTGAGTGCCCTCTTCAGGTATCGGTAAATTGCCGTTGTTCATGGTTGATGCAATTGAAATTAATTACCAAGTACGATTTACAAAATTTAGCCCAAAAGCACAATATTGTTGAAAACTAATTATTCACCGAGGGTCAAAAATGCCAAATTAGAATGGTAGTGGAATATCATCACTAACTATATAATTGCTAGGATATAGTTTTTTAATCAATTCCTGAACACGCAATGCTGATAACCTATCCTTGCAGTCGCCTACGCGCACCTTATAATAAGGTTGCTGATAAAGCATATAAGCTGGTATCTCAGGGAATGCGAGTAAGAACTCACTGCGTAGTTGATTGGCCTTGATTCGATCATTACCAAAACTCAATTGAACGCGATAGCCGGGCATCGAATTTCTTAATATGTTTTGCTCCTTCCATTTAGAGGCAAGTAGTTCAATACCTTCTTCAAAATTAGTTTTCAACAAGGCCTTTTCTTGAGCAGAACTTTGATTTGCTGAAATTAAAAAGATCAATAATATCAAGTGTAAACGAAGCATGCACAAAAGTAAAGCAATGATTCAAAAAACCATTTAGAATCGATATAAATTGTAAATAAATCTGCTCCTACTTTTTGTTAAACAAATGTTTGTTTTAAATTTGCGCACCCTTGTCAGTGAAAGGTAATAATTGAGCTCTGAAAAATTATCTTTATGCTGTATTTTGGGAAATTTTTAAAGGCGCCCGTATGAGTAAACATTTTGTGCGATTTGTAAAAAGAATAAGCAAATCTGCTTTAATCCTACCTGTATTTTTTCTATTAATTGGGACGGCTCAGGCTCAACCCGATGGGAAAGCATTGTTTGATGCCGTTTGTAAAGCATGTCATAGCGTTAGCGATGATGTTGTCATCGGACCTGGTCTGAAAGATGTTCATTTAAGACACAAAGAGGATTGGCTGATCAAATGGATTAGAAATTCCAGTGCTATGGTTAAGGCTGGTGATGCTAAAGCGGTGGAACTTTTTGAAAAGTACAACAAAGTTGCCATGCCTGCCTATAATGGTACCGATGAAGATATTAAAGCCATTCTTGCTTATGTAAAAGAAGAGGGAGAAAAAGCTCCTGTAGTTGCCGCTGTTTCAGGCCCCGCTGCTCAAGCTGAGTCAAAAGAAACTCCAAAATGGTTGCTTTGGGTTATTGTTGCCATCTTAGGTATTCTAGCCAGTTCACTTGGGAAAGTTAAAAAGAGTTTAGAAAAAGCTGTAAGACAAAAAGAAGGGTTACCTGCTCTTCCTGAGTTAAAAGGTTGGCCTGCCGCTAAAGTTTGGATTAGAGGTAATAAAAAATTAATTGCGGTTATTTTTCTCGTATGTTTTGTTTGGGGTAGTTATAAAGGTTGGTATGCTCTTGCTGATATAGGCATACAACAAGGATATTCACCAGAGCAACCGATTCGTTTTTCTCATAAAATACATGCCGGACAAAACGGAATTGATTGTCAGTACTGCCACTATGGGGCCTCAAAAAGTCGCCATGCCAATATTCCTTCACTTAATATCTGTATGAATTGTCATAAGTATGTGAAAGAAGGTCCAACATATGGAAAAGATGAAATTAGTAAAATATACGCTGCATTAGATTATGATCCTGCTACTCAATTGTATGGTGATAATCCAAAACCTGTGCGTTGGATACGTGTGCACAACTTACCCGATTTAGCCTACTTTAATCACGCTCAACACGTGGTGGCTGGTAAAGTAGAGTGTCAAACTTGCCATGGAAAGGTTGAAGAGATGGAAGTTCTAGAACAACATGCTCCGCTAACTATGGGATGGTGTATCGATTGTCATCGAACCACCGAAGTGGATGTGGCCAATAATGGATACTATGAAAAATTCCATGGTGAGTTGGCCAAGATGTATGGGAAAGACGCAAAAATAACGGTAGATAAAATAGGTGGATTGGAATGTGCCAAATGCCACTATTAATAAAATATAACGAGCTGAAATTATACCTATGAATAATAAAGTTTACTGGAAAGGTGTAGAAGAACTCAATGCTGAACCTTCTTTTATTGAACAAAGAGATAAAGAATTTCAAACTGAAATACCGGTCGATGAGATATTAGGTAACAAGAGTGAATCGGATGAATCAACCAGCAGAAGAGACTTTTTAAAATATTTAGGATTTGGTGTCGCTGCGGCTTCAATAGCGGCATGTGAAGCACCGGTTCGCAAGAGTATTCCTTATTTAGTTAAGCCTGAAGAAATTATTCCAGGTGTGCCCAATTGGTACGCAAGTACTTATTTTGACGGAAATGATTATTGCAGTATTGTAGTAAAAACCCGAGAAGGCAGACCTATTAAAATAGAAGGAAACGAATTAAGTCCTATCACAAAAGGTGGAGTAAATGCTCGTGTTCAAGCTTCGGTTTTAGATTTGTATGACGGAAATCGTTTGCAAGGACCAGTTTCCAAAGATGGAAAATCAATAGAGTGGAATGCATTAGACGCTGAGCTTCAGAAAAAATTAAGTGAAATAAACAACTCAGGAAAGCAAATTGCTTTGATGACTTCTTCGCTATGCAGTCCTTCTGTAGATAAAGCTATAAGTTTGTTTAAAAGCGCGTATAGCAATACCAATCATGTAGTTTATGATGCTGTCTCTTATTATGGTATTCGTAAAGCACATTTGGATACTTTTGGTGCTGCAATGGTACCGTCTTATGCTTTCGACAAAGCGGACGTTATTGTAAGTATCGATGCCGACTTTTTAGCCAATTGGGTATCTCCAATTGAACATGCTGCACAGTATGCTGCTACACGGAAATTAAACGATGGTCAGAAAAATATATCAAGACATTACCAAATTGAATCAGCTTTAAGTCTTAGTGGCTCGAATGCCGACCATAGATACCCGGTTAAGCCTTCTGAAATGGGCTCTATTGTGGTTTCACTTTACAACAAAGTAGCTGCATTGAATGGTGGACAAACGGTACAATCGGTAAGTAGCCGAATTGATAAGGCATTATCGCAAATAGCACAAGATGTTAGTAAAGCAAAAGGCAAAGCCATTGTGGTATGTGGATCAAACGATCCTTCGATTCAAAGTATGGTGAATGGAATTAACCAATTGCTAGGATCTTATGGAAATACCATTTTTACTTCAAACCCAACAAAATTTAGAAACAGTGATGACGCTGCAGTAGAGAAACTATTGAGCGATTTAAATGCAGGTAATATTGGTGCAATAATATTTTATAATGTAAATCCGGTGTATACACTACCCGGATTCGAACAAGCTCTTTCTAAAGCACCACTCAAAGTTTCATTAAGCTCAAAGCATTGTGAAACATCATCTTTGTGTGACTATACCTGTCCCGACTCACATTACCTTGAATCGTGGAACGATCATGAAGCCTATAACGGCTCATACTCACTGTGTCAGCCAACCATCAATCCTTTATACAACACAAGACAAGCTCCACATTCTTTATTGGTTTGGGCTGGTCAAGGTGATATGGATTATATGGGTTTTGTTAAACAAAATTGGACAGAACAGATTTATGCGAAGCAAAATACAATCAGTAGTGCCGATGCCTTCTGGAATGATTGCTTAGAAAAAGGGGTCTATTCTAATGCTTCAGCTTCAAGTGAATTGAATTTTAGTGGAAACATAGATGATGCCGCTGCAAAGTGTGCCAATATGAAATCCAATGGTTTAGAAGTAGTGTTGTACGAAAAAACAGGAATTGGCAACGGGCAACATGCAAATAATCCATGGCTGCAAGAATTACCGGATCCAATTTCTAAAATCTGTTGGGATAATTATATAAGTGTTTCTCCAGCATTTGCCACAGAGCAAAATTGGAAACAAGGCGATATTATTGAATTATCAGCCGGACAGAAAAGCATAAAAGCACCTGTTTTTATACAACCCGGTCAGGCTTCAGGTACGGTAAGTATTGCATTAGGATATGGCAGAAGCAAAGCAGGTAAAACGGCTGATCAATTAGGTGCTAACGCATATACATTAACTTCTTTCACCAATGGAGCTTTACAATATTTTATTGGAGCAGTAAACGCATCAAACACAGGAGAAACCTATGCTTTAGCATCGACCCAAACGCATCATACCCTTATGGGAAGAAACATGGTGAAGGAAACCAATTTGGATGCTTATTTGAAAGACCCAAAGTCAGGTAATCCGGCCATGTTATTGGCTACACACGAAGGGAAGAAAACTCCTGAAGAATTAGATTTGTGGGCAACCGAAAAACATCCCGGTCATCCAAAACCTAATCATTTTTGGAATATGAGTATTGACCTCAATGCTTGTATTGGTTGTGGTGCGTGCGTTATAGCATGTCAGGCAGAAAATAATGTGCCTGTCGTTGGAAAGCAAGAAGTGATGACCAGCAGAGAAATGCATTGGATCAGAATAGACCGCTACTATAGCAGCGAAATGACCAAAGAAAAAGCTAAGGTGGAAGGTATTGGTAAAATTGATATGTACGAAGCCATGGAAATTCCAGAATCGGAAAATCCTTCGGTTGTATTTCAACCCATGTTATGTCAGCACTGTAATCATGCTCCTTGCGAAACAGTTTGTCCGGTTGCAGCAACTACACATAGTGCCGAAGGCTTAAACATGATGGCTTATAACCGTTGCGTTGGTACGCGTTACTGTGCGAATAACTGTCCATATAAAGTTAGACGATTCAACTGGTTTAAATATTCGGAAAATGCAGAGTTCGATTTTAACATGAACGATCCTATGGGACGAATGGTGTTGAATCCTGATGTAGTGGTACGATCAAGAGGGGTGATGGAAAAATGTACCATGTGTGTTCAACGAATTCAATATGGTAAGTTGGAGGCAAAGAAATCGAGTCGTATGGTTAAGGATGGAGAAATTCAAACGGCCTGTTCACAATCGTGCCCTACTAAAGCCATTACATTTGGTGACGCAAACGATAGCAATAGTGCTGTAGCTAAAGCGAAAGAAGATCCACGTCATTATTTTGTTTTAGAAGAATTAAATGTTCAACCATCCATATTTTATCAAACTAAAGTTAGAAACCGAAACGGGTTGGAGTCATAATAATTAAAGAATAGAACTTAGGAATATATGCATCACGAATCAGAAATACGATTACCTCTAATACTGGGTGATAAAGATTATCATCAGATCACAGAAGATGTCTGTCGCCCTGTTGAAGCAAAGCCATCGAAGTGGTGGTGGATCGCATTCATTGCCGCATTCAGTTTGTTTTTGTATTGGGTTGCCGTTGTGGCATATACCGTTGGAACAGGAATTGGAGTTTGGGGTCTAAATAAAACGGTTGGTTGGGCTTGGGATATAACCAATTTCGTTTGGTGGGTTGGTATTGGTCATGCCGGTACTCTAATCTCAGCAATCTTATTATTATTCAGACAAAAGTGGCGCTTGAGTATTAACCGTGCGGCAGAGGCGATGACTATATTCGCTGTAATTTGTGCGGCTTCGTTTATTGTTTCTCACATGGGTCGCCCATGGGTTGCCTATTGGCCTTTACCTTTAGCCAATCAATTTGGTTCTTTGTGGGTGAATTTTAATTCTCCTTTGGTTTGGGATGTATTTGCAATCTCGACTTACTTTACTGTATCTCTTGTATTCTGGTATTCAGGTCTGATTCCTGATTTTGCAGCTATTCGTGACAGAGCAAAAACTAAAACCAGAAAAATAGTTTATACCATATTGAGTTTTGGATGGGTAGGAACCGCTAAAAATTGGCAGCGATTTGAAGAAATGTCATTGGTCTTAGCCGGTCTTTCAACTCCACTGGTGTTAAGTGTACACTCGGTGGTTTCGATGGACTTTGCAACTTCGGTTATACCAGGTTGGCATACTACTATATTTCCACCTTACTTCGTTGCCGGTGCTATCTTTTCGGGATTTGCCATGGTGCAAACCTTAATGATCATTACAAGAAAAGTACTTCAACTCGAAGATTATATTACCATCTATCATATCGATATGATGAACAGAATTATTCTTCTTACTGGTTCCATTGTTGGGGTAGCGTATATGACGGAGTTTTTTATAGCCTGGTACTCGGGAGTAGAATACGAAGGATATGCGTTTATCAATCGAGCATTTGGACCATATTGGTGGGCTTATTGGAGTATGATGACTTGTAATGTAATTACTCCTCAATTGTTTTGGAGTAGCAAATTGAGAACCAGTGTTACAGCTACTTTTATCATCAGTATATTCGTGAATATTGGTATGTGGTTCGAACGATTTGTAATTATCGTTACCTCTTTGCATCGCGATTATATTCCAAGCAGTTGGACCATGTATTACCCAACTTGGGTTGAAATAGGAATATTTCTGGGATCAATAGGTTTGTTTTTTACCTGTTTTTTATTGTTTGCAAAGTTTTGTCCAGTTATAGCTCTGAGTGAATTGAAAACTATAGTTAAATCTTCAAGTTCTCAAGCAAAAGAAAATAAAGATCATCATGAGTAGTAAATCTGTATTTGGAATATTTGAAGACGATGAGCATTTGCTCAAAGCGGTTTCTGCTGTTAGAGAAAAAGGATACCATATTGTTGATGCCATATCTCCTTTTCCTGTACACGGGTTGGATCAAGCAATGGGTTTGAAGAGAACACGCATCTCAATTGTCGCTTTCATGTTTGGTATTACCGGAACTTCATTGGCGTTATTGATGATGTGGTATATGAATATTTTTGACTGGCCAATGGACATAGGAGGAAAACCAAGCTTTGCGCTCTACAAAAATCTCCCTGCCTTTATACCGGTTACCTTTGAAAGCACCGTATTGTGTGCAGCACATGGCATGTTCATCACTTTTCTATTTAGATGTAAAGTGTTGCCTGGTGTTGAGCCCAGAATCATAGATCTAAGACAATCAGATGATAGAATGGTATTGGAAGTTGAGTTGCATGGAAAACAAGACGCAGCTGCATTATCCGAAATTCTTAAATCGAATGGAGCTGTAGAAGTAAAATAATAGAACTGAATGAGTATTATGAAATATCACATACATCTGTATAGTAAATTAAGTATAGCTTTTATAGCAGTCATTACATTACTATCTGCATGCAAAGCCGATAAAGATGATCCAGGCTATGTTTTTATGCCTGATATGTACACGTCTCCATCATATGAAACCTATGGAGAAAATACATTGTTCTCTGACAGTCTAGCATCTCGAAATCCTGTTGAAGGAACAGTGGCCAGAGGAAAATCACAATATTTCCCTTATGCAGGGACAACAGAAGGTTATGAAGCGGCTGGAAATGATATTAAAACTGTTGCGACAGAAATATCTCCAGAGTATTTATCGGAAGGCAAAAAACTTTATGGCATATATTGTATGCATTGTCATGGCGAAACAGGAAATGGAGATGGTTCATTAATTGCAACTGGAAAGTTTCCTGCACCTCCTTCCTATTCATCAGGAAATTCTTCCAGAGGAGGAGCAATAAAAGACTTATCAGCTGGAAAAATATTTCATACCATTACCTATGGGTTGAATATGATGGGGCCACATGCTTCTCAAGTTAATTATGAAGAGCGTTGGAAAATAACAGCATGGGTTATGGAATTGCAAAAAGCAGGTACCATTACTGAAACTGAAGAAGAAGTAGCGAATACAGATTCTACCAATACAAATGTTACGAATTGATTATGGAACACGGACACACTGAAATATCAAACAACAGTTACACTTTCACTCAGCGAGAGAAATTGATTGCCATAGTCTTGATGGTTATAGGAGCTGTTTCAATTGCAGCAAGTTTTATGACTGGATCGCATCAGGCGTGGACCAATCTTTTACTGAATAATTTCTTCTTTATGGCTATAGCGCTGGGAGCGACTTTTTTTGTAGCCGTTCAATATGCCGCTGAAGCCGGTTGGTCTGTTGGTATTCGAAGAGTGCCAGAAGCCATGGGTCAGTTTTTATTATTCTCTGGAATAATAATGATAGTTATTTTCTTGGCCGGAGGACATCATTTATATCATTGGACACACCATGATTTATACGATCCTGCATCTGAGCATTACGATTCCATTATTGATGGAAAGTCGGGTTACTTAAATACTCCATTTTTTGTTATTCGAATGGTCTTATACTTTGTTATTTGGGTATGGTTTACTAAAGTATTACGTAAGCATAGTATGCTGGAAGATATTGAAGGAGGATTGGAACATTACAAAAAGAATCATCGCTATGGTATTACGTTTTTAGTTTTGTTTGCCATCACATCTTCTACCAGTGCATGGGATTTTATCATGTCTATTGATACGCATTGGTTCAGTACCCTTTTTGGATGGTATACTTTTGCAGGTATATTTATTAGTGCATTGAGCATGATGGCATTGTTCATTGTTTATTTAAAAAGTCGCGGATTAATGACGCATGTAAATGAACATGTAATGCATGATGTGGGTAAATTTATGTTTGCCTTTTCAATATTTTGGACCTACTTATGGTTTTCACAATTTATGCTTATCTGGTATTCCAATATTCCTGAAGAGATAACTTACTTCCAAACACGATTTGAGCATTATCGAGTTCCTTTCTTAGCATTGTTCTTTATAAATTTCATTTTCCCTTTTTTAATGTTCATGTCACGTGATGCGAAAAGAAAAGCCGGATTGATGACGGTGGTTGGAGTTGTATTGATTTTCGGACATTGGTTAGACGTGTTCATAATGGTTACACCTGGAGTAGTTGGACATCACTGGCATTTTGGATGGATGGAGATTGGGACTATGTTGGGATTTTTAGGAGCATTCTTGTATGTCACTAAAATACATTTAGCTAAAGCCTCTCTGATGCCTAAGCAAGATCCGTTTATGCAAGAAAGTTTACATCATTCTATTTAAACAGTAACAGACGAAATGAATCTAATACTCATATTAATTACCGTATTCACGACTCTTATTCTAGTTCGGTTGATGAACATTTCTCAACTCTCTGCTCAATTGGCGGGCGAAGATGAGGAAGCTGAAGTTTTGCGCGACAATAAGATTAATAGCTTTTTAAGTTTTGTTCTCATGATCGTTGGTTTAGTAGCTATCGGTTACATGACATTACGCTATTCAAAGTTTATTCTTCCTGTTGCTGCCTCCGAACATGGAGTAAAGATTGATAATTTACTTTGGATCAACTTTGCCATCATAGGGGTAGTATTTGTCATTACTCAGATTGCTCTGTTTTATTTTGTTTGGAAATACCAATATCGTCCGGGAGAAAAGGCATATTATTTTCCGCATAACAACAAACTAGAAATCATTTGGACTGTTATTCCGGCCATTGTACTAATGGTATTGATTGTTACAGGTTTGCGCGTATGGAATGAGGTTACTATGGGTGATCGATCAGACGGAATGGTTATTCAAGTGTATGGAAAGCAATTTGATTGGACAGCACGTTACTCAGGTAAAGACAATAAATTAGGTGCCTCCAGCTTTAGAATGATTGCAGATGACAATGAATTAGGAGTTGATATGAATGACAAAGCATCAGCTGATGATATTGTCATGAAAGAGATTTATTTACCAGTTGATCAACCGGTAATGATGGAATTCAACTCGAGAGATGTAATCCATAGTGCATACTTTCCACATTTTAGAGCGCAAATGAATTGTGTGCCTGGGATGACGACCAATTTCTATTTTAAACCTACTATTACAACTGCACAAATGAGAGAGATTACCGGAAAGCCGGAATTTGATTATATATTATTATGTAATAAAATTTGTGGGGTTGCACATTACAATATGAAAATGAAAGTAGTTGTAGTCAGCAAAGAAGAGTTTAAGCAATGGATACAAGGGGGAAAGCAATTGGGTGAAACGATTAGTACAACCACTGCCCATGTAAACACTAATGGCAATGTGCAAAATTCATTATTGCCATAAGCAGTTTTTATAAAAGATAATTTAAACCGATAAATAAAGAATAAAAGGAAAAGTGATGGAAATGAATGAAAATATAAACGTTCAACATGGGCATACACATGAAGCTCATGGTCACGATGAACATCATCACCACCATAAAGAAACATTTTGGAACAAATATGTTTTTTCTACTGATCACAAAATGATCTCCAAGCAATTTCTCATTACAGCGATCATAATGGGATTTTTAGCCATGTTTATGTCGCTTATTTTTCGTTTGCAATTGGCTTGGCCCGATGAAAAGTTTGGATTCTTAGAAAGCATAATCGGAAAATGGGGAGCTAATGGAAAATTAGATCCAGGGTTCTATTTGGCCTTGGTAACCATTCATGGTACGATTATGGTGTTTTTTGTACTTACGGGTGGTTTGAGTGGTACATTCTCGAATTTGTTGATTCCACTTCAGGTTGGAGCGCGAGATATGGCCTCAGGTTTCTTAAATATGTTATCCTATTGGTTCTTTTTGGCTTCTAGTGTAGTCATGGTAGCGTCACTATTTGTTGAAGGAGGTCCTGCATCAGGTGGTTGGACTATTTATCCTCCATTGAGTGCATTGCCCCAAGCCATTTCCGGCTCCGGATTGGGAATGACCTTGTGGCTTGTTTCTATGGTATTATTTATTGTATCCGCTTTACTAGGGGGTATAAACTACGTAACTACCGTAATTAATTTACGGACCAAAGGATTAAGCATGAAGCGCTTACCTCTAACCATTTGGGCATTTACCATTACAGCTATTCTAGGAATTTTATCATTCCCGGTTTTAGTTGCCGCTGCATTGCTTTTGGTGTTCGATCGTAGTATGGGAACCAGTTTTTATTTGTCTGATATTTTTATCGGTGGAGTTCCTTTAGAACATGTTGGCGGTAGTCCTATTTTATTTCAACATCTATTTTGGTTTTTAGGACACCCTGAGGTGTATATCGTTTTATTACCTGCACTTGGTTTGGCCTCGGAGGTTATTGCAACGCAAGCGCGTAAACCTATCTTTGGTTATATGGCGATGGTTTTATCTATGGCGGTAATTGCATTTCTATCCTTCATTGTTTGGGGGCACCATATGTTTGTCACCGGAATGAATCCTTTTTTAGGCTCGGTATTCGTGTTTACTACTCTTTTAGTTGCAATTCCCTCTGCTGTTAAAGTATTTAATTATTTGGCCACCCTATGGCGGGCCAATATAAAATTGTCCAATGCTATGTTATTTGCCGTTGGTTTGGTGTCCTTCTTTATATCTGGAGGATTAACTGGAATCATATTAGGAGACTCTGCGCTGGACATTAATATTCACGACACCTATTTTGTGGTTGCACACTTCCACATTGTGATGGGAGCTTCTGCAATCTTTGGAATGTTTGCAGGTATTTATCATTGGTTTCCACGAATGTTTGGTAGAATGATGAATAAGAAACTGGGCTATGCACATTTTTGGATGACTTTAGTGAGTGTCTATGGTGTATTCTTCCCTATGCACTTCTTAGGATTGGGTGGAGTGCCTAGAAGATATTATGCCAATACAGCCTATGCTGAGTTTGATGCTTTTATTAATATCAATGAGTTGATCTCTGTAATGGCCATAATTGGTGGTTTAGCTCAGTTGATATTTGCATTCAATTTCTTTTATAGTATATTTAAAGGTAAGAAAGCTGAACAGAACCCTTGGAACTCTACTACACTAGAGTGGACAGCACCGGTTGAACATTTGCACGGTAACTGGCCAGGCCCTATTCCGACTGTACATCGTTGGCCTTACGATTATGGTAAACCTGGAGCTAAAGAAGATTTTATTCCTCAAACGGTTCCTTTTGAAGATACTCCGGAATCAAATCATGCGGGAATGCATTAATAAAAAAAGACAGCTAAATCAGCTGTCTTTTTTGTTTGTCCTGATTGATTAATTTATATTTTCTTTTTAGATGCCTTTGCTTTCTTATTAAAGAGTAAAGATTGCTGGATCCAATAATTAAATTCTTCATCATTCTGATATCCGGAAGGCAAAACAAACACATAGCCTTTCATCGGCTTGCCTGTAAAATCCATTTCTTTACAACCTCTGCGTTTTAAGGCACTTTCATAGATGTTTGGATCAATCCGGCACATAAGTTTATCTTCCACTATACCCACACACATTTTTGATTCAACCATAAAAGTCAAACCTCCCATCATCTTTTTCTCTTCTACATGTTTAGTTTTTGAAAGCGACTTTCTAATGCGTTCAGCTAAGTTTTCGTTGTAGCTCATGATGAATTAATGTTGGTTAATAAAATAAATATACGCTAAATCCGTATTTCAGGAATTAAGCTTTTTTGTTTTTTTGTAATCGGTATGAATTCATTGATCAAAAAACTAGTCTTCATATGGTTATTTTTCTTTAGTCATTTATCTATGGCTCAAGAATTAAAGTCATTTGCACAGACATATAAGCCTTATGTACTGTTCGAAACCAACAATTCATTTTCGCGCGACAAAGGGGTAAACATGCAAGGATTAAGTGTAGGATTTTCACCAATTGAACATCTGAGAGTGGGTATTGGATACTATTGGCTTAGTTCTGATATTATTGATACTAGAGTTGTTTCATCGGATACTTTAAAGGCGGAACTAAGCATGAGACAGTTTGCGTTACGTGCTGAACCATTAATATACAAATATGAGGCTTGGCAAGTGAGTTCACCATTACATATCGGAATAGGGAACAGTTATTACGATGATCGAAATCCCGATAACGGAATCGGAAAAATAGACAAGCAAACCAATTATATGATACAACCTATGTTGGTTGTTCAGTACAAAATATTGAAATGGGTTGGTTTGAGTATTGGCTCAGGATATAGATTCAATATAGCCGGAGACAAGCAACGAAAAGATACTTTTAGCTCAGGGATTTACGCACTGGGAATTAAAATATTTCCTGAAGAAATATTCAGATCGGCAAAGGCGGATCAATAATCTTCATTGACAATCGTCATCTCATTCACTAAATGTTTTGCACCAGCAAATTTATCAATGATAAATAGAGTATAGCGAATGTCAACAGATATGTTTCGGCAACGGTCTGGATTAAACATAATATCACTCATAGTGCCTTCCCATACTCGATCGAAGTTTGTTCCAATCAATTGTCCTTTATTGTTTAAAACAGGAGAACCGCTGTTACCACCAGTAGTATGATTACTGGCTATAAAAGCTACCGGCATTTTGCCGTTGAATCCATAAGGTCCAAAATCCTTCTTATTGTAAAGCTCTTTCAACTTAACGGGAACATTAAACTCTTCAACGCTATTGTCTTCTTTTTCCATCACACCCTCCAAATAGGTTTGAAATTGGTACTCTACTGCATTAGCCGGTTGGTAGGGTTCTACCTTACCAAACGCAACACGCAAGGTACTGTTGGCATCAGGATAGATTTTTTTATTCTGATTCATTTCAATAATTGCAGCCATATAGTTTCTGTGAACAATAGATAATTGATCAGAAATGCGCATTTGTTCCGATCTTATTTTATCATCATAAAGCGTACGGAAACTACGGGCCAAAATATAGGCATTATCCCTACTAAGTTTTTTTGCCTGCTTGGCATCAAAGTCTTTTAATATGGAAAGTAATTGATCTTGATTCGTAAAAATTGATTGATGGTATAATGTTGCTGACCATTTTATGAAATCATTTTTAGCACATTTCATCTGCTTACTCATTTCTTCTGGTATATAGTCAGAACCCATTTCTTTTTGGTACATGGGCATTAAGGTTTCAAAAATTTTCTGATCAACGGCTTGGCTGTAATTCTTAAAAAAGCCATTTACACTTTTCATCATTTTATCGGCTTCTGCTCTAATTGTTTTTTCATCTGTATTGGAAGCGGAACCCATTTCAATCAATTTATTAAATGAATGAGCAAAACTCAACAATTCAACACTTAAAGCTGTTTCGAAAACATAAATCGCGGCTTTCAATGGCTTGGCATTTTGTTGATAGAGTTTGTCGTACTCACTTAACAGCGATCCATATTTTTTAGTCCGAGATTTATCAGCATTTACCCATTGAGTAAATGCAACTTCTTGTTTTTGTTTTTGTTGCATGGCATTGCTCACTCTAAGGCCTTTACTTTCTCCAATCCACTTTTTCCATCCGTTGCTGATGCCCGATTGTTTGGCCGCATATTGAATGCGGATGGTATCGTTAGACCTCATGTAGGAATCCATTACACCCAATCGTTCTGTTCGAATAGTTATTCGGGAAGGGTTAATGGTTTCCAGTATTTCATTTACCGCATAAGAAGGTAAGTATTCTTGTGTGCGGCCTGGGAATCCATACACCATCGTAAAGTCGCCTTCGCTTATTCCATTAATATTGATCGTGAAATGATGTCTGGGGGTAAATGGAACATTATCTTTTGAATACGCTGCAGGTTTATTGTCTTTTCCGGCATATACTCTGAAAACGGCAAAATCGCCTGTATGTCTTGGCCACATCCAATTATCGGTATCCGCACCAAACTTGCCGATTGATGAAGGTGGAGCGCCAACCAAACGAACATCTTCAAACTCTTCGGTTAAAAATAAGTAAAAAGAGTTTCCATTATAAAATGCACGCGTGAATGCTTTATAGTGCGTGTTTTGTGTTGCCTCTGCTTCCAATTGACTGCTCACTTCTTTTATTTTTTTATTCCTTTCTTCCTCACTCATCTTATCGTTCAACTCAGCATTTATTTTTTCACTTACATCCTCTATACGAATGATGAATGTTACACTCAAACCGGGGCATGAGAGTTCTTCTTCTTTGCTCATGGCCCAAAATCCATTTCTTAACAAATCATTTTCAACCGATGAATGCGATTGAATTTGTCCATACCCGCAGTGATGATTGGTGAGTAATAATCCTTGAGCAGAAATCATTTCTCCGGTACATCCTCCCCCAAACCATACCACAGCATCTTTTAAACTGGTTTTATTTATACTGTAGATCTCTTCGGCACTTAGCTTTAAGCCTTTGGCCTGCATGTCGCTTTCGTTTAGCTGCTTTAATAACATGGGTATCCACATGCCTTCATCTGCACGTGATAGAGAGGGAGTTAAAAATAGGATTACGAGTAGACGGAGTAGAATGTTTTTCATTTCTAAAAAGTTTGAGGCTAATATACAAAACAGCGGGGGAGTACATTTACTCCATCCAATTGAAATGAAAGTCTTTCAACGAAAAATGCCATCCTTTTGAGATGGCATTTTAATTTAGCAATCAATGAAAATTAATCATTCATAGCATCTAAACTTCTTTGAATAAACGCTGTAAGTTCACTGCCCTTCAACAAATTTTGTTGTAGTCGAGCCAAGTCTATTCCATTTTGAATTAAAGCCATGTTACTTTTTTCATCCGTATTGCTTGACAGTTTAAGCACTACAGGATGATTGGTGTTTACAATCAAACTATAGGTTTCCGGCATATTACCCATAAAAGGCATAGGTCCACCTGCTGCGCTCATTTCCTTCATTCGCCTTAAAAACTCAGGTTGAACAATGGTGAAAGGCATATCGTCTTTATCTAGATTTTCGAATGAGATATGGTAAACGTCTTTCGATACACATTTCTCAATCTCAGACGCTACTAATTTTTTTTGATCATCATTCAAAAGGCTACTGCGCTCCAGATCTTTTTCTATGAGTTTGTCTATGGCTTCAGCATCCACTCTTTTAAAACGACTTTTCTCTTCTTTACTCTCCAGCATGTTTACAAAATGCATATCCAATTGACCTCCCATTTCAAGTACATCATATCCTCTGTTTTTGCATTGCTGTATATAACTGTGTTGCTGATCGGTATGATTGGCGTATAAATAAATCACTTCACCGGTTTTGTTTTCTTGATTGCTTTTTATCAGCTCGCGGTATTCACTTAATGTAAAAAACTTTGCTTCCGTATTTTTAAGCAATACACAATCGTTGATTTGTTCAGAGAATTTTTCATCGGTAAGCATACCATACTTCACAAACAAACCGATATCGTCCCATTTTTGCTCATAGGCAGTTCGATCTTCTTTAAACAGTTCTTTTAATTTATCGGCTACTTTCTTCGAAATATGACTGCTTATTTTTTTAACATTCGCATCACTTTGCAAATAGCTTCTCGAAACATTCAGTGGAATGTCAGGCGAATCGATAACCCCATGCATGAGCGTTAAAAATTCAGGTACTATTCCTTCGACCGAATCGGTAACAAATACCTGATTGCAATAAAGCTGAATTTTATTTTTTTGTAATTCGATGTTGCGGTTAATTTTTGGAAAATATAAAATACCGGTAAGTTTAAATGGATAATCAACATTTAAATGAATATGAAAGAGCGGATCTTCGGCAATGGGATAGAGTTCTTTATAGAAGTTTTTATAATCTTCTTCCTTCAACTCAGAAGGAGCTTTTAGCCACGTGGCTTGTGTATTGTTTATGATTTCGTTTTCGAACGAAATTTCAATCGGTAAAAACGTACAGTATTTTTTTAGCAATGTTTTGATGCGGACACTCTCTAAAAACTCTTCCGATTCCGAATTGATATGCAATATCACATCGGTACCAAAACTATCGCGAGTAGTTTCTTCCAATGTAAAGTCGGTATTGCCGGTGCAGGTCCATTTTACAGGAGAACTATTTTCAACGTAAGATTTGCTGATCAACTCAACTTTATCAGCCACCATAAATGCCGAGTAGAACCCTAGTCCAAAGTGACCGATAACGGGATTGCCCTCGCTTTCATTTTTATACTTTTCTACAAAATCTTCTGCAGAAGAAAAGGCTATTTGGTTGATATATTTTTCAACTTCATCAGCCGTCATTCCTAAACCATGATCACTGATCGTTAAAGTTTTGTTTTCTTTATTCAAGGAGATTTGAATTCCATTGTTTCCTCGCTCTCCTTTAAAATCTCCGCTTCTCGAAATGATATCCATTTTCCGACTGGCATCAACCGCATTGCTCACCAATTCGCGTAAAAATATTTCGTGATCTGAATAAAGAAACTTTTTAATAATGGGAAATATATTCTCCGTGTGTACATTGATTTTTCCACTTTGTGTTGTCATAATTTGTTAGATTTAGTTTGAACTTGTCAAATAATATGCCTTATGGATGAAGGCTGACAAATTTACTCTTTGTGATACTTGTCACCATAAATTATTGTGTTAAATTGTAACTTTGTGTCATAAAAATTGTTCTAAAAACTTAAATAAATAATCAAATGATTTCAAAAAAGATAGAAAAACTGTTGAACAGACAGATTGAATTAGAAGCAATGGCTTCGCAACATTATTTAGCCATGGCTTCATGGGCTGAAGTAAAAGGATTCAGCGGGATCCCTCAATTTCTTTACAAACATTCTGACGAAGAAAGAATGCACATGTTAAAACTGTTTGGGTTTATTAATGAAAGAGGTGGACATGCTCAAGTTCCTGCATTAAAATCACCCACCCTCGAATATAAGAGTGTTAATCAATTATTTGAACAGTTGTTAAAGCACGAAGTAATGGTGAGTGCTGAGATCAACAAATTGGTTGAAGAAACATTAAAAGAAAAAGATTATACCACGCATAATTTTCTTCAATGGTATGTGGCCGAACAAATTGAAGAAGAGCGTTTAGCAAGAAACATTTTGGATAAACTGAAACTTATTGGAAACGATAAGAGTGGCTTGTATTTGTTTGATCGCGATCTTGGTTCTATGGCCGCATCAGACGCACATTAAGCGATTTGTTTTTTTACCAAGCGGTTCGAACTGCAGGCTCATGTAGAGTGTTAACATTACAGTGTAAGTAATAAGTGATAAACGTATTGCGTTAACCTACATATTGCTTCTATCTTACTCTCATTAATAAGCACCTTAATTAAATTGCCAATGTTAAAGCGAATTCTGGTTTTATCTTTTTTAGTCTCTTCCGTTCAACTAAAGGCGCAGACTAATCCGTATCAAAATATTGAGGCATTGTTGCAAATGATCGACTATGCTTATGTAGATACCGTTAATAAGCATCAAATAGCGGAAGATGCCATAAAGGCAATATTAAAAGACTTAGATCCACATTCCACCTATATACCGGCCGAAGATTTAAAAGAAGTCAATGAACCTTTGGTTGGGAATTTTGAAGGGATAGGAATACAGTTCAATATTTTGAACGACACGATTGTAGTGAACAATACCATACCGGGAGGCCCTTCTGAAAAGTTAGGATTGCGAGCGGGCGATCGGATTACCACCATTGACAATGAGAATGTAGGTGGAATTGGAATAAAGAATAACGATGTAGTCAAAAAGTTAAGAGGACCCAAAGGAACCAAAGTAACGGTTCATATTAAACGAAGAAGTGAAAAAGAGCCCTTGGAGTTTGTCATCACCAGAGATAAAATTCCACTTTTCTCAGTAGATGCATCTTATATGCCCACGCCAACTACAGGTTATATAAAAATCAGCCGCTTTGCCGATAGTACTGTTGAAGAGTTTAAGAAAGCATTGTCTGAGCTGAAACAGAAAGGAATGCAAAACCTGATTCTTGATCTGCAAGGCAATGGAGGTGGCTACCTGAACAGAGCCATAGAATTAGCCGATGAATTTTTAAGCGATGATAAATTAGTGGTTTATACCATGGGACGCAGTAGTGCTCGACAGGAAAATTTCTCTACCTCAAGTGGAGGATTTGAAAGTGGAAAGTTGGCTATTCTAATAGACGAAACCTCTGCATCAGCAAGTGAAATTGTTTCCGGTGCTGTACAAGATTGGGACAGAGGAATTGTTATTGGTAGAAGATCGTTTGGAAAAGGATTGGTACAAAAACCATTTTCATTGCCCGATGGCAGTGCGGTACGATTAACCATAGCACGCTATTATACCCCATCAGGAAGAAGCATTCAAAAACCCTATGAACCGGGTCAGGAAGACGATTACGATTTGGACCTCATTAACAGAAGTAAGCAAGGAGAACTGTTTTCTGCAGACAGCATACGTTTTGATGCATCATTAAAATACAGCACTAACAATAAGCGCACTGTTTATGGGGGTGGAGGAATAATGCCCGATATTTTTGTTCCACTCGATACCATGTTCGATACCCGCTACTTAAGAGATCTTATTCGCAAAGCGGTAACTTTTGACTTTGCTTTAAATTATGTGGATGAAAACCGTAAGGAACTCAATGCTCGGTTTATAAATCAGGATCGTTTTGTAAAAGAGTTTACGTTTGATGATGTGCTAATGGCAAAGTTTAAAGCCAATGCAGAGAAAGAAAAAGTTGAATTTAACGATACAGAATTCGCACGTAGCGAAACTTTCATACGCACCCAATTAAAAGCATTGATTGGAAGAAACTTATTTGGCAATGATGTTTATTTTGAAGTAATGAATGAACTGAGCCCACCATTCCACAAAGCTCTTGAAGTGATGAGTGACGGAACTTTTGAACGGATGAAAATTGCCTGGCGCTGATTCAGGATTTTTCTCAAGAGAGTTGCCGACATAGTTTTTCTACAATCTCCGGATAATATTGCATTTCTAGTTTGGCAATATTCGACTGAAGTTTAACAGCATCGTCACCAGCTTCAATGCTCACATGCGCTCTAAATAAAATCTCTCCTTCATCAAAATTTTCATTAACCAGGTGAATGGTGATACCACTTTCTGTTGCGCCTGATGCTATAACCGCTTGATGGACTTTCATACCATACATGCCTTTTCCTCCAAAGGCAGGCAGTAAAGAAGGATGAATGTTTACCATTTTACCCTGAAAATGCTGCACCATGGCTTTAGGTATTAAATGTAAAAAACCAGCCAAAACAATAAGGTCTGTTTTTTCATTGATCATAAATTTTTGTACTTCACCGGTATCAAATGATTGGTTTGTAAAGTAATGGCACGGAATGTTCAAGTTTTTACATCGATCATAGATTCCCGCCTCTTTTTTATTGCAAATAACATAGGAAACCTGAGCGCAATCGCTGTTTTTGAAAAATTTGATCAAATTTTCAGCATTGCTTCCATTGCCGCTGGCCAGTATTGCAATCTTTTTCATGCCCTGCAAAAATACACTCAAAAGCGCAATATTTATACTTTATATTGAAAAACAATTAGTTACATACTTATAAAATATTGCTACAATGAATTTTAATTTTTTATTTTTGCGCCATATTACTAACCTAAAAATAACATAATATGTCTGACATTGCAGCTCGCGTAAAAGCTATCATCGTAGATAAGCTGGGAGTAGAAGAATCTGAAGTTAACAACGAAGCTAGTTTCACAAATGATTTGGGTGCCGACTCGCTTGACACCGTTGAATTAATAATGGAATTCGAAAAAGAATTCAATATTGCTATTCCTGATGATCAGGCTGAGAAGATCAGCACTGTTGGACAGGCCGTTGATTATATTCAGGCCAACGCCAAGTAATTCAATTTAAAAAAATATGCAAGACTGCCTGGCCTGTTCATCCGGGCAGTCTTGTTTTTTTAGCTATATTGGTCACTCCTAATTTTAATAGAAGTTCAACACATGCAACTTAAAAGAGTAGTAGTTACTGGGCTCGGAGCCATCACTCCTTTGGGTAATAACGTTACAGATTATTGGAATAATTTAGTAAACGGAGTTAGCGGTGCAGCCCTTATAACCCGTTTTGATGCCTCTAAGTTTAAAACCCGATTTGCATGTGAAGTGAAAGGGTTTGATCCACTTAGCATTTTAGAACGCAAAGAAGCTCGTAAACTCGATTTGTTTGCACAGTTTGCAATGGGTTCCTCTAAAGAAGCGATTGAAGATGCAGGTATGCTGAACAATAATGCCATTGATCCCGATAGGGTAGGTGTTATTTGGGGATCAGGAATTGGAGGACTTAAAACATTTTACGATGAATGTGCAGCATTTGCCAAAGGAGACGGCACACCTCGATTCAATCCATTCTTTATTCCAAAAATGATAGCCGATATAGCTTCAGGGCATATCAGTATTCAATATGGATATAGAGGTCCAAATTATACCACCGTTTCAGCTTGTGCCAGTAGCACCCATGCTATGATCGACTCCTTTAATTATATCAGACTTGGTAAGGCTGACATTATCGTTACCGGAGGATCTGAAGCAGCAGTAAACGAAGCAGGAGTTGGTGGTTTTAATGCATTACAAGCCCTATCACTCAGAAACGATGATCCAACCACTGCCTCTCGTCCTTTTGATCATGAGCGCGATGGATTTGTTTTAGGTGAAGGAACCGCCTGTATTATACTCGAAGAATACGAACACGCAAAAAAAAGAGGTGCAAAAATTTATGCTGAAGTGGTTGGCGGTGGAATGACAGCCGATGCACATCACATCACTGCTCCTCATCCCGAAGGATTGGGTGCATTGAATGTTATGCGTGAAGCATTGAGAGATGCCGGGATGAAAGCAGAAGAGATAGATTATATCAATGTGCACGGTACTTCTACTCCATTGGGAGATATTGCTGAGACCAAAGCCATTGAACAAGTATTTGGTGAACACGCATATAACCTTAATATTAGTTCCTCTAAGTCAATGACCGGACATTTGTTGGGTGCTGCTGGAGCCATTGAATCAATTGCCTGCATCATGTCGGTAAAAGAGGATATCGTTTCTCCTACCATCAACCATTTTAATGATGATCCTGCCTTTGATAAGCGACTTAATTTTACGTTTAACAAAGCACAAAAAAGAGTGGTGAATGCTGCATTGAGCAATACTTTTGGTTTTGGCGGACACAATGCTTCTGTTATCTTTAAGAAAATTTAAGCCTTGCTTTTGGTTTCAATTACACAGCTCAAACACTTATTTTCTAACGACAAAGACTTCATTCGTAAACTCAAAAATGTAATTGGGTTTACTCCGGGCAAAGTTTCCTTATACAAGCTTGCTTTTGTACACCGTGCCAATGCCATTGAACACGAAAACGGATTTCGAATGAGCAACGAGCGATTGGAGTATTTGGGTGATGCCATACTCGGAGCTGTAGTTGCGGACGAGCTCTTTAAAAAATTTCCATATCGTGATGAAGGTTTTCTAACTGAAATGAGAGCACGAATCGTCAGTCGCGATCATTTAAAATTGATTGCTATGAAAATTGGAATCGATCAGATGATGCAACAAAGCAATGGCGAACCTATGAGTCGTTCGGTTTATGGTGACGCGTTGGAGGCATTGATAGGGGCTGTATACAAAGACAAAGGCTTTGCAATGGCTTCAAAATTTGTGCAAAAACGAATCATACATTTATATGTAGATTTCGATGAGCTGGAAAAGACAGAACTTAACTTTAAAAGTAAAATATTGAATTGGGCACAGCGCGAAAAAGCACAGATTCAGTTTGATTGTTCAGATGAAACAGATTCTGACAAATTGTTTCATGTTACATTATTGCTTGATGATAAATTAATAGCAGAGGGAAAGGATTTTAGCAAGAAAAAGGCAGAACAAATTGCTGCAGAAAAGGCTTGTGAGGTATTGGGAATTTAGTTGTTGCAGTACAATAGTTTATTTTTGATTTCAATTATTCTTTATGATTCGATTGGCCAAAACGACAGATCTAAAATCCATCACGGAAATTTATAACGAATCTATATTGAATAGCAATGCCACATTCGATACAGATGTAAAGTCAGTCGAACAGCAAGAGCTGTGGTTCAACAATCATTCGGAACAATTTCCGGTTAGCGTTTACGAACAAGAAAACACCATTATGGGTTGGGCTTCACTTTCTAAATGGAGCGATCGATGTGCGTATGACAGTACTGCAGAAGTTTCGATTTATATACATCATGAGCACAGAGCTAAGGGTTTAGGAAAATTGATGTTGGAAGACTTGATCATGCGCGCTAAACAAAATGGACTGCATTGCCTATTGGCCCGAATTACAGAAGGAAACGATGCCAGCATTCATATTCATACACAAGCCGGCTTTAGTAGAGTAGGAACCTTAAAAGAGGTTGGAAAAAAGTTTGGGCGATACCACGATGTACATATGCTTCAACTTTTGCTTAGTTAAACATTCCTTTGTCTTTAATCCTCACTCCAATTCCATTTTCTGCTTTAAGTTTTATTTTTCCTTTCTCACCGTACTCAATGCCTTGAAATGGGTCGTTATTAATCAGTAAAGGTCCATCTAAATCAGCCCACTGACATAAGGGCGTAAGTTGAGCTGCTGCGCTAACGCCACAACTGCTTTCAGACATACAACCCATCAATACGGAAAGTTTATTCTGATTGGCAAATTCAATCATCTGCTTTGCTTTAAATAAGCCTCCGCATTTCATTAATTTTATATTTACACCATCAAATACTTTAGAGCATTTCTTCAAGTCGCTCATGCCCTGTACACTTTCATCAGCATACAGCGGTAAAGCACTTCTTTCTTTAAGCCATATCATATCTTCCCAGTTTTCTTTTGGCAATGGCTGCTCTACAAACAGAATTTTTTTCAGTGCCAACCACTCCATCATTTCTATAGCTTGTTCTTTATCTTTCCAACCCTGATTCACATCAACACAAATAGATTTGTTGCTGTGCTTTTGAATGCATGCAATCATCTCTCTATCATTCGTTCCGCCCAGTTTAACTTTTATTACATCAAATTTGTCGGCATCATTCAGTTTTTCAATCAGTTCCGATTCATTGCCCATTCCTAAAGTATATGTGCATAGTGGTGTATTGTTTTGATCGAGGTCGAACAATTCATAAACCGGTCGATCCATTAACTTTCCCCATAAATCATGAAAGGCCATGTCAATAGCTGCTTTTGCAAAATAGTTTCCTTCAATAGAATGTAAGTATAATAGAAAAGAGAAGGGATGACTCAGGTCAATTTGTTTGGGTAATACCAACTTATTTAAAAACAACACAACGCTTTCCCTACCCTCTTCAACATAAGGCGGTAAGGTAGCTTCACCATATCCACAGTGATTTTCATATTCAAGTTTTATAAATACAGATGGAGTATGGCTGCGCGTTACATGGGCAATTCTAAACGGATGTTTGAATGATAGATCATAAAGGGAATATGAAAGTTTTAATCCCATAGTGTTTCTTTAATAGCCTTGAGAAGAAAGATCATTAGTTTTTTATACTATCCAGTACAAACATATCCATATAATTGTTGGCCAGTGTTTTCATATCGTTTCCTCCTGTTACATGATGAATAAGTGAAAGGTCGATTGGAGATGGATTTTTAAAAATTTCAGCCACATCGGCATGCAAAAACAATTGAGCAGATGCAGATGCATTGACATTCAGCGTTTGTCCAAATGGAATATCCATGTACTTTATAATATTATTATTACCACTAAAGCCACCCAAATGGTATAAATAATTTCCTACAGGCGATTGATTGCTCAATCCTTCAAGCTTAATGAAAATGTATCCTGAATTCCAATCCCAAAACATATTATTCGCAGGGTCAAGTGCACCATTTTGTGCGCCACTTACATTTCGTAAACTATCTACACCTAACATAAAACGCAAGGCTTTATACGATCCTTCGGGAACGGCATCCAAAGAAAATATTTTGCTGTCAGGATCCGATTGATCCAGCAATACATATTGATCCGGCATTTTCTTCCAGCTGTTATCCGATTTTTGTAAATAGAAATTACTCAGATAATATCTAAAAACAGAAACAGTAAGGGTATCATTATGTGCATTTATATATGGAGCAGCGTTTAATTGCAAAGGATCATTCCCAAAAAAATGATTCATGTTAAGCACTAAACTATAGGTGTTGACCGGATGGTTATTGGATGGATTCTTTTGCTCTTCTTTTTTGCATGAAGATAAAATCAACAGGCATATCAGAATGCTATAAATCTTTTTCATACATCTAATATAATCATTTTGCTCTAACAACTAATCCTGCGTTTGAATAATTGTCAATGATTGGATTCATATGCTTAAAGCATAAGAGGGGATAAATGATAACAGAATCGTACCTGTATAACCTGTGGGTGTTTGTGGGCTTGCTGCATTTCTTTCGAGTAATTGTCTTAATGTGTTAAGCAACAACGTTTAGTTTTGAGTTTTTTGAGCAATGGCATGTATCATGCAGTCATAACAAGTGATGGATTT
>DAOQTX010000003.1:47118-81683 GCA_035340715.1 Bacteroidia bacterium | reverse complement strand
AATCAGTATAGGTACTAAGATTGCTTACCATTCCTTCACCAAACATCATAAATGCTGTCCAGCCAAGCATTCCTATGAATAAAGCAGAAGCCGCTTTATCAATATGAATATTGTGTTCAAAAATGATTCCCAAATACCCGAAAACGAATATGGCGATCAATACTATTTCCATGCTTTATATATTTCTTTAATTAGATTGCTAATATACTTTTTTTGTAAAATCACATGCAGGGCAATTTCAAATTGTATACATTTCTGCTCTGAAATTTTTTTTGTGAAAGCAATTGTAACGGTTATAAATGATTTAAATACCGATCAAAGGGTTCATAGAACTTGTATGTTACTACAAGAACTGGGATATGAAGTAACTCTGGTCGGTAGAAGATTGAATTCAAGTGCCAAAATGAGTGAGCGGCCATACCATTGCATACGTTTTAAATTGTTGTTTGAAAAAGGACCCATGTTTTATATTCATTTTAATATACGACTTTTTTTTTATTTGCTTTTTACTAAATCAGACTTGTTGTTTTCTAACGACCTTGATACCCTAGCTCCATGTTTTGTCACGAAGAATATAAGAAATATATCATTGGTTTATGATAGTCATGAGTACTTTACTGAAGTACCTGAATTAACCAACAGGCCTGCCATTCAAAAGATATGGAAACGGCTTGAAAAATTTTTGCTTAAAAGAATCACATCCTTGATAACGGTAAATCAGTCCATCGCAAATCTATACTCTAATCAATATCGGATAAAAACATTTGTGGTCAGAAATGTTCCTCTAAAATTGCATTCAATTTCCCATTCGGATAAAAGTAAAGAAGTTGCACAATTGATTTCGCCCCACACGAATATGATTATTTTGCAAGGATCAGGAATTAATATTGATCGAGGTGCTGAAGAAGCTGTAATGGCAATGAAATTAGTAAACAATGCAACGTTGCTAATCATTGGCGGGGGAGATGTAATTGATCAATTAAAACATCTTTGTGAAGTTAATCACTTGACGAAACGTGTTGTTTTCTTACCACGAATGCCCTATCAAGAAATGATGCAATATACCATGCAAGCGAGCATAGCACTGAGTTTAGACAAAGACACAAATATAAATTACCGTTTCAGTTTGCCAAATAAACTTTTTGATTACATACAAGCTCGTGTTCCAGTTTTGGTAAGCAATTTAAAAGAAGTAGCATCAATCGTAAATGAATACCAAATCGGAAAAATTTGCAACAAAGTTACTCCAGAGAGCATCGCTGAATGTATGAATGAAATGTTGACTGATACGGAACGTTTGAAACATTATAAAAGACAGTTGGAAATTGCCGCCAATGAATTGCATTGGGAAAATGAAAAGAATCAATTAATTAAAGCCATCGAATATGCAAAAGGATAAATCATTGCATATCGTATCGTTTGATATTCCTTTCCCGCCAGATTATGGTGGAGTGATAGATGTTTTTTTTAAAATACGTTCGCTTCATTCAAAAGGTGTCAAAATAATATTGCATAGCTTTGAGTACAACCGTTCAAGATCAAAAGAATTAGATCTCTATTGCGACAAGGTGTATTACTATAAACGAAATGTGAACAAGCAACTTATGTTTCATCATTTGCCCTATATTGTCGTTTCAAGAATGAATAATGTCTTATTGGAAAATCTTTGTAGAGATCAGTTTCCAATTCTATTTGAAGGATTACATTGTACCGGTCATATAAATCATCCGCATTTATCGAATCGTATAAAAATTGTTCGCTCACATAATATTGAGCATGTGTATTATCAAAATCTTGGAAAAGCCGAAAAAGATTTGTTCAAAAAATACTATTTCATGAACGAAGCAGGCAAACTGGAGCAACACGAATCGGTACTTCAACATGCAAGTAGTATTGCTTGTATTTCACAAGATGAAACTGATTATTACAACGCTCGATTCGGTAAGTCATTCTTATTACCTGCTTTTCATTCTTTTAATGAGGTAGAGAGTAAAATTGGTACCGGATCTTATGTGTTGTATCATGGAAATTTAAATGTGGCCGAAAATCTTGAATCCGCTTTATACCTGATTAATGAATATGCTCCCAAAATAAAAGTTCCGCTGATCATTGCAGGGAAAAAGCCAAGTACTTATTTAAAAAAGGCGGTAAGCAAATCCGTTAATACCAAATTGATTGCAAATCCTGATCATCAAGAAATGCTTGAATTGATCAGTCATGCTCACATCCATGTACTACCCGGAAATTACGGCTCGGGAATAAAATTAAAATTATTGAACGCTCTTCATCGGGGACGATTTGTGATAACCACTGAACCAATGGTGCGCGGAAGCGGATTGGAAGAAACATGCTTTATTTCAACAAGTACAGAATCCATGATCAAACTCACAGATAAGTTATTGAAGACTCCGTTTAAAGATCATCATATCCGAAAGAGAAAAATATTGCTCTCAGAGCTGTATAGTAATGATAAAAATGGTGAGGTGTTGCTAAAGAAAATCTATGCTTCCTGATGCAGTAATAAATCCTGATCGCTTACCTTACCCAACTCACACTTAACAATACGATTCGGAAATTTCTCAATCAAATTATAGTTGTGTGTGGCCATCAGAACTGATCTTCCGGTTTTACTGATTTCAATCAAAAGGTTCATAATTTCCATTGAAGTTTGAGGATCCAAATTTCCGGTAGGTTCATCTGCCAAAATGATCTCAGGATCATTCAAAAGAGCACGAGCTACAGCTAATCTTTGTTGTTCTCCCCCCGAAAGTTCATGTGGCATTTTAAAACCTTTAGTAGGTAACCCTACTTTTGCTAACACATCACTTATACGATTATCAATTTCTTTCTGATCTTTCCAACCGGTTGCTCTTAAAACGAATGACAGGTTATCTTTAGCATTTCGGTCGGTAAGCAACTGAAAATCCTGAAATACAATCCCAAGTTTTCTTCTGAGTTTAGGTATTTGGCTTCTTTTTAATTTCAACAAATCAAATCCCGCCACCATGGCAGTGCCTTGTGTAGGTTTTATATCGCCATACAATAAACGAAGAAGACTGCTTTTTCCACTGCCCGTTTTCCCAATCAAATAAACAAACTCACCTCTCTCAATTCTCAATGAAACTTTGTTTAAGATCAGATTCTTTTGTTGAAAAATACTAACCTCGCCTAATTCTATGGTAACGTCCATCATCATTTGATTAAGATAATTTTATTTCTGTAATTTTTCCGAATGGCATTTCATCCAATGCACTTAAAACCACGTTCTCATATTCCACTAAGCCACATTTTGAGATGGCCTTTTCAGGGCGATCTAATCTAAAGTAAGCCAATAGTGTAAAATGCTCATCTCTGAGCTGAACATAATCAGGAATTTTCGCTTTCCCCCTTATTTTCAAAGCATACACACTTTTCATGTTACAAAACTACCTTTTTTTAAGACGAACATTTAAAGGCTCAGTATGTTTTTATGCAATTATTTTGTTCAATACATTTCTTAATGCAATGCTGATGATAAAAAGTTGCAAAATGAATTCATGTCGCTTTTAACTTTTACACATTGTGCATCTAGATTTTTTGCCAGCAACTGCGTATCGCTTACCTTGCAAGTAACCACAAAGCTGGTATGTTTAATCAGTTCAATTGCTTCGTGCTCTGCATCAAATCCTTTTGGTGGTCTTTTTAGCTTTTCTTCATCCATCTTTTTAAATCGCGCCACAAATTTCTTCTCCTTCAAAATTTTTAGAAATGCTTTATGATTATATTCTATCTCTTGTCTTATTTTATATAATGTTTTTGGTTCCGGCATCCATATCCCACCGGCAATCATTCCTTTGCCCGGCTCTATATGCAAATAAAAACCAGCCTCAGTAGTTTTTCTTCCGTTCTTTCCGACTACAATTCCAAAACTTGTCTTGTATGGAGATTTGTTTTTTGAAAAACGAACATCTCTATGAATTCGAAACATACAATCCTTTGCTTTCAATTGTTTTAGTCGATCATCTTTTTTGCTCATAAGCTGAATAAGATGATCGGCAAATCCCTCTACATTTTTTTTTGCATCCAGATATCGATCTTTATTCTTTTCAAACCATTCTCGGGTATTGTTTTTTTTAAGGTCGCTTAAAAACTTCAAAGTGCTTGCCTCTATTTTCATTTCTCCAGTGGGTTTAATTTATATAAAGATAATTTCAATTTACCAATTTCTTTGATCGTAGCATGTACAAATTCTTTCTTCTCCCAAAATATCTCCCCTAAAAGTAAAGAACTCTCATCTCTCATGGATATGAGATAGGCACTTCCATCTTTCTGAATACCGATTGCAAAATCAAGCAACTTTAGTGACCACAATCCCTGATTCAACTCCTGCATACCAACTTTCACATGAGGATTGACAATGGCAATTCTTTTATACCCAGAACTCTTTAATTCAACTATAGCTGCATCAATCGATGTGCTTTTCAATCGCTGTAATTCGGGAAACTTACTACTTAAATCTTGTTTTCTGTAGGCATCATTTAATATAAACGTAGTAGCATCTGCATCTAAGGCATGCCTTATATTATCGTCCAATATTGTTTCTTTAGTGTCATCAACAGAAGCTGATGAACAAAAAAGTATCGCATTGATCAAACTCATTTCAAATTCCTTTTAAATCCAAATAAATATAAATGAATTCATTGGAACAAAGATTATTCAATAAAAAGACTGCTTATTATTACTTTTGCATTTGCATTTTGTAACACGCATATGATCCAAATTCAAACCATACGAAACGAATCGGAAAAAGTAATCGATCGATTATCCATTAAAAACATAGATGCACGTGAAATCATTCAAAAAATTCTGGAACTGGATGTAAAAAAGAGACAAGTTCAACAAGAAACAGAATCTTTACAATCCAGCCAAAATAATATAGCTAAAGAAATTGGCGAGCTCTATAAAGCAGGAAAAAAAGATGATGCTGACGAACTAAAAAATAAAAGTCTTGCTTTAAAAGAAACCACAAAAAAACTTAGTGATGAATTGGATGCATTGGAAACGGAGATCAATGTATTGCTCATCACCTTACCCAACTTACCTTCCGATCAGGTTCCGAAGGGAAGAACTGCCGAAGACAATGAAGTGGTGTTTGAAACCAAAAGTGATATTAAAAAATTGCATGCTGATGCTTTACCGCATTGGGAATTGACCAAGCAATACGATCTGATTGACTTTGAGCTTGGTGTTAAAATCACCGGAGCCGGTTTCCCGGTGTATAAAGGAAAAGGAGCCAAACTTCAAAGAGCTCTCATTAATTTTTTTCTGGACCAAGCTACTGAGCAAGGCTATCTTGAAATTGAACCTCCGGTTTTAGTCAATGAAGATTCTGCTTTTGGAACCGGTCAGCTTCCCGACAAAGAAGGTCAAATGTATCATGTCGTATTGGACAATCTTTTCCTGGCACCAACCGCTGAAGTACCTGTAACCAATATTTATAGAGATGTAATTTTAAATCAAAATGATCTCCCTCAAAAATTGACGGCTTATACTCCGTGTTTCAGAAGAGAAGCGGGTTCTTACGGCAAAGATGTCAGAGGACTAAACCGATTGCATCAATTCGACAAAGTTGAAATTGTTCAAATTCAAAGTCCTGAAAAATCATATCAGACTTTGGAAGAAATGAGAAGCTATGTTTCAGGATTATTGGAACAGTTGGGTCTGCACTATCGCATTTTAAAGCTTTGTGGTGGAGATATGAGCTTTGCCTCTGCCTTAACGTATGATATGGAAGTATATTCAATTGCCCAGAAAAGATGGCTGGAAGTAAGTTCAGTATCCAATTTCGAAAGTTTTCAAGCCAACCGTTTGAAACTCCGTTTCAAAGATGAAAATAACAAAACACAGTTGGCACATACGTTAAACGGATCCGCATTAGCACTGCCCCGCATAGTAGCAGCACTTTTAGAGAACAATCAAACCCCTGATGGAATTGAAATACCCGAGGTTTTAGTGCCATATACTGGCTTTAGTTTGATATCCTGATTTTTTTATTGCTAATTACAACAAACTGACCTCAGTTTCGTATCAATATATATGCAGTTTAAAATTAGTTTTATTGTATTTCTCTTCTTGGCTTCATTGCAATCCTTCGGCCAGGGTCAGACCAATCTTGAATTGGCCAATCAATATTACTCTACCGGTGAATACGATAAAGCTGCAATTTATTATGAAAAGCATTATCAGTTTGATCCCTTTAGCACCTATGATTCATACCTTAAAACGTTGCTTTTAGTCCCCGATTATAATGAAGCCGAAAAACTTGTAAAAAAGCACTATAAAAAAAATCAAAAGAATCTTGAGATCTATATCGATTTAGGGAAAGTATATGAAGCTAAAGGAGATATTAGTTCGGCTCAAGATCATTACGATAAAATTATAAAATCACTCACACCCGATCTGCAACAAACATTAAATGTTGGAGCAAAATTTATCGCGCTACAGGATTATAAACGAGCAATTCAAGTATATCAGAGCGGTCGAAAAATTTTGAATGGAAGTTATCCATTCAATTTTGAATTGGCCGAGGCGTTCAATATGGCTGGTGAAACATCGGCTATGATTAACGAATATCTGGATTTGGTTTTGATAAGTCCATCCTATATACCTAATGTACAAACCGTGTTGCAATCGAAAATTGCTTACGATTTGTCCGAAACATTTGCTGATCAATTGAGAGTAGAATTGTTGAAGCGTATTCAAAAAAACAGCCAACCTCATACCACCTACAATGAATTGCTCTATTGGCTTTTCGTACAACAAAAGGATTTTGACTCCGCCCTCATTCAGGCCAAAGCATTGGATAAACGCTTGAGTGAAAACGGCAACAGACTTATTGCGCTGGGAAATTTATGCTTAAGCAATTACAATTATTCTACCGCAGAAGAGTGCTTTGATTATGTATTGCAATTGGGTAAAGAAAGACCTCTATATGCAACAGCACGAATCAGTTTATTGAATTCGATGCAAAAGCGCATTACAAGTTCAAACATATATACTGCACAAGATATAGAGAGACTTCAAAGAGATTATTTGATGGCGATTGAAGATATGGGCACTAATGCAAGCACGGCTACTTTGATTGCCGACTTTGCACATTTCAAAGCCTTCTATATTAACCAACCGGATTCGGCCGTTTATTATCTCAATAAATTAGTTGAGATGCGCAATCTACGCCCTTCTTTTATTGCTGAATGTAAGTTGGAATTGGGCGACATTTATGTTTTTACAAATGAAGTATGGGAAGCCGCACTGCTTTATGGACAAGTGGATAAAGATTTTAAAAACGATGCACTGGGACGCGAAGCCAAATACCGTAACGCAAGACTTTCTTACTATATGGGTGAATTTGATTGGGCCAAAGCACAATTGGATGTATTAAAAGCAGCTACTTCGCAATTGATCTCAAACGATGCCATGTCGCTTTCACTTTTAATCCTTGACAACAATTACGATGAAACAACAAGCGATGCTTTGATCATGTTTTCTCGTGCCGACCTTTTAGCTTATCGAAATCAGTTTGATATTGCCTTATCTACTCTTGATTCCTTAATTGAAGAATTCCCGGGGCATGCATTAAGTGATGAGGCTTGGTATAAGAAAAGTCAAATTCTTAAAAAGCAGCAACAGTACACGAAAGCTGCAGACCTGCTGAAAAAAATAGTGGATGAATACCCTAAAGATATTTTGGCCGATGATGCTTTATTTGAATTAGCAGACTTATCTGAAACCAAGTTAAACAATAAAGATGAAGCACAAAGATTATTTGAAAAGCTTCTGACAGATTATCCGGGTAGTCTTTATGTAATTGAAGCCCGTAAAAGATTCCGTATCCTTCGCGGAGATAAAATCTAAATCTATTTACTATCCATTTTTTAGTATCTTGTTTGTCTAATAAGCAAACGAATGATAGTTTATAATGTAACCATAAACATTGATGAATCCATTCATCACGATTGGCTGGAATGGATGCAAAAACATCACATTCCGGATGTTATGCGTACAGGAATGTTTATAAAGAACTCAATGTTTAAAGTAGTTTCCGAAGAGGAACAAAACGGCCACACGTATAGCATTCAATATACATGCAAGTCAAATGAAATGCTAAGAAGTTATCAGGAAACATTTGCACCGGCTTTGCAAGCAGAACATACCGAAAGATATAAGAACAGATTTGTGGCATTTCGATCTGTTTTGGAACTACTTGCCGAAACAGAAATGGATTCAATTTAAATACACGATGAAATCGGTAAGGGCTAAGAAATCATTTGGCCAACATTTTTTAAAAAACGAATCCATAGCGCATCAGATTGTTGAAGCGCTACAACCCGAACTTAAGCGGTTATCCATAATTGAAATTGGACCGGGTATGGGTGTATTGACGAAGTATTTGATACACCTAAATAACGCTCTAAAAGTTGTAGAACTCGACCGAGAAAGCATAGCATTTCTAAAAGAAAATTATCAGAACAAGCTGGAAATTATTGAAGGTGATTTTTTAAAGTTGGCTGCTGAGAATCTGATTCAAGTGCCTACAGCTATTATAGGAAATTTTCCATACAACATTTCTACTCAAATCATATTTCAAACCATATACAATCGAAATCAAGTTGCACTTTTAGTCGGAATGTTTCAAAAAGAAGTAGCCAAAAGATTGTGTTCCGCCCCTTGCAACAAAGAGTACGGAATACTTAGCGTTTATCTTCAAACATTCTATGAATGCTCCTATCTATTTACAGTTGAACCGGGTTCATTTCAACCTCCACCTAAAGTCAACTCAGGTGTTATAAAAGCAGTTCGCAAAGAAAACTATGAACTGCCTTGTGATGAAACGCTCTACCTCCGACTAATAAAGATGGCTTTCAATCAGAGAAGAAAAACATTGAGAAATGCGCTAAAACAATTGATGGTTGAAAAAAATATCAGCTCATTTGAAAATGAAAATAAGCGCGCTGAGCAATTGCATTTTACTGAATTTATTGAGCTGTGTTTCTTATTTGAAAACAGGTAAATAATAAGCTGTTATTTCTAGTATCTTTGATCCGCATTTCAAGTGATGGAAGAAGCATTAGTTGACATAGAACAAATTATTGCTGCTTTAGCAAAAGGCGAACAGCCCTATCTGATGGAGGAATTGAACAAATATCTTCCGTCAGAACTGATTGATATTGTTTACCAAATTGAAGAGCATCCTCAATATCTTATTTTGTTTTTCAGATGTCTCGACAGAGAAAATGCGTATGAGACTTTTCAAGAATTAGAAATTGATTATCAAGAAAAGCTCATCAACTTACTACCCAATCGACAACTGCAATTGATTCTTAACGACATGTCGCCTGATAAAAGAACGGCCATGTTGGAAGAACTTCCTGGAGATATAATTAATAAGATCTTAAAACTGCTTACCATAAAAGAAAGAGCAGTAGCGCTTTCACTACTCGGCTATCCCGAGAACAGTATCGGGCGTTTGATGACTCCAGATTATATTGCGGTTAATGAAAATTGGACCGTTGCGCAAGTTTTCGAATACTTGCGTGAACATGCCGAAGAAACGGAGTCGATCGATTTCATTTTTGTGGTGAACAATCAAGGAAAGTTGCTTGACGACATTGCTCTGAAGAAAATCATGTTAGCCGACTTTGATGTACAAGTTCATGAATTAATGGACGAACAGTTTGAAGCTCTTTCTGTGATGGAAGATGAAACCAGTGCCATTGAAGTATTTAAACGTGATGACTATTTGGTATTACCCGTGGTAGATTCTAATAACATTCTGTTAGGTATTGTTACTGCCGATGACGTATTACAACTTGCCGAAGAAGAAGACACAGAAGATATTCAGAAAATTGGTGCAGTTGAAGCCTTGGAGGACGCCTATATTGATACTCCTGTTCACTTAATGGTTCGTAAAAGAGCTGTTTGGCTTATTATTTTATTCCTGGGCGAGTTGCTCACCGCTTCTGCCATGGCGTATTTCGAAGATGAACTTTCTCGCGCAGTGGTACTAGCACTTTTTGTTCCATTAATTGTTTCGAGCGGAGGTAATTCAGGCTCTCAAGCGGCTACACTGCTTATCCGTGCTATGGCATTAGGTGAAGTTCACATCAATGATTGGTGGCGCATTATGCGAAAAGAAATTCTTTCTGGTTTGCTGCTTGGAACCATCATCGGAATCGTTGGGTTCTTTCGTGTTGCACTATGGTCTTCTATTTTTGGGTTATACGATGGTTATTGGTTAGGGCTTGCCTTCACTATTGGATTCAGTGTTCTCGGAGTTGTCATGTGGGGAACTATTGTTGGTTCAATGCTTCCGCTCCTACTCAAAAGACTTGGGGCAGACCCTGCCACCTCTTCCGCTCCCTTTGTCGCTACTCTGGTAGATGTAACCGGTCTGCTGATATACTTTACAGTTGCAACTTTATTTCTTACAGGAACCTTACTCTAATGGAGATTCTTCAAATTGATTCTTTGCATTCTGACTTTTTACAAATGATGCAAGCAAGCGGTTTCAATATTATTGATGCAACAAAGAGTAGTGAAGATGAGTTGATTGAACAATTGAAATTTGCTGAAGGGCTTGTTCTCAGAAGTCGAATGCAAATAAATAAATCTATCATTGATAGATCTCCTCATTTAAAGTTTGTTGCACGTGCTGGATCTGGAATAGAAAATATTGATGTTGATTATTGTAACCAAAAAGGAATTACTGTGATTAACTCTCCGGAAGGAAATTGCACTTCTGTGGCAGAACATGCCTTAGGAATGTTGCTCAGTACTTTAAACAATATTTGCCATTCCAATCAACAGATTTTGAACGGTGAATGGGATCGGCTGAAAAACAGAGGCACTGAACTTGAAGGCAAAACGCTTGGGATTATTGGTTTTGGAAATACCGGCAAAGCTTTTAGCACACGGCTTAACGCTTTTGGAGTAACACAATTGGTATATGATAAATACTTGGAATGGAATAATGATTCTTATTCTGAGACTAAAAAAAGTTCTATTGAAGAGATAAAAGAGAAGGCAGATATCGTAAGCTTACATGTCCCCCTAAATGCTGAGACCAAATATATGATTGATAAGACATTTTTTGAGAGTTGTTCTAAAAATATTATTCTAATCAATACGTCACGTGGGTCAATAGTGAATACAAAAGATTTGATAGCATCATTGAAGAACGGCAAAGTCACTAAGGCTTGTTTAGATGTTATTGAATTTGAGGAGCTACAATTTGAAGGGAACAATACTTTCAAAGATGATCCAACATTCAAAGAGCTTCTTACCTTTCCTCAAGTTCTCTTAACCCCACATATTGCAGGCTGGACACATGAGTCGAACCGAAAAATAGCTACCGTATTAGCGGAAAAGATTATTAAACAATTTGCTTGATTAAATATTTCCTTCTCCTAATAAAACTATAGGATTCTCTAGTAAATTCTTAAGTGTATTTAAAAACTTGCTTCCACTCACCCCATCAACTACTCGGTGATCGCAAGACAGGGTTACTTTCATAATGTTCCCTGCTTGAAGCTGACCATTTTTAACAATTGGCACTTGCTGTATAGCACCCACAGCCAATATGCATGCATCAGGTGGATTTATTATTGCTGTGAATTCATCTATATTGAACATCCCCAAATTAGAGATACTAAAGGTATTGCCTTCCCAATCAGATGGTTGTAGTTTTTTATTCTTTGCCTTTGAAGCCAGTTCTCTTACTTCACTAGAAATTTGAGAAAGCGTTTTACTATCTGCAAATCGCACTACCGGCACTAGTAATCCCTCATCCATCCCTACAGCCACTCCGATATGAATGTGGTTATTGGTTCGAATCATATCGCCTTGCCAAGATGAGTTGATCACCAAGTGTTGGCGCAAAGAGGATGCACAGGCTTTAATTACAAAATCGTTAAAAGATACTTTAACATCAATTAAAGCATTTATCACTTCGCGAGCCTCGACCACTTTATCCATGTTGATTTGCATGGTTAAATAAAAATGAGGAGCTGTGAATTTACTTTCACCCAATCTTCTGGCAATAGTTTTACGCATTTGCGAAACACTCAGTTCAGAGTAACTCTCTTCGGTAACTCCTGATATGGATTGACCGGCAGCAAAGTTTCCTGGCTTATACCAATCCAGGTCTCTTTTTACTATTCTTCCATCCGCTCCAGAGCCTAATAATTTTGCAAGGTCAATTCCTTTTTCCGATGCCATTTTACGGGCTAGTGGACTAGCTTTCAAACGAGAATCAGAAACTGCACCATTCGTTACGCTTGAAACTTTTTCCACCTTTCTTTCAACCGCTTTTTCTTCTTTCTTTGAAACTGATTCTTTCACCTCAACTTTCTTTACTTCTTCTTTCGGTGTAGATTCTTGCTCTGCTTTTGGAGCTTCCTTTTGCTGATTACTTTTCTCTTGATCCAACAGTTCTTTATAATCTTCTCCTTTCTCTCCAAGTATTGCCAAAACCGCATTAACTTCAACTGCACTGCCTTCTTTTACTCCTTGGTAAAGTAAAACTCCTTCTTGATACGATTCATATTCCATTGTTGCTTTATCGGTTTCAATTTCGGCAACCAAATCTCCACTGTTTACTTTTTCTCCTACTTTCTTATGCCATTTTGCCACCACCCCTTCGGTCATGGTATCGCTCATTTTAGGCATTCGTACTATTTCAGCCATGGTAAATTATTTAATCGGTTATGTATGGATAATCTTGTTGAACATAAACATCTTGAAACAATTCAGAAGGATCCGGGTATGGAGATTCTTCAGCAAATTTTACTGCGTCTTCAACTTCTTCCGCTATTTTTTGATCAATCTTTTTTATGTCGGCTTCACTAGCCAGTTTATTTTTTAAGATAGTATTTCGAACCACATTCAAGGGATCTCTATCTTTATAAGATTCTACTTCTTCTTTGGTTCTATATTTTGCCGGATCACTCATTGAATGTCCTTTGTATCTATACGTAACCATCTCTAGCAGATAGGGACCTTTCCCGCTTCGCACATGCTTAGCTGCTTTTAGCATTGCTTCATGCACCACTTCAACATCCATTCCATCTACAGGTTCAGAAGGCATATCATAAGACAAGCCAAGCTTATAAAGTTCTGTAACATTGCTGGTTCGTTTTACTGAAGTTCCCATAGCATACGCATTATTTTCTATAATGTACATTACCGGTAGTTTCCACAGCATGGCCATATTAAATGCTTCATGAAATGCACCCTGTCTGACTGCACCATCACCCATATAGCAAACACAAATATTCCCTGAATTCAAATATTTTTCAGCAAATGCAATACCGGCTCCCAAAGGAATTTGTCCGCCTACAATTCCGTGGCCACCATAAAAATGATGTTCTGCAGAAAACATGTGCATACTTCCACCTTTACCTTTGGAACAACCCGTAATCTTTCCGTATAATTCGGCCATTACCTCTCGCGCACTTACACCTTTGCCCAATGCATGGGCATGATCGCGATAAGCGGTAATCATTGCATCTTCTTTTTTAAGAGCACTGATTGCACCCGCAACCACAGCTTCCTGACCAATATATAGATGACAAAATCCTTTTATTTTTTGCATGCCATAGAGTTGACCCGACCGTTCTTCAAATCGCCTCATTAATAGCATTTGTTCGTACCAACTTAAATATTGCTCTTTAGTATATTTTATTTTAGCCATTATTATTATTCAGTAAATTGATGTAAAGTTAAGGAATACAATTAAGATTAGTTTTCCTTCAAATGATCAGAGTTAAACATAAATGGAAGAAGAGATCTTACATTCCGGCAGACAAGGATACTACCGTTTTCAGCAGGCATGATTAATCTGATTTCAGAATTAAAACGATGTTCAAATTCAGCCATCACTTGTCGGCAATCGCCACATGGACTAACAGGCTCCGAAATCGTTTCGTTCAAACCTTTTACCGTTACAGCAATTGACTTTACTTTAATACCTGGATATTGAGAACCCGCAGCAAAAAGAGCAACTCGCTCTGCACATAAACCACTTGGATAGGCTGCATTTTCTTGATTTGATCCCTTTACGATTACCCCCGATTCCAATAAAACCGCAGCACCTACTTGAAACTTACTGTATGGTGCATAAGCGGTGTTAGCCGCTTGGATAGCCGCTTCGAATAAACTAGCATCTGAATTATTTAATTCATTTAGATTGTTGTATTGCTCAAATTCAAGATTTATAATTAGTTTCTTCATAAATCACTTACAGAACAAAGTTCCGAAAAAATTATTCAATATCGCTGATGAAAGGAGGAAGAGTTTGCTTTGCAAACAAATAACACAAATTGGTTACTTAAATATAAGTGCAACAGCCGATGCTTCCACTCCTTGTTGGGCTCCTACATAACCCAACTTTTCGTTGGTAGTTGCTTTGATAGAAATTTGATCTGTTTCTAAATGAAGTATGCTTGATATGGTAGACCGCATTTGATCAATATATGGAGCTATTTTAGGTTTCTCTAAAATCAAAGTGGCGTCAATATTTGATATTTTGTATTGATGCGTCTGAAGAAGTTCTGATACTCTGGCCAATAGTATTTTAGAGTCAATATTTTTAAACTCATTTGAAGTGTCCGGAAAATGTTGACCTATATCTCCTAGCGCAGCTGCCCCCAACAATGCATCACAAATGGCATGCAACAACACATCAGCATCGCTATGACCCAAGGCTCCCAATGAGTATGGAATATGAATGCCACCTATGATTAATGGTCGATCTTCTACGAGTTGATGGACATCGAATCCGTAACCGATTCTGAAATTCATTTTATTTATTGCGCACTATTCTCTTTCGATTCTGCTTTAAGCGCATCAAAATCAAAAGTTAGTGTAAATCGAAGTGTATTCTCAAGTGGATTTCTTTGATCGGTTGGAATCAAATAAGAAAAATCCAATCCGAATACATTATAACGCAAACCGGCACCTAGGGTAAAATACTTTCTGTTTCCTTTTGTAGCATGTTCATAAAAATAACCCGCTCTAAAAGCAAACTGTTGGTCGTACCAATATTCAGCACCAAAGGCAATATTAAATTCTTTTAATTCTTCTGAAAATCCATCAGGCGCATCGCCAAAGGATTGAAAAATTCCTTCTACTACACCTACATCAGGATTGTTTCCATACAAAATCAATTGATCTCCGTTGGAATCAACTGAGTCGCTGTAAATGGGCGGAGTTGGTACCAGAAGTTTATTGATATCCAATGCCAAACCTAATTCATTGTATTCGTTTAGTTTAATTTTTAAGCCTGGGCCTAATCTCAAATTTGTTGGAATAAAATCTTTGTTACCCGTTTCGGTATAGGATATCTTCGATCCAATATTACTGATGTTCAATCCTGAACTGAAAACAGCATCTCTTCCGCTCAACTCAATTTCTTTTTCATAATACACCGAAAGATCAGCCGAAACCGATTGACCGGGTTTTGTATTTATACCACCGGTAAGATCAACACCTCCGGTCAAATTAGAGTAAATGTATCTCAAAGCAATTCCTCCCGATAAATTTTCACTGAGTTTCCTGGCATAGGCAATATCAAATGAAAACTCGTTTGGATTAAACTGTCCAGTTACATTTCCTTTATCATCAGTAAACGTGATATTACCTAATGAAAAGTAGCGTAGTGAAGCACCTACCGTTTGTTCATTTTTTAAAGTGTGATAGCCGGTTACATAAGCTAAGTTAATATCCGGTACTAATTGTCTCAACCACGGAGTATAGGAAATGGCAAATCCTGTTTTCTTTTTAAGAAAAGCGAGTTTACTCGGATTCCAGTGAATACTATTAGCATCAGGGCTTGATGCAACTCCTGCATCACCCATACCACCTGCACGTGCTTCAGGGCCAATAATTAAAAACGGTACAGAGGTTGTAATTGTGTTAATCTGACCTAACAGATTAGATTTATCCTGTCCGTTTACTTCACCCACTATCAATCCCACCATCAGGCAAATCGAAAAAAATCTTTTCATGTTTCTATTTATTGGTTGCTAATTTAACGATAAAAAACAAAAATGGTTATCATTTAAGAAGGACTAATTTTTCAAGTTTTTCGGCTACTTCTCCATCCGGACTGCTAATTTTCAGCCTATAGAGATAAACGCCCTTTGCTAATTGGTCCCCAAAATCATCTCTTCCGTCCCATTCCAGATCGGTTGATCTGAATCCTTCTGTATGTATTGTTTGATGAATACTCTTCACTAAACGGCCCGAAACCGTATAAATTTGAATTTGTGCTAATAAATTCTCACAAGGTCGATTGTGCTCAAAGAAAAACTGTGTTCGAGTAGTAAATGGATTTGGATAGTTAAGTACGTGCTCAATGGCTAATTCTTCACTTGAGGCAACAATAAACTCAGTGCTTACTTCTGTGCTATTGTTAACAATATCCCAAATTTTAAATTTAATGGTATGGACACCTTCACTTAAATCGCTCAAAGGATAAGACACTCTTCCTGATTGAAATGAATTAAGGTCAGATTCATAGTATTCATTTAATACAAATACTTTCTCGGGATTATTATCCAACTGAGCAGTGATGTCATGTCCAATACTACTGCCTGTAGTGTTTATTCCATTCTCATCTTCAACAATAGCCAATATGGTCGGAGAAGCATTAGTGATTCCACCAAAAACAAAGTTCTCATCATTTAAATAAAGGCTAACCCTTGGTCCCGCGTTGTCATTGATTGTTGAGTCGCTTATTCCGCCTACAATCAAATTGTCGTAAAAGCCTGATGCATCTTCTGATTCACTAAAAGCATAAAAGCTGATTTTCCCTATACCATATTGATAGTTTATATCTTTAGGAACTATAAAACTAAATTCGAATTCACCGTTAGTAACCGTAGCCTTTCCCTTATGCAGAACATTTTTTCTGTGCTCAAACGTTACTTTAAAACTCCCCGGATCGTTTGCCAAACTTTCGATTAAAGATGGTTTGTCAAAAACAGTTGGGTAAACGATTCCATTAAAATTAGTGAGCTTGTTTCCATTGATATCTCTTACCTCTCCACTTACCGTTACTTTTGATAAAGCCTTTATGGTATCGGGTTGATTTGAAACAGCTATCTGATTGAATTTAGTAACATTTATTTTATGCTTAGGATACGAAGGGAGAAGAGCAGGATCTCCTAAGAGTGCATAGTTTCTTGTGTTTTCTACACCGGCATTATCACGCTTGGCTTTCATAAATACATCCGATAGTCGAGGCATCTCTCCATTTACAGGTTCAAACAAATGTGAAAATAAATCTAAATTCAAACCGAAATTTGATGAACTATACGCCAGCCGAGTTGTGGTTAATAAGGCAATTGCTCCTCCATCCGATTTTAAAAATGTAAGTTCACCTGCCGATACTCTTCCCGGATCATCGTAGCGACTAAACTCACAAGTTGCAGTAAGGAAAACTGCCATTTGATAAGGGTTACTCCATGATTCGATGTCACTTAACTCTAACACACGCTCGTGAGCCCATCCCAATTCTCCACCATGTCCGATATAATTCATAAATAATGAACCTCGGCTTACTCTTTGATTAATTAAATCTTTCACTGCAGGATAGCGTTGACCACCTGGAGTAGAAAACTGTTGGTAAGCATCGAAATAGATCTTATCCACCAAGAATGATTTATACGTTGTATCTACTTGTTTTGCTAGTTGATCGCTCTGGTTTAAATGGGTGTTTCCATCTTCATCGTCACCAACAAAAACTATCCTATTTCTCCAATCGCCAAAACTGGTTGCACTTTCGGTTCCACACAATCCAGTATTTAATGCTTGTGATGAATTTCCTGGTAATACATATCGATACACTTTGTCAACCATTTGTCTAGCTTCTTCAACACTAGCAACAGGGAATCGACCTATTCCGAGGTCGATATACTCAAGATTTCCTGCTGGCGGATTGTATTCTCCTTCATTATCATCCATTAATCCAAAAAAGTCATCACTTACATAACTATTGATCAGGCTATAGGAATTGGCCGACTGGAATGTGGGTACAAATGCAGTATTATTACTTAAGCGATCTCGATTATCGTAAGAACCATCTCCAAAGAGCAATAAATATTTTGGAAGTTCTTCTGGAGTTTGCGCTCTTTTATAAAACATCCTTACAAACTCTCTGATGGCAGTTAGATCTTTTGCTCCACCAGAAAATTCATTATAAATATCACTTAGCAGAATCGAATGAACCGTTAAATTACTGTGTTGCCGATGAAGGTCAGCCAATCGATCGGCTTGTGATTTAAATACAGAAGGCGATACAATAATATAATCGGCTTGACTTAGGCCATGTAAATTTTGATTTAAAATTTTCTCTTCGAATGCGGCAGTAAAGAACTGTGTCCCATTGAAAGCAGCAAAAGTTAAAAGAGAATCTGTATTAATACGGTATTGGTTAGGTGTAGATGTTTGTGTAGGAAGTTGAATCACTACATCATTGTGTTGGGTAATGTCCCAAATTTGAAGTGGTAGCGTAGATGAAATATCGAATTGACTAAGGTTACCCACACCACTTGATTTGGCATCACGATACAAGAGTTGACCACTGTTCATATTCAGTGATCTTCGGGTCACTAATTCAATATAGTTTAAATACCCATATGATATGGAAGAGGGCTGGTTGTATTTGATTGTAATAGGTACAGTTGTGCTGCTTGTGGGTACAAAATATTTTGATGAATTGGCAGGTGCTCCATAGTCACAGGTATAACAAGAACCTACAATTGGCACACTAAGATTAAATAATGATTGAGCATTGCTGCTAATGCTAAACGAACTAGGTGAAAAAGATCGGGCTAACACATCTACTTTTACGTATGCACTGTCGCCACTTACTAAATTTGGAACATTAAAATTAAAGGTCTGAGTTGTGTTTACATCAAAAACTTCTCCATACCACTCTCTTCCAGATTTAATGTAGTTAGCAAGATCATTTTCCAAAAACTGAAGATCATCAAACGAATTTACAGTATGTGTAGGAGTGCTAGTTGAAGAAGCACGACTTAGCATTCTTTTACCGATATTTTGCCCAGCGGTCAAAAAGTAAAATGCTTTATCAGTAAAAAGATGTTTTTGATGCCGATACTTATTTGAATTAACATCATAGGTCCATTGATGAGGCGATTGACCGTAGAACAAGATGTAATCCGTTCCGTTAAATACTCCATCTTGTTCGCCAACCACTTGAATCGCAACTTCCATCAAATCATCAATACGAGGTTCGCTATTCTTCCATGGAAGCATGGTGCCACCATTTCCATAAAGTTGAATGGTTCTTGGATCGATAGTCGATAAATCAAATCCTAACTGCGAAAGTTGATTTGCATCTATTTTGTAAATCCCGTCTTGCGATACACTTAATTTAACCCAATAGCCACTAGATAATACAGAATTATTTACACTACTCAACTTATTAGTCAGCGACTTGTATTCAATAGTTTGTATTGTATAATTCAATCTGCATGACACTAATTTTTCTATTTGCCCTGTTTGAGCATTTATACGCAATGGTAAAAACTTAACAGATGCAATATTTTGTTTTCGTTCCCATCCATTATAAAAAGCAAGTTGAAAATCATTTGTAAGATCTTGCCTTTGTTTCTCTGAAAGATATTGATCAAAAATTTTAATCTCTTCATTTTCGAACTTCACGTTGATTAATTTCTGACCATTCGTCTCCAATGTCGAAGTATATATCGGAAGAAAACTAATGGCAGGATCATTTACACATCCAACAAAAGATGGAAATTGAAGGGTCTCTGTTTCAGTAAATTGCAGGCTTTTATTGCTCTCCCATTCAATGTTTACAAGCTTTTCATTTTTTTGGGAATAAACACTAAATGTTAGCCCACAAAAAAATAATACTGGAAAAATTAGCTTTAAAAGAAAAGGTCTAAACATATATAATACTTGAATACTCTTGTTTGTATGTCGCCAATAGATGTAATAATTTTACTTAATTTACAACATATTAAACAATTGAACGGTTAATTTTGCTTTGTAAATATATTTAATAACATGAATTTAGGGAGTTCGGTTCACTAACGCCTTAAATTTTTTGTTATTGTAAGTGTTTTTTAGATAACTTTAAATGTAACATATTTGTAGCAGGGCGTATAAGGAATTGAATATTATTCCTTGATTAGGAGATGAAAAAACTATTGACCATACTATTTACAGCAATCGTATTGCAGAGCAATGCTCAGGATCCAGAATTCACTCAGTTCTATGCGAATCCTTTGTATCTTAATCCTGCATTTGCCGGATCGGTACGATGCCCGAGGGTTGCACTAAATTATCGAAATCAGTGGCCCGCACTTGCAAAAACCTATATCACTTACTCAGCATCTTATGATCAATATTTTGATGCCATTTCAGGAGGATTAGGATTAATTGTGTTAAACGACAAGGCAGGTGAAGGGACCATTACCACTAGCAACATCAGTGGGATTTACTCCTATCAGTTGAATGTCAGTCGAGATTTTTCTCTTCAAGCAGGATTACAAGCTACGTATGTTCAAAAACGAATTGATTGGGATAAGCTTACTTTTGGAGACATGATCGATCCACGCTATGGTTTTGTATATCCTACACAAGAAACCAGGCCAAATGAATCAAGATCTTTTGTTGATTTTTCTGCTGGTATAGTAGGATATAGTACCGATTTTTATGGCGGTGTTGCGGTTCATCATTTAACTCAACCCGATGAAGCCTTTATTGTCGAGGGCAGTTCGGAACTTCCCATGAAAATTACCCTTCACGGAGGTGCAATGTTAGCGATTGGAGAGTCGAAATATTACAGTCGCAGGTACAAACAAACAAGAGATGACGGAACCTTCATTTCACCTAACATTTTATATCAACAGCAAGGACCATTCAACCAAATAAACTTAGGAATGTACATTCTTCACAGCCCATTGGTAGGAGGTCTATGGTATAGAGGAAGTTTTGGCACTGAAGATTTCCTAAATAGTGATTCATTTATAGCCTTGGTTGGTTTCCAAAAGGGATATTACAAATTTGGCTATTCGTACGATGTAACGGTGTCTCAACTCAGCAATGCAACCGGAGGATCACATGAAGTTTCATTCGGAATGCAATTTGAATGTAAACCAAAAAGAAAGCGATTTAGGACAATAAGTTGTCCATCATTTTAGTTTTGTATATTTGAAAACTTATAGTCAAACCAACTATACTATTTAATATGACCAAATCAACTAAAAATCTTAGATTCTGTGTAGGTTTTATGGCCGCAGCATTCCTGTTATTTGGAACCGCCTGTAAAAAAGAAAAATCTTCCATTACAGGATGGAATTACAACGATCCAAAAAACGGTGGATTTGAGGTAGTTCCCTATGTGGAACAAGAAACCGGACCAAATTTGGTATTGGTGGAAGGTGGTACATTCTCTATGGGTCGTACCGAACAAGAAGTCAACTACAATTGGGATAATATTCCGAAAAGAGCTACTGTTTCTTCCTTTTATATTGATGAAAGTGAAATCACGAACATCAATTATTTAGAATACCTCTATTGGTTAGATCGAGTTTTTGGTGTTGATTATCCTGAAGTATATAAAAAAGCTCTACCCGACACATTGGTTTGGAGAAGTAAATTAGCCTTCAACGAACCTTATGTTGAGCTATATTTAAGACATCCCGCATACCATTCGTATCCAGTAGTTGGAGTAAATTGGTTACAAGCAAATGATTTTTGCGCATGGAGAACTGATCGTGTAAATGAAAACATTTTAATCCGTGAAGGAATATTACGCGTTAATCCTAATCAGGTAAACGAAGATAATTTTAATACCGATGCTTATTTAGCTGATCAGTATGAAGGTCTTGTAAAAAGTCCTTTGATGGATATGAATCCCAACCGCGATACACGTAAAGTAAGAATGGAAGACGGTATTTTATTGCCTCGTTACCGCCTACCTACCGAAGCTGAGTGGGAATATGCTGCTTTAGGTTATATTGGCAATACTGTATATGAAAGAGTAACGGAGCGAAGACTGTACCCATGGAACGGGCACGTAGTTCGTTCGGCTGATGAAAAAACTAAAGGACAGATTCTAGCCAACTTTAAAAGAGGTCGAGGTGATAACATGGGGGTAGCTGGGTATCTTAACGATAATGCTGATATTCCCGGACCAGTTTTATCTTACTGGCCAAATGATTATGGTTTATATAACATGGCTGGTAATGTTAATGAATGGGTTATGGATGTATATCGTCCACTTTCTTTAGAAGACAATGATGACTTCAGAGCTTTTAGAGGTAACGTATATCAGACCCAACAAAGAGATGAAGAAGGTCAGATTGCTGAAAAAGATAGCTTAGGTAGAATTATTTATCGTAATGTAGATGAAACAGAAAATGTTGGCAGACGAAATTATACTAAAGCGGATAACATCAACTACTTAGATGGTGATGAACAAGATTATATTGTATACGATTATTCAAATTCATCTTTAATCAATGATAAAGTAAGAGTTTACAAAGGCGGAAGTTGGAAAGATAGAGCGTATTGGTTATCACCAGGAGCCAGAAGATATTTGGACGAAGAAAGATCAACAGACGATATTGGATTCCGCTGCGCAATGACCAGAGTTGGAAGTCCGGTTGGATTGGGAGCCAGCACAAAAAAGAAAAAGTAAGAAACTAAACTTCTATATTTAACCTCGGTGAATTTATAATCATCGAGGTTTTTTTATGACTATTGATACATTATATCGTCATTTTTTAAATCATCCATCAATCTCTACTGATACCAGAACACTCAAAAAGGGAGATATTTTTTTCGCTTTGAAGGGTGAGAATTTTGATGGCAATCAATACGCTGAAAAAGCGATTGAGTTAGGAGCTTCCTTAGCCGTTGTGGATGATACCGCAAAAATTGAATCATCGTCAAACGTTTACGTTTGCAATAGTGCATTGAACACAATGCAAGATCTCGCTAAGCACCATCGAAGATCCTTAACAATTCCTATAATAGCTTTAACCGGAAGCAATGGTAAAACCACCACAAAAGAACTCATTGGTGCTGTACTAAAGACGAAATACAATTGCTTGATTACTGAAGGAAACCTAAATAATCATATAGGAGTTCCGTTGACTTTATTAAAACTAAATCAACAACATCAAATAGCTGTTATTGAAATGGGAGCGAATCATGTTGGAGAAATTGATGTCCTATGTCGTATTGCTGAGCCAGATTATGGAATAATCACCAATATTGGAAAAGCGCATTTGGAAGGCTTTGGTTCGGTAGATGGCATTCAGAAAGGCAAAGGTGAATTGTTTGATTTTGTAAAAGGTGTTGGTGGCACGCTCTTTATATATAGCGATGACAAAAGAATCAGAAACATAGCAGATGAATACTCAAAGCGAATTCAATATGGAATGGAGCCAGAGAATGATATTTCTGGCAATGCTTGTGATTCAAATCAATACCTCAAAGTGTGCTATCAGCATTCAGGAAAACTACAGCAATCTATACAAACCAAATTAACCGGTACCTATAATACTCCTAATGTACTTTGTGCAATAGCGGTTGGATCTTATTTTGATATTTCTAGTGACAATATTAATTCGGCAATAGAAAATTATATACCCAGCAATCAAAGATCTCAAATCATTGAAACCGAATCCAATCTCATTGTTTTAGATGCCTACAATGCCAATCCATCTTCTATGCAGGTTGCCATAGAAAACCTCACCTTGAATTTCAAAAAACCTACTGCAGTTATTTTGGGTGATATGTTTGAATTAGGCGAAACCAGCAAAGACGAACATCAGAAAATTGTTGATCAAATTAAAAGCTCCAATATTTCAAATGTTATTTTAGTTGGTCCTCATTTTTATAACACGTCTTATGAGGACAATTTTAAAGTGTTTGAAGAAATAACCCAAGTCAAAGATTATTTACAAAATAACCCGGTTAAAGGGTATTCGATTTTAATCAAAGGTTCAAGAGGTATGAAAATGGAATCGCTTTTAGATCTAGTAAAGTAGAAATAACTACTATGCTTTTGTAAAAATACGTTTCAATAATCCAGGCTTTATTTCATCCTCATCGTAGTATCCTGCACCATTCGCTGAATAACGATAGGACCCATATCCATAAGCGGTTCTTAAATCAACACCATTAAGAATAATGCCCATATTTTGAACAATATTCTCCTTTGCCATATGATGAAGATCCTTTATGCTTTGCTTGTGCGTTATTCCCGATCGAACAATGTATATATTCACATGAGAATATTTCATCAATACTAAAGCATCTGAAACTATTCCGATAGGTGGTGTATCAATGATAACATAGTCGTATCGACTTTGCAATTCACTCATTAATGTATCCATTTCTTTCTTGCTGATCAATTCACCCGGATTGGGAGGTATAGGGCCAGAGGAAATTAAGTGTAATCGATCGATGCTTGTCTTTTGTATGATGTCATCGAGAGTAGCATTGCCAATCAAATAGTTACTGATCCCTATTTCATTAGTCAAGTTAAAATCTTCGTATAGTTTAGGTTTTCTTAAATCAAGACCCATCAAACAAACTCTATAACCTTGCATGGCATAGATGGTAGAAAGATTAATCGATGTGAACGATTTTCCTTCACCGCTAATACTTGATGTAATCAAAATATTTCTGTTCGTAGAACCACTCGAACTATAAAATTGCAAATTGGTTCTAATAGATCTGAATGCTTCAGCTGTTCTTGATTTAGGACTATGATTTACAATTAAGTTGTCTGTAGATTTCAATTTGTTTACCATCCCTAAGACTGGCAAATCCGTCAATCTACTCAGATCTTCCTTATTGATAATACTGGTACTCAACATACTTTGAATCAAAATCAAAATAGTAGGAATAATAATAGCCAAAACTAAAGCTGCCAATAAGATAATCTTATTGTTTGGTTCAATTGGTTCGTCCGATACAAGAGCAGCCTGATCCAAAACTTTGTTATCGGAAAGTACTGTTGCTTTTGCAATACTGGTCTCAGCCTTCTTTTGCAGCAGATATACATAGATATTTTGATTCACATCAAACTGCCTTTGAATGGAAATTAATTCTCTTTCTTTTTGTGGCACTTGTTTTATATTTGACTCTGCACTACTAATTTGTCCTCTTAGTAAATCGTTTTGGATAGTAAATTTTTGGCGAATTGAGTTTACATTCTCAATTAACGAAGCCTTTACTTCTTCAATTTGTGAATCAAGAATTTTTAGTGATGGCGTGTTTTCACTAACACCATACGACAAACTCTTCTTCTTGGTTTGTAATTCCTGATACTTTTGCAATAGTTCGATCAATATTGGATCAGGTATGCCCAATGCTGTTGGTGCCATTTGTGTCATATCAATGTTGTTTTTGATATAACTTAACAAATTGTTAAGCCCCTTAAGTTCTATATCCGATTTAACTCGCTCAACATCCAAAGTGTTTAACTTATTGAGATATACTTTAGCTTCTTCACTTAAATTTACCGTTTGATTCTTCTCCTTGAATTCTTGCATATTTCCCTCAATGTTGCCCAAATTCTGACTCACATTAGACATTTGTTCATCCACAAACTGCAAAGTCAGAGATGCTTCTCTTGCTTTATCTTCAACATCCAGGTCGATATATACTTTTCCAATTGTATTTAAAACATCCTTCGCTCTTACCGGTAAATTATCTTTAAATTTCATGGTAGCAATGTTGGCTTCTTTATCTAAAGGCTCAACACTTAAGCGTGACATCATATCATTAACCAATTTATTGGTTGAATGAATTATAAACTTATAATCGACATCTAAGGGGTCAAATGTTAGGCTGTCGGTATATAAAAGTTTTATTGAGAAATAGGGTGAAGAAAGCCATTGGCCAAAAGTGCCATTATTCTCATAATTATAGTTGGTAACTAATTTTCCGTCCATTTGTAAAGTAATGCTAAACTGCTGACGGTTGATGATGCTCAGATAAAACGGAACGTTATAAAATTCAGGATGGAATTCTTTAAACTCCACCATAAAAGGAGCTTTCTTATAAACCGGTTTATGCGGGAAAGAACTGGTTTTAAAATAACTTACTTTTAGTTGAAGTTCATCGATGGTCTTTTCAAGAACAGTGTTCGAATTTATAATTCCAATCTCGGTCGCTAGATTATTTGTAGTCCCAAGAAATTCACCGGTAAGCATACTCTCTATGCTCTTATTGGTCGACTTTGGATCCTGAATTAATATGGATGCTTTGGCCTGAAAAACAGGTAATGTAAGTTTCACATAAGTAACTGCTGCAGCTACACAAATGAAAACAGAAATAATAAAATAATAATACTTAGTACGTAAATGATTCAGAAAGGATGAAACATCAATATCATCTTCTTTTACTACATACTTTTTATCTTCAAATTGATTCATGCGGTTAAAATCTTGTAATCAGAGTAATGGCAAGAATTGTGGTGGACAATACCGAAGTTACCACCAAAACAGCCGGACCCACATTTGCTAAGGCTTTACGCTTTAAAGCTTTCACATAAATGATATCCTCCGGATGCACATAATATAATTCGGTATTGAAAAAATCTCTTTTGGTTAGATCTATAGAATGCACCACATATCCTTCGCTTGTTTTTCGATATACTTGGATTTCATTTCGCCTTCCATAGTTGGTCAAATCTCCAGCCATTGCAAGTGCTTCTGTAAATGTAAGTTGTTCGTTTGGTACATAATAAAGACCTGGCTTAACTACTTCACCTAAAACTGTAATCTTAAAACTAATTTTTTTCAATGTTATTATTGGGGTGTCCATAAAATATTTAAACCGTTTTGCTAAAGTATCTTTTGCTTGTATGATAGTCAATCCACTCAGATTTACTCTACCGATTAAAGGAAAATCTACAAAACCGTTATGGTCCATAACAAATCCTTTTTCATAAGCACTACGGTTATCTACTCCGAGTCGATCATAACTCTCTTTCAATGAAGGAAATGCTTCAGGGTTTTCTACAAAAACATTGAATTGCAAAATGTCGTGTGGCATCAATTTAATTTCGAAATCTTGGGTAACACTCACTTTTGAAAAATCTTCACCACGCTGAGATTGAAAATAGTTTAATTTCTTTTGAGAGGTGCATGAGAACCCCAGAGCGATAACAAATAGAAAAATCAGAGGCCTTAGTCGAGTCATACAATATATTTTAGCATTTAGAAAAGAAACCGATCATATGGTTTGTCGTAAAGTTTACACTTTTTTTAGATCAAATTACTTAATCAACGAACGAGCTATAACAATTTTTTGCACCTCAGTTGTCCCTTCATAAATTTGTGTGATTTTTGCATCCCGCATCAATCGTTCTACATGGTATTCTTTTACATAGCCATAGCCTCCATGAATCTGAACCGCTTCGGTACTTACCCACATGGCTACACGTGAAGCGTACAATTTGGCCATTGAACTAGATTGATCATACGAACGACCATTGTCTTTGTCCCAGGCCGATCGAATGCACAGCAATCGAGCAGCATCAATCTCAGTTGCCATATCGGCTAATTTAAATTGTATGGCTTGATGCTGAGAAATTTCCTTTCCAAATGCTTTTCTGGTTTTCGAATACGCCAAGGCCAGTTCATACGCCCCGGAAGCTATTCCAAGCGCTTGGCTGGCAATACCGATTCGACCTCCTGCGAGGGTTTTCATCGCAAACTTAAATCCAAAACCATCTTCTCCAATTCGATTGGATTTTGGTACTTTAACATCATTAAACATAATGCTGTGTGTATCACTTCCACGAATTCCCATTTTGTTTTCCTTGGGCCCTACCGAAACACCCGGAGTATTCTTTTCAATAATTAACGCATTAATTCCCTTATGTGCTAACTCAGGAGAAGTTTGGGCCATTACCAAATAAACCGATGCTGAATTTCCATTGGTGATCCAATTTTTTGTTCCGTTTACTAAATAATAGTCTCCTTTATCTTCTGCTGTTGTTCGCTGACTGGTAGCATCTGACCCAGCTTCAGGTTCCGAAAGACAAAAAGCCCCTATGATTTCGCCTTTTGCCAGAGGAACCAAATATTTTTGTTTTTGTTCTTCTGTTCCAAAAGTTTCCAAACCCCAGCATACCAAAGAGTTGTTCACCGACATTACTACAGAGGCACTCGCATCTACTTTTGAAATCTCTTCCATAGCCAAAACATAGCTAATGGCATCCATTCCACTTCCACCATATTTAGGGTCAACCATCATTCCTAAAAAACCTAGCTCTCCTAATTTCTTTATTTGCTCAGCTGGAAATTTTTGATGCTCATCTCTTTCAATTACACCGGGTAGCAACTCATTTTGAGCAAAATCTCTTGCTGCTTTTTGAATCATTAAATGTTCTTCACTCAATTCGAAATTCATATTCAGATATTTATTTTTATTCAATCAGCTTCAAATTTAATTTAAAATATGTAATTAGCACATTAATAAAAGGTTTATGAAATCAAATCTAAACGCTCTTAAGGTAATCGGTATTATGTCGGGCACTTCGCTAGATGGGCTGGATATTGCTTTCTGTAAAATTGTTCGTGCCCAAAAAAAATACTCATACGAGATCATTGAAGCTGAAACCATTCCCTATACAAAGAGTTGGGAAAAGAAAATAAGCAAGGCGCATCTTCTCAGTGCTCAAGACTTATGTAAACTTGACTTCGATTTTGGTTTGCACATAGGATCTCAAGTAAACCTATTTTGCTCCAAACATAACTTAAAACCAAATTTAATAGCATCTCATGGCCATACCGTTTTTCATGAACCCGACAAAGGATTCACTTTACAAATAGGAAGCGGTTCAGCCATTTCTAATTCGACTGGCATTACAAGTGTGGTCGACTTTCGATCTTCTGATATTTCTCTAAAGGGGCAAGGGGCGCCATTGGTTCCTATTGCAGATCGCTTGCTATTTTCAGAATACAAAGCATGTATCAATTTAGGTGGGTTTAGTAATATTTCAATACAGAATAAGCGGCAATTTTTGGCATTTGATATTTGCCCTATAAATAGTTTGCTCAATCTCATTGCCCAAGAGAAAGGATTGAAATACGATAAAAACGGAGATCTTGCATCAAAGGGAAAAGTTGATTCCAAGCTATTATCAAAACTAAATAACATAGCTTATTATAAAAAACGAGGAGCAAAGTCATTAAGCAGAGAATGGAATGAAAAGTTTGTTTATCCATTGCTGCAATCCAATAGAAGTAGTGTTGAAGACAAACTCAGAACATTATGCGAACATATGACTGACCAGATAAAATGGGTTATTGAATATTATAATATAAAAGGAAAGATTCTGGCAACCGGAGGGGGGGCTTACAATAAATACTTGATGAATCTATTAATCAAAAAAAGCAATGTTCAATTTATCATACCAGCACCTAAACTAGTAGAGTTCAAAGAAGCTATGGCCTTTGCTCTTTTAGGTTTCTTACGATACGAGAACAAAGTGAACATCTTAAAGGAATACACAGGGGCTATTAAGGATTCTAAAGGAGGAGCAATTTATCTTTGATGAATGAATGCAGAATTAAAAATCATCATCGTCATCATCATATAAATCATCATCAAATCTAAAATCTTCTAAGTCTCCATTAAAATCCTGCTCGTCATTTTCATTTTCTTCTTCTTCATCCCAATCTTCCTTAGATTTCTTTGGGCTCCCTTTTACAGGAGATTTTTTCGCACTGCTTGACTTCCCTTTCTTAGGGGACGATTTTGTGCTTTTCTTTGCTTTAGTCATGATTCGTTTAACAATTCTGTATTGATATATAGGGCAAAAATAAAAAAAGTTTATTCAATCAACGCAAGTATGAATTCAAAAAAATACAATAGCTTTTACCAATGGTTCAATTTCTATTATTAATATTAAATCTATTTTTGTTGAAAATTAATTGATTTAAAGTGGAAGATATTCTAGAACAAGAAATAATTTTTGAAAACAAAAGTGATGATCTTTTTATTGCTTTAGTTATTATAGTGGGTGCTTTACTGATCAAGAAACCCTTTTCAAAATTATTGGCTCGATTGTTCTACAGACCCTTTAAGCGCATTAGCGATTCAGTAGGACCGAAATCTTTTATAGACTTACTTTATAAACCCATTGGCTTGGTATTTATTCTTTCGTCTCTTTTTATTGCATTCGATAGGCTTCAATATCCATCCGCTTGGGATCTTGCTGATGAAAATGAAATTGGGCTAATCATGATTACTCAACGGTCGTTCGCAGTGCTGTACCTCATAAGTATTACATGGATAATGCTGCGATTGATTGACTATTTTACATTAGTTTTTATTTATCGGGCCGAGCAAACAGAAGGCACTTTTGACGATCAACTGGTTCCTTTTTTTAAAGATGGAACAAAAATACTTGTAGTGGTATTGATGGTTTTCTTAATACTTGGCATAGTATTTAAATTGAACATAGCTTCATTGGTTGCCGGTTTGGGAATAGGAGGCTTGGCTTTGGCATTAGCGGCTAAAGAAACTTTAGAAAATCTATTGGGTTCCTTTACGATATTTTTAGACAAGCCATTTAAGATTGGCGATCAAGTTATCGTCAATAATTTCCGAGGCAAAGTTGAACGAATCGGTTTACGAAGTACACGATTACGAACACTCGAGAATTCTTTGGTCACTGTTCCGAATAAAAGAATGGTAGATGCGGAATTAGATAACTTGACCGAAAGGCAAAGTTTTAGAGTATTTTTTAATCTCACCGTTACCTATTCAACTTCTCGTGAAAAATTAACACAGTTCATTGATCGAATAAAAGTCTTATTGACCACAGAAGAACTTATTGAAGAAAATTTTTCTGTTCGGTTTCATACTTTTGGGGACAGTGCTCTTGAAATTCGTGTCGATTATTATGTTTCAACACCGGTATTTGATGAGCACTTACTCATCAGAGAAAAAGTAAACATCAAAATTATGGAACTGGCAGAGCAAATTGGAGTTGACTTTGCCTTCCCATCGAGATCACTTTACATCGAGAAAAACTAAATACCGTTTCTCTCTTCTTCCTTATGGATATACCAACACACATAATTTAAGCGTTGTGTTGCTTAACTTGAATTAACACCCTTATGTTAGCAATTGTAATGGCTTAAAACATGGGTACTTCAAGGGATATGGTATTTTTAAGCACTTTATAAAAACACAATGAGTATATTATTGCAAACCATCGCAGACACGAACCGAACTTTAACTTCGTTACAAGCTCCACCGCAAGAATCACTTAGCATTTTTGAATTGGCACTGAAAGGTGGACCTATAATGATACCTATTGCCTTGCTATCGGTTATTGGAGTGTACATCATAATTGAACGATATCTAGCTATTCGTAAAGGATCAAAAATTGAAGAAAACTTCATGAACAGTATCAGAGATTATATCTCAAACGGAAATATTGATGCAGCTGTGGCGCTTTGCAGGAATACAAAAAATCCAATTGCTAAAATGATTGAAAAGGGAATCAGTCGCATAGGCAAACCTTTGTCAGATATTGAAAAAGCTATAGAAAATATAGGCAACATCGAAGTAGTTAAACTTGAGAAAGGTTTGAGTTTATTGGCTACAGTGGCCGGAGCGGCTCCAATGATTGGCTTTTTGGGTACAGTTACCGGTATGATCAATGCCTTCTATAATATGTCGATGGCCGGAGATAAAATTGAGTTGAGTGTATTATCGGGAGGAATGTATGAAGCGATGGTTACGACAGTAGCCGGTTTAATTGTAGGCATAGTTGCATTGTTAGGTTATAATTTATTGTCGGCTATGGTTCAAAAAGTAGTTTTTAAAATGGAAACTTCATCACTAGAATTTTTGGATCTTCTACAAGAACCTGCAAAATAATTTACGGATGAAACTTAGATCAAGAAATACGATAAAAGCCAACTTTGAAATGTCATCAATGACAGACTTGGTTTTCTTATTGCTTATTTTTTTCATGCTGATTACCACCTTAATGGTTCCTAGTATAAACGCACTAAAACTAACATTGCCCAACAGCGACTCTGCTAAGCCAACAGAAAACTTAACCATTTCCGTTTCCATAAATGAAAACCTGCAATATTTTTTAGACGCTCAGCCAATTGCCCCTGAGCAGCTTGAAAGCAATTTGAATGCTATGGTAGCCAATAAACTCAATCCTGTTATCGTTTTACATACAGCTAAGTCGGTACCAATAGAAAATGTAGTTAAAGTTATGGATGTGGCAAACCATTTGCGTATAAAAATGGTATTGGCAACATCACCTGAAAAATGAGTAAAGAAACTAAGAAAAATGAGGTAAAAGGATGGATAGGAACCTTTGCAGCGCACGGGTTACTTATTCTTATTCTGTTGTGGCTCCGCTTCTATGCTCCGGTAACCCCACAAGAAGATGAAGGCATCATGATTGATTTTGGTAACACTGATACAGGAATGGGTAATGTTGAATCAAACAGTAGTGAAAATAATAATACTGAAGGATCTGCCAGCGAATTGCAGGAGACCAGCGCCCAAAACAATCCTTCAACTACTGAGCCAACATTAACCCAGAATACTGAAGAAGCTCCAAAAATTAAGGAAAACAAAAACAATACAACCCCAAAGAACAATCCCACTCCCAAAGAACAACCAAAGGAACCAGAAAAGCCTAAAGTTGATCCTAAAGCACTCTACCCTGGAAACAACAACAGCGGCACAGGCTCATCGGGTAGTCAAGGCAATACAGGAGGTAATGGAAATCAAGGGAACCCTAGTGGCGTGCCTAATTCTGGAGGTACCGGTTTAGGTAGTAGTGGATTCTCCTTCAATTTATCGGGTCGAAGTGTTAAAAGTATTCCTAAGATTGAAGATAACAGTCAAGAAACGGGCAAGGTGGTCATTGATATCATTGTAGATAAATATGGGAATGTAACCAGCGCAAATGGTCCTGCAAAAGGCAGCACAACTACCAGCACTTTGCTTGTTAAAAAAGCGAAAGAGGCGGCAATGGCTGCTAAATTTTCTCCAAGCCCAGATGGTGTTGAGCAACAAAAGGGCACTATTACGGTTGTATTTTCTGTTCAATGACCTATAGAGCAGCAAAGGAGTATATTATGAATCAACTTCCTATGTTTCAACGCATAGGATCGGCTGCGTACAAAGCTTCTTTGGATACTACCATACAACTGGACAACTATTTTAAAAACCCTCATTTAAGTTTTAGAACAATTCATGTTGCGGGTACTAATGGAAAAGGATCCGTATCGCATTTTCTTGCCAGCATATTTCAAGAGGCAGGATATAAAACAGGCCTATTTACTTCTCCGCACCTGAAAGATTACAGAGAGCGAATAAAAATCAATGGCAAAAAAATTTCAAGAAACTATGTTCGTGATTTTGTAACGCAGCATAAAACATATTTTAAAAAACTAAGGCCATCCTTTTTTGAATTGAGTTTTGCATTGGGCATGAAATACTTCAAGGATAAAAAAGTTGATATCGCCATTATTGAAACAGGTATGGGTGGACGATTAGATTCCACCAATGTAATTCAACCCTTGCTCAGCATCATTACCAATATAGGTTACGATCATCAACAGTTTTTAGGCAATACCCTTGCGAAGATTGCTCAAGAAAAGTCGGGAATTATCAAATCACAGGTTCCGGTTATCATCAGTGAGTATCAAAAAGAAATTGCGGATGTTTTTAAACTATCTGCTCGAAAAAATAATTGCCGAATATTTTTTGCCGATAAAAGCATTTCCATAAAAACTGATCCATCATTTAATGTTTCGAATCCTTTCGCAACATTCACATTCAAAGGACAGAAAATTAAATCCGGATTAGTAGGATCTTATCAGATTAAAAATGTAAAAGCGGTATTGTGTGCAATTGATCAGTTGAACAATAAAGAATTCAGAATCAGTAAATCGGCTGTTATTAATGGATTCAAGAATGTTGTAAAGAATAATTCTTTATTGGGACGATGGCAAGTGTTGAACAAAAAGCCTCTTTGTATTGCTGAATCGGCTCATAATAAAAACGGTATGATCGAATTGCAAAAGACTATTAAAGAAATACCAAAAAACAAACTTCACTTTGTCATCGGTTTCGTGAACGATAAAAACATTAACGAAATATTATCATTGCTACCAAAAAAAGCTTCATACTACTATTGTGCAGCAAAAATTCCCAGAGCCCTTAATTCAGAAGAGTTAAAAAATAAAGCCAAACCTTTCGGACTTTCGGGCTTGGCATATGATTCTGTATTGAAAGCAAAAAATGCTGCGTTAAAGCATGCAAAAAAAGATGATTTGATAATTATAAGCGGAAGTATTTTTGTGGTTGCAGAAGCGATTTAATCAAATCTTGATTAAGTCTTTGCAAATCTGCTTAAAGGAACTATATTTGCACTCCCAAAATTAAATTTGGGAGCATAGCTCAGCTGGTTCAGAGCACCTGCCTTACAAGCAGGGGGTCACAGGTTCGAA
>DAOQTX010000003.1:31822-47018 GCA_035340715.1 Bacteroidia bacterium | reverse complement strand
ATAGCTCAGCTGGTTCAGAGCACCTGCCTTACAAGCAGGGGGTCACAGGTTCGAATCCTGTTGCTCCCACGATAAGCCACCCAAAAAAGGTGGCTTTTTATTTTAAATAAAAATGCTGCGTTTAGATATCATACGGCATGCAAAAGCCAAGAAATTATCCATTTCAGGACAAGATATTGACCGTAAATTGAGTAAGCGGGGAATTTTACAAGCCATGCTTTTAGCAAATTTTATTTTAAAAGATAATATTTGGAATCATCCTTTCATTCTTTGCAGTCACAGCACCCGAACTAGACAAACCGCTGAATATATATGTGGAGATGATAAGAAACTTCTTTCGTCCGTTACATATAGAGAAGACCTCTACTTGGCTTCAAGTTCTTTTATGCTTCAATATTTAATGAAGTTTGAAAGTGATGTTCACCATATTGTAATCATTGGGCATAATAATGGCATTTCAGAATTACTCTCGTATTTGTCAGGCGAAGCTCGAATGATGTCAACCGGATCTTTTTACTCGCTTCAACTGAATATAGATCATTGGAATGAATTGCATTCCGGTTGCGCAGAAGTTCTTCATTCGTTTTTTCAATAATTGAATAAAATAATCGTATTATTCAGTAGTTAAAACATGTAGTCATGTACTATGTTTCCACTAAAATGAAACAAATACTTCTTCTTCTATTCCTCTTAATCTCTTCACATGGATTTGGACAAAAAGTTTATTATTCTCCAAAACATGTTTCGTATGATCAGTTTGAAAACATTAAAGTGATAGGTCAGAACGAAAAAGGAATTTTCACTTTGCAAAGCAACCTTCCGTTTGAATTGAATAAAGACAGAATAGGTCTTAGAAATCGGAAATATAGAGTCAATTATTTTGATTTACAGTTAAACAAATTATGGGATTTAAATCCGGAAGAGAAGTCGATTGATATGGATTTAGAGTCGATTGATTTCTTTAACAGTAATATTTTACTTACCCATTCTATTTCAGATAAAAGCGACAATAGCTATGCTCTCTTTGCTCAATATATCAATGATAAATCGAATAGCGAAGCAGGGATAAAATCGGTAGGAAAATTCAAAGTAGAAAATGTAAATGCGGTTGACAAAGCACTGGTTGCAAGTAGTTTGAATAAAAATTTCATTGCAATAATGTTGCAAGAAGAAAAAGGAGATGAAATAAATGCACACATCAGTATTTGCGATAGTTCATTAAACCTGGTGCGTCAACTTACTTTGATATTTCCATATAAATGGAAAGATTTTAGTATTAAGGACTTTAAAATATCTAACAACGCTGATTTAGTCGTATTGGGATATATTGGCATTCGTTCAAAGGAATCAAAAAAACAAAGGATCTATAAATATCATCTTTTTACTTGCTTACAAGATGAAACAACTTTTGTAGAACAGAACATTCACGATGAAAATGTCTATGCTGCAGAAGCAGGTTTAAGCATAGATGAGTTTAATCAACAAGTTGTGGTTGCTGGACTATATGCCAGTAATCAGAATTTTCATGCCAGTGGAATATTCACAGCCAAACTCAAATTGAATAATGGAGAACAACTTCGAGTAAAGCAAGTTCAGGTTTCAGACGAAGCACAAAAAGAATTGGTAGGCGAAAGAAGTTTTAAGTCTGGTAGCGATATATCGAATTATCCTGTGCGCATGTTAATTCCAAGAAACGATGGAGGATTATTATTGGTCACAGAAAGCGAGTATGTGTATCAATATTCAAGCTATGACTATTTTAGTCAAACATTCATCATTCGCAATGAATTTTACTTAGACAATATATTATTGTTGTCTATTAGCAATGACAACAAAATAGAATGGAGTAAATCCATCCGAAAAAATCAATATTCAATGGATGATAATGCCATCTACTCATCATTTATACCCATGCTTACTTCAGGTGAAATCGGGTTCATTTACAATCAAGAAATAAGCAGATTTACGAGTATAAATGGCTACCTGATAAACTCCAATGGTACCTCAACAAATGTTAATTTAGTAAAGCCAAGTGAACGGGTTTTACTCTTTCCAGGATGGGGAAAACAAGTTTCTTTAAACCAATTGGTAATTCCCGTCCGAATGAAAAATAAATTGTTTTTGTCTCGTATTAGCTTCTGACCATGCTAATCAATTGTTTTTCAATAAAATTCACAGGAGGACAAATGCCTGATTGTGGTAAAATTGTATAAATTTGCGCCTCTCGAAAATCAATGAGTTTTAAGGACAAAATAGACACGAAAAAACTTCCCCAACATGTTGCAGTAATTATGGATGGCAATGGGAGATGGGCTAGAAAACAGGGAAGGTTAAGAACCTTTGGTCATAAACATGGAGTGGAAGCCGTTAGAGATACGGTAACTGCAAGTGCTGAATTGGGAATTAAATATTTAACGCTTTATGCTTTTAGTACCGAAAATTGGAATCGTCCAAAGCTAGAAGTAGATGCCTTAATGAATTTGCTCGTTAGCACGCTGGGTAAAGAATTAAAGACACTAACCAAGAATAAGATTCGTTTATTGGCAATAGGTGATTTGGAGAATTTACCCAAGAAATGTTATAACGAATTGCAAGAAACCATTGATAAGACCAAAAATAATGACCGAATGACTTTGATTTTGTCACTCAGTTATAGTTCCAGATGGGAACTTACCCGTATGACGAAATTAATTGCAACAGAGGTTAAAAATGGTCAATTAAATATTGATCAAATTAATCAAGAACTTATATCCAACTACTTAACCACCAAAGAAATTCCAGACCCGGAACTGCTTATCCGTACCAGCAATGAACTTAGAGTTAGTAACTTCTTGCTTTGGCAAATTGCATATAGTGAACTGTATTTTACAGAAACATTATGGCCGGATTTCAGACGCGATCACTTATATGAAGCTATTGTTGAATTCCAAAAACGAGAACGCAGGTTCGGAAAAGTAATCTCACATGAATCTTAATTTCATCTTAAAATTATTATTGTCGGTAGGTATCATCCTATTAACACATATTTCTTCTTATGCTCAAGTGATTGGCATCAACGAGGATAGTTTGACTATTGATTATGCTTCACCAAAAGAATATGAAATTGGAGGCATATCTGTTGAAGGAATTGACCATTTGGATAAAAATGTTTTAATCGCTGTAGGTGGATTGAGGGTTGGTGATAAAATTAAAATCCCCAGCGATGAAATTTCTGATGCAATCAAATCCCTCTGGAAACAAGGCCTCTTATCTGATATCAAAATTTATGTAAGTAAAGTTCAAGGCAATTTAGTTTTCTTAGAATATCAGCTAAAAGAAATGCCGAGATTAACCCGATTCTCATTCAATGGAATTACTAAAGGCGAAGCGGATAAGTTAAGAGAGAAACTAAACTTAGTTGCCGGAAGAGTTATAACACAAGACGTAATTCAAACTTCAGAAAATAGAATATTAGCCTATTTCACAGACAAAGGACTCTTAAATGCTTCGGTTAGTATAGATCAAAAAGAAGATACCATTACACCGAATGGAAATAGCTTAGTGTTTAATATTAAAAAAGGTAGTCGAGTAAAGATTGCCAACATTATCATTCATAACAATGAAGTTTTGAGCGATAAACAAATAAAGCGTAAGCTGAAAGAAACCAAAGAGGCAAGATGGTACAGAATATTTTCTACCTCTAAATATTTAGCTTCCAATTTTGAAGAAGATAAAGAGAAAGTCTTAGCTCGCTATTTACAAGAAGGGAATAGAGACGCGGCCATTGTTTGGGACACTATCTACCAAGTGAGTCAAAAGAGAGCCAATATAGAAATGCGAGTAAAAGAAGGGAACACTTTTTACTTTAGAAATATTTCATGGGTTGGAAATACAAAATTTAGTAGCAAGCAACTGAACGCTATATTGGGTATTAATTCAGGAGACATTTACAATCAGAAGCAGTTGGATGAAGCTCTTTTTATGAGCGCCAGCGGAAGAGATATTTCATCACTGTATATGGATGATGGTTATTTATTTTTTCAAATTGACCCTGTTGAAGTAAAAATAGATCAAGACAGTGTTGATCTTGAAATTAGAATTTACGAGGGTCGTCAGGCACGTATTAATAAAGTTATTGTAAATGGTAATACTAAAACCAATGATCATGTGATCATGCGTGAAGTGAAAACTATGCCCGGAGAATTGTTTAGTCGTACGGATGTAATTCGTACGCAAAGAGAATTGGCGCAATTAGGATTCTTTGATCAAGAAAAATTAGGAGTCAATCCCAAACCAAATCCGGCAGACGGAACAGTAGATCTAGAATATACTGTTGAAGAAAGACCTAGCGATCAGTTTGAATTATCCGGTGGATGGGGTGCCGGAAGATTGGTCGGAAGTGTAGGTGTTTCGTTTAATAACTTCAGTGCGAAGAATATATTTAACACCAAATATTGGGATCCACTACCTTCGGGTGATGGACAGCGTTTGAGTTTACGTGCTACCTCAAGCGGACCAACATTTTCTTCCATTAATGCTTCTTTTACCGAACCATGGTTGGGAGGTAAAAAACCGAATTCATTTAGTTTTTCTGTTTACTCTTCAACGCAATCCAATGGACTTAAGAAAGACAATCCATTAAGAGAGTCTATTAATATTACAGGTGTTTCAGTAGGATTGGGAAAAAGAGTTCGTTGGCCCGATGACTTCTTCAGTTTGTATTATCAAGCATCGTATCAGTATTATGTGATGCGTAATTTTGCTTCTACATTTATCTTTAGTGATGGATTTGCAAACAACATTCATCTCGCCTTCACCTTATCAAGAAACTCGATTGATGCACCGATTTATCCAAGGAGAGGATCGGAGGTATCCCTTGGTATTCAAGCTACTCCGCCCTATTCACTGTTTTCAAACAAGGACTATTCAACACTAGCTGCACAAGAGAAATATAAGTTTATTGAGTACCATAAGTGGTCGTTCAAATACGCTTGGTATAACAACTTGATGGGCAAGTTCGTTCTTCATACCAAAGCCGCATTTAGCGTTTTAGGATTTTATGATCAATCACTTGGTTATTCTCCTTTCGAACGATATTATTTAGGCGGTGATGGATTATCAGGATTTTCATTAGATGGAAGAGAAATTATTGCATTACGAGGTTACAGCAACTTATCAATCACACCACGAGGTGGAGGAACAGTATATGACAAATTTACAATGGAACTTAGATACCCCGTTTCACTTAACCCTTCTGCCACCATATATGTATATGGATTTTTGGAAGCAGGGAACAATTGGACCAGTATCGATAAATTTCAACCCTACAATGTATATCGATCAACCGGACTTGGATTTAGAATATTTCTACCAATGTTTGGTCTTCTCGGACTCGATTGGGGTTACGGATTGGACAATGTGCCTTCAAACCCGGGAGCAAGCGGACCTCAATTCCATTTCAGTATTGGACAGCAATTCTAACTTTATTTTTAATTTTACAAACTCTTAAATTACAACCATATGAAAGCTTTAAAAGTATTCTTCTTGTTATTCTTATTTGCTTTTGGTGTTCAAACCGCTGCATTGGCACAAAAATTTGCTTACGTTGATACCGACTATATCCTAGAAAACATTCCAGAATATAAATCAGCTCAACAACAATTAGATCAAATTAGTGTAAGTTGGCAGAAAGAGATTGAATCAAAGTATGCAGCTATAGATAAACTATACCGTGATTTTCAAGCCGAGCAAATATTATTAACTGAAGAAATGAAAAGAAAACGTGAGGCAGAAATTGTAAATAAAGAAAAGGAAGTTAAGGAATTTCAAAAGCAAAAATTTGGTTATGAAGGCGAGTTGTTCAAGAAAAAGCAAGAATTGGTAAAACCAATACAAGATAAAATTTACAACGCTATAAAGAAAATGGCCACAGATCAAAGTTATGCGGTAATTTTTGATAAGGCGAGCGCGTTAACGATGCTCTATACCAATACTAAATACGATAAGAGTGATGATATTTTGAACCAATTAGGATACAAAGCCGGTATTAGAAATGAAGGAGGAACACCAAGTGGTGGTTCAAATGATGGCTTTGGAAAGACCGATACAGAACGTAAATAAATATTTAAAACAACCAATACAATATCTATAGTACTATGAATATGTTTAAGAAAATTTTGTTATCCCTGGCTTTTTGTCTTGTAACAATCGTTTTTGTTCAAGCACAAAGTGCAAAGTTTGGTCATATCAACTCTACACAGTTGCTTCAATACATGCCAGAAACCAAACTAGCTGATTCAACTCTTGAAAAATTTGGAAGACAATTGGAATCACAATTAAAGTCGATGACTGGCGAGTATCAAAATAAGATAGGAGAATATAGAAGTAGTGCCGCTGGAATGGCCGAGCCGGTGAAGGCTGCTAAAGAAAAAGAAATCGCTGATTTAGGGGATCGCATTTCTGAATTTCAAGAGACCGCGCAAGAATCGATTCAGCAAAAGAAAGAAGAGTTATATACTCCAATCATTCGCAAAGCGGAAGATGCAATAAAATCAATCGCTAAAGAAAAAGCCTATTCATACATTTTCGACACTAGTGCCGGAATTGTTTTATACGCCATTGAAAGCGATGATGTGATGCCCCTTGTAAAGAGTAAATTAGGTTTAAAATAATCTAAAGATTAAACAATCGAAGAGCCATCCACATCAGGATGGCTTTTTTATTTACCTTAGCATTCCGTATGATTTCTTCAAGTGCAAACAATCCAATAGGCGTTTTTGATTCAGGGATAGGAGGACTCACCGTTGCTGCAGCCATGCATCAAATATTACCTAATGAGCAATTGATTTATTTTGGTGATACAGCCCATCTCCCCTATGGAGATAAATCTCCTGATAATATAAAAGAGTTTGCCAAATACATCAGTGCATTTTTACTAGAACGAAATTGCAAAGTTATAGTAATTGCTTGCAATACAGCTTCGGCCATTGCCTATCAGACGGTAAAAAATGAAGTAAAAAACAAAGCATTGGTGATCAATGTGATTGATCCTGTAATTGACGAGGTGATTAAGAATGGCAAAAGCAGACACGTAGGAATAATTGGGACTAAAGGAACCATCAAGTCTGGAGCGTACTCCAAACGAATTAAAAAACTTTCTAGCAAAGTTAAAGTTTCAAGTATGGCCACTCCTCTACTGGCCCCTATGATAGAAGAAGGATTTTACAACAACAAAATAAGTCGCACTATTATCAGCGACTACTTAAGCAGACCTTACTTAACCGGGATAGATGCTCTGGTTTTGGCATGTACGCATTATCCATTAATCAAATCTGAAATTGTTCAGCATTATAAAAACAAAATACATATTTATGATTCTGCTAATATTGTGGCGCAGTATGTGAAAGAAATGATGTTGAAGAATCAATTGATTTCAACTGTTAAACCAAAGAAACACAAGTTCTATGTATCAGACTATACCACGTCTTTTGCAGCAAGTGCTTCGCGGTTTTTTAAAGATTCTATTCAACTAGAATTATACGACTTATGGAATTATAAAAAATAACCTATTGTTCAAACCATGTTTTATACATCACATAGTTATTTGCAATACGCATATTAAGATCCTTAAAACGTTCGGGCGAAACTTCCTTTACTTTTTTTGCGGGAACACCGGCATAGATTGAACCAGATTCAACAATGGTGTTCTCGAGTACAACCGCTCCGGCAGCAATGATTGCATTTTCCTTTATTATTGCATGGTCCATTACAATGGCTCCCATTCCTACTAATACATTATCTTCAAGTGTACATCCATGCACAATAGCATTGTGCCCAATAGAAACATTGTTTCCTATAGTGGTGGACGCTTTTTGATAAGTACAATGAACAATGGCTCCATCTTGAATGTTTACTTTATTTCCTATCCGTATGGCATTTACATCTCCTCTAACTACTGCATTAAACCATATACTGCAATCTTCTCCAATAACTACATCACCTATAATGGTTGCCGTTTCAGCCATATATACCCGCTTGCCTATTCTAGGCATTTTTCCATTTACACTTTTAACCAATGTCATTCTTTACAATATTTCAACAAATTTAATGAATATGCAATGTCACAGAAGCACAATAAAATAATTAATTTAGCAGTACTATAAAAGACTTATGAGGAAAGTAATTGTAATAGTATTATTATCGGTTTTGATCTCCTGCACAAAAGATGATCAGTTCTCTGAAATTCCAAATATTGAATTGAAGAATATATTTAAAACGGGTTCATCTGTTAGGGATAGTTCTGTATTTATTACTTTAAACTTTACGGATGGTGACGGAGACATAGGCCTTAAAGATACCGACACGCAGGCTCCTTACGACACTTGTTCCATTTATCAATACAATTATTTTGCAAAGATATTTGAACGAAAAAATGGAATATATAAGCAATTTGTATTCACCGGATTTAATTCTGTTTGCAATGCAGCATTAAGCCAAACACTGGATTCATTATATTTTGCCCGCATACCTTTTCTGACTCCAACTGGTCAAAATAAATCTCTTGAAGGTGAAATCACTTTAGAAATTCCTTTTTTACAATTGGGCTATTTGGTTAAGAACGATACCATGCGATTTGAAGTATTCATTTACGATCGTGCACTTCACAAAAGTAATGTTGTTACTACAAGCGATATCGTTCTTACCACACAACCATAATTTTATTTGAAACAAAATCCGTTGGGTCCAATTCCTGCGGAAACCGAATCAATTAAAGCACCACTGCTGTTAAAACGCAACGCATATCCCTGTTGATTAAATGAAGGAGAAATTCCGCAGAAGATCTGTCCGCTTTCGGGATTTATTCCCAACCCATAACAATCTCTACTAATAAGAGATGAACCGGGTAAACTATTGTCCGAAATATCCATGGATCTAACTGTACCGGTATAAGAAGAACTACCATATAAAAAGTACAATCGGTCTTTTGTTCCATTAGTTGTTAATTTAATGGGATGATCGGATGAAGCGAAATTAAATACACTTTCAATAAAATTATTGAGTGGATCAATCCGAATTAGTTTTCCCGCTATATCATCTGCAGTTCCTGGCGTCCAATCAGGTCCAATAGTTCCACCACACAATATCCAAAGCTTATTGTTTTTATCAAGAACAATACTGTTCGGATTTAAACCTACCACAATGCTTGTATCAACATTTGAACTACTTGTAGAGATTACTGACAAGGTACTGTCATTTCCAAATCCACCAGCATTTACAACATATAGTTTTCCATTATGCAATTGCATTTGTTCAGGTCCCCTACCAACAGGAATACTCTGTGTTATCGAATTCGAACCAAGATCAACAACTTTAATAGAATTTGAAGTCCAGTCGCTCACATATCCTTTTCCATTTCCATCCGATAAAAAATATCGTGGACTTAAGAAGCCATTAATCGTGGCTATGGAATTGAATGTACTTTTATCCACCACTTCAATCTTTTGTGAGTTGTTCACCACAATGTAAGCTCGATCTCCAACAATGGTCATACTTTGGACAATATCACCTAATGGAATTCCATTCACCCCATTGAATATATTTTGTGAAACCGTTCCTTTAGAAATATTCCAAAAAGTCAGCTCGCCATTGGATGAACCAAAGCTCCCTTCGTTTACAACAAAAAGACCAGTATCAGATAAAATCGGCTCTGTAGCGTCTTCCTTTTTACACGCAGATAATGTTAAAGTGATAATTAGAATTAAATAATAAATGATTTTGATTTTCATAGTTTATAGATTGTTAAGTGAATAAGTAAGTTTTAGATTGATTGTATAATTAAATAAGGGCATCGCCTGCCAAGCGATTATTTGATAACTTTTATTTCCGATATTATTTAGATGAATACCGGAATAAACTTTTAGCCGATTGAAAGTGTGAACATATTCTACATATGAATTGAGGATGTAATATGAATCGATCTGAAAAGATTCATCAACTGTTACGTTTTGTATTCCTGTAAAAGAGTTTGAAACGGAGCAAAGAAAATTACGATAAGTCAATAATAATTCCGAAAAGAGAAAATGTTTGGGTGTATAGATTAACTGATTTCCAATGCTCTGATCTATATTCGTATAATAACTTTCCTTACTTGTGCTGCTTAATATAGAATATCGAATCTTTGTTTGAACATGTACGGACGAAATTTTAAACATTGCATACACACCAACATCTGAACCATAGGTTTGTACTTTTTTAAGATTAAATGCTTCATAGTATTGCTTAGGACCAGGCTGCCATTCAATCCAATTATCAATTATCGCATGATGGAAAGCTATAGTGCCTCCGTATTTTACACTTCGCTGTTTTTGATAAGAGAGTTTTACTTCCTGGTTAAATGATTCTTCAGAAAGAAGATCTTCATTTCCTCCAGGCAACCAATAGCGGTCATTCATAGTAGCATTCTTAAAATGAAATCCTAGATTGCCGGAAAGTATTAACTGTTCATTCCATTGGTATTCGATACCAGCCATGGGTGCAAAGGGTGATGCTTTGTTATTCAAAAAGTCCTGCCTCAGACTAGAACTTAGAACTACACGTGGGTTCATAAGGAATTTTGATGAAACCACAATGCCGGTATTGATGTCCATTTTAGATTTATCAAATGACTCACTTTTTGCCGCTTGCTTTTGAAATACCAATCCTCCTTCAATCACAAATCTATTTGAAAGCCATTTTTTAATACTGGAATTTACTTCTAGTGTTTTGTAATTATACTTTGAATTAATTTCTTTCGATTCATCCTGATATTGTTGATACTCATCAAAAATTGCTACACCTGTTTGCCATTCAAACTTATTTCCCACATATCTGTGGCGCATAAAAGTTCGTATAAGACTATCTCGCTGAATGGCATTGCTTATAAAAGATGTCATTGGAGGAGGAATCTGTTTGCTTGAATTCTGATGCCAAATACCTGCTTCTAAGCTGTGTTTGGTGTTGATGGCATAAAATGCATTTTGTATTATAGAACTGTTATCATAAGCTGCATGGGTGATCCTTTCTATGGGCTCTGTTCTTTTGGCTACATTTTTAAATCGATACCTGTTTGAGTTGTTGGTATTTGAGAAACTTCCAGAAAGCGAGATATCCTTTTTAGAAACTACATACTCGATTTTAGTGAAATGATTGCTGGCAGAATTATAACCATACATTGCCTCAAAACGAATCCCATCGTTCAAAACATATTTATTTTTAATGTCGATTAATCCACCCAATGCGGTACTACCTGTATAAGGACTCGATCCACTTAAATAAACGTCAACACTTTGAAGTGCATTGATCGGAATACTATTTAGATCAATAGTTCCTAAGGTTGGTGAGTTTATATTAAATCCATTCCAAAGCACAGCGGTATGATTGGTTCCTCTTCCTCTAATGGAAATGGTATTTAATGCGTTAGGTCCATTGTTCTTAACAAATAATCCCAAGTCCGATAACAATGCAGAGATATTGCCAGACTCGTATTTGCGAGTCAACAAAGTATCGGGCGATAAAACATGTATTCCGGCAGATTTCTTATACAGTGAATTGCTACTTATTTCAACCGTTCCCAATAGTAATGTATCGGATTGTGACCAACATAAACTGGTCAGCAATACAAAAAACAAAAGCAATAAACCTTTTATAAAATACATACTGTAACAAAAATTGGGAGGTAAAAAACATTGAAAACTACAGTATGCTCAGTAGTCCGCTTTTCTTTTCCTCCGAAAGTTGACAAGCTAATTACATAAGGTAGGTCTTCTGACTTGTTTGATTTTTGCAGCCTTCCCGATTTACAGTGGCATAGAAGCAAAAATAATTTACAAACTTACAGCAGCGGGGACTGTTCCGGACTTACACCGGATTCCCTGTTATTCTCAAAATGAGAACCTCATGCGCAACAAATGTAACATTTTTATGATTGCAAGTATGAATTTAATTTATGTTCAAATTCAACCGGGTAGAATCGATCATTTTGATTCTTCTTTTTCAACAATTCACGAATGGAATTTATCAACTGCTTTTTAATATTCTTTTCTTCGATGGAAACAAAGAGTGGATTCAGATGATGTATACTTGCCAAATACTCCTGCTCCATCTGCTGTGGAGTAGGTATCAAAATAGCTTTTTTGTTGAGTGCCAGAAGGTCCATTATAGAAGAATAACCAGAGCGACAAATGATCAATCTGCTCTTCTGAATCCATAACTCCATTTCTTTCTGATCTGCCAGATCAATCGTAAGAATATTATCAGCCTTCACCTCACAATTCATCTTACTTCCTCTAATTAAAACTATTCTATATTTTGAATCAGACAGCACTCTAAAAAGTTCCTTTTCTAAATTCGATCGACTTGGCTCAGGGCCTGAAAGAATAACTAGAATATCATTTGTAGTATCCGTTGAAATAATGTTTGATTCAAACTTGCTCAACAGTCCTATATATTCTATCCATAGATTCCGTTTGTTCAATCTACTAAGTTTTCCAGCCAATTGATTATCTGCGTAATCTGGTACCAGAATCTTACTAAATCTTTTTAAGAACAATTGATGCAGTGAAAATGGGAATGTCCATTTTCTATCGATCAAAATATTGAGTTGGTGCGTGAGAAATAGAGAAGGAGTCTTCGCATTATACATACCGTAACGATTATCGGATAGGATCAAATCTATCTTGTGTTCATTACAGATAGTCTTACAAATCTTATTCTCTTTTCGAACCGTTCGTAAAACAAAAGGTATTTGCTTTATTAAATGCCACAGGAAGTTTCTTTTGTTTGTATAGGTAATTTCATATCCAGGCAACTCGATAAATGTGAAAGTTGGAAATTCATTCTTTAGCAATTGCAATGCAATTCCATCGGTAGCAATAATGACTTTGTGATTTTTTTGCAAAAATCTAATGATAGGAATGCACCTGGATGCATGACCTAATCCCCAATTGAGAGGTGCTATGAGAATATTTTTCAAAAATAGATTTTCGTTAGGACAATTTATTTTCCGCATTAAATTTGCACTGTTTTTTTAGATTAAGCAATGGGAAAAAACAAACTTAAACGCTTTAGTGAAAATGATTCATTTGAAAATCTCATTCAATACATTCCAACTTATTATGGCCCCGATCATGAATTGAAAGGCCATTGGCATGAAAAGATTTTTAATAACAACAATCCAATCGTACTTGAATTAGGTTGTGGAAGAGCTGAATATACAATAGGATTAGCTTCCATGTACCCTAATAAAAATTTTGTTGGAATAGATATAAAAGGAGCCCGAATTTGGCGGGGAGCTAAAACAGCTACAGAGCAAAATCTTAACAATGCTGCATTTATACGCACAAGGATTCAAATGGTAGATAAATTTTTTGGTGCTGGTGAAATAGATGAAATCTGGATCACCTTCCCCGATCCTCAACCACGACCAGCCAAAGAGAATAAAAGATTAAGTAGTTTATTTTTTCTAAAAAAATATGAAGGCTTCTTAAAACACAATGGAATCGTTCATCTTAAAACAGATAATTTTGAATTGTATTTGTACACTCTGTCGATCATTGAACAGTCTCCTTTTGAAATTTTGTTCTCTTCGAGTGATGTTCATCAAGAATTAGATCAAAATGAATTAAAAATTCAGACTACGTATGAAAAGAAATTTCGAAGTGAAGGAAAAAAAATAAATTACTTGAAGATGATTTTAAAGTAATTCATCAATACACTTTGCTAAGTCGCGATCTTTCTCAGTCACAATACCTCCAGCATCATGTGTGCTTAAACATAGAGTGACTTTGTTGTAACAATTATAAATCTCAGGATGGTGATTTTTTTCTTCCGCTATTAATGCCACTTTTGAAAGAAAAGAAAAGGCTTGTACAAAATCCGGAAAAGAAAAATGACCCACCAATTTATTATCCTGTTCACTCCAATTCATTAACGATCGACTAATAAATTACCATTCACATCGGCATGTGCCGCTAAGGCTTTTTGCAATTTTTTACGGGCATTGTGAATTCTGATTTTGATAGTTCCCAATGGAACATTCAACTGATCAGCTATCTCTTCGTACTTATATCCGGTATAACTCATCATAAAAGGAACTTTTAGCTTGTCGTTCAATTTGGAGAGTTCTGTTTCTATTTCCTGCATCGTTAACTTTTTTTCACCGTTGTTGCGGTCTACTCTTGTTGCAGAATTTAAATAATATTGATTTTCTGAATCGTCATTAAAAATATTACTGTTTACCATTCTGCGATAATTATTGATGAAAATATTTCGCATAATGGTATAAAGCCAACCCTTAAGGTTAGTACCCTTTTTAAATTTTTCTGAATTTGCAATGGCTTTGTACATCGTCTCTTGAACCAAATCATTTGCATCTTCTGAATTTCTTGTAAGCTTTAATGCATAACCTTTTAAGGGCTTATAATGCTCATTTATATCTTTCCCTATTTGTACTCGTTCCATTTTGTTTATTGATTTTAAAATTGTTTAGACAAATATACCTATTTTTTATTCAATTACAAATTTATGTTTAACTTTTTATATTTATTATTAAACAAAAGGGTCGTTGATGACTCAACGACCCTTTCACTAATTACTGCTTAATGATAGGAAAAAATCCAAATTTGCCTGAATTTACTAAGCGAACCATGTATTTACCACTTTTCAACGTTGATAAATCAATGGATATTGCTGTTTGTTCAGTTTCACTTGAAGTATATACTAAAGAACCTTTTACATCATATACTTCTAGTTCAGAAGTTCCTTCCAAAGATGATGCTATGGATATATTCAAATCATTCCTTACTGGATTGGGATAGGCAGAAAATTCCAATGATCCTAATTCTGAAACTCCAGTAGTATTCGAAAATGGTACTACTGTACCGTCTGCTAATGCTGCAAATAGGCCAAAAGCATCTCCATTTTGATTTGCTGTTGGATCTAAAAATCCTGATGCAAACACTACCGCAGAACCTCCACCAAGAGAGCTAAGATCTGCAATGAAACTTGCCACAGTTACGGTATTCATATCATCTGTTATATCAAGAGTATATACAATTGGCTGTACAGAAAGATATGATGTTATATCAGTATAGCTGGCATTATCAACCAAATTGGTTGTACCGTTTACCAATACATCTACTGTTGGGGCATCGGTTGATCCATGAATAACTCGAAAGTCTAC
>DAOQTX010000003.1:0-31722 GCA_035340715.1 Bacteroidia bacterium | reverse complement strand
CATCTACCTGATTGGCTGCCGGATCTGCACTGTTGTGAATGACTTGCAATCGTGCCAAGCTAGTTGCCGGTAATGGTAATACCGTTCCATCTGCTAGTGCTGCAAATAGGCCAAAGGCATCTCCATTCTGATTCATCATCGGATCTAAAAATCCGGATGCAAAAACTACTGCTGCGCCTCCATTTAAACTTGATAGATCTGCTGTAAAGGATGCAACTATAGTGCTATTATCGTTTCCTGGTGTTATATCTAATAAATAGGATGCTCCAGGTACACTTAGGTATGAAGTAATATCAGTATAACTTGCATCGTCTACTAATGTGGCTACATTTCTAGCCAATACATCTACTGTTGGGGCATCGGTTGATCCATGAATAACTCGAAAGTCTACTTCATTTGAATTGTTGGCAACTTCTCGCATATCATCTTGAAGCAATAACTGAAATCCTGTAGATACTCCATCGGGATTTACAGCAAATGAGCCCGGAGCTAATACTCCACTGGCTATTGCCAAATAGGTCTCACCATTGTTCAAAACAACTGGTATGTTTACCAAGGTGTCGTTTACCGAACTACTACTTGATCCTGCTATACCTAGGTTCAAGGTTACACCTGCTGGTACATCAATGTAAGGAGTGGCTGTGCGGAAAGTGAAATCATCCAACAACAAACTACCGTTAACATATACATCTACCTGATTGGCTGCCGGATCTGCACTGTTGTGAATGACTTGCAATCGTGCATTTTGAGCAAAAGAACTAGCACTAAAGAGTAGTGCAATAAAAAAGCTAATTAGTTTAAATTTTTTCATCTTATTATAATTTTTGGTTATTGATAAGATGAGAACGAATATAAATGGTTTTTGTTTAACTTTTTTATCTATTTGTTAAACATTATTTACATAATTGTTCCAAAACCTTAAATTCTTTCAAAATTCGAGTGTTTTTAGGATAAACTAAATTAGGGAATTCAAAAGCTGCACCCGAAAAAAGAATTTGCTTATGACTGAATTTAGAGCTTAAAGAGTATATATAATCTTGACTTTCTTTTGATCTGATACCACTTGTGGAAGAGCATAAGAGATAGTCAGCGTCATACTTATCAAGTACACTTATTAGATCGCTTGTAGGAACAGCTTGTCCTAAATAAAGTGAACAATGGCTGAAAGACTTAATAATATAATTAGCAAATAACAATCCTATCTCATGATTTTCATTTTCCGGTAAAAAGAGTATGAATTTTTTAGCTTCCTGCCTGAGTTTTACCATTTTCACCTTTTCAGTTTCTATCAAAATCCAATTTCTAATGATATTACTTACAAAATGTTCGTAGGCCACTGTAATGCTACCGGCTTGCCACAATGTTCCAATCCTCTTCATTAATGGAAAGATTATATCATACATGGTATTCTCCACTCCCCTTTTTCCTATGCTCATTGTAAGTGTATTTTTGAAACTATGTTCATCAAAATCAAACATTGACATCAACAATGAGTTTAATTCATTTCCAATCGGGGCATCGCCTTCTTCAATTTCTAATACACTGGCGTTTAGCTCATTCTCACTCATTTTTGCTATATGAGAAATCTTTACTCCATACATATTAAGTAAGCTAACATTAAGGAGCTTTCTTAAATCCTGATTCGTATAATATCGAATGTTGGTTTCGGTACGTTTGGGATTCACGATATTATATCGTTGCTCCCATATTCGAATGGTATGCGCTTTAACACCCGTTAAATTTTCGAGATCACTTATTGAGAATACTTCCATTTTTTAATTTATTAAACAACACCAAGCCAAATTTTGTTTAGCTTTAAATATGCAAAGATTAGACAAAATATTCAACTCAGATGAAATAATAATTTCTGGTGGAACAGGAATGATAGGTACTTCTATTGAAGACAAGTTCAATACTTTTGGTTTAAAGACAAAAATATTAACCCGGAATCCTCACCTAGAAAATCACTTTCAGTGGTCACCTTATGAAAATAGAATTGATTCTAAAGTATTGCATAACAGTAAAATTTGGATTCACTTGTCTGGTGCTTCTATTGCAAGTAAGCGGTGGACAGAAAAAAGAAAAATAGAACTTGTTGAAAGCCGCGTCAGATCAACACGTTTTCTACACGAAGTACTGAGCGCAAAAAAACACAGCATTGAGCATGTAATATTTTTAAGTGCAAGTGGTTTTTATCCATTCAATAAAGATGAGATCTTAAAAGAAACTAGTCCATCTGGTATTGATTATATTGGGGATCTCGGTTCAAAATGGGAGACTGAGATGAAAAAAGTGGCTCAGTTGGTTCCTCGCATTAGTATTATACGTCCCGGTATTGTGCTGGCAAAAAATGGCGGTGCATATAAAGAGATGGTAAAAAAAAGAATCTTGGGATTTATGGGCATTCCAGGGTCTGGTAAACAATTCGTACCATGGATTCATATAGAGGACTTGATCCGTCAGATTAGCTTTCTAATATCAGGAAAACATGAAGGCATTTTTAATGCCACAGCAAATGAGAATACAACTATGAAAGAGCTGATTTCATGTATTAACAATCATCAGAATATCAGACTGCCTTTAATTAAAATACCCGAGTCGCTCATGAGGATTGCACTCGGAGAGATGAGTTTAATCTTATGTGGATCTCAAAAGCTAAGTAATGAAAAAATTAAATCGCTCGGATTCAATTTTAAGTATGAAACTATTGATCAAGCTATAAAAGAAATTGAATCTCATGAGTAAATCAAAAGATAGAATTAATATCATGTGGTTCAGAAGAGATCTTCGATTGGAAGATAATACTGCTTTGAATCATGCTTTACAATCCAATCTACCAATCTTATGTATTTTTATTTTTGACACTAATATATTGAATCGGCTTCCATCGAAAACTGATCGAAGAATTCAATTTATTCACTATCATATTCAGTTGATTCATGAAAAATTGCTTCAGCATAATTCTGGACTTAAGGTTCTTTTTGGAAATCCAATAGATGAACTAAAATTGATATTAAGTGAATTTCAAGTTGAAAACATATACTGCAACCACGATTACGAACCGTACGCCACTTTACGAGATCAAAATATAAGAGAACTTTGCAATCAATACTCTTGTGTGTTTCATTCTTTTAAAGACCAGGTCGTTTTTGAAAGGACTGAAATTTGCAAATCAGATGGAACCCCGTATCATGTATTTACTCCATTTAAAAATAAATGGATAAGCACGTATGAACAACAAATTGAAGGTGAAAATACATCCATTATACCCCTCAATAATTTTTATAAAATTCCACAATCGCAAATTCTGAGGCTTACTGATTTAGGTTTTAACCCAATATCTTTTGAAATGAACATACCCGAGTTGAATCTCACTTCTCTCAAAAAATATAATCAGTTAAGAAATTTACCATCAGAAGATGCAGGGTCTAAGTTAAGTATCCATTTACGGTTTGGAACTATTAGCATTCGTAAAATAGTACAGCAGGCGAAACAAATAAATCAGCAATGGCTGTTTGAGTTTATTTGGAGAGAATTTTTTATGATGTTGTTGTGGAATTATCCAACTTTAATTGATGAACCTAAGAACAAAAAATTTGAAAACATCAATTGGATAAATGATGAAAAACAATTTGAACTATGGTGCGAAGGGAATACGGGCTATCCAATTGTAGATGCGGGAATGAGGGAGCTCAATAAAACTGGCTATATGCATAACCGCGTAAGAATGATTGGGGCAAGCTTTTTATGCAAGCATTTATTGATTGATTGGAAATGGGGAGAAGCCTATTTTGCAAATCACTTAAATGACTTTGAACTTTCATCCAACAATGGAAACTGGCAATGGGTTGTTGGTTGTGGTTTTGATGCAGCTCCATATTTTAGAATTTTTAACCCTATATCTCAAGCTAAAAAATTTGACCCTCAGCAATTGTACATATGCAAATGGATAGAAGATTTCAATACAGACAAATACCCATATCCAATAGTTGATCATGCCCTTGCAAGAAAAAGATGTTTGGAAGTTTATGCTAAAGCTTTAAAGAGCGTTAACTGATTCGAACCCGTAAATTTTCCATCACAAGCAACAACAAATCCAATTCATTTGCACCACTTACTGATTTTAACGATTTTTCCGCTTTGGAAAAATATTTTTCCATCAGATACATAGTCTCTTCAGCAGCGTTTGTCCGGGTATAGAATTCAAGAACCTTTTGAAATTTGCTTGGCAAGTCATTGTTGTTCATGATGCTAATGAAGCTAGCCTGATCTTTAGGAGATAAATTTTTTAAAGTTATCAAATACAAAATGGTTTTCTTACCAGCCTCAATATCGCCACCTATCTTTTTGCCAAAAGTAGCTTCAGAACCTAAACTATCCAGTAAGTCATCTTGCAACTGAAATGCAATTCCCATGTTCAACCCAAAATCATATAACGATTTTGCATTGCTTTGATTTGTGCCAGACGATAAGGCGCCACTCATACAACAAGCACCAAGCAATACGGCTGTTTTTAGCTCTATCATCTTAAGATATTGATCAATCGAAACACTAGCAACCGTTTCAAAGTCCATATCCAATTGCTGACCTTCGCAAACTTTTGCAGCGGTTTCCAGAAAGAGATTTAAAACTTCTTTGTTATTTAAACCTTGATTAGAAGAGAGCAATTCAACAGATTTTACAAACATTGTATCTCCTGCTAATATGGAAATAGGTATGTTCCATTTTTCATGCACTGTCGGTTGACCCCGCCTCAATTTGGCATCATCCATTATATCATCGTGCATAAGAGTAAAATTGTGAAACATCTCATATGCGATGGCAATGGCAATTGAATTTGCTTTTGAAATTTGATGGTCAAATAATCTTGCGCACAAAAGAGTCAAAAGTGGACGAATTCTTTTCCCCCCCAATTGCATCATGTATTTAATCGGGTCGTATAAATTAGCGGGTGAGCTTGGAATCGATAACTTTTTTATTTCATCTTCTATATCATTTAGAAGATCTTGGATTGAATGATTCTGATCAAGCATTTATCCAATGACGTTTAGATATGAGATGCTCTATTCCTTGATTCAATGTGATCAATTCAGAATTAAGTAATGATTTCATCTTTGCAATATCGGGTCTGCGTCTTGTCATATCACCTTCAGGCAAGGCTTCTACATGCACAATTCTTGATTTTGAACTTGTCTTTTCAATAATATGAGTAGCTAACTCTAGTATACTCATCTCACAATCACTTCCAATATTTACAACATCATTTACGTACATATTGTTGTAAAATGATTTCAAGGTAGCTTCAATGTTATCATCTATAAAGCAAAAAGTTCTTGTTTGACTACCATCTCCAAATATGGTGATGTCTTCATCTTTTAATGCAGCTGCTATAAACTTCGACATCACAAAGTCTGTACTTTGTTTTGGACCATACGTATTAAAAAATCTAAAGATGGTGAAGTCCAGATTGTATTCTTGTTTATACGCTCTCAAGTACGCCTCGCCAACATTTTTTACAATCGCGTAGGGCAAGCGACTATTCAATGGTGTGGTATGCTCGTTTTGAGGATACTCTACGGGCTCTCCATACACTTCGGATGAAGATGAAAAATAAATTCGCTTTACTCCGGTATTTTTACTCAGATTTAATATATTCTTAATTCCTAGCAAATCGTTCAACACCTGAACTGGATGATCCAATGTTCTTTTTACTCCTACGGTTGCAGCATAATGAAAAACATAATCAAATGCATACGCATGAAATATGCTGGAGACATCTTTGTAATCATTAACATCGGCCTTAATAAATTTAATATTACCGTATAAAGATTTCGGAACTTTTGAGAGTGATCCGGTTTGAAGGTTATCTACTATTACGATGTAATTATCTGGGTTCTCCGATAATTTTTCTGCCAGGCTACTTCCAATGAAGCCGGCACCGCCAGTAACTAAAATTTTAATATTCGATTTCATAAACTGTTCTCAAGATTACAAATCTATTTGGCAAGTTCAAATAAATACTCACCATATCCACTTTTTCTAAGTGGTTCCGCTATTTTCTTTAATTGTTCTTTCGAAATAAATCCCATTCTAAAAGCAATTTCTTCAATACAACCTATTTTGAGTCCTTGTCTTTCTTCTATTACTTGTACAAACTGAGCGGCTTGCATTAACGAAGTAAAAGTTCCTGTATCCAACCAAGCCGTTCCTATATCCAATATACCAACTTTGAGTTTTCCTTGTCTTAAATATTCTCTGTTGATATCTGTAATTTCATATTCACCTCTTGCACTTGGTTTTAAGTCTTCGGCAATTTTAACTACATCATTATCGTAAAAGTATAAACCGGGTACAGCATAATTTGACTTAGGTCGGGTTGGCTTTTCTTCAATGCTTATTGCATTATTATTCTCATCAAATTCCACTACTCCATATCGTTCAGGATCTGAAACATGATACGCAAATACCACGCCACCTTTTGGATCAATGTTTTCGCTCAGCAAACTCTGAAGTCCTGAGCCGTAAAAAATATTGTCTCCTAATATCAAAGCAACTTTCGATTCGGCAATAAATTTTTTGCCAATAACAAATGCTTGAGCTAGTCCATTGGGGACTGCTTGTTCTTCGTATTGAAAATTACAACCCAAGCGCTTTCCATCTCCTAATAGATTTTTAAAATGAGGGAGATCGGAGGGAGTAGATATTATCAATATATCTTTTATTCCTGCCATCATCAATACAGAAAGAGGATAATAGATCATAGGTTTGTCGTAAACCGGCATGAGCTGCTTACTGATGGCTAATGTAAGTGGATGTAATCTTGTTCCGGACCCACCGGCTAGTATTATACCTTTCATGTATCGATTGTATTTGATTTGTTAATGGAAGTTCCCAAATCGTCTAATTGTTGTCGATCTATTTCTAAGTCACTTTCATCGTCCAATATTTCCACCAAAGGCTCTTCAAGAAATGCTTTGGTTGTCAAACGCTTTTCTAATGCTACTAAAAAAGCAGGCATTAAAATAAGGTTGGACATCATGCTCACCAATAATGTAAACGAAATTAACTTCCCCAATGCAGCTGTTCCCCCAAACTGCGATGCAGAAAAAATAAAGAAACCACAGAATAATATTATCGCTGTATAGATCATACTAAATCCTGTTTCATTAATGGTTTTACTTACGGCTTGAGAAATCGAAGAGGTATGAAATTTTATTTCCTGACGATATTTAGTAAGAAAATAGATTGTTTGATCGCTCGAGATACCAAAGGCAATAGAGAAGATCAAAATGGTAGATGGTTTTAGATTGATATTGAAGAAACCCATCATTCCTGCAGTAATTAAAAGTGGAATTAAACTTGGTAATATAGAAACTGCGATCATTCTCATTGACATAAACAGAGTGATCATGATAACAGAGATAAGGAATATGGCCAAAAGAATTGAGTCTCTTAAATTCTTAAACAAGTAATCGTTCCCTTTTAAAAATATCAAGCTGTTTCCGGTAAGGTGTGTTTCATATTTGTCAGCTGGGAAGATAGTGTCTAATTTCGATTTTAATTCATTCACCATTTCGTTCATTCGTACTGAACCGACATCGGCCATTTGAACACTCACCCTTGCAATGCTTTTACTTGAATCGATAAAAGATCGAAACATATTCGAGTTGCTCTTCATCTCACCCAAATAATCAGCCATAGAAGACAAATCAAATGTGCCTGGTAAAATATAATATTTCGGATCTCCATCTCTATACGTTTGATATGCATACTTAACCGCATCAACTACTGAAAGCGATCGGCTTAATTCAGTGTATTGCGATAATTCCTTATTTAATCGGTGCAATTTGGATAAGGTTGAGATTTTTAATACTCCGCCTTCTTGCAAGGTGTTGATCGTAATTTCGAGAGGTAATACACCATTAAAACTCTTTTCAAAAAATTTTAAATCTACATATACCTGATCATCTTCAGGCAAATCGTCCACAACAAAGCCGATCGTATTAATTTTACTAGCACCAAAAGCAAATACTACTGAAACCAAGATAACAATGGCAAAAATGCTTTTATATTTATGATGTACAATATGATCGATCCAATTCAGTATTCCAGATGTACGACCTTGTTCAAGATGCTTAGTGTGTCTTATTTTAGGCTCTTGCAAATAGCTAAAAATTATGGGGATCAAACAAAGTGAAAGCGCATACGTGAACATCACATTGATGGCAGCTATAACACCAAACTCCATTAGTATTTTACTTTTAGTAAAATAGAAAACTCCGAATCCTATTGCAGTAGTTACATTGGCTAAGAAGGTAGTAAAACCTATCCTTTGTATGGTTCGTGCTAATGCATATGTTTTGTTACCATGTATAAGAAAATCATTATAGTACTTATTTAAAAGTAAAATACAGTTAGGTATTCCAATTATAATGATCAGAGGTGGAATGATTCCACTTAACGCAGTAATCTTGTACCCAAATAACACCATACTGCCCAAAGACCAAACGACACCTATCAATACAACCCCTAATGAAAATATAACCGATTTTAAAGATCTGAAAAACACCAGCAATATGATGGCGGTAACGAGTAATGCCAGAAATAAAAAGAGTTTAAGTTCTTCGGCTATCTTTTGGGTGATAACGGTTCGAATATAAGGTAGCCCTGAAATATGCACATCGGTATTGCTTTCTTTTTCATATTCCGCAACCCTATCTTTTATAGAATTTATTATTTCAAACCGTTGCTTAGTATTCAACTTTGACCGCTCAAAGGTGATGGCCATCAATGAGGCATTCGTTTCAGCGTTGTGTATAAATCCTTTGTAGAAAGGTAAACTTTCAAGCACACTTCGCAACGAATCCATTTCTGTTTGCGAAATCGGTTTTTCTTTAAAAAGTGGTTTTACTTCAAACTTTAGTTCTTCATCATTTCGTTCTAAAACATAGAGATGCGCCACCGATACGACTGCTTCAATCCCATCAATACTTGTAATTTTATCGCTAAGTGCTTGCCATTTATTGAATCGTTCCAGCTCAAACAAGTTCTTGTCTTCAATACCCAGCACCATTACTGATCCATCTTCTCCAAACAACTTTTTAAACTCTTCATATTGCCGTGAATAGGGATCGTTGGCAGGTAAAACTTTTGCGAACTCGTAGGACAACTCAACTTTACTGGCAACAAATGCCATAACACCAGTCAGCAAAATTATGCTGGTCAGTATCCAAAGACGATATCGTAAAATTAAATAGGCTAAACGTCTAAACATTGTTTAATCAGTTTCTAAATAACTCAAAAGGGTCTGATACCAATCAGATTTCTAACCTCTTGAATTGTTTTGTTAGCACTTTCATGTGCTCTTTCTTTACCTTGTTTTACCACTTTCGAAATATATGCATGATCCGATTCTAGCTTCTTTATCTCTTCTCTAAGTGGTGCTAAAAATGCATTTATATCTATGGCTAATTGTTTCTTCATGTCACCATAACGAATCCGCATGGTATTATAAGCCTCTTCATATAGTTGAGTGGTTTGAGGTTCGGAAACCAAGCTCATTAAAGTAAATAAATTTTGAATTGCTTCAGGCTTTTCTTGATTGGGTTCAGTAGGTCCGCTATCTGATACGGCCCGCATAATTTTTTTTCTGCTCTCTTCAGGGCTTTCAAAAAGATAAACTGCATTTGACTCTCCTTCACTTTTTCCCATTTTTCCCGATCCATCAAGACCCGGCACTTTAACCAACTGTTTCCCAAAATTAAATGCAATTGGTTCAGGAAAGAAATCGTAATTATATAAGCGATTGAATCGATTGGCAAAGTTTCTGGTCATCTCCAAATGTTGTTCCTGATCTTTTCCTACCGGTACCTTTGAAGCACGGTGAATTAAAATATCTGCCGCCATTAATGTAGGATATGTAAGCAATCCAGCATTAATATTATCGGGATGTTTTCTAATCTTTTCCTTAAAAGAAGTGCAGCGTTCCAATTCACCTACATATGCATTCATGTTCAACAACAAATACAATTCAGCGGTTTGAGGTAAATCACTTTGAATATATAAACACGATTTGTCAGGGTCTATACCGCACGCCAGGTATTCAATTAATACCCTACGTACATTCTGTTGCAAATCAGAAGGAGTGGGATGTGTGGTTAAGGAATGGTAATCTGCAATAAAGAAATAACATTCAAAATCATTCTGCATTTGAATGAAATTCTTCATCGCTCCAAAATAATTACCCAAATGCAAGTTGCCTGTTGATCGAATGCCGCTGACTACTTTTTCCATAATCGGTCGAAATTACAAAAAAGTATACTTTTGTCACTTCAAAAATTCTGAACCCCGAACGATTAAATGAAGTTTTTCAGGTTAATATTAATGTTGCTATGGAGAATATGGTTTTTTCTACATGCGGTAGTTACATTTTTTATTCTATATCCCTTCTTCTTTATTTTATTAAGAAGCAAAAAATGGTTTAAATATGTTTTTGTAATAAAGTGTAAATGGGCTCGTCTTTTACTGTTTAACAGCGGAATCAAATATCAATTTATTTGCAAACAAAAACTTGATCCGAAAAAGACTTATGTATTTTGCCCCAATCATACCAGCTACCTCGATATTATTTTAAGTTATATTGTTATAAAGCACTATTTCCATTTTATGGGAAAAGCGGAATTACTAAAAGTTCCTTTCTTCAATATTTTCTTTAAGCGGATGAATATTGCTGTTAATCGAAAAAGTGTGGTCGCCTCTCATAAAGCATTTTTAAGAGCCTCAAGAGATTTAGATCAAGGAGTTTCCATCGCTATATTTCCAGAAGGAACTATACCCGATTGCGCCCCTGATATTGGACGAATGAAAAATGGAGCATTCAAATTAGCCATAGAGAAACAAATAGATATTGTTCCTATTGTTTATTTAGACAATTGGCATCTGATCCCAGATAAAAAAGGCACAGTATATTTTGGCAAACCGGGAACCGCAAGAGTTTGTGTATTGGATCCTATTTCCACTTTAGGCATGACGACAAATGACATAAGCCAATTACGTAATGCAGTTCAAGAAAAAATGCAAACTTGTATTGACGAGTATTTAACTCCTCAGAATAGAAATCTGTTATTTAATTACTAGAATAGTTTTAGCAAAACTCATTAAAAGCTTCAACAAGATTCTCTGATATCATTTGAGCTGATCGGCCTTCAATATGATGTCGCTCAATGAAATGCACTAAATTTCCATCCTTAAACAATGCAACAGAAGGACTGCTAGGTGGATATGGCATAGTAAATTCTCTTGCTTTATTTGTAGCTTCAACATCTTGCCCTGCAAAAACGGTAAATAATTTAGTTGGCTTTTTATCGTTTTGAATGGCCATCTTGACACCGGGACGAGCAGAACCTGCAGCACAACCACAAACGGAATTAAATAAAAGGAGTACGGTTCCTTTTGATGCTGGAATTGCATTCTCAACATCATTGGCTGACTTTAATTCTTCAAAACCGGCAACTGTAAGTTCTTCCCTCATAGGGGTACATAATTCTTCTGGATAAGGCATAATCGTTTTTATTTTGCTTCAAAATTACAATGATTTTTTCAATTGAAAATAATGTCTTCCTTTATTATTCTCATCTTTTTCCATGAAAACAAGCTTCTTATCAAAAAGTTTAATTCATCTTAACGAATAATCTTACAAGGTTTTTAAAGCGTATTTGAAGTTACATTGTCACATTTCACTCGATATAAATTGTGGTCATAATTCTTCATTATTATGAGCAACGTTTTATTTAAATGCGCTGAATCTGATTTCCCAGTTTTAAAAATCAGCTTAGATTACAAAGTCTTAAATAGCAATGCGGCAGCATTACCCATTTTACAACACTGGAATTGTGCTAATGGCACCATTATTCCTGAAGAAATAATGCGGCTTTACCCAGAACTCAAATACTGTTTGGATAGACGGGTAGAAGGTTATGTGCATGTTAGTTACAACGAATACACAATAAAATTCTCAGTAATTCCATTTCCCGAAGCCGGTTATGTTGGGTTATATGGATATTTGATTGAAAAAACCGACCAATTCAATCGTGTTTTAAGAATGCTAAACTAAGACTTTCAGCCCCCTGCAAAAGTGTAACCATAATCGCGTCCAAATCGTATGAATAATAAGATTTAACATAAGTATATGCGCAGGGAAAAAAACATTACAGCCGTCATAGATCGTACAACCAGGTATGGGCATGTACTACTTTTGGATGATAATCCACTCGATAATTTTGTAAACAAGAACCTAATTGAAAAAGCAAAATTTGCAGAACAAGTGACAGTTCATGAGCATGCTTTGCATACCATTGATTTTTTAAAAGATTGTCATGAAGATGACTTACCGGAAATTATTTTTCTAGACATCAATATGCCTGGAATGGATGGATTTGAATTTTTAGATGAATTTGCAAAATTACCTATCCATATTGTTACAGCCTGTAAAATCATTATGCTGTCTACCTCTGAAAGTTTCAAAGATTTAAATCGTGCTAACCGAAACAGATATGTGTATAAATTCTTGAACAAACCAATGTCTGAATCCGTGCTGATGGCAATCAATCTTTAATCGCGCTTCGTTTCAAAATACTTCTTAATCAATGCTCCGCATTCATCGGCCAAAACCGATTGGATGATTTTTGTTTTTGGATGCAACATTTTTCCACCCACATTCTCAAATCCTCTTTTAGGATCTTTCGCTCCATAAACCACTTCATCTATTTGTGACCAAAAAAGCGCACCAGCGCACATCACACAAGGTTCTAGTGAAACATAAATTGTACATCCTTTTAAATACTTTGCAGAAAGAAAATTCGAAGCAGAGGTGATCGCTAATATCTCAGCATGCGCGGTACAGTCGATCAATTTTTCACATAAGTTATGAGCGCGTGCGATTATTTTCTCTTTACAAACAATTATGGCACCCACTGGTATCTCATCTTCATTATAAGCTTTTTGTGCCTCTTTCAAAGCTTCACGCATATAATACTCATGTTTGTTAATGGCAGATAGCATATTCAACATTAAAAGTTAATTCAATAGAGGCGAATATCGGCATTTAATTATGTTTAACTTTATGCCCTTATGGCAAAAAATGTTTTGCAATTTGAAGAAACATATGATGATATTCTTATAATAGGCGTTTCGTCCTCTCTTAAGGATTATAAATTGTGTTTTGAGTTGAACAAACATTTTTACTTAAACCTTATTAGAGTCAACAACTTTGTATTGGATGGTGTAGAATTTGATCGAAATGACTCATACCCAATTTTCATTGATACTAACAACCAGCCTGAAAAGATTCATCTGATCAGCAACAAAGGAGATCGAAAATTCTTATTTGACGAACTAAGAAAACTCGATTACTTCTTAATTGTTTCGTATCCTGAAAAAGATAAAAGTCATTGGATCAATGGGATGAGAACAGTTAAAGGTATTACTGCCGTTTTTCATATTCAGCCCGAATCCTTAAAGAATAAATTTGTCCTTCAGTACTTCGATTAATTATGCAACAAAAACAATTTCAAAATAATACAAAAATAATAGCAACACTTGGTCCTGCTACTTCATCCGTCATTCGCATTAAAGCTTTGTTACGTGCGGGCGTTAATGTTTGTAGAATCAATGCATCACATGGAAGCCATGAAACGCATAAGATTATTATTGACAATATTCGAAAAGCGGATCAAGAATTGTCAGCACACACCGCTATATTATTTGATTTGCAAGGACCGAAACTAAGAATAGGAAAAGTTGAGGATAAAGGAAGAAAATTGAATGAGGGTGACGATTTAATCTTAACCGTTAAAAAAGTTGTTTCTGGATCAAAAGAAGTTTTTGTTCAGTATCCATCTATCTGTAAGGATGTAAAAAAGAATGAAACGATATTGATTGATGATGGGAAAATTGCCGTTAAAGTAATTAAAATCGTTTCCAATCACAGTGTACATTGCAAAGTGATTCATGGTGGCTTACTCTTATCAAACAAAGGAATTAATCTGCCGGACACGAGTATTTCATTACCTGCCCTTACTGAAAAAGATAGAAATGATTTAAAATTTGCTCTATCCAACAAAGTGGAATGGATTGGTCTTTCCTTTGTTAGAAAACCTGCAGACCTGATAGAATTAAAGAGTTTGATAAAAAAGGCAAAAGGATTCAGCCGAGTGATTGCAAAAATTGAAAAGCCCGAAGCATTAAAAAATATTGATGGTATTCTTTTGGAATGCGATGCGGTAATGGTAGCAAGAGGAGACCTTGGCGTAGAAATGCCAATGGAAGAAGTTCCCTTACTTCAAAAAATGTTGGTCAAAAAATGTTTGGCGAATAGCAAGCCGGTTATTATAGCTACTCAAATGTTAGAGAGTATGATTCAAAACTTTAGACCTACTCGTGCGGAAGTAAACGATGTAGGCAATTCTGTTTTAGATGGAGCAGATGCGCTGATGCTAAGTGCTGAAACATCTATTGGAGCTTATCCAGTCGATGCTGTAAAAGCTATGCATAAAATAATAGCCAACATAGAATGTGACGAACAAGTGTATCATAGATTTACTTCTCCAGACGAAGAAAAAAAATCTTTTATCTCCGACACGATAACCTACAATGCTGCGATCATGGCCCGCAATTCGGGAGCCAAAGCCATTATTACGATGACCCATTCAGGCTATTCGGCTATACGCTTGACGAGTCAAAGACCAAAAGCAAATATTTTTGTTTTTAGTGACAACCCAAGGCTTATGAAAATCTTAAACTTGGTTTGGGGAATCAGAGTTTTCTTTTACGATAAATATGAAAGTTCTGAGAAAACAATTAATGATGCCACTGATTTATTATTAAAACATAAATTGGTCAAAAAAGGAGATTTGTTTTTAAGCATTGGAAGTACTCCACTGCATAAAAGAGGAATGGCCAACACTATACGATTAGCAACAATTACATAATAAAATGAATATTAAACTACTTCAAGAAATTTGTGAAACAGCCGGAGCGCCCGGCTTTGAGAACCGAATCAGAAAAATAGTAACCCGTGAAATCAAAGATTTGGTTGATGATATCCAAATTGACAAAATGGGTAATGTTATTGCACTAAAGAAAGGTTCGAAAAGTAAAAAGGTAATGATTGCGGCTCACATGGATGAAATCGGGTTTATAGTTACTCATGTAGACGACAAAGGATTTGTTCGTTTCCATACCCTCGGAGGATTTGATCCAAAGACATTAACATCACAGCGTGTTATCATTCATGGTAAGAAAGATGTTGTTGGTGTAATGGGCTCAAAACCTATTCACCTCATGCAACCCGAAGAACGCAATAAAGCTCCTCAACTAAGCGATTATTATATCGACCTTGGAATGTCAAAAAAAGAAGTAGATAAATTGGTAATACCCGGAGATGCAGTTACACGAGAAAGATCATTCATTGAAATGGGAGATTGCTTTAACTGCAAATCATTGGACAATCGGATTTCTGTTTTTATCCTAATAGAAGCTTTGCGATTATTGAAAAAGCCCTGCTACGATACCTATGCTGTGTTTACAGTTCAGGAAGAGGTTGGACTACGAGGAGCCTATGTTGCCGCTCATCAAATTGATCCTGATTTTGGTTTTGGATTAGACACTACTATTGCTTTCGATACTCCCGGGGCACAGGCTCATGAGAAAGTTACTGAGCTAGGAAAAGGAGTTGCCATTAAAATAATGGATGGAGGAACTATTTGTGATCATAGAATGATTGCATTTATGAAAGACATGGCTGAAAAAAATAAAATCACACACCAAATGGAAGTGTTGCCTGCGGGAAGTACCGACACGGCAGGAATTCAGCGCATGGGTAAAACAGGTGCTATTGCCGGAGCGGTTTCAATTCCTACTCGACACATTCATTCGGTGATTGAAATGGTTCACAAAAAGGATGTAAGCAATGCTATATCCCTTTTAAATTTCTGTTTATTAAATCTTGATAAAAACAAATGGACATTCTAAGGGGTGATCTACATCATTAATTTAGATTCACTCACCCAAGATTAATTACCGTCTGTCAAATTGTGAATAAAACGGATGCTACTGAGTATTCCAGTTTTATTTTCAACTTATTATTGTCATCAATGAAGACAAGACCATTACTTTTTATTGTTGTTTTAATAATCGCATTTCAACATCAGAGTTTCTCTCAAAATTGCCCTGTAAATCTTTGGGCATTGCAGCCATCCGGATTTTGTGAAAAGCAACCTATCTTTTTTATCACCAATATGCAAATGGATGATTCTTGTGTTTGGACCTATCCTAATAATCAGAACTATGCTTTTGCATACAATGACCCTTTCCCTCAAATACCTAATCCAGACATAAATGCAAATGGTATTTTCTCTTGTATTATTTATAGAGGCAATGGTTGTGTCGATAGTGCCCAAATCCAAATTACCATCAATCCAATACCGGTGGTATTTATTACCGGACCTTCATTTGCCTGCTATGGAGAAACAACCTACCTCACTGCTTTTGATGCATCAGGCAATCATGGACCCTACTCTTATGCATGGGATAATGGATTGAGTAGTCAAAGTATTCCCATTGAACACTTGGGAGGTATTTATCCTCATCCCAGCTGTTACATTACAAACGTTTATGGTTGTACTGAGCCAAATTATTCTTCCTACCTTATTGGCACAATATTTCCTCCGTCCAGTAGCATTACAACAAGTGATTTAACCGAATTCTGCAAAGGAGATTCAGCTTTACTAATTGGGCCAAGTGGTTTTGGATTTACTTACCAATGGTTGAGATACGGAGTTCCGGTATTAGGTGAAACGAACATGCAATTAACCTCAAGAAAAAATGGCAAATACAAATTAATTGTGTCTGATATATTTGGATGCGCTGACACCTCTGATTATGTTAGAATCACTGTGCATGACAAGCCAATAGTCAATCTTGTTACTCCATTGGGACAACAATTTTGTTCAGGAGATTCTGTTCTTCTTCAAACCACGTTTGACTTGAATTACAATTATATCTGGCTGAGAAACGGATTACCAGTTGCAAATAATACGAACCAAATATATGTTGCTCAAAAAGGAAATTATCGTGTATTGGTAACCAATCAATTTGATTGTAACCGATTATCGCCAAAAGTTTTTATTGATAGAATTAGTTGTAGAAAAGAGAATGAATCTTTTGACTACCTAGTTTACCCAAATCCAAGTTCTTCTTCCTTCAATTTTCAATCAAGAAGTGCAGGTCATGCTACTTTAGAATTGTATTCCATTAGTGGACAACTTATGTATCAAGCGTTAATCAACGAGTTTGGTGAAATAAATTTCGGGAACAACTTGAAAGCAGGATTATACTTTTTAAAAATTACTTCAACTGACGAATTCAACACTCTTTTAATAAAGCAGCACTAGTAGTGTCAATAAGTTTGAATGTTATTGTTTTGCAGAGCTATCATTGATCACTATATTTGTTTACCAACTTCAATTTCCACAGTCTTTACAAATGATACAAAAGAGATGGGTAATAAAACCGGATGGCGAGCCTTCCGTAATCAGTGAACTTTCTAATTCACTGAACCTAAATCCCATCTTATGCAACTTGTTATTTCATCGTGGAATAACCAATTATAAAGAAGCAGAGTATTTCTTCAGACCTCAGCTAGAACATTTGCATGACCCATTTCTAATGAAGGATATGGACAAAGCTGTTGCTCGTATTTGCAAAGCATTTGATCAAAAAGAAAAGATTTTAGTCTTTGGTGATTATGATGTTGATGGCACTTCTGCTGTTGCATTGTTTTATTCATTCTTAAGAGAGTTTTATCCACACATTGGTTTTTATATTCCCGATCGATATGAAGAGGGTTATGGCGTTTCAATAAAAGGGATTGATTGGGCACACGAGAATGGCTATTCACTCATTGTTTGTTTGGATTGTGGTATAAAAGCAATTGAAAAAATTGATTATGCGAAAACTAAAAATATCGATTTCATAGTATGTGATCATCATCGTCCGGGCGATCAGATTCCTTCTGCAAGTGCCGTATTGGATCCAAAACGAAACGACTGTGATTACCCATATAAAGAGCTTTCAGGATGTGGTATTGGATTTAAATTTGCAGAAGCTATTGCACGCTATAAAAAAATGGACATGCAAGTGGTTTACAACTATCTTGATTTGGTAGCCATAAGCATAGCGTCTGATATAGTTCCCATAACTGGAGAAAATCGTGTTTTGGCATATTATGGCTTGAAACAACTCAATCAAAATCCCAGAGCCGGAGTAAAAGCGATAATAGATGTTGCCTATCAAAGCAACAAAGAACTAGACGTCAACGATATTGTATTTGTAATAGCACCTAGAATAAATGCTGCCGGAAGACTCGAGAGCGGTTCAAAGGCCGTTGAGCTATTAATCTCTGAAAGCCCAGATACCGCAATGCTTCATGGATACGACATTGACAAACAAAATGTAGAGCGGAAAAATATTGACCAATCTATCACCTCTCATGCTTTGGATATGATTGGCGAGAGTACTGTGTATGAAACTAGAAAAAGTATTGTAGTGTATCACCCTGAATGGCACAAAGGAGTGATTGGTATTGTGGCTAGTCGATTGGCCGATAAGTTTTATAAACCCACCATTGTGCTTACTAAAAGTAATGGGCATATAGCCGGCTCAGCACGATCGGTAAGAGATTTTGATGTGTACAATGCCATTGATGCTTGTAGTGATTTGTTGGAACAATTTGGTGGACATATGTATGCTGCCGGATTAACTATGAGTGAATCAAAAGTTGAATCGTTCATTCATAAATTTGAAGAAGTCGTATCCTCTACCATCACTCCAGAAATGGAGATCAGAGAAGTGCTCATTGATGCGGAACTTGATCTTAACGACATTACACCAAAGTTTTATAACATCATCAAACAATTTGCTCCTTTCGGACCGGGTAATTTGTCCCCGGTCTTTCTCTCCAATATTAGCCGGCAAACCAGCATCAGTAAAATTGTTGGCAACAATCATCTGAAATTGGCCATACGACAATCAAATGGAAATGGAACACAAAATTACGATGGTATCGGTTTTCAAATGGGAGATTATCATTCCCTGATCTCCAAAGGACTTCCTTACAAATTATGTTATCACTTGGAAGAAAACCATTACAACAATCGTGTAACACTTCAAATGAATATCAAAGATTTAGACTTTGAATAAGTTTAATTTTTTAATCTCTTGCGATATACCACTGCTGTTTTAAACATTAGTGCATCCGAATAATCCTTAGGCGTAAACAGTTTTTCGGAGAACAAAACTTCATCAAATCCTTCGCGGAAACCTATTATACCTGCATCCATGGTGAGCCAAATATCCTTATGCATTCTTACATCACAAAAAAGTCTGATCCTTGATTCAGACAAATAAGTAAAATCATTTTTTTGGTATTTATATGAGAACGATGAAAACGAAATTCGAACACCGGAATAAATACTTCGATTTATTTTGTATTCCAACAAGATAAATCGAGGCAATACCAAATAAGCATAAAGATTATTCTTTATGGTCCAATCAATACTGAATACAGGATACGATATGTTTTTATAGAAGTCGCTAATGAATAAATATCCAAGACCAGCATTGAATTGCTCTGAAAATGAGCGCGAAATGATAGCAACCCCTCCTAAATCATTTCTCAAATCAGAACTCTTCTGAAAGCTGCCATTCAATCTAGATATGCCACCGAGTATAAACTTAAACCTTTCAATTTCTTGTGCATAGCTCAATGAAGTAAGCAAAGTGTTTGACTTTCGAATTCCATTGACACTGTCAACAAAATTCATTTGAATATTTTCAAAAGATGGATTCAGGAGTAATTTTCTTTTTTCACCATTCAACAATGGTAAGTGAACAAAAGCCTCTATAGAATTATAGTTCACAGAAGGATTGTCTCGATTAAACAACGGTTCCAGAAAAGTGACAGAAGTTCCGGCTACATCAAAATAAGATTGCGCGTTTATCTTTGAGTTAAAAGTAAATAGAAAGCAAAGACTTAAAATGATTCTACCGTTAAATAAAATACCTTTGCATTGATTATGAATTTTCTTGCTCATCTTTTTCTATCGGGTTCAAATAAAGCAATAAGATTTGGCAATTTTATTGGTGATCATGTAAAAGGTAAACAATATTTGGATTTTCCGGCAGACATTCGCTTTGGCATCGAATTACATCGGTTTATCGATCATTATACCGATCATCATCCACTGGTAATGATCAGCAAAAAACGTCTCTATCCAGTATTTCATAAATATGCACCTGTGGTTGTTGATGTTTACTACGATCATTTTTTAGCAAAAAAATGGGAGCAACACTCACCTATTTCATTAGAAAAGTATAGTCTTGATTTCTATCAAAGTGTTGAAGAATTCGATCAATGGATGCCTGAACGAACGCGATACATGTTTGCCTATATGTCGAAGCAAAATTGGCTGTATTCGTATCAATCTTTAGAAGGAATTGATCAGGTATTTAAAGGGATGGCACGAAGAACTCCATTTGAATCCAACATGCATATGGCTGCAAAAAGTTTGGAAGAAAATTACTTGAAATATGAAAAAGAGTTTGAAACTTTCTTCCCGGAAATAATTTCCGAATGCAAAATCAAAACAGATTCGTTTAGCTAAACAGTTTTGATTTGATATACAATCGGTTTAATCGAGCAATATTACTAACTGAAATTCCCTTTGGGCATTCTGCTTCACAAGCTTCGGTATTGGTGCAATTCCCAAATCCTTCAGCATCCATTGCATCTACCATATCAATCACTCGTGTATTGGATTCAACTTTGCCTTGAGGTAATAAATCGTACTGCGAAACTTTTGCTGAAACAAATAACATGGCGCTTGAATTTTTACACGCAGCTACACAAGCTCCACAACCTATACAGGCAGCACTATTAAAAGCCTCATCTGCATCTTCTTTAGGTATTGGAATTGCATTGGCATCAGGTGCAGCACCGGTATTTACTGAAACATATGCTCCAGATTGTTGAATACGTTCAAAAGATGATCGGTCAACAACCAAGTCTTTTAATACTGGAAATGCCGTGGCTCTCCATGGTTCTATAATAATGGTATCGCCATTTTTAAAACTCCTCATGTGCAATTGGCAGGTAGTAACTCCTCGCAAAGGCCCATGAGCTCTACCGTTTATCATCACTCCACACGTTCCACAAATGCCTTCGCGGCAATCATGATCGAAAGAAATAGGGTCTATCCCTTTCTTTATGAGTTGTTCATTTACTACATCCAACATTTCGAGAAAAGACATTTCATCGCTAATGTTTTCTGCTTCATAGTGTTCGAATTTCCCTGATTCAGAAGTATTTTTCTGTCTCCAAACCTTTAAAGTAAATTTCATGTTATTGTTCATACCCATCGCTGTATTATTTATAACTCCTTTGCGTAAGCTTAACATTTTCAAAAGTGAGCTCTTCTTTGTGCATTTCAAAATTTGACTCCCCTTTATATTCCCAAGCAGATACAAATGCAAAATTTTCATCGTCACGTTTTGCCTCATTTTCAGGGGTTTGATATTCATCTCTGAAATGTCCGCCACAACTTTCATTTCTATTTAACGCATCCAGCATCATCAATTCTCCCAATTCCATAAAGTCAGCTGTGCGGCCCGCCTTCTCAAGGTTTTGATTCAACTCTTTCTCGTCTCCAGGAATCAAAAGATCTGACCAAAAATCCTTTCTAAGCGATTTGATTTTTTCAATTCCTTCTTTCAATCCTTTTTCATTTCGGGCCATTCCACAATAATTCCACATGATCAATCCAAGTTCACGCTGAAACTCATGCACTGTTTTTTTGCCTTTTATGGAAAGAAGTTTTGCAATTTTTTCTTTGGCTTCGCTTTCTGCTTTTTCAAATTCTGGTAATTCAGAAGAGATAGGTTTTCGCTCTATATCTGCTAAGTAGTCGCTTATGGTACTTGATATGATAAAATAACCATCTGACAAACCCTGCATCAATGCACTTGCACCTAATCGGTTGGCTCCGTGATCGCTAAAATTTGCTTCTCCCAAGGCATACAATCCAGGAATGGTAGTCATTAAATTATAATCAACCCATAATCCTCCCATCGTATAATGTACTGCTGGATAAATTCGCATTGGTTCTTGATAAGGATCTTCACCGGTAATTTGTTTATACATATCAAATAAATTACCGTATCGCGCTTCAATAGCGTCTTTGCCTAGACGATTGATTGAGTCTTTAAAATCTAAATAAACCGCCAGGCCTGTTGTACCTACTCCCTTGCCGTTATCGCAAGCCTCTTTTGCAGCGCGTGATGCGATATCACGTGGAACTAGATTTCCGAACGATGGATACTTGCGTTCCAAATAATAATCACGCTCATTCTCGGGTATGTCCGCTGCTTTCCGTTTGTCTCCTTCGGCCTTTGGAACCCACACTCTTCCATCGTTTCGCAAACTTTCGCTCATCAGTGTCAATTTACTTTGATGATCTCCGCTCACCGGAATACAGGTAGGATGAATCTGTGTATAACATGGATTTCCAAAATATGCTCCTTTCTTGTGGGCACGCCAAATAGCAGAAGCATTGCTACCTCTGGCATAGGTGGTTAAATAAAAAACATTACCATATCCACCGGTACATAATAGAACAGCATGAGCAGCATGACGTTCTATTTTGCCACTAACCAAATCTCTTGTAATAATTCCGCGCGCATGTCCATCTACTACAACCAATTCAATCATCTCATGTCGATTGTAACTTTTTACTGTGCCGGCTTTAATTTGTCTATTAAGAGCACTATAGGCCGCCAATAAAAGTTGTTGTCCGGTTTGTCCTTTAGCATAGAATGTTCTACTCACTTGAGCTCCACCAAATGATCGGTTATCTAAAAGTCCTCCATATTCTCGAGCAAATGGAACTCCCTGAGCAACGCATTGGTCGATTATTTTAACGCTGTTCTGCGCCAATCGATATACATTGGCTTCACGCGATCTATAGTCGCCTCCTTTTACTGTATCATAAAAAAGACGATAGACACTATCGCCATCATATTTATAATTCTTTGCAGCATTAATACCTCCTTGTGCTGCTATACTGTGCGCCCTACGTGGGCTATCCTGAAAACAAAAAGTTTTTACATTGTAGCCCAACTCACCAAGTGTGGCAGCAGCCGAAGCTCCGGCTAAACCTGTACCAACTACTATGATATCGTATTTTCTTCTATTCGCGGGATTAACCAACTTCATTTTAAACTGATGCTGGTCCCACTTTTTATCGATCGATCCTTCAGGAATTCTGGAATTTAAAGCCATAAATAAAATAACGGATTAGGGTTTGAAATAAAAATAAACGGGCATAGCTGCAAATAACGCAGGTATAATGATGGACAAAGAAATGCCTACAAATCGTATGAGTTGGGTGTACATTTTATGACGAAGGCCTAAACTTTGAAAAGCGCTTTGAAAGCCATGAATCAAATGAAAAGCAAGAAAAACCATACACACGATATAGAAAGCACTATAGTATCCATTTTTAAATGATGCAGCTACTTCATCATACATGTTAATATTTCCATTTACATCATAAGAGATTTCGTCTGTAAATCGAGATTCAAAAAAGTAATCGCCTAAATGAACAATTAAAAAAATCAGAAGTACTACACCGAAGAAGCCCATATTTCTAGAATACCAGTTGCTGTTTTGATTGGCTTTGTTGGTATCGTAACTTTTTTGTCGAGCACCTCTATTTTTTATGGTTATTATGAGTGATTGAATGATGTGAAGAATAAATCCGGCAAACAATAATATTTCTATCGTTCTAATGATAGGATTATGGGCCATAAATTGCGAATATGCATTAAATGCTTCCCCACCATCATCATGAAACAAAAGTGTGTTTCCCGAAACGTGTATAATTAAAAAGGAGAAGAGGAACAATCCGGTTAATGACATAACAATTTTTCTTCCGATGGAAGAAGTAAATACATCAATAAATTTGCTCATATGCTTAATTGATTCTAAAGGCTATACAGAATGTTCGCAAATGTAAAGTGCACGATTGGAGATTCAAAAAATAATAAAGCAATTTTTGAGATTAAACACTTTTGAATACATTTAGCGGAAATTTAAATTCTTGCAGTAAAAAATCATGAAATATAAAGCGCTTTCATCAAAATTATACATTAAAAACAGAGCAAAATTTAGCAAACTAATACCTAAGAGTTCATTGGCTATTTTTCATTCCAATGATGAGATGCCAAGAAACGGAGATGCCTTTTTTAAGTTTAGACAAAACTCCGATTTGTTTTATTTATCCGGCATTGATCAAGAGCAAACCATTTTATTGCTTTGCCCAAATGCTCCCATAAAAGCGTATAGAGAGGTGTTGTTTGTTCGTCAAACCAATGAGCATATTGCCATATGGGAGGGACATAAATATACAAAAGAAGAAGCACGAGCAGCTTCAGGAATAGAAACAATACTTTGGACTTCAGAATACAATAAGGTATTAGACTTGTTGATGCATCATAGCTCAGAAGTTTATGTTAACATGAACGAAAATGATCGTTATGTCTCTGATGTTGAATATAGAGATTTACGTTTTGCACGTCAATTAAAAAACAAATACCCTGCCCATACCTATCATCGCAGTGGTCCATTAATGGCCAACATTAGAGTTTGTAAAGAATCGGAAGAGATTCAACAAATGAAGGAGGCTATTTCCATTACCGAAAAAGCGTTTAGAGGAGTACTGAGTTTTGTAAAGCCTGGTGTAAAGGAATACGAGATTGAAGCCATAATCTCGCATGAATTTCTAAGAAACCGCGCTACTGGTCATGCTTATTCACCCATCATTGCGTCAGGTAAAAACGCTTGTGTTTTACATTATGTTGACAATAATCAAAAATGTAATGATGGCGAAATTATTCTGATGGATTTTGGAGCTGAGTACGGTAATTATGCTGCCGATTTAAGCAGGAGTATTCCAGTGAATGGCAAGTTCACTAAAAGACAAAAGGATGTTTATAATGCGGTACATCGAGTAATGAAAGCCGCAACCAAAATGCTCATAAAAGGGAATACACTTGAAAAATATGAAAAGGAAGTTGGGCAAATAATGACAGAAGAACTTATTGGTCTAAAACTTTTGGATAGAGGTGCTGTAAAAAAACAGAATCCAGAATTGCCTTTATATAAGAAATACTTTATGCATGGCACTTCCCATTTTTTAGGTTTGGATGTACATGATATCGGGAACCGATATGAACCCATGAAATCGGGGATGGTATTTACTGTGGAACCCGGAATTTATATTCCGGAAGAGAATTTGGGCATACGATTGGAAAACAATATTTTAATTACCGAGAAAAGTAATACCGATTTAATGGCTTCTATACCAGTAGATGCGGATGAAATTGAAAAACTTATGAAATAAGGTTTACTTAATTTCCAGTTTTTCTTTTAAAAGCTTTCCCTCTGACTCCATACGAACTAAATAGATTCCGGCTGGTAGCCTGGAAATATTAATCTTTTCACCCTTAGTTATTAAATCTTTTGACTCTACCAGTTTTCCGCTAATATCGAAGATTTTCAAATTTGTTCCATCTAGTCCAACAAAAAATTCTGATTGTGCAGGATTAGGGTATATCTCTAATCGAAAAGGGTCGATTGCAGAAGTAGAAGCATCATAAACCATTCTTGAATTATTATCCATTCGCACCATTTTGAACTGATCGTAAAGAAGACCTGTTGAGGTAATATATTTTGCATCTAATGTATCTTCATGGATATCGACTATTAATGAACCATAAATTCCATTATAATAACTATACATTATATCGTGCGGCCAAGATGCTTGTAAACTGGTTGTACCTCCTGTTCCTGAATTACCCACTACTGCATATACTGTTCCATGTCCGGTAACATTAGATTTGGTATAGTAAGGAGTCAGACCACTGCTTGTATCTAATAACATAGAAGGAAGCAAACTGGTTTCCAATCCATAATGACCATGTACTAAACAAGATCTTTCATAATTGTGACTGTGCCCACTTAGAACTAAATCTACATGATAACTTTCTAACAATGGAATTATATTCTCACGGATGGATTGACTTTCAATTTCTGTGTCACTGTTGTGAGAACCCATTGTGTAGGGAGGATGATGCCAATAGCAAACGATCCATTGCTTTGTATTTTGTGCCAAATCGCTGGCTAACCATTGGTACATGGCACTACTTGTATCATTATAAGAACCATAACTATCGAGTACTACAAAATGAGTATTGCCATAATTGTATGAATAATATTTTTCTGAATTAGAGGCAACTCCTCCTGATTCTCCATTGCTTGGCAAGGCAAATAAATCGAAGTATGCAAAACTATCGGTCAAAGCTGTACTCGATTGATAGCCAATATCAGCATAGTCGTGATTACCCAAAGAAGGAAATACTGGAGTATTTCTCAATATTTTTGGATACACATTAAATACATTGTTTTCAAATTCGCTTTCAGTGCCATCATCGTATGCATTATCACCTAACCAAATCCAGAAATTGGCTTTTTGATTTTGTGTATAGTTTATATATGCATCTCTTACCTGAGCTTGTTCAACACTTCCATTACCAAAATCACCGGTTGCCCAAAATCTAAATGCGGTGCTAGTGTTGATTGGAGCGGTTTCAAAATAATATTCCGATCCACCGGCAAGAAACTGACCATTAACTTTTAACGCATAGTAATAACGAGTTGCGGGCATTAAATTCAAAACTGAAAAATGCTTGTTTTTAGTACTTAATGTATCCGAAAGCAAATTACCATACTCCATTGTTGTTCCATAATGAAGTTCTGCTTGAGCAGGAAGATTGCTTGCGGTCAATATATCCACTCTATTTTCGGAGAGCATTTGAAGATATGGACCCCGCGTTAGTTCAGTTGAATTTCCACGTACGGCTATCATGCGCATGTTAAAGCTCAAATCAGAACTGGATGGACTACTCTGGTGCACTTCAACCGCAATTATATTCTCTCCATCTACTAAATTTGAAGTAGCAAGTGAAACAGACTCCCAAGTATATTCTCCTGGCTCTCCAATAGAAGTCGAAGATAATGTTCCGTATGAAATAGAACCTACAGGCATATTACTTCGAATCAATTCACTTCCATTGGAATATATTACCGCACCATCGTCCCGAATTATGTCAATCTTAATTTGGCTAATATCAGTACTGTTGTTGATGGTAATTTTTTTCCTGAAATAACTCGTAATGTTTTTATTTAAAGTATCATTTCCAAACCCAATTATAGTATTCTCATCTCCATCTCCATAGCCTAATTCGGATATACCTTGCATCCAAATACTATCATTAAAATTAATTGTATTCCAACTGGTGTCATTCACATTTCCACTATCAAAATACTTCCAAAGCGATCCTGACGCTATTATCGTATCATTAACAACCGTAGCAGGTTTAGTAACAAAGCTAACTACAGATGAAGCTATACTTTGTAACAAACCGCAGTCACTTGTCACGTTTACTTTATACAATGAACCTGCATTTAATCCATTTAGATTGTGCGAATTTTGAAAGGCAGTATCGATTGATATGAGTCCATTTATATTATGTAATTCTACAATATACTTTGTTGCCGAAGTAGCACTCCAACTCACAAACGCACTGCTTTGACTAATAGAATCAACTGCCAAGGAAACAACTTTAGGACAAGGAGTAAAATTTGCTATAAGTGCAAGATCAAATCCTAAATCAACATCATCTTCATTAAACTGATGCACTTCAACAGCAATAACATTTTTACCTTTTTTTAATAGTTCTGATGGTCGGTTGTATTGCCAATATTTATTTTCTTTTAATCCGGTTTGATTTGATCGTGCCTTGGTATTGTGTGTTATTGTACCAGATGGCATATTGTGTTTAACGATCTTTTTGTTATTCAAAAAAACCTGAATTCCATCGTCTCGTAAAAACTGAACCAACAAATAATTATATATAGCTGGCTCACTTACATAAAATTCTTTTCTAAAGTAGGTTGTTATGTACTTGTTATTGGGGTCGGGACCAAAACTTAAAACGGTAGCCTCATCCCCATCTCCATATCCGAGTTGCCCCACTCCTGATGCCCATGATGCATCATTATAACTTCTCCACCGCCACTGATTGTTGGCCGGTTGAAAGCCGGTGTCATTGTATTTCCATACACTTTCCTTTGCAATTAGGGTATCAAATTGTGCTAAAGTTGGATGACAAAATGCAGTTAGAATAATCAGCCCAAATAGGCTGTTTTTAAATCTTGAAGTCATTTTAAAAAGCTAATCTAAAAACGGGAGATTTTTCAAGGCTCGACTGTAAATTTAAAGGATAAATAGAGTTTTGTCAATTTTATTAACTTGATTTTGGTTAATGATGACTATCTATAAGCAAACTTTTCCCATTCATTTGCGAAGGTGTTGGAATATTCAATAATTGGAGGACTGTAGGTGCAATATCTGCTAAAATTCCTTTTTTACACTTTAGGGAAGTATCGTTAGAAATTAAGATTAACGGCACGGGATTTTTAGAATGTGCTGTATTTGGAGTTCCATCCTCATTAAGTGCGTAATCAGAATTTCCGTGATCGGCAGTAATCAATACATTGTATCTTTTAGATTTTAAAACTTCAATCAATTCTGATAAACATTGATCGACCGATTCAGCAGCAGCAATAATAGAATTGTAAACTCCGGTATGTCCTACCATATCGGTATTGGCAAAATTTAAGCAGATAAAATCAGGTGAATTTTCTTTAATCGCTTCAATGGTTCTTTTGGTAATTTCAAAAGCTGACATTTCAGGTTGAAGATCGTACGTTGCAACTTTAGGTGATGGGACTAATATTCTACTTTCATTATTAAATAAAACTTCCCGACCTCCATTAAAGAAAAATGTAACATGTGGATATTTCTCCGTTTCCGCAACACGTAATTGAGTTCGATTGGATTCAGCAATAACTTCACCGAGCGTTTTATATAAATTCATTTTATCGTACAACACACCAACATTTTTAAAAGAAGCGTCATAACGAGTTAAAGTAGAATAATGTAGATTGAGTTTTTTCATTCCATAATCCGGCATATCTTCTTGACTCAATACATGTGTTATTTCTCTACATCGATCTGTTCTAAAATTAAAACACAATACAGCATCATTTTCCTTAATTAATCCTTCCTTCTCACTAAGCAGTTTTATGGGTTTTATAAATTCATCCGTTACATCATCGGCATAACTTTTTTCAATTGCCAGAATTGGATCAGTAACTACATCACCTTTTCCATTGGTTAGTAGATCGTAGGCAATTTTTACTCTTTCCCATCTCTTATCTCTATCCATAGCATAATAGCGTCCAATTATACTGCTCAATGTTGCATTATTCTTTACACAACAATGCTGCAAAGTTCCAATAAATCGTTTAGCACTTTTTGGATCGGTGTCACGTCCATCGGTAAAGGCATGCACAAAACATTTAACGTTGTGCGTGCACGCTAATTCAAGAAGATGCAACAAGTGGTTAATATGAGAATGAACCCCTCCGTCTGAAACCAATCCCATCAAGTGTAATGGCCGGTTCTCTTGTAAACAATATTTGAAAATGGCTTGCAAATTTTTGTTGTTCGCTAAGCCGCCATCGGTTACTTCTTTGTTTATTAATGCTAAATCCTGATACACAATTCTTCCCGCACCAATATTTAAATGCCCTACTTCTGAATTACCCATTTGTCCTTCAGGCAATCCCACATGTTCACCATGTGTTAGTATTTCAGTGTGTGGATATTGCTTCAGCATTGAATCAAAATAAGGTGTATTTGCATTGAAGATAGCATCGCTTTTTGTGCCATTTCCAATACCCCATCCATCTAAGATGATTAAAGCTACTCTCTCTTTTAAATCAGGATTCATTTTTAGGTAATTCTATTCGAAACAAAGACCCTTTAGGTTTATTGTCAATTATATTAATTGTTCCATTATGAAATTGCACTAAGTGTTTTACTATAAACAAACCCAATCCGGTGCCTTTTGAATTACGAGTTTCTTCATTACCTACTCTGTAAAATTTTTGAAAAACCAATTCACGCTCTTCTTTTGGTACTCCACTCCCTTCATCCAAAACTTCAATCAGGATGTTATCTATTTTTTCTCTTAGCCGAATCGTAATTGATCCTTCAGAATATTTCTGTGCATTTTCCACCAGATTTAATATTATAGAAGAGCAAGCAATTTGATCTAAATGTGCAAATATGTTATCATCTACTTCAAGTACAATTCTATGGTCCTTTTCATGTAGCATTTTATTCTTCAACGTTTTTCGAATCAATTCACTTACATTGATATTCTCTTTAGAAAGAGAAAAACTATGGGTGTCAATGCGGGCAGCGGCCAATGCATTATCCATCATGTCATTCATGCGATTGGTTTCTTCTATTGCGGCTTGAATTATAGCTGCTTTTTTTGAAGCATCTAAGTCGTGCTTCCGCATTGTTTCCAAATTAAGTTTAATTGCAGCTAGTGGAGATTTTATTTCATGTGTAATAGAAAGCAAGAAATTTTTCTGATTTCGGGCCAGTTCGATTTCTTTCTTAAAACTGCGATGTGTTTTTACAATTCCCCAAATTAAAAGAGAAAGAAAGACGATACCTTCACCTGCAATCATGATCCACTTACTATGGAGTTCTTTTATTAATTTATGTTCGCTGATTTCTGTTTGTGAGTTGGCACCGGATTCTAAGAGGACTTGTTGCATTTTAATCTCATATATTTCTGTATTGAGGTCAGCCAATAAGTAGGCCCACCAACAAAACTGTATGAGTGCGTAAATAACAAGTATGTAGAAAATTACCAGAGTGCGCATATGATCTTATCCTTCATAAAACTAAGTTACGAAGATAAGTTATATTATTCTGGAATATCGGTAGAAAGCATATTGCCACTTACTACCTTCATGGGAACCCACTTTCCTGTTGGATCTAATTTTTCGATTACGTAGCTATTTACTCCAGCATCCCATCCTTGATATGGCGTCCATCTAAATTTGGTTTTGTACTGCGAAATCTTATCCGCTTCTAATAAAATTGAAGTTCCTTTATTACTGCTTAGTCCAAGTAAGTCACAAGTATTTCGAACTTCAATCACATAGTGATAGCTGTTTACATCTACACCAACACTATTATCGATATAATAAGTCATACCAGCAGGAACAATAGCGATCAACTGATAATTGATGTGATCAACAGATCTATACACTTCATATGATAGCACACTATCAGGATAATAAACCGGAGGAAGCCATTCGGTATATATATCTTGATTATTGATTACGGTACTTTTTACAACCGTCACTTTTTGTTCTTCATACAAATTTCGTGGAGCAGCCACTGCTGTATCACTTTGTGATGTATAGGTATTTCCACACAAATCAAATGCTGTAACTCTATAGCTATACCATTCAGGACATGCAAATCCCTGATCAAGAAAATCTCTTCCAGTAGAGTCGAGGTTTGCTACTACAACAGTAGTATTCGAAGCCAAATGTGTTCGCTCAAGAATATATCCGTTAACCGAACAGCCATCATATGGTGTCCAGCTTACATATAT
>DAOQTX010000002.1:0-83304 GCA_035340715.1 Bacteroidia bacterium | reverse complement strand
GTGGAATCTTAGTTGGTTCTGCTGGAACATTACTAACGATAGTGATGTGCAAGGCGATGAATCGCCCATTGTCTAATGTTATATTTGGAGCTTTCGGTGGTAGCAATCAAAGTGGCGAAGGAAAAGAAACTACCGGAAGTATAAAAGACATCACTGTAAGTGATACTGCTGTGTTGATGAACTATTCCAAGAAAGTTACTATTGTACCCGGCTATGGCCTAGCGGTTGCACAAGCGCAACATGTGATTCACGAATTGGAAAATATATTAGAAGAAAGAGGGGTTGAAGTAAAATATGCCATTCATCCTGTTGCCGGTAGAATGCCCGGTCATATGAATGTGTTGCTTGCTGAATCAAATGTCGATTACGATAAATTGGTTGAGATGGAAGATATAAACCCGGAATTTCCAAGTACCGATGTAGTATTGGTAGTGGGTGCCAATGATGTGGTCAATCCTGCTGCTAAAACCGATCCCTCCTCTCCTATTTATGGGATGCCCATATTGGATGTAGAAATGGCATCAAATATCATTGTAAACAAGCGAAGCATGAATGCGGGTTATGCCGGTATTGAGAACGAATTGTTTTACAACAATAAAACCAGTATGTTATTTGGTGATGCTAAAAAAGTACTTACTGAATTGGTTACCGAGTTGAAGACTTTATAAGTTTATTGGTGCTGATAGCACTTTCCAGTTTTGCTTTTGGTTCTTCGCTTACATTGTGTTCCATTATTCAATATATCAGAGCAACGAACTGTAATTCCTGCCTTGTCCAAGCTGTCGTAATCTATTTGGCCTTCTTGGTCTTGATGCAAGTGACATAAATAATTTTCGTTGCCCGTATTGTTTTTACATTGTTTGTCTTCTGATGTTAATCCAGCACATCGTACAGAAAAGTCAGGCTCTGAATTTGATGCATCACTTCTATCATTTGATTTTTCTATTGCCTTAGAATTACCTGAAGAAGAGTCTTGACTCTCATCTACAGATTGAGCATCTCCACAAGCGCTTAGACAAAACACCATCGCACCAAAGAATAAGCTTTTAAATAATTTATTCATGAGTACATCATTTTGATCATACACAAGGTAACCATTCTAATCTATCTTTCTATTTAAAATCCATTGTTTTTTTATACCTTAGTGCATATTGCAAAACGACAATAAAATAAAAGCCCTCATTACTTTGTTGGATGACAGAGATTTCAAAATCTATAATCAGATTGAAATAGAAATTCTGCATTTTGGCAAGGATGCCATTCCAATGTTGATGGATGCCTGGAGCAGTTCTATGGATCATGTGCTGCAAGGCAGAATTGAGGACATCATACATAAAATTCAATACGATGATACTTTAGCTAAGTTGATTCATTGGAAAAAAACTCCGGATCAAGATTTATTAACCGGAACTTATTTAATGGCGCGTTTTCAATATCCCGATTTGGATTACTCTAAAATTGAGCAACAAATAAATCAAATAGCCGAAAAAGTTTCCGATCAGTTTGAATCGGACATGAGTGTTTTGGAACGAATAAGAGCTGTCAATTATATATTATTCAACTCCATGGGATTCAGAGGAAATACAGAGAATTTTCACGCTCCTCAAAATTCTTTTATCAATATAGTACTCGAATCGCATAAAGGCAGTCCTTTGCTTTTGAGCATCATCTACTCTTTGGTTTGTCTAAAAGTTGATTTACCGGTTTATGGGGTCAATCTTCCCCAACATTTTGTTTTGGGTTTATTAGAAGAGAAGAAAACGAATGATGAACTTGAAAAGTCTGAAGTACTATTCTACATTAACCCATTTAATAAAGGAGATATTTTTGGAGCAAACGAATTAGGTATTTTTCTGGAAAGAGTGAATTTACCTCGTCATGAAATATTCTACCGTCCTTGCAGCAATCTTGAAATTTTAAAACGTTTGGCCCGCAATCTGCATTACTCCTACGAGAAATTGGGCTATCCGGAAAAATCAAATGAAATAGATTATATCCTATCGCAATTGGATTAAAAAATAATCTTTTTCAAGGTCATAAAGATTATTTTAAGATCCGTAAACATACTTTGTTGATTAATATACTGTAGATTTAAATCTAGTTTTGCGGGCATTATTTCCTCAATATATGCTTTCTCAGGATTATCATAACGGTCAAGCAACTCGCTTTCGTTAGCAAATAAAATACTTGCATAATCGCTTATTCCTGGCCGAACATCTAACACTCTTCTCTGCTCTTCGCTGTATAAATCAACATACTTTTTTACTTCAGGTCTTGGACCTACAATGCTCATATCACCAATAAAAACATTCCAAAACTGTGGTAACTCATCGAGTTTATATCTGCGTAAAATCTTACCCAAAGCGGTAACCCGTGCGTCATTAGCACCTATGGTAATAAGCGAAGTGCCTTCAGTTGCACGAATCATAGTCCGAAACTTATACATTTTAAACAACTGCCCCCCTCTACCTACTCTTTCTTGTAAAAAGAAAATAGGATGACCCATTCTACTATAAATAAGTAAGCTGATCAAGACGAAAAAAGGCAATAACAGGATCAGTGTTATTAAACTAAAAACAATATCAAATAACCTTTTAATCATTTGCTGGATTCAGCTAAAACGATTTCCACAGAATCAATCACAGCTTTAATCACCTGGTTTATTTGATCATCATTGAGTGTATAGAATACCGGTAAAGAAATTTCACAACTGTAATTTTCAAATGTTCTTGGATAGTCTTTAATTGAATAGCCGGCATTGCTATAAAACGAGAACATAGGCACCGGAATGAAATGCACATTTACCGAAACATCTCGATCAAATATCTCCGCTATTATTCGATCACGAGTTGCTTCATTTACACCTTTAATTCGTAATGCATAAACATGATAGCTGCTTTCAGAATTCTCATTCAAAAATACAGGACATATAGCCCATTGTTTTTCCGACAGTGCCTTAGTATAACATTCAAAGATATACTTCCTCTTCTTTAATATCTGATCATAACGCTCTAATTCTACTAACCCGATTGCCGCCATGATGTCAGTCATGTTGCATTTATAGCCGGCTTCAATAATATCATAACGCCAATTACCCTTCTGTGTTTTTGCCAGTGCATCTTTGTTCTGTCCATGTAAAGTGGCAATACACAGATATTTATACACCTCCTCATTATCAAAAGGCACCGGTAGGTTTAAAGTAATTGCTCCTCCTTCGGCTGTGGTAAGATTTTTCACTGCATGAAAAGAAAACACTGAAACATCGGTAAGGCTTCCTGTTCGTTTTCCAAAATAGGTAGCCCCTATAGAATGCGCAGCATCAGACAAAACGAGTATTCTGCCTAGCATTTTTTGCTTTTCATCCGTAGCGTGAAATAAATTTACAATTTCAGTTTCTCTCACTAGAGCATTGATGGCATTATAATCACAAGGCATACCGGCAAAATCGACCGGCATAATCACTTTTGTGTTTTTAGTTATTGCTTTACGAATTTCATTTGGATCAATCAAAAAATCGGAACCCACATCAACAAATACTGGTTTCGCACCACAGTGTACCACAACATTTGCTGTTGCCGAATAAGTATAAGCCGGAATAATTACTTCATCACCCGGACCAACACCGTACCATCTTAAAATAGTTTCTAAACCGGCTGTAGCAGAATTTAGACACAAAGTCGCTTCACAACCACAATAAGCAGAAATTTCCTTTTCGAACCTTTTAGTTCGGGGACCAGTAGTAATCCATCCCGAAAGTAAGGCTTCTTGCACGGCCTTTAATATGACATCATCTATATGTGGAGGTGAAAAAGGTATCATTTTATTTAGTGTCGGAATTAAAACATAAGTAAGCATTAAACAATCCAAAAAATATAGTTCCAGCTTGTGTTTCGAGCATAGATTCAACACAAAAATTCAAACAGCAAAGTAAAGAAAATAGGATTAAAATAATGGGGCGAAATTGCCAAGTGGTATATATAGGAATAGTAAATTGAAGTAAGAAAAAAAGCAAACCTACTAAGCCAATGGCCAGTGCCACTTGTAAAAACTGATTATGCGCATTGAGTTTATTTTCAGCAGCACCGGTCAATCCATCTATTTGGTATTGAACTATTAGTTGATCCTTAATATCTCCGGTTCCAACTCCAAAAAGGATATTGTTCTTTATTTGAACAAATGCTGAAGACCAGATATATTTTCGAACCGCTGTACTCTCCAAGCTCGATTTCCGTTCTAACTTACTTTCTACCGATGGATTATTTTGGTTGACAAAACCGGTAAGTCGAGTATTATTACTGAAAGCATAAACAAATAATGTAATCGAACAAAGTATTAGACTTATTGACACCACTTTAGAACGCATTCTAGTAAAAAGTATAAAGGAGCCATAAACGAAAGGAATGACAACACTTATCATACCCATTTTGGAAGACAACTGAAAGATGCTTACTAATAAAAGCAATGCAATGGAAGTTGAAACGACTATCAGATACTTTTTTTGAGTTTTAATGTATGAAGAAACATGGATTAAAAGTATAAGGCCAAGAACCATATACATTGATAAATAAGATGGATGTATATCTACAGAAAAGTCTTTATACGTAACCCATATATTTTCATTGAAGTAAATCCATATGCAGCGACCCCAACGAATGAGGGCACCCATCACAAGCCCACTAATGAAGGATCGAAAAACATCTTTAGATCTAAGGATAGAAGGATGAATGCCAAAAATTAGAGGAAAAATAAGTAAAGACAATTTTATCTCCAGATCCTTAAGGCCGTAACTTAAGTTATCTGACCAAAGCAAACTTACTATAAGAAAAAGATAAAAGCCTATCAAGCCAAGAATAGACCATTTCTCTTTCTTCCATTTTGCATCTCTTGGATTTAAAAACAAATTCAACACGGAAACCAAAACAAACACCACAATTAAAGGAGGCAATAATTTAATATAGATGGGCATCAAGAAAAATATGACCATAAGCAACTGCCGGTGTGCTATGTTCAGGAATGATTTCATTTTTTAGTCTCTGCTTCTAACCTTCCATGAATAAAAATATTGAATTGCCTGGCTATCGTATCACGATGAAAATACTCCGCCACGTACGTTCTTCCATTTGAGCCTAACTCTATCACGCGATCTCGTTGTTCTTCAAATTGCTGAACCTTATTCGCTAAATCTGTATAATTCTCTGGATCAAAATATATGGCACATTTTCCTTCTTCGACAAACAATTGCTTTGCTTCTCCATCAACTCCTAAAAATACCGGTTTCGAAAATGCCAACAACTCAAATATTTTACTTGGTATCGCACCTTTAAATAATTCAAGTTTTTTTAATGGTACCACTCCGGCATCGATGGAAGAAAGAATAGGATTCATTTCAGCTTTCGAAACGGGATTAAAAAATGTCACATTCTCCAACATTAACGATTTTTTCAATTCAATCAGCATAGGAAGTTCAGGTCCGCTACCAATGATTATAAATCGGATTTTAGAATTCTTTTTTAATAATGAAGCTGCTTTTAAAATAACTTCCAACCCTTGTGCGTGACCAATAATTCCGGCATATAACAATAGAAACTGATCACTCCTGTAGCCATTTTCTGATCTCCAATTGCTTTCAATCTTACTATCTTCAAGCAATGCACTATCGGCACCATTGGGCAACCAATACACCGGTTTGTTTTTCAAACGACTTGAAATATTGCTGACAATACCTTTGGTTTGTCCGCTAATCAGAATAGATTTCTTGTATAAAAACAACTCGAGTCGAGTGCTTAGCTTTAATAAAAACTGATTGCTCACCAAACCCAATCGCTCTGCACTTTCGGGCCAAAGATCTGAAATATTCATGATCAATTTTGAACGCTTTATTCTTGATAGCAAATAGGCACTTATTCCTAAAAATAGTGGAGGTGATTCACAAATAAGAACATCGTGTTTTTTTAATTTTACTAAACCTATAACTAAAGAAGTGATAACAAATGAGAAATAATTTAGCAAACGCAGAGGAACCGATTTACTACGTGTGACAAATATAGCAGAGCGATGAATGATAACATTACCCTCTTTTTCCTTCACATATAACTTTTTACTATATCTTTCAAATATCGACATTTGAGGATAGTTTGGCATTGCAGTAAGAACTGTGACTTCGTTCCCCAACTCACCAAAGGATTTTGTAAGAGCATGCAGTCGGTTTTGAGGCGCCCCTGTTTCCGGTGGATAATATTGCGTTAAAATTACGATCCTCATGAAAAACAACTAATCAAAGTGAAGCATAAACCTTTAGTAATTTATCTGACTCTTTCTCCCAATGATATTTTTCTTGTACCGCTGTTTTACCCTTCTCAGAATATTGTGTCCACAATTCTTTGTCGCTTAACAAAAGTTTAACTTTAGTAGCAATCTCATGAACTATAAGTGGATTACAACTCTCTCCAAATCGATCTTCTTCAAGCATTTGTTCCCATAGAGAAAAATTAGAACACACTACCGGCAAACCTGCAGCCATATATTCAAATAACTTAACAGGATAAGCGTTTTGAAAAGATTTATGTGGATGCAGTAGTAATAAGCCAACTTTACATTTAGAAAGTAGAATAGAAATCGACTTTCGATCGAGCATGCCATGAAAATAAACCTGTTTCCATTCCTCCATTGTTTGAGCAGCTAGTTGAGTAGCTTCATCTTCAAATTTGCCCGCTAAATGCAATCTCACATTCAATAGTGCGGCCACTTTCATCATCTCAAACAAACCACGAGACTTAAACAGACCACCAATATAAACTATATCATCTACCCTTTCATTTTCCAAACTTGTTAATTCAAACTCTTTCAGCATAGGATAGTTGCTGATTAAGGTATTAGAGAACCCATTGGATGAATATCGCTGTTGTGTCAATGGACTTACGCATATAATATGTGATACCTTTTTTAAGGCTTTGTGCTCATACCATCTTGTTAGATGAGATGCTATACCTTTAAATAGCGAAGGAACCCATTCTTTGTGTTTTATTTGCTCAGGCAATTCTTCATGAGCATCATAAATCACTTTTGCTCCATTCGATTTCAACTTCTCGACAAATTGTAATAATTCCGGATCGTGTAAGTGATAGATATCGGCCTTCAACTCCAATGCTTTGTCACAAATCAATGATGCGAACTTTATCATACGTTTATACCGACCTTTTTCCATATTTGGTATTCCGATAATACGAACTCCACCATGCTTTAAGCTGAGAGTCCCTTCGCACAAGTATGTAACATCAAAACCGGAAGCAGCAAGCGACATACATTCTTTAAGCATTATACGCACATCCAATACATCATGTACAGAGCTGATATGACATACTTTTTTCAATTCAATAAAGATCGATAAAGATTGACAAAATTATCTCTACATATTTCAACAGATGCTTTATCCTTGATTATTATTCTGTTTTTATCTCTTGCTGCAGTCTCATCCATAGAATGAAGAGCATTAAATAAATGGTCGTTAATTTGGTTAATTATATAGCCATTTACACCATGCTTTACCCATTCATTATTGGCGGGAAGATTGGAGAGTATAGGTATAGATCCACAAGCCATAGCTTCTAATAAACTAACAGCTGTACCATCACTTTCAGGTATGGAAACAAAATACTCCGAACGTAAATAATTGTTTGTATTTTCTTCCTTTGTACACCATCCTATAAACTTCACTTTATTCTCTAGTTGTAAGCGAGTAACCATCCCTTTTAATTCAACTGTCTTCTCTCCTTCTCCCGCAATCCAAAGTGTATAGTCTTTTCCTTTTTCGGTATTGACAAACGAGGCAAAAGCCAAAACAATTATATCGATTCGATATAAACCTTTATGCAATCGATTACTGTAGATCACCTTCTCTTTTTCAATAGAATGTGTTGGCAATTCCACACCGAATACCGAAATCATTGTATCATTAATCGTTTTGCGACTCAATGAAGCAATTACCTCAGCCATAAAGGCTGCATCGGCCGTGGTAGCATCAGCACGATTAAGACAATAGCTAACCATTTTCTTCATTAGAAAACTTCGTTGAGGCAATAACAAAATATCAGAGCCCCAAGCAGTCAAAACAATTGGGATACGCATACCCCTAGCAGCACGAATAGCATAGAACGCAAATGAACTTACCTGATGAACATGAATGATATCCGGTTTAAATGAATGAATAATCTTTCTAATTTTTCGGGGAGTGAGTATTTGAGCCGAAATACTTTTTAACGAAAAATCCAAAACGCTAAAGGAATGATTAAACCTATCGGGCTTGCGATCACAGATCAAATAGATCTCTTCGCAATCCTCTTGTATTAGATTCGCATAATTGACTGTATGTATATATCCCGAACCAATTAATAATATACGAAGCGGTTTAGTCATTTATTTGAGCAATCATTTGAAAAGATTCTTTTAAAGTCTTTAGTACTTTATCAATCCGCCTTGAATGAATTGTTAAAGGTAAATTAATCATACGTTTAGCCAGATATTCTCCTTCGGGGCAAGAGTTTTCAATATATCCATGACGGTGGCTTCCTCTTGGATGCACAACATCATTGAACCAATCACCTGCATCAATTCCACCGGCCTTTAATTTTGAAATAACATCAGTGATCATATTCATCCCCACTTCTTCTCGAAATAAAATAGGAAACCGAGCCATTACAAATTGCTTGTCATGATAAAGGGATATAGATGGATATTTTTTCAAGAAATTATAATAATGTAGACTCAGTTCTTTTTTGTGCTGATCAATCGCATATAGCTTTTTAATTTGCCTAAACCCTACGTAGGCAAAGGAATTGGAAAGAGCAACCGGATATTGTTCTGGAAATTCTCCGTTCAATTCTTTTTGTGAAGAAGCATACAACAATCCCATTTTTCTAACTAAATAAAATAGAGCTCTTTTCAATAAATCTATACCCAATACTGCACTAACAAAATGAGTAGAAAGTGTTTTGAATATTCTGATTCGATTCCAAAAACTATACTCGGGAAGATCAACTTCATTTTTTTTGTAATCTGTTAAAATTGCTTCATTATTGATCACTAACAATCCCCCCATTCCTGTTGTGATAGGCTTCGAATACTCAAAACTAAAAAATGCCGCATCTCCTTTAGTTCCCACTTTTGCATTATCACTAAAAACAGAACCTAAGGCATGCGCTGCATCTTCTATAATAACTACGTTAGGAAATTGTGTTTTAATTAAGTCAATATCATTAAACGTAATACCAAAATTGTGACTCACAATTATCGCGCGCGTTTTATCAGTAATACTTTTGAGTAGTAGCTGAGTATTAATGTTTGTAGTTCGAATATCAACATCTACATATTTCACTTTTGCTCCCGCATAGGCAATGGCATTGGGTACAACCACACAGGTATAGGCAGGAAGAATCACTTCTTCATCTGTTTTGAGATTGAGTGATTTTAAAAAGGAAAACAATCCCATTCGTCCTGCACCGAACAGAAACAATCGATCGGATGGTACATTCAAATAGTCAGCAAATTCTTGCTTGAATAGATGTTTGTATTGCTTATCTGAACGAAACAAAAAATGAAAAACAAAAGAACAATAATCTTTTATTGATAATGAATTGCACACCATACTCATACGATAAGGCATCATGCTTGAATTGATTTTACTTTCACCGCAGGATTCCCTGAATAAATATAACCACTTTCCAATATTCCTTTAACCACCGAAGATGCCGCAATCACAACATTATCGGGCACCACAGAACCTGGTAAAACCACACAATGTGAACCAATAAAAACATTATTGCCTATTGAAATATCGGCAGCTGAATATTGCTCTGTAAATTTTTTATTCTGGTCCTTGTATGAATTACTTTTACAATAAAATGCACAAAAAGGTCCGATGGCTACATTATTTCCAATATGAATTGAACGATCGGCTATTAAAAAATATCCAAATGGCGCAACATGTGACAAAGAACCAATAGAAAATGATCCGTTTGAATCATTCATTATGCTAACACTCTTATACAATACCGATCCCTCATTCATGTGCACTCTGCTTGGATGTCTAATTTCTGATCCGTTGTATATAGCACATTTGGAAGCAATCTTTGCTCCTTTTATTCGATAAATATTAATTCGAATTCTATTAAATATTTTTTGAATCATTGAGTGCAAATTATTAAATTACTTATACACTTTTGTAGCGAATGCCTTCAACAAAACGAACAAGATTTTCTCGGCTGGTATAATACCATGAAGAATACCAATGTCTGGGATGTGTTAGCAAATAAACTATTTTATTTTTATCATTAATTGCATCAATAGGATGTTTTGGGTGAAAATACAATGGGTAGGATGTGTCACTTATAATCACAGAATATGCTTTCAGTAATTTTGGTGCATAACATTCAAATTCTATCTCACAGTTCTTTAATACCTCCTCATTAATTAACTCATGATTAGCAACTCCAATTTTTCGGTTAATAAAATCTCCATGTGAAGCAATCGACTTTATTTTCATTCCGGACTGAGACTCCAATAATGCAACATTTCTTTTAAAGCGTTCTTGTATTTTGGGCATATGATCTCCAATTGTTGCTTTGCCAATTTTTTCATCTTTACAATACGAAGCTATTTCTTCGTAATGATACCCCACTTCTGAACCATAATTTAAAACAGATTCAATTAGCAAATCATCCCAAGTGCTTAGTCGAAAATAGAAACTGCTCTTCACTCCCAATTGTTTTTCGATCTCAAACATACGCTCTGCTGTTAAAGGATCGGTATCAATATCGTGACGGTTTATGAAGTATTTTTTATCATCATCCGTGTATTCCTCAAGATTCAAATAAAACTCTTCAACTCCTATACAACAATATCCTTTTTGTAGAGCATACTCGAGAATCGAATAGTATTCGCTCATCCGTGATCCTTTTAGGTAATCGCTATAAAATCTATTCAGCAAAGCATTCATATACTCCAATTAACTCTATAAGAATTAAATCCACAGCGCTTTTTATACATCTTCAAACCGTCACTTGCACCAATCATAGTATCGTACATCATGTATTTGGCATTGGGCACTTTATCGAATGCAAAATCGACCATTGATGTAAGTAAGTGATACATTATTCCATGGTCCAGAAAGTTTGCATGTCCAAGTATTCTATTAATCAATAATAATTCTCCGCTTTCTATCATCCAACTATAAGCTACCAACTTATTGTTATTGAAAACACCAAAATAATGATGATGCTTGCTGCTTGGATACTCAATTGTACGCGTATACGACTCATCCATTTCCGCTCCCTGTCTGGCTTGAGAAGAAGTATTGATTTCTAAAATCTCTATTTGCAATTGAACCGGGTCAATAATCGATATGGAATTTCCGGATCTCAAACTTTTTCGGGTGAAATATGCCGCAGAATTTTTTCCCCCTATTTGTTTTAAGTAGTAATCGAAACTTTTGAACTGAGTTAGATCAATAAGCGCTACCCCATATTTTTTATTAGGAATAAAAGGAACTCGGCCATGTCTTTTGGTAAATGTGTTATACAGCTGATTGCCCATTTCATCTGATTGAAGCCGTATGTTACATTCGCGTAACTCTCTAACATCGGCTATTCGTTTTAATAGATCTTTAACTTTCATAATTCAACTCTGCTCTATTGGCCAACTGATGGTACCACATTACCGCATAGATAAGTAATATGGAAACTCCGATGCTTAGTAATATCAGAAAAATGTAGAAATCATCCAGATACGCTCCAACTGCTAATGCTGTAATTCGTATGACTAAATCAGTAATTGTTATATAAAATGCTTTAGCTTGTTCCTGAAATATGATGATTAAACAAGAAATAGGTGAAGCAATAAAATTAAGCAATAGCCAGGGAGCTAAATACTGAGATACAATTCCGGCCTCGGACCATTTTTCTCCAAAAATTAAATTGAACAGCCATGGAGAGATAAAAATAAAAGTCAGTGTTATCGGAATTCCAATAAGCAACATTGATTTGGTATATATTTTTAGTGACGGCAGGATGGCTCTTTTCTGATGGGTAAACTCAGAATATTTCTGAAAAAAGTTCTGATACAAAGCAGACCCTATCATGTTTACCGGAGCTTTCAATATTCGCATTGCGAAAGCATAAAAAGCAACATATTGTTCTGAAAACAAAACTCCAATAAATAAAATTAATCCATTGTCAATGAATGAATCCAAAAGCGCATGTGGCGTATTGAATGTAGCGAATTTCTTGTAACGATTTAGAATTACTTTTCTCGGTATTCTTAATTTAAGATGTCTGATTTGAAAGCCTCTCACCAGAAAAACAAATAGCCCACATACTTGGCCGGCAATGGTTCCTATAAATAAACCCATAGGTCCTGCAATTTTATATCCAAGATAAATGGACACCAATGCAGTAACTCCAGCAATTGCCACCCGGTTCATTGAGTTGCTTGCAAATTTCTTTTTACGTGTATTCCAAACTAAAACCAATTGATTGACTCCACCCAATAAAACACTTAATGGAATTAGCCAAAAAAGAGTTGGATATTGATTTTGGAGAAAAACAAAGTAGATCAATCCAAACACCAATAGTGTAATGAGTGAATTTATAAAAGCGATAGTAAAGGAAACGGAAATCAGCTCTTCACTTTCTTTATCATCGGTTGGAAGCATGATGGCTTGTTCGAATCGGGCTGAGACCACAACAGTAACGATAGCGGTAGCCGCTATAAACAAAGCCCAGTCTGAAAATTCTGCCGGTAAAAATAAGCGGGTTATGATGGGATATGAAACAAAAGTTACAACCTGTGCGATCAAACTTCCTGAGAATACGGTAAGTACGTTTTTTACAAAATCCGAATTCTTCAAATTCAACATATCCAATATAAGTGAAGCCCAAATTTAGACATTCATATTATTTAGCATAATTAACTGCCCTGGTTTCTCGAATAACAGTTATTTTTATTTGCCCCGGATAGGTCATTTCTGTTTGTATTCGATTAGCTATGTCCTGGCTCAATACTTCTGTTTTCTTGTCATCCATTCTATCGCTAGAAACAACTACTCTCAACTCTCTACCGGCTTGAATCGCAAAGGCTTTTTCAACTCCTTCGTAGCTCATTGCTAATGACTCAAGGTCTTTGAGTCTTTTCATGTATTGCTCAACGATTTCTCTGCGTGCACCAGGGCGAGCACCGGAAATAGCGTCACATACCTGTATGATCGGTGACAGCATAGAGGTCATTTCAATTTCATCGTGATGTGCACCAATAGCATTTACCACTTCTGCATTTTCTTTATTTCGTTCGGCAATCTTCATTCCTAAAATTGCGTGTGGAATCTCAGGCTCATCGTCCGGAACTTTACCTATATCGTGCAACAGACCTGCTCGCTTTGCTAACTTAGAGTTTAAGCCTAATTCAGATGCCATAATCGCGCATAAGTTTGCAACTTCACGACTGTGTTGTAACAAATTCTGACCGTAAGAACTACGATATTTCATTTTACCCACCAGGCGAATCAGTTCAGGAGCCAATCCATGGATTCCTAGATCAATGCAAGTTCTTTTTCCGGTTTCAACCAATTCGTCCTCTAATTGCTTTCGAACTTTGGTCACCACCTCTTCGATTCTTGCCGGATGTATTCTTCCGTCAGAAACTAATTGATGCAAAGCCAATCGAGCCAACTCGCGTCTTACAGGGTCGAAGCATGAAAGTATAATGGCTTCTGGAGTATCGTCCACAATAATCTCAACACCTGTTGCCGCTTCCAATGCTCTGATGTTTCTTCCTTCTCTACCAATAATACGGCCTTTGACCTCATCATTATCAATGTGAAAAACAGAAACAGAGTTTTCAATAGCCTGCTCAGTAGCTACTCTTTGAATACTCTGAATCACAATTTTCTTTGCTTCTTTATTGGCTGTTAGTTTAGCCTCATCTATGGTTTCTTTAATAATGGACATTGCTTCTGTTTTGGCTTCAGCTTTTAAGGCTTCAACCAATTGAGTTTTAGCATCAGCAGAACTCAGTCCGGAAATCTTTTCCAATTCTCTTACTTGTTTTTCATGCAATTTGCTCATATCGGCTTTTCTTTTTTCAATGCCTTCCAATTGAGCAGTCACATTGCCTTTTAAAGTCCCAAGTTCCTGTTCTTTGCGCTGAACATTTTCAAGTTTCTGAGAAAGAGATTGTTCCTTTTGTTTAATTCTACTTTCAGCTTGTTGTAAAGACTTATCTTTTTCGCTGCTTTTTCTTTCGTGTTCGGTTTTCAACTGATAGAATTTTTCTTTCGCTTCCATCATTTTGTCTTTCATCATTATTTCCGCTTTAGTTTCAGCTTCCTTAATGATTCTATTTGCCTGTTCCTGAGCAATTTTTTCTTTGTCTTTATTAGACTTTCGAATAAAGAGCCAGGCCAATAAAATGCCCAGTGCAAAAGCAACTATTGGTATTATAAGTAAGATTAGATTGTCATCCATAAAAGTGATTGTTTGATATATATTTAATTGTTTTAATGGTCATAAAAAAACCCGTCCTGAATCCTGTTGTTTATAAACCCCAATAATCATGGGTGGAGCAGCCTCGTAATTCATGCTTCCGCTGATACACAAAGTGTATCCGGTAAAACCGGTGCGGCCTGCTATCCTCACGTTAAGTCAAACTCCAATGTTATATAATGTTGAGTTTAAAACGATAATCAGAATTCAGGCGGGTTAACTATTTAAGTAGGGTTAACCCCTATTTTTCAAAGAACTTATACTTTATCGAGATACTTACTTACAGACAATCCCAATTCATCTAACAATAGTTCGGCCTCTCGTTCAGATTCACTATTGCCAACTCTACTTTTCAGTAGTTCAGATACAAACTGAAGGGAACACATAGCCAATAAATCTTGCTTATCCTTTACGCCAAATGATTTTTCGTACTCTTTAAGCTTTTCATTGATCATAAACGCTGCATTTCTTACCGATTCTTCTTCTTTCGAATCAACCGTTAATGGATAAAATCTGCCGCCTATGTTTACTTTTATATTCACCTATTCGCTTACTCTTTTGTGGAATTATTCCTTATCTAGTATCGCAATACATTTGTCAATCTCCCGGATATATTCGTTTATCATTCGTTTAATATCTTTGGAGTTGCCCTTGTCTGATATCGCTTTTGCTAATTTAATAATTTTATTCTGTTCATGCATTTTATCAGCCTGATTTTTATGCACATCCAATTCCTTTTTAAGTTGATTGTTTTCTTGCTCCAACAATTTGTTGCGCGCTGCCAATTCACTGTGAAGTGAAATCAGCTTCTCAACTTTAATTTTTATTTGCTTTTGTTTCGACTTTAATGATTCCATAACTGATTGGATATGAAAAGGAAGCATGGATCATATCATAAGACAAATTAAGTTAATTATTTAGAACAAAACAAAACATAATATTGCCGTGCTTTCTTTAGTTATGAACGTAGATTGTTTTACTTTGGCTCTCATTATTAACACCCCGGTTTTGAATGAATGTTAATCTATTCCTTTTGTTAATGTTGATCCCTTGCATTTCTGTTTCGCAGAATACTGTTTCTGACTCTACTTTTGTTCATCCATTAAATTTTCAAGCCGGTTTATCAGGTACTTTCGGAGAACTTCGAAGCAATCATCTTCATAGTGGCCTAGATTATAGAACCAACGAAATTTCGGGATGGCCTGTGATGGCAATTGACAGTGGATATATAACAAGAATTAAAATTTCTCCTTATGGATTTGGAAAGGCTATTTATATAAACCATTACTTTAATACAACAAGTGTATATGCTCATCTTCACCGGTTTAGCGATTATATTGATTCACTGACCTATGATTGGATGCAGCAGTTAAAAATCAATTCGATTGACACCATATTAGCAAGAGGTGCTTATCCAATTGGCAGAGGTGAACTAATTGCATATTCCGGAAATACCGGATCAAGCCAAGGTCCTCATCTACATTTTGAACTGCGGAATTCTCAAACACAAATTCCCTTTAACCCTCCTTCCTTTTTTCAAAATAAAAGAGATTCAATTTCCCCTATAATTAAAAAGTTGCTCGTTTATGATGGATTCAATTTTAACCTGTCACAATCTCGAACGGTTACCCTTTCAACCAATATTCAAACCAAAGAAATACACTATGTGGTGGATGACACCTTGTTTGTTAATGATTGCTTTGCTATTGGTATTGAATGTTACGATTCGGCCAACGGCTATGCCGGTGTGCTGGGAATCCGAGAGTTGGATTTAAGTATTGATGATGAAAGTGTGTTTCATGTTGTATTTGATGAATTCAGTTTTGATGAAAGCAGATATGCCAATGCTTGCATGGACTATGAATTATCTAAAAAGGATGTATACCCTGTTTATCGCCTGCATCGTATGCCTGGAAATAAGTTATCTATTTATCGAAAAAGCCCCACAACAGGAATTTATTGCCCTTCGGATGATAATGAAGTACTTCCCTATTTCATTACTTTAATTGATCAAAACAACAATCGCTCATTTCTTTCAGGTTGGTTAAGGTTGGTCAATGAACCCAGCCCCAGAATGCAAAACACTGAAATGATAATACCCAACGAATCATTTGAACGCCAGATTAATGAATATTCAGTTTACTTCAATGAACAAAGCGTATATAAAGAAACACCATTTTACTTTTCTGCTGATAGCACAAATGGCCAAATAAGTTTTCAAATTCTTAGCGAATTTGATGCATTACACAAAGGATATACTTTTCGTTCAAATAGACCGATTTTAATTGAGAAGGCCGGATTATACGGGATGAATAATATCAAAACTGAATTTTTGCAGTCGCTTGAGTTTGATAAGCCCATAGAATTTAATAGTACCTATTGCGGTAAAATTGAATTGTTAATTGACTCCTTGTCGCCTGAGTTAAAAAATATTGAGGTTATAAGCGATACCATATACAATCGTAATTTTATTGAATTAGTCATAGAGGACAATCTATCTGGAATTGAAGAAATTACTGCCTATATGAATAATGAATTTGTACCTGGATATTACGATCTAAAAGCCAATTCATTTCGAATACCTATAATGGTAAACTCAAATACGCATGTAAGTCTTAGCATTGAAGTTAAGGATCGAGCAGGCAATTTGATGAAAACTATATTGGTAGTTCCTTTAAAGAATTAGAAGGACTTAATTCCAGTTTTGATTTTAAAATAATCGGCTGTGATGGGAGTATTATAATTCACAAAATAATAGACTGCACCCCAATCATATATTACACGGTGATAGGTTATCTCTTCTCCGTTTTTCTCGACACGTACTAAGGTGATATGCCTGCGCGCTTCATCTATTTCTTGAACAGTTACTTCTTGTCTAAAATCTGTTGAAGTACTTACTTTGACCATCTCTTTAGCAAAATAGGGTACGTTTCTTTCTTGTGGTTTCTGGTCAGAACCTTTTTGTGCTTGAATATCGTCATCAGGTTTGTCGTTACCTCTATTGATTTGTGGAAAAACAGGTGCCCCTTCATCTTCTGCACTTGCAAGTAGATTCGATTGGTCGTCAATTCCTTGATGCACATTAACCAAAGGAGGTTTCTCATCTTTTCCACTATTGATCGCACTTTCCTTTTTCTTGTCCTTACCAGTATTAGCTTTCGATTTATCTGGTCTATCTTTTCCTGACTTTCCGATTGAAGTCTTCTGGTCATCTCCTGAACTCACATTGGCCTGAGCGATTTCATCACTTCCTTTTTGAGTATTGAGTACTGCCTTTGCGTTACTTTGATCACTCTGCTTGTTCTCTATTGATGCAGTAGTCTCCGAATTTACATTATCCTTTTTCTTAGTATCAGCCTGTTTTGATTCTTGCTTCTTTCGATCTTTTGCTGCTTGTTCTAATTCAGCTTCTGCTTGACGAATAGCGGATTGTATTCGCTTGGTATAATCAACATCATAATCAAAATCATCAATTTTCTTATTGTAATTAATTCGTGCCACCGGCTGATTGAATACAACAAGATTTACATCGTCTTCTTGTGGGAAAATAACAATATCAAAATTGTAAGTATCAAATCCTTGTGAAGAACGATCGCTAGGTACTTTAGTTGAAATAAAAATCTTTTTAGTAATGTATCCTTCCTTCTTGAAGGATAAAATATATTCATCGTTAAAAGGAAGATGAATCGTAATATTACTTTGACCTTTTACATATTCTTGTGAGCCATTGCTGCGCTCAATTGTAACACCCGATGTTTCATAATTTCCACCATTGACCATAAAACGTATTGGGACTGTAAGCGCATTCACCTCTTGAGCATTTCCTTCAAAAGAAAAAAGGGCAAAAATCACTTGAAAAAGCAATTGGGATGCAAGAAATGTATTAAATATGAAACCCCTCATGTTCTTGTAGCGTATAGCTTTACAAATTAGTATCTTATCAGACACAATTATCTGCCGATTTACAAAGTTATTGTTCATATGGGATTTATACGACAAAACATAATAAAGTTACTCTTTTTAATGCTATTTTTTCCATTAGCATTATTTGGACAATCTCCCAAAAGCGGTGCAACCGTAGATTATATTAACAGTAAGCTCGGAAAAGGTTTTGAAGTAAAATTAAAAGGCAACTATTTAGTTGCAAGCTATTACGAAAATGGGAAAGACCTTTATAGAGAAGACTTAATGCATGTGAAGGATATCGACATTAATAGCATTTATTATAATGCTTCGGAACAAATGATGATTATTAACTGTATAGGAGTTAAGAATAAATGCGTTGACCGACAACTATATATTCAAAAAATCAGAAGAAGATATGGCAGAATCAGCTTTTATGTAAAATTGGATACTCCTTCTGCCGATAATTTAACGCGTGCCTTAAAGCATCTTATACAAATGACTACTAATTCAAAATATACTGCCGATGAATCGTTTGATTAAAAATGTAATTCTTTGTACTGCATTTCTTTTGCTTGGAACTCTTGTTCGAGCACAAGACAGCGAAGAAATAAAAGAGCTTATAATCAAAGCTCAGATAGAGTATAACAATGCTAACTTTAAAGAAGCTGCTCAATATTACTCTGATGTTTTATCTAAAAATGATGTTCACAAAAACGCTTTATTGCAAAGAGGTTTTTGCTATGCTGCGTTAAGTATGTACTCAGAAGCTATAGAAGATTACACACATTTGATCAAATTGGAACCGGAACATGTTGCAGCTTATGTTTCAAGAGGAAGCGCCTATAATAAGATTGAAGAGTTTGAAACAGCCATTCTCGATTTTGAAATGGCCATAAAATTAGATCCAAAAAATCAGGAAGCATACAATAACCGGGGCTTTGCTTATAAAGGCATGGGCAAATTAAGTGATGCATGCAATGACTGGCATACTTCACGTAAACTTGGGAATGAAGAAGCTTCAATCATCATCAAAAATAATCGTTGTAAATAAAATGAATCGACAAGCATTTCTCATCAGCACTTGTATAGCAATCAGTTTCTTTATTTCTGTGATTGCTCTTACAGCAGAAATTAAGCCCATTAACTCAGAGGACGTAACTGCTTGCATTGTGAAATACGATGCAAAATGGGGCCAAGATTGCAAACAATGCAACAACTCTTCGAAAAGTTATACCGTTTATTTTAGAAACGAATGCAGCAGAATACTTGATGTAAAATTAGCAGTTCAAGAAAGTGATTTACGTTGGAGAACTTATACCCGATTGAACATGCGGCCCGAAGAAATTATTTCAGGATATGCCTGTGCCGGCACCGGAAAGTATTTGTATTGGGTTCGTAAGAGTGGAGATAATTCAGTAAGTTTTCCTGGCGATGAAGAAATAAATGCTCAATACGCTGAAGAATAAGTAGTCAGCCTTCTTTTTGTACCTTGTGCCATTACTAAATTCTTATGGCACTTATCCGTTTTACATTTTTCTTATCCATCCTATTTTTAAATCTTAAAGCTTTTGCTCAATTCAATGAGCACATGCACTTACAAAATAAAAGTGCTACTTATGAGGAAAGCATGGATTACTATCAGGGTCTCTCTGAAAAATATTCAAGCACCAAATTTATTGATGCCGGAATAAGCAGCAATGGCTCATTGATTGGCTTATTTGTTATTGATGCTCATAAAGAATTTTCTGCTGCAAAAAGTAAATCAAGAGGAAAAATTGTTTTGCTGATTAATAATGGCATACATCCCGGAGAACCCGATGGCATTGACGCCTCAATGATCTTTACCAAAGAACTATTAACGCAAAAGAAATATGCACATCTACTTGAACACATCACCTTTTGCATCGTTCCTGTTTTTAATGTTGATGGATCTGTCAACAGGTCATGCTGTTCTCGTGTAAACCAAAATGGACCTGAGGAATACGGATTCAGGGCAAACGATCAGTACCTTGATTTAAACAGAGACTTTATAAAAATGGATTCCGAAAATGCTAAAACATTTGTATCCATTTTTCAGCAATGGAATCCCGATGTTTTTATTGATACCCATGTGAGTAATGGAGCCGACTATACGTATAACATGACCTTGATTACTTCGCAGAGCGATAAAATGGCACCCGAACTTTCTCCCCTATTGCGCAACAAACTGGAGCCCTTTGTTTATGTATGGATGAAGAGCAAAAATGATCCTATTGTTCCTTATATCAATACTGAAAAATGGTCATACCCTCCCGATAGTGGATTGTATGCATTTATTGAAACTCCACGATACGCAACAGGATATACCGCTCTCTATCATAGCGTAGGATTTGTAACTGAAGCACATATGCTAAAACCATTCCCACAGAGAGTTGAATCAACATTAAATATAATTCAGGCAATCAGTGAAATGTGTGTTCAATACAGAACGGAAATTCTTACAAACAGAGAGCAAAGCTTTGAACTATATAAAATGACAAATTGGATTCCGATAGCTTGGAAGGTAGATGTAACAAGAAGCACTCCAATCGACTTTGCTGGATATACCGCATCTTACAAACCGAGTACCATTAGCGGTAAAGATCGACTCTACTATGATCGCAGCAAACCTTACAATAAGAAAATAAAGTATTTCCCTTATTGCACTGCTATTGATTCTGTTTCAAAGCCCATCTTCTATATCATACCACAAGCATGGAGAAGTATTATAGATCGCTTAAAATATAATCAAGTACCTATGTTTCGATTATCGAATGACAGTAGCATGGTTGTGGAAGTATATCATATAAAAGATTTTAAAACTACGGAAAACCCTTTCGAAGGTCATTACCTTCATTACAATACTATTACCACTTCAAGCAATCAAAGAATATTATTTAGAAAGGGTGATTACATCATACCAATGGGACAAAACCACGACCGCTTTGTTTGCGAAGTGTTGGAACCAAGAGCGACAGATTCTTATTTCAACTGGGGATTTTTTGACGCAATATTGCAGCAGAAGGAATGGTACAGCGATTATGTTTTTGAAGATATTGCTGCAGAATTGTTGGAACAAAATCCTGAACTTAAAAAATCCTTCACCATTAAACTTGAGAATGACTCCAGTTTTAAGAGCAATCCTTTTATGCGCTTGTATTATGTCTATCAAAATTCCCCTTATTTCGAAAAGGGCTTCAAGCGATATCCGGTTTATCGTTTTATGGGTTTATTGGATGAATAAAAATATCTTTACAGATAAAATAATAGAAAATGGAACTGAGCAACAATCAATATCAGATACAAGGACTAAATCTTTTAAAAGTAGCCGAAGAATTTGGAACACCTCTTTATGTATATGATGCAGAGAAAATTACGAATCAATATCAAAGGCTATTGAAAGCATTTGATAAAAGTCCGGTAAAAATAAAATATGCATGCAAAGCACTAAACAACCTGAATATTTTGCAATTATTACACAAACTAGGCGCAGGACTGGATGTCGTTTCTATAGAAGAGGCGCATTTGGGTTTGCAAGCAGGGTTTCAACCCAGCGAAATATTGTTTACACCCAATTGCGTTTCATTTGAAGAAATAAAGCAAGGAGTTAAACTAGGCCTTCAAATAAATATCGATAACATCAGTATTCTGGAACAGTTTGGACACGAATATGGCAATAGCGTTCCCTGTTGCATACGTATCAATCCTCATATTGTAGCAGGAGGCCATAGTCATATTCAAACGGGTCATATTGATTCTAAGTTTGGCATTTCTATATACCAACTAAGACATGTTCTACGAGTTATAAAATCGGAAGGAATATTGGTCAATGGTTTGCATATGCATACCGGAAGTGAAATTCTTGATTCTGATGTTTTTATCAGAGGAGCTGAAATACTTTTTGAAGCTGCTGCCGATTTTCCAGATTTACAATTTATTGACTTTGGCTCTGGATTTAAAGTACAATATAAAGATGATGATGTTTATACCGACATAGAAGATTTAGGCATTTCCTTATGCAATCGATTCAATGAATTCTGTAAAGAATATGGAAGATCACTCGAACTTTGGTTTGAGCCTGGTAAATTTTTAGTATCAGAAGCAGGTGTTTTACTGGTAAAAGTGAATGTAATAAAACAGACTACAGCCACGGTTTTCGCTGGTGTAAACAGCGGTCAAAATCATTTGATACGTCCAATGTTTTATGATGCCTATCACGATATAATAAATTTGAGTAATACCAATGGCCGACAACGTATTTATACAATTGTAGGATATATATGCGAAACCGATACACTTGGTTGGGATCGAAAACTACATGAGATCAATGAAGGTCATATACTTTGCATCCGAAATGCAGGAGCTTATGGATTTAGTATGAGCAACAATTACAATGCACGACTTAGACCAGCCGAGGTAATGATTATGAATGGTAAGGCCCATCTTATTCGCAAACGTGAAAGTATTGAAGACTTAAGCAGAAACATTGTAAAAATAAATGACAATGCTTTTGAGCTGAGTGCTGTTTAATATAATTATTCAAATTAAAACGATATGTTTCTTAACCCCTATTCTGAAGAAAACTTAACTAATATATTATCTAAATTAACAGAACAATCAAAACCCGAATGGGGAACTATGGATGCACAACAAATGATTGAACATCTAACATTGGTCATAGAAGTTAGCATGAATAAACATTCTGCTACACAACACACACCGGAAGACAAAATTGAAAGAGCTCAGCAGTTTTTATTTAGCGATTTACCAATGCCACGCTATTACAAAGCCCCATTTGTTCCCGAAACCGGATTCAGTCATCAATATTCATCACTCGATGAAGCTAAAGAAATGTTGAAAGCACAATTATTAGAATCGGTTGATTTTTTTAATCGCAACCCTGATATAAAAACTTTACATCCGGTATTTGGAATGCTCACAGCCGAAGGGTGGCTTAGAGTTCAAGAGAAACATTTTACACATCATTTCACTCAATTCAATTTGGTATAAACTCTTTTATGAATTTTTATTGAAAAACTATTCTCGCTTTTCAATTATTGAAGAATTTTTGTATATTCTAACTCATTACAAAATAATTAACAAAAAATAAAAATGAGTAAGAAAATTTCAGAAATCGAAGGTATTGGACCAGCATTAAGTGAAAAGTTTGAAAAGGCTGATGTAACCACAGTAGAATCTTTGCTAAAAAAAGGTGCCAGTAAAGAAGGCCGCAAGCAATTGGCAGAAACTACAGGGCTTGATGAATCAAGAATCTTAAAGTGGGTTAACATGGCCGATTTATTTCGTATCAAAGGAGTGGGTCAAGAGTATGCAGAACTACTTGAGGCTGCCGGTGTTGATACGGTAAAGGAATTACGCAATCGTAATGCTACGAATCTTGCTGCTAAAATGACCGAAGTAAACACAACAAAGAAATTAGTGCGCTCATTGCCATCTGAGAAAACAGTTGAGGATTGGGTTACTCATGCGTCTACCTTAGAACCTATGATTACTCACTAATTGATAAACCAAACTAATTAAAAAGCCGAGTCATAATTGATTCGGCTTTTTTTATTCATGCCTTGCGCATAATACTCCTTGTTTCAGAAACTTGCTTAACGATTTCAAACCCTGCTTTTTCATAGGTTGATTGAATACCTGTCCACAAAAAAACATCAGCTGTTTTATCCTTTGGATTCACCGGATAAGACTCTACCGCTTCTGCTCCTTTCTTTAAAGCATACGAAGCCGCAGCCCGTATAATACGAGTACTCATATTCTTTTTCCTGATGTCCTTATGCATAAACAAGCAGGTAATACTCCATACTTTTTTATCATCAATTGCTTTAAATAATTTACTTCTTTTTAATTGAGAAAACTCTTCACGTGGAGCTATGCTACACCAAGCAATTGGTTTATCATCTGCATAAAATAATAGTCCAACTTGTTTCTCTTGTGTAGTCAAACTCTGCATATATCTTTTATTACCTCCACTCTTCCCTGCTTCATGAACCATTTTCGGAACTCGCCAATAGGTACACCAACAATTTCCACAGGCCCCATTGGGGCCAAATAATTGCGTGAAGTCTTTCCAATTCGATTTGCTTAATGTTTGATGTTTTAATGTTACTCTTGCCATGTTTCTAAAAATACAAATTTGATTTTAAGCGATTGGTTAATAGTTGAAAAGAATGCGGTGAATTAAAAGTAAGAATATAAAAAAAAGCGGTCGTAAATTTCTACAACCGCATTTTATAAATTATGTTTTTGTTTTATTGCGTTAAGTAATAAACTTCTGTCAACCATTTACTGGTGTCGGGCTCTTGACCGGGATCAGTAGCATAAATCTCCCAAACTTTATCTCCTTGGACTAGATTATTCTCTGCCATGTATTTATCCATTGCTTCATGCGCTAATCCCAATTGATGATAATCACCATAGAAATTCAATTTCAACACATTATTCATCGATGGCATAGTTGTACTCAATATATTTCCCGAACCTTCTGTTTTGATCGCAATAGGTATTGCTGGCTCCATTACAATACTATCTTCAGAATAGTAATAATAGAAAGCCATAGGCATACCGGCCATGTTAACTTTTTTTGCGGTTACATATGCCATAATTTGCCCATAACACTCCCCTAACTTTTGAGAAATTTCAGCTCCGGTGCAAGTAATTTTCATTGAAAGCAATTCCATTTCAGGAGTTGTAAGCTTTTCAATTGTGTATGCACCATCTTGATTGTTCTCACATTGTTGTTTCAAAGCAGCAAGGCCACTTTCAAAATCAGGACCAACAAATTTATCCATCATCAATCCAAAATAACGAGCAATTGGATTCATCCCTAAATCGGTGTCAAAGTACCAAGTAACTTTTGTAACACCATTACTTTCAGCAAATAAAAATCCACCTGTAGCTTTTCCATTTTCCATAAAATCTAATTCGGTAACCACTTTCTCATTCTCTACACTTTCACTAATCGTCATGCTGCCTTTACCTACTTCTGAATGCTCACTACTCCAAGCATAGGTAGCACCAATTCCTGCTTCAGGTCCTGAAAACGTTTTTACCATTAATGAATCCCTCTTATCCCAAGGTGACCAATTAACCCAATTCGTAAGGTTATTCACTTGAGCAAAAGCAAGCGAAGACGGGGCATTAATGTCTATACTTCTTTCGACATGAACTTGTTGTGGAAGAAAAAAGCCAATCGCTAACAAAGCCACTATAACGATGACCAATCCGATTAAAATCCTTTTAATAATTTTCATTGGTATTTTGTTTAGGTTGAAAGATAAATATACAAATTAGAATTTGATGTCGGCCAGCATCAACATAAAAGCATACTCCATCGCAATCTCCTTGTATGCTGTAAATCTTCCACTTGCCCCTGCATGTCCTGCTTCCATATTGGTATGCATAAGCAGTAGATTAGAATCGGTTTTATGAGTTCTAAGTTTAGCAACCCATTTAGCTGGCTCCCAATACTGAACTTGGCTATCATGCAATCCGGTAGTAACTAAAACGTTAGGATAAGCTTTCCGCTCTACATTGTCATAGGGAGAGTAGGATAAAATATAATTATAATACTCTTGGTCTTTAGGATTACCCCATTCGTCAAATTCTCCTGTAGTCAATGGTATACTTTCATCCAACATGGTTGTAACCACATCTACGAAAGGCACAGCAGCTATAACTCCATGATAGAGTTCGGGAGCCATATTCATAACAGCTCCCATCAATAGACCACCTGCTGATCCACCCATGGCAAATGTTTTTTGGGGTGAAGAATATTTCTGACTCTGCAAGTACTTTGTACAATCAATAAAATCGTAGAATGTATTTTTCTTTTTAAGGAGTTTTCCATCTTCGTACCAAAATCTTCCCATTTCTTCTCCACCTCTGACATGAAGGATTGCATAAACAAATCCTCGATCGAGCAAACTAACTCTCGAGTAGCTAAATCCGGGATCAAGACTGTGTCCATATGAACCATATCCATAAACCAACATAGGTGCAGTTCCATTTAATGCAGTCCCCTTTTTATAGATTAATGAAACGGGAACTTTTACACCATCTCTTACTGTTATATATAACCTCTCCGTTTCATAGTCATCCTTATTATAGGTGCCAACTACTTCAGTTTCCTTCATAACAGTTCTTGTCTTATTGATCATGTGATAATCGATCACAGATGGTGGTGTGTTTAACGAAACATAAGCAAAGCGAAGTACCTGGCTATCCGATTCGTAATTAGAACTTAGATAAGCGCTGTATGCTGCATCCGGAAATTCAAGGTAGTGATCTTCGTTTTCGGTTTGGTCAGTGATCCGTATCTGATTCAATCCATCTTTTCTTTCTTCTACCACTAAAAACGAATCGAACAACTCCATACCTTCCAATAGAACATCCTCCCGATGTGCTATCACTTCTTTCCAAAAATGCTTATCGGTATCCGTCTGATAGCATTTCATCAATCGGAAATTTTTTGCCCGATCATTGGTGAGAATATAAAAATGATCGCCTAAATGATCAATGCTGTATTCATGACCACGTTCTCTCACCTGAAATATCTTAAAGTCAGCGTTCGCATCATCGGCATCGGCATACCGATATTCTGAAGTGAGTGTACTCCCCGAAGAAATGACAATAAATTTGTCGCTCTTGGTTTTGCCAATACTTACACTAAAGGTTTCATCTTTTTCTTCAAATATAAGTTGATCATTCTTTGAATCGGAACCCAAATGATGTCGATATACTTTGAATGATCGCAACGATTCATCTTTTACATCATAGTATAAAGTCGAATTGTTGTTTGCCCATATGATATTACCCCATGAGCTCGGAAATTGATCTGTTAATTGTGTACCAGTACTAAGATCAAATATATTAACTGTAAATAAGTTTCGGCCTACACTGTCCAAGGCATAGGCCATATAGCGCCCATTTGGACTAATACTTAGTCCAGGAATGTTACAGAAGTCTTTGTTTTGTGCTATACTGTTAACATCCAAAATCACTTCTTCTGATGCATTTAAGTCTCCCTTTTTTCTACAATAAATAGGATATTCTTTTTTCTCTTCATATCGTGTGTAATAGTAATAGCCATTTCGCTTAAAGGGAACCGAATTATCATCTTGTTTAATTCTTCCTGTAATCTCTGCAAACAATTTATCTTCTAAATCCTTTACCGAATTGAGTTGCTTCTTTGTATAAGCATTCTCTTGTTCTAAATATTGTATTACTTTTTTATCTTCTCTATTATTTAGCCAATAATAATTATCAATACGAGTGTGATTATGTACTTGAAGAGTTTCGGGAATAATCTCAGCTATAGGCGCTTTATCCATTTTGTTTTTCTTGTTTGATTTTGATTGTGAAAATCCTGTGTTCACATTAGCACTCAATAGAATCGCTAATAATGAAAAAGTGAGGTTTATAGATTTCATGTTATTACCAGTTCTTACGTTGAATAAGTGATGTTACATGCGCTAAGTGATGCTCGCAATGCCAGGCATACAATGCACATACCTTTTTTAATTCGAATGAGGTTTTAGTTTCAGGATGAAAAAAAGTCCGGGAAAAGTCTTCATCTGTCATTCGATCTAACATAAAAGTCCATCTAGTGTGTAATGCCTCCAATAGATTTAGGCTCACTTCAATTGGCAATAAATTACTGTCGGGTAATTTGGCCCAATCAGCTTCTTCGTATGGTTTGATGGTAGGATTGTTTTCCGTAAGAGCTAACTTAAACCTGATATAACTGTTGATGTGGCTATCCGCCAAATGATGTATCACTTGAGTTATTGTCCAACCCTCAGGTCTATAGGGAGTATTTAATTGATCTGTATTCAGATTTGCAACAGACGACTTTAATCTTGAAGGAAGAGTCTTTATGATTTCGATCCAACTCTTTAGATCGCTTGCATTTGACGATTCATCATAATTAAATTTCCCGATAGGAAATCGTAGTTGATCCAATTTCGAATCCATAAAAAGTGAAGCTTATTGGTTGTTTGCTGATTTTATCTTCTTCAAAAGTTCTTCTGTTTCAGTAACATCTTCTCCAGATTGTTTGCCTAACTCTATTGCTTTGTTTGCATATTGCTCGGCTTCACCATATTGCCCCGATTTGAATAATAATGCCGCATACGTATCGATATACGAATAGTCATTCGAACCTTCTATTACTTTCGACATCCAACCCAACGATTGATGTATTACTTCACTATCATTACAATTCTCATAAACATTCCAGGAATATGAATTCAACCTAGATTGAACTTCTTCTATTTTATCTTCACGCATCAACTCAACCATGGCATTAACATTAGAAGCATATTCATTCCATTTATTGGTTTTGCCATAATAATCAATCATCGATCCAATGATCAGTTTCTCTTTATCTTCTTCAATGTATTTCTCAATCATCATTACAGATTCAGCCATCATATCATCATTCTTCTCTTCCGCGGCTTTCTTTAGTTTCTGATAAACAATTTTCATCACTTTATTCTCACATTCTGATTTTCCATATAGTTCCTTATAAGTAGCAAAAGCATTTAAAAATTGATCATCATACTTTGGAACATTGAAGGAATATAGCACAGCCCAATTTATTTCATTGGTCAGATCTTCTTGTTGACTTAAGTAATTCATCACATCATTGTGATCGATCTTTACGGATGATTTTTTAGAATTAGAATATAAATTTTTGTAAAATTCAGGATATGCTATGTCCACTACAGGACTAATACCGGGATAAAGGTTCGCTTCTTGGTTTTGCATACAAGACTCAAGCCAACTCACAAAATCATCTTTTGGCATATATCCACTCACTAAACTCACTAATTGCCCATCGCCTCTTAAAACTATAAAACTTGGATAAGAACGTACTTTGTATTTCATGGCCAAAGTAATTCCAAAATCCTTTTCCATATCCCATCGCATGGGAACAAAGTTTTTATTCAAATATTCAGAGACTTCATCGGTACTGAACACTTCTTTGTCCATCACTTTGCACCAGTGACACCATTCTGTATATGCATCAATAAAAATTAACTTTTTCTCTTTATTCGCTTTGGTTAAAGCGTCCTTATGCGTTCCACTAAAAAATTTAATATCGCTTGCTATTACACTAATGCCAAATAACATTATTAGAGCGGATAAGATGATCTTTTTCATTTCGATAATTTTTTTTCTAAATTAAGTTTTAATTATTGTTCTACACTGCAGCAATGAAATTATTACTTTTTTTCAATGTTTCATACAATTCTTTGTCGAGTTGCTTAACTATCTCTGCGACAGACATTTCACTATCAATGAACTCGACCGACATTCCTGCTGACCATAAATTCTTATAGTTGCCTGGTTTGATAGCTTTTTCAAGCTTTTTCATTCCCTTAAATTGCACCAGCATTTTGAAGTACTTTTTTGTTTTAGGATTATTATTGAGCAATCGTTCGAACCAATTTTGCTCTGCTCCCATTCGAAGTGCATCTTCTGTTTTAATCACATTACAGGGAGTCCCACTCAATCGTGTGGTCAGCATTAAGTCCTCCATGCCTGCATTTATAATTGCAGTTTTGTATTGATCATTAACTTTTGCTTCATCGCAAGCAATAAACCTTGTTCCAATACTAGCCCCATCGGCTCCCAACATAAGCATTGAAGCAATTCCTTCGCCAGTACTTATTCCTCCAGCTGCCATAACTGGCATTTCGGGATACTTCTTCTTTAAGGCAGGCACCAGCACGTTTAACGGAATGTTTCCTGCATGACCGCCTGCACCGGCACCAACCGCAATAAATCCATCGCAACCCGCGGATGCACTTTTATGTGCATGTTCAAAATTGGTTACATCGCAATACACTTTTGCTCCATACGCATGTGCTAATTTTATCACATCTTTTGGATTGCCCAATGAGGTAATAAAAAAGGGCACTTTACATTGGATACAAATTTTTAAATGCTTTTCGTATAAAGGATTTGTTTTCTGTACGATTAAATTAACACCATATGACGGCATGTTTGTTCCTTGCGAACTGAAATTATTCAGCTCCTTTAAAACAGAATCCAATTCTCCTTCTTCTCGAAAATTTAAAGTAGGAAATGTACCAACAATGCCATTTTGCATAGCCGACTTTATCATTGCAAGATTTGAAACTAAAAACATAGGAGCCATAATTACTGGCAAAGCGGCATTCGTTTGTGAAGTAAATTTATTTTGTATAGAAAGTTTTGAATTATTCATATGAATTCCTTTCGGAAAATGCTTGATATTTGTTTATTATTGTACATAAAGTAATATTCATTAGAAGCGAAATGCAAAGTTACGATTTATGAAGATAAGCCGATTATTCGATATCATGTACTGGCAACAACAAACGCATCCAACGGAAAAATGTTTGAGTTGTAAAACAGATAATACTTGGAAGAGTTTTAGTACAAAGCAATTGGTCGAAAATGCCAACTATGTTAGTTATGCATTTATAGAGTTAGGATTTAAACCCGGAGATAAGGTAGGATCTATATCCAATAACCGTCCAGAATGGAATTTTGCTGACATGGGTATCATGGAAGCAGGGTTAATTCATATTCCAATATATCCTACCATAACAGCTTCAGAATATGCATTTATTATCAATGATGCATCCATAAAGGCGGTTTTGATATCCGATGAAGAGATCTACAACAAAATAATAAGTATTAAAGAACAGTGTCCTTCTTTAGAATACATCATCACCTTTAACGCTATCCCAAATACGATATCCTTTGATAGTTTTATTCAAAACGGAAAAAACAACACGCATGTCGAGGAACTAAGGAATAGAAATCAAAACATAAAATCGCATGATGTAGCTACCATTTTATACACCAGTGGTACTACAGGCAATCCAAAAGGAGTTATGCTGATGCACTCAAACATTGTGAGTAATGTTTTGGATAGTGCTGATCGCGTTCCAGTAAATCATGAACATAAAGCATTAAGTTTTCTTCCCCTTTGCCATTCTTTTGAAAGAATGCTTACCTATCTGTATTTATATCTGGGTGTCGATATCTATTATGCCGAATCAATGGAAAAGATTGGGGATAATATTAAAGAAGTACAACCTCATGTTTTCAGCTGTGTCCCTCGGCTTTTGGAAAAAGTATATGATAAAATTGTAAACAAAGGCAATGAACTGAAAGGTATAAAAAGAAGTTTGTTTTTTTGGGCTTTGAATCTTGGACTACGCTACGAGCTCGATGGAAAAAATGGATGGTGGTATGAGTTTCAGCTTAAACTGGCGAATAAAATTATATTCAACAAATGGCGTGAAGCACTTGGAGGGAATACCAAAGTTATTGTATCAGGTGGAGCCGCATTGCAAGTAAAATTGGCTCGTGTTTTTTGGGCTGCTCAGCTACCGGTTTTGGAAGGATATGGACTAACAGAAACCTCTCCTGTAATATCTGTCAATTATTTTGGCAAAGGCAATACCAAATTTGGCACAGTAGGTACAGTTATCAAAAATGTTGAAGTCAAGATAGCAGAGGACGGTGAAATACTCAGCAAAGGTCCAAACTTAATGAAAGGATATTACAACAGACCGGATCTTACCGAGAGCGCCATTGATAAGGATGGATGGTTTCATACGGGTGATATAGGCACTCTAGAAGAAGGAAAGTATTTGAAAATCACCGATCGCAAAAAAGAAATATTCAAGAATTCGGGTGGAAAATATATTGCACCACAGGTAATTGAAAACAAAATGAAAGAGTCGCCATTTATTGAACAAATAATGGTGATTGGGGAAAACCAAAAATATACAGCCGCTTTGGTCGTTCCTTCTTTCCCCTATCTGATTGAATGGTGTAAATCGAATAATATAAGTTTGGTTTCGCAACACGAATTGATCGAACTCAAGGAAGTTAGATCCATTATCAGAAACGAGATTAATCGTTTAAATGAATCATTAAGCCAGGTTGAGCAAATTAAAAAGTTTGAATTGATCGATCGTGAATGGACTATTGACAACAACGAATTGACTCCAACACTGAAACTAAAGAGAAAAAATCTGTTCAAAGCAAACGAATCATTAATCAATAAAATATATTCGAACTCAAATTAATTTATGAATCGCTCTATAAAAAAGGTAGCTGTTTTAGGATCCGGTGTTATGGGATCAAGAATTGCTTGCCACTTTGCAAATACCGGAATACAAGTATTGTTGTTGGATATTGTTCCCAACAAATTAAGCACTCAAGAAGAACAATCAGGCCTTACACTCGACCACCCAAGAGTACGCAATCGAATAGTTAACCAAGCTCTCGAGCAAACCTTAAAATCAAAACCTTCTTCTGTTTATCTACCGGAGATGAGAAATTTAATCACCTGTGGAAATCTAGAAGACCATTTATCTAAAATAGCAGAATGCGATTGGATTATTGAGGCTATAATTGAACAACCTGCCATTAAACAATCATTGTATGAAAAGGTAGAGCAATACAGAAAAACCGGAACCATCATCAGCAGCAATACTTCAGGCATTCCAATTTCAGTTCTAACGCAAAACCGAAGCGATGATTTTAAAAAACACTTTTGTGGAACTCACTTCTTTAATCCGGTTCGTTACTTACCCTTATTAGAAATCATACCCGGAAATGAAACTGAAAAAGAGTTGATCAATTTTTTGGTAGATTTTGGCACTAGATATCTCGGAAAAGATTGCGTTATCTGCAAAGACTCACCAGCTTTTATAGCCAACCGCATTGGTGTTTACTCAATTGTGAATTTATTTCATTTTATGAGCAATTCAAGTTTAACGATAGAAGATGTTGATATACTTACCGGAACTGTGTTTGGAAGACCAAAGTCAGCAACCTTCAGAACATGTGATGTAGTTGGTCTAGACACTTTAGTCTTTGTTGCAGAAGGACTTCATCAACACGCCATAAACGATGAACGAAGAGAAGAGTTTAATCTACCTTCTTATGTTCAGCAAATGAAGCAGAACAATCAGTTAGGCGATAAGAGTGGTAAAGGCTTTTATTTTAAAACCAAAAATGAATCTGGAAAGAAAGCCATACTCTCTTTAGATCTTACAACGTTAGAATATACTGAGCAAAAACGAAAAAAAATCGCAACTATTGAATCGGCAAAAGCTATAGACGACTTAAAAGATCGAATTCGATTTTTAGTACAAACCAAAGATGATGTAGGAAAGTTTTATAGACATATTCTTGCCCATCTATTTGCTTACTCCGCTCATCGTGTCGGAGAAATTTGTGATGATTTTTATCAGATTGATGATGCCATGAAAAGTGGCTTTGGTTGGCAATTGGGACCTTTTGAACTTTGGGATTGTGTAGGATTTGACAATGGAAGATCATTAATAAAAGAACATTCTTTAACTGAAGCTAAATGGATTGGCAACATACAGGAGAATAAATCCAATGCTTTTTATCAATTAACTGAAAACCAATTAGCGTACTTCGCTACTGCAACTAAGTCTTATGAGCGCATTCCGGGAAGAGAATCTAAAATTTCATTATCCATATTGAAACAAAACAATGTGGTTTGGAATAATTCAGGTGCAAGCTTAATCGATATAGGTAACGATGTTGTAAATCTTGAGTTCCATACCAAAATGAATACCGTTGGAGGTGAAATTCTAAACGCTATTAACCAATCGATCGATATTGCTGAAAAAAATCACCGAGGTATGGTCATCGCCAATGAAGGAATGAACTTTTCAGCCGGAGCAAACCTTGGTCTTGTGTTTATGATGGCTGTTGAACAGGAATTTGATGAAATCGATTTCGCTGTTAGATCTTTTCAAAATGCTTCAATGAAGATAAAATACTCCTCAGTTCCTGTTGTGCTTGCCCCTCATAGCCTTTCTTTAGGAGGTGCTTGTGAATTCAGTATGCATTCTGCGAAAGTTGTTGCTGCAGCCGAAACTTATATGGGATTGGTGGAAGTGGGAGTTGGATTAATTCCTGCCGGTGGAGGAACTAAAGAATTTGCTTTAAGATTGTCTGAAGAGATTAGCGAGGGTGATATTGAATTGAATCAGTTAAAGTCCCGATTCCTTACCATCGCTATGGCAAAAGTCAGTACATCCGGATTGGAGGCATTCAACTTGGGTTATTTGAGAAAAGGTATCGATCAAATCGAAATCAATCGATCTTTACAAATATTCAGAGCCAAAGAATCAGTAATCGCATTATCAGAATCTGGTTATGTAAAACCTTCGCCAAAACCGATAAAAATAATGGGCAACACCGGTCTTGGAATGGTTTATGCGGGAGCAAATTCCATGTTGGCCGGTAACTATATTTCCGAATATGATCTAAAAATAAGTCAGAAATTGGGTTATGCACTTTGTGGAGGAGATTTACCTTCGGGAACACATGTAAATGAACAGTATCTGCTTGATTTGGAAAGAAAAGCATTTTTATCTTTGTGCACCGAGAAAAAAACGCTCGAACGGATACAAAGTATTCTTACAAGCGGAAAGCCACTCAGAAATTAATTTTTGTATTATTTTTAACCCATAAATAAAAAACACCTGTCAGATGCTTGCTCGTAAAATCCTGATTCTTTTTCTGGCTCTACTGCCCTTTGCTTCATTCAGTCAGACCGAAGACAAACCCAAATATGCTCCTCGAAAAGAAAAGCATAGAAACAAAACTGATGAATTTGGTCAAAAGCAAGGAGTTTGGAAGTACTTCAATTCTATGTGTGAGATCACTCAAGAAATTGAGTATTTGAACAATAAAAAACATGGAATTAGTAAGCGCTATTATCCCTACACAAAAATCATGGAAGAGACTGAATATTTCAGTGGTGTAAAAGAAGGTGTATATCGTAGATACTACTACTCGGGAAGTTTGAGGATAGAAGGAGAGTATTTAGGAGGAAAAAAGAATGGGCGATGGACTAAGTATTTTGATGATGGAGAGGTTTCTCTTGAAGGAGATTACAAATATGGTCAAAAAGATGGAGAATGGCGCGCATACAACCGTAGAGGTGCGCTAACCAATAGTGTAATCTATAAAGATGGGGTTGACGTGAAAGCCGCTGAGGCAGCAAAAGCCGCAGATGATAAAAAGAAAGCAGATGAAGCGGCCAGAAAAGCAGCTTTAGAAGCTCAGAAAAATCCTAATGGCACAGCACCAAAATTAAATGTTGCACCAACAGATGAGCAAAATAATGAAGGTGGAGACGATCAGAAAACAGAAGAAAATAACTAATTGATTTTTACTATTGAAGGAAGCCTATATCATAGCCGGATTTAGAAGTGCAGTGGGTAAAGCCCCACGAGGAACTTTGAAGAATGTTCGACCTGATGATTTAGCGGTGTCTGTTATTAAACATCTGCTTCAAAGTGTACCCGAATTAGATCCCAATGATATAGATGATGTCATCGTTGGTAATGCTACTCCTGAGGCAGAGCAAGGTCTCAATATTGGCAGAATGATATCGTTGATGGGCTTGAATACCGAAAAAGTACCCGGCATGACCGTAAACCGCTATTGTGCATCAGGCCTTGAAACCATAGCTATTGCGCATTCAAAAATTGTTTCAGGTCAAGCAGATTGTATTATTGCAGGTGGAGTTGAATGTATGTCCCCTATTCCATTTGGGGGTTGGAGAATTACACCCAATCCGAAAGTCGCATTAGAAAACCCCGATTACTATTGGGGAATGGGACTTACTGCAGAGGCCGTAGCGAATGAATATAAGGTTAGTCGCAGCGACCAAGATGAATTTTCTTACCATTCTCATCAAAAAGCAATAAAAGCAATTGATCAAGGATATTTTACTTCGCAAATTGTTCCATATACTTTCAAGGAAGTATTTCTAAACGAAAAAAATAAACGCAGTGAGAAAGAAATACAATTTAGTATTGATGAAGGCCCTAGAGCCGATACCAGCGTTGAAAAACTAAATACATTAAAGCCGGTATTTTCCGCTCAAGGTAGTATTACGGCAGGAAATTCTTCTCAAACAAGTGATGGAGCTGCATTTGTGCTATTGGTTTCAGATACCTTTGCCAAAAAATTAAAAAATAAACCCTTGGCAAAAATGTTGTCTTATGGGGTAGCAGGAGTTAGTCCACGTATTATGGGCATTGGCCCGGTTGAAGCAATTCCTAAAGCATTGAAAAAAGCGAATCTTAAACTCAGTGATATTCAGTTGGTAGAATTAAATGAGGCTTTCGCATCGCAGTCCATAGCTGTTATTAGAGAAACAGGTTTAAACCCTGACATGGTAAATGTTAATGGCGGTGCAATTGCACTAGGCCATCCGCTAGGATGCTCGGGAGCCAAACTTAGTGTTCAGCTTTTCAACGAGCTTACAAGAAGAAATTTAAAATACGGCATGGTAACCATGTGTGTAGGTACCGGACAAGGTGCAGCTGGGGTTTTCGAAATGTTCTGATTAATATCCGAATATTAAAACTAATTGCCTTTTTTTTCGTATTATAATAATCATTTAATGTATTATGAATAAGGTAGAAACAAAAACAATGCGTGGTGGTGCATTTCTAGTCACACCCACTTCTGAAATGAGCACTTTTATTCCCGAACAATTTTCAGAAGAACACAAAATGATGGCTGATATGGGTAAGGAATTTCTTAATACAGAAGTCTTTCCAATACTCGATCGAATAGACAATATGGAAGAAGGTTTAATGGCTTCTTTGATTGATAAAGCCGGACAGTTGGGCTTGCTTAGTCTTAGTATTCCTGAAAGTTATGAAGGCTTAGGAAAAGATTTTATTACCGGAACATTAATTACAGAAGTTCTGGGAGCTGGACATTCATTTGCAGTGGCTATGGCTGCTCATACTGGTATTGGTACATTACCAATTTTATATTTCGGAAATGAAGATCAAAAAAAGAAGTATCTGCCTAAACTATCCAGCGGAGAATTAAAAGCTTCTTATTGTTTAACCGAACCTGGATCTGGATCAGATGCTTTAGCAGCAAAAACTAAAGCTGTGCTCAGCGCTGATAAGAAACATTATATCATTAATGGACAGAAAATGTGGATTACCAATGCAGGTTTTGCAGATGTTTTTATTGTATTCGCTAAAATTGATGGAGAGAAATTTACAGGATTTATTATTGAGAAAGAATATCCCGGTATTTCATTAGGCAATGAAGAACATAAAATGGGAATTAAAGGTTCTTCTACCCGTCAGGTATTTTTTAACGATTGTAAAGTACCGGTTGAAAACGTTCTTGGCGAAATTGGTAAGGGGCACCTGATTGCATTTAATATATTAAATATTGGTCGCTTAAAATTAGCTGCGGCTGCTTTAGGTGGATGCAAAAGAAGTGCCGGACTTTCGGTTGAATATGCAAATACAAGAGAACAGTTTAATATGTCGCTTGGAAAATTTGGAGCTATAAAGCACAAATTAGCCGAACAAGCAATAAGAACCTTTGCGCTGGAAACTACACTTTATCGTTTAGCCCACATGATTGATGAGGATGAAAAACTTAAACAGTCTGAGGGAATGAGTTACGAAAAATCACTTTTGTCGGCCGCTGAAGAATATGCTGCGGAATGTGCAATGATAAAAGTATTTGGAAGTGAAGTTCTGGATTTCGTAGTGGACGAAGGTGTACAAATATACGGTGGCTATGGATACTCAACCGATTATCCAATGGATAGGTCTTATCGTGACTCCAGAATCAATAGAATTTTTGAAGGCACCAATGAGATCAATCGACTATTGACAGTGGATATGTTGGTTAAAAGAGCCATGAAAGGAGAATTGGATTTGATGACAGCGGCTTCAAATGTTCAAAAAGAACTTATGTCTATTCCAGAGTTTGGTAATGGATCGGATGATCCAATGTTGCTGTTGGAAAATAATATAAACGCTTTTAAGAAAGCGGCTCTGATGGTTGCAGGCTTTGCAGCACAGAAGTATATGATGAAGCTTGTAACAGAGCAAGAAATAATAATGAACATAACCGATATGCTGATCGACATTTTCGTTGCAGAATCAATTTATTTGAGAGTCAATAAACTCAGCGGAAGTATTGATGAAAAAAAGTTATCGGTATATCATGACATGCTCAATGTATATGTTCAATCCGCCTCCGATAGAATAAACTTAGCCGGTAAAGCAGCCATTGGAGCAATGGCCGAAGGAGATGAATTAAGAATGTTGCAAATGGGACTAAAGCGCTTCACAAAAGTTCAGAATTATAACTCGAAAGAAGCAAGACGCAGAATCGCCAGACACATGCTTGAAGCGAATTCCTATTGTTTTTAATTACAAGCACACTTGAAGAAAGTTCTTCTCTACTCCCTAATCGTCTTAGTGATAATTACCGGAGTTTGGTTTACTGTCAATCGTCATCACATTTCGTATGGTATTAAACAATTAAAAGGGCAGCTGAACATTATTCAGAATTCAATACCAATTGAAACTATTCTAAATGACTCGCTGATTTCGGATAGCATCAAACAAAAGATAAATTTTATTCAAGAGGTAAAAAGTTTCGCTGAAGAGAACCTGGGATTGAAAAAAACGAATAACTATTCTACCTTTTATGATCAACAAAATAACTATCCTCTGTGGGTACTTAGTGCTTGCAAAGCTCTATCATTTGAGGAGCATGAATGGAAGTTTCCCATATTCGGACGGAGTACATACAAAGGTTTTTTCAATAAAGGTGAAGGAACTATAGAACAACTTGAACTAATACGACAGGGTTTTGACACTGATTTAAGTCCGGCATCAGCTTGGAGCACATTGGGATTTTTTAAAGATCCCATTTTAAGTTCTATGTTTAACAAAAGTGAAGGAAAGTTAGCAGAACTAATTATTCATGAACTAACGCATAGCACCATTTTTATTAAAAACGATATCGATTTCAATGAGAATCTGGCAACCTTTATAGGTGAGCAAGGAGCACGGTTATTTTTAGAATATAAATTCTCTAAAGAATCTTCACAATACCAATTCTATTCGAATGAGCTTCATGATCAGCAATTATATGAGTTGCATTTTCTAAAAGCATATCAATTATTAGATTCACTATATACTCGAAATCATACTCCTTCAATTCAAAGAAAGTACTCGATCATTAGTCAAACTTTTCAAACCTTGGATACACTGAAAGTAAAAAACAATACTAAGTACACGTATTATCGTAGTCATTTGCCCAACAATAGTTTTTTTGTTGATTTCAAACGATATCGCATCAAGCAAACAGATTTTTCAAAAGAAATGAATGATACGTTTGGGAATAATCTTAAAGCGTTTATTAAACACTACTCAAACTAGAATCGCCATCCTGTAGTGATCAGTAAGCGATGTTCCTTTATTTCCTCTAAACTAACCGGACTAAGACCATTATTGACTGTATATGGCTGATAATACTCTTTAGACGAGTTGAATGCATATCCTACATCCAAATACCAATTTTCATATTTGTAACCAAAGCCACCACTAAAGCCAATAGTATTTCTACTATTCGATTCAGAAATAGATTGTGAGTCTCCTTCATAAGGTGATTGTGCATAAGAAGCGCCAAATCGCAAACTGATGTTGTCGAGCTTAGCCTCAGCTCCCAATCGTACATTATGTGATGAGGTATACTGTCCTTTAATAGCTGAATTCTCTTGACTAAATGAATAATCAGGAGCTTTTAATTTGGCATTGGCATAGTCAACATACTCATATTCACCCGTCAGAAATCCGGCTTGACCAAACATAAATGCTACACTTGCTAGCATTCTAAATGGCGTGGTTAAGTTGTACTGATAAAAACCAGCAGGAGAATCTTCGCTATAGCTACTGCCATCTGTAAAGTTGCTGGTAAATCTCGATGAATAATAATCTTTCATTACAAAATAAGTTGGAGTATGAATGGCAATACCCAATCGCACATAATCGGAAGGTCGTACAATCATTCCAAACTTTAAATTTATTCCATTCCCTTTGGTCAAAAGATCTTTTCTATACGTAATGGCATCCAAATCGGCTCCACAAACTAAAGAAGAATCATGCTGTATATCGGATTCCTCATATAAAGAAACTTCATCATATCTAATGGTAGGAAAATTAAGTGATGCTCCGAGATATAATTTTTCTTCAAGCGTACCACCATAACCAAACGACCACTCTCCTATCGAACCTCTGCTTTCAAATAATCGGCTTTGCATTACATGTGCATTTGGAAATCCCGAATAATAATTTCCATCACTTGAAGTATCTATTGCACAAGTTTGAAAAGCAAGATTTAGATCAAAAGCGCTGTTGTTGCTCAATGTAGAAGCACTCAGTCCTTGCGATTGTTCAACGAAATTGGTTAGTAAAGAATTCTGTTGGTTGAATCCTTCAAAATATGAATTGGTATTAAAACTAGCTAACTTATTGTATCCAAAAGAAATAACGTGTCTTTTCCAAGGAGAAGATGATCCATTTTGTGATACAGCAACGATTCCAAGATTGTAAAATCCAAATTGCACCTTACTATCACTTAAGTTCTTATCAAGATATTTACTATCAACGCTTCTAATATAAAATGCAGGAGTAAAATTTATATCTCCGTTTCTATACAAACCTAAACCACCAGGGTTGGTTGACAAAACAGACAAATCAGCTCCTAGTGCAGAAAATGCTCCTCCTGTGGCAAGACTACGTGCTGTTGATCCAAATTGCATTCGGCTATATCGTAATGCATCTATTTGATTTTGTGCAGAAATAAAAAAAGGAATGAAAAGGAATGCTGTTGTAAACAGCATTCCTGATATATAATGTCTCATAATAATCAGAATTAATTGTTAATTTCTAGGGGTCCTTTTCGATCCGCCACTACTTGGACTATTACTCCCCGAGTTTGAGTTGCGAGGACTAGAACTAACACCAGAACTGGAGTTATTATTTCTTGGAGTACTTTTAATTCCCGAACCACCTGATTGAATTGAAGGTCGAGGTGAATTACTCTTGGGTTGACTACTCTTCACATCATTCGAGTTCCAACTATTTCCTTTTGTAGAATTTCCGTAGTTTCTAGGTGAATCGTAACTACTTCTTGGTCGAGGTGATTTTGAAGGAGCAACGTTTGGACTTCTTGGTGTAACATTATTATTGTCACGAGGAGAATCCACACCAGGTTGATTATTCTTTGGCTGCTCATATGAAGGAGACTGATAAGGCCTTGGCTTTGGAGCAGGCTCCGTTTTAATAGGGTTATTTTTGGTTGGAGCTGTTTCTGAAGAATTATTCCCTGGCTGACTAATAGTCCTAGGATCTTTAACAGGGCTAACTGTCTCACTATGACTATTTCCTTTAACAGGATTTGTTTCACTATTACCTTTTACTGGAGCGACATCGGTATTTCCTTTAACAGGAGACACACTACTATTTCCTTTAACCGGGGCAACATCGGTATGACCGGATCCAATGCTTGGAGAAACATCATTGGGTGATCCCTTTACAGGAGAAACACTTTGAACCGGAGTTTTTCCAGGACCTTTTACATCGCTTTCAAATGTAGGAGTTTTTGGTCCATCATTATTATATACCATGTTCTGGTAAAGACTATTTTGAATCGTTCTAGGTCCTGAAGCTTGCACAGGGTTGTTGTTCTCACCACTACCACCACTTCGTGGACCATAATAATATCCAAGTGAGCCATCATAAGTATTGCAATAGTATGGGTTGATATGTGGGTAACCGTAAGGACCATATACGGAATTATAATATCCTTGGTAATAACCATTCCAATAACCCGCATAATATCCATTGTAGTAACTACTTCCATAATATCCGTAAGGACTTCCATAGCCGAAATAATACGAAGGATAAATTGGACTTGACCATCCATAAGGATTATATCCATACCAACTTGAGCCATAATATCCCGGACTACCCCATCCAAAAGAAACCGAAACTGGTGGATACCAAAAATTATAACCTAAATAAATACTCAATCCCCAATGATTAGGATGGTAGGTATAATAATAACTGTTAGTATAATAACTATGATAATATCCATATGAGGACGGGCGATAGAATCGTCTTAAACGAGAACTATACTCATAATCGTAATAGTCTCCATAGTAATTGTTGGTCACATAGGTATTACCACTTTCATCTCTATATCTTTCACTATTGGATGGATCAGTTGAATATTCCTGACTCGGTTCACTTGGTTCATCATATGAAAAACGATTATCATCACTGCCTTCATTCGACTGAGATGATGAAATTGATTCATACTCACTTGTAATTTCTCCACTTGAACTATTATCTTCGGACGAAGATGAGTTGCCCATGAAGATAGGCTCTGATTGATTTTCACTGTAGTAAACATCGTCCATGTTTCGAGATGATGAGGTGTATGAAGTGGATGTACAACTGTAAATCCCCAACATGGAAGCGATAATTAAAATTGCTTTTGCTTTCATGTTCTTGCTGGTTTTAATGTTTGACGTATTCATATTACTTTGGTTTAACGACTAATTGCTTAAGTAAATTTTGTTTAAGACTTTTGTCGCACAATTCATATTTCAATTACTGTACCAAGAATAAAACAAAGATATCCTATGGCAAAGCAAATAACAACTCGTGAATTAAATTATAATGAATGGTATCAAGACCTGGTGATCAAAGCGGGATTGGCCGAAAACAGTGCTGTACGTGGCTGCATGGTTATAAAGCCCTACGGATTTGGCATTTGGGAAAGAATGCAACAAGCCTTAGATAAGATGTTTAAAGACACCGGCCATCAAAATGCTTACTTCCCTATCTTCATACCAAAATCATTTTTAAGTAAAGAAGCAAAGCATGTTGAAGGCTTTGCAAAAGAATGTGCAGTCGTTACTCATTACCGATTAAAGAACAGTGATGATGGAAAAGAAGTCGTAGTAGATCCTGATGCTAAACTTGAAGAAGAGTTGATCATTCGACCTACATCCGAAACCATTATCTGGAGCACGTATAGAAATTGGATTCAATCCTACAGAGATTTACCCTTACTCATAAATCAATGGGCAAATGTGGTACGATGGGAAATGAGAACACGATTGTTTCTACGAACTGCAGAGTTTCTTTGGCAAGAAGGACATACTGCTCATGCCACAAAAGAAGAAGCGATAACTGAAGCTGAATTAATGCTCGATGTTTATTCTGATTTTGCCGAGAATTTTATGGCATTGCCTGTTATCAAAGGAGTAAAAACAGAAAATGAAAGATTTGCTGGCGCAGAAATCACCTATTGTATTGAAGCACTAATGCAGGATCGAAAAGCTTTGCAAGCAGGAACATCACATTTTCTTGCCCAAAATTTTGCCAAAGCATTTGATGTTAAATTTACCACACAAAACGGCAATCAAGAATATGTTTGGGCAACATCTTGGGGAGTATCGACTCGTTTGATGGGCGCTTTGGTAATGGCACATAGCGATGATGATGGCTTAATTCTTCCACCAAAACTCGCTCCAAACCAGGTTGTAATTGTTCCGATTTATAAGACTGAAGAAGAGCAACAAAAAGTAATTGAGTATGGTCAACAAATTAAAAGTGAACTGGAAAAAAATCAAGTAAGAGTTCATCTAGATCAGCGCGATAATCAAAAACCGGGATTCAAGTTTGCTGAATATGAACTCAAAGGAATTCCCATTCGCATTGCTATTGGACCAAGAGACATGGAGAACAATACCATTGAACTGGCACGGAGAGATACCAAGGAAAAACAAAACATGCAAAATATTGATTTAGGAATTAAAGTGTCCGCTCTTTTAAATCAAATTCAACAAAATTTATACAACAAAGCACTCGATTTTAGAAATGAGAATACGCACCGTGCTGATACCTGGGAAGAATTTACTGATTTGCTAAATACCAAAGGTGGATTTGTATTAGCACACTGGGATGGAACCGGAGCAACAGAACAATTGATAAAAGAAAAAACTAAAGCAACAATACGATGTATTCCTTTGAACAATAAATTAGAAGAAGGAAAATGTATATTAACCGGTAATAAATCGATTCAAAGAGTATTATTTGCAAAAGCGTACTAATAATGGAGAAATTTGATAATGTTTTTAAACTATTAAAAATTAGAGGGCCCATGCATCTTCAAATAATTGAACAAACTGGTTCAAATTTTAATTTGATCCATAATAAATTGAAGTTGATGCATGATGAATTAAAAAAGAAACTGGAGAAAATTGACCCAAGAATTCCTTTAAAAGTTGAATCTGATAGTGAGTTTGAAGTAAACCTTACCATCTCAGACGATTTATTGGTATTCGTACACCACACAAATGTATTTACCTTCGAATCTTCCCACAGCTTATGGAAGACCAGTTACGTTGCTGAAAACCCTTTGAGAGCTCACTGCGGAATGATCTCAATCTATAACTTTTTAAACGACTCATTCAAATATCAGCGCACCAACGATATTGGAATTTTAGTTGGTCGAATCTTTATCAATGCAGAAAATCACTTTTTCATAGAAGGAAAGGGACAACTTGGATTTTTGTATAATGACTTTGCCAATTCGATTTTAACGGAAGATGTAATTTGCAATCTATTAGAAACGGTTATCATCGGCTGTTTACAAGAAGATCTATTTGTACCTCCTATTGAGCAAGTTTACCGTGTATCTATGCAAGAATTGGACGCCAATAGCTTGAGTTCAAGTATTAGTACTGGCAAAAGATTAGGCTTTAAGTTCCAAAACGAACAAAATAAACCCGAATAGTTTAATTTTTGTTTGTGGAAAACAAAAATACCTCTACCTTTGCACCTCTTTTTTAACCAAAGGCCCGTTCGTCTAGGGGTTAGGACATCTCCCTTTCACGGAGGAAACAGGGGTTCGATTCCCCTACGGGCTACTAAAGATTGAAAGAAAATGGCAAATCACAAATCAGCAATTAAACGCATTCGTGCTAACGACAAAAAGCGTGTAACTAACCGTTATCAGGCTAAAAGTACACGTACAGTTATTAAGAAATTAAGAACTGCTACCGATAAGAAAGAAGCAAATACCTTATTACCTCAAGTAGTAAGTATGCTCGACAAACTCTCTAAAAAGAATATTATTCATAAAAACAAAGCATCGAACTTAAAGTCGAGCTTAGTTAAACACGTGAATAGTTTAAAATAACCAAACGATCATTCTATATAAAGCCCTTTCTGAAACACAGGAAGGGCTATTTTTTTATCTTCACCGTAGCTAAAATGGAAGATCAACAAATACGAAAGCTAAATAATGATGACAAACCTCGTGAAAAGCTCGAGAAAAATGGAGCTTCTTCGCTGAGTGATGCTGAACTCTTAGCCATTTTACTCCGAACAGGTACTACTAAGAAAAATGCCATCACTCTTGCAAGAGAGTTGCTCAGTGAACATCAGTACAATTGGGCTGAACTCTCTCGAAAATCCATACCTGATTTAATAAAGACTAAAGGTATAGGCAAGGTTAAAGCCATTACCTTGTCTGCTGCATTGGAAATTGGCAAAAGAAGACGTGAAGAAGAAGCCCGAACCAAATCGCAAATAAAAAGCAGCAGAGATGCGTTTGAACTTTTTCGAACGGATTTAGAGGATTTAAATCACGAAGAATTTCATGTGATCTGTTTAAATAGAGCGAACAAACTGATTAAGAAAATTAAATTGAGTAAAGGTGGAATGTCAGGAACGGTGGTAGATCCTAAATTGATTTTTAAGATGGCTATTGAGATGCAGGCACATGGAATTATCGTAGCGCACAATCATCCAAGCGAATCTCCTTTTCCAAGTGATGAGGATAAAAAAATAACGTCAAAATTAAAGGAAGCCGGTAAAATGTTAGAATTAAACTTGATTGATCATATTATTATTGCAGGCTCAAATTATTTTAGTTTTGCCGATGAAGGTTTAATATAAATCGAATTGTGATAAAAGTACTTACAATCATCGGGGCACGCCCTCAGATTATTAAAGCATCCGCTATGAGCCGTTGCATTCGTAACTCGTTCAAAGGTCAAATCGAAGAAACCATTCTGCATACCGGTCAACATTACGATCATAATATGTCCGATGTTTTTTTTCAGGAATTGGAAATTCCCAAACCGGACATGAATCTGAATGTGGGTTCAAATACCCATGGTAAACAAACGAGCGAAATGTTGGTTGGCATTGAAGAGGTGTGCTTAAAAAACAAACCCGATTTTGTTTTGGTTTACGGTGACACCAATAGTACTCTGGCCGGATCATTGGCCGCTTCTAAATTACACATCCCTTGCATACACATCGAAGCCGGATTGAGATCGTTTAATAAGAAAATGCCCGAAGAAGTAAATCGAATTGTTTGCGATCATCTTGCTACCTTTCTCTTCTGCCCTACTTCTTCAGCTATGCAAAATTTAGAGCACGAAGGATTTTCCTTACAATCAAAAGGTCCATATTCTGCTGATGAGCCTGGAATATTTTTGAGTGGAGACATTATGTACGACAACAGCATCTTCTTTGAACAAAAGGCAAAATCATCTTCCACCATATTGAAAGATCTCAATCTATCTCCGAACAATTTTTCATTATGCACTGTGCATCGCGATCATAATACCGATAACAAAGTGAATTTTGAAAATATTTTTCTCTCACTACTTGAAATCATCAAAACGCAGTCCTTAAAAATTGTACTTCCACTTCATCCACGTACAAAGAAATTAATGAGTAGTAATCTTTCTGAAAGCCTTTTATCCGATATAAAGAAACAAAACAACTTATTGATTATTGATCCTGTAAGTTTTTTAGATATGATCGCCTTAGAAAGCAATAGTCGTATTGTTCTAACCGACTCCGGTGGAGTTCAAAAAGAAGCTTTCTTCTTTAAGAAACCTTGTGTAGTGCTCAGACCCGAGACAGAATGGATTGAATTGGTAGAAAATGGGAACAACCGATTGGCAGCAGCTGATCAGGAATTAATAGTTCAATCTTTTAACCATTTATATTCGAAGAATGATTATACCTATCCTTCCTTTTATGGTGAAGGGAATGCAGCAGAGCTTATTTGTAATATCATTTTAAAATAGGAGTTTAACATATAGAATATGAGCGCCTATATATTGGTTTACTCACACAAAGAATCAAGTCGATTACAGTACACACTGAACTTTTTCTTAAAAGAACTATGTGGATTTGAGTTTCGATTTACACTTAAAGCGCATGAATTCAGGTCTTACGATGGACCGAAAATAAATTACTCTGATAAATTACTTGACAATGAGTTTTTCGTTTATTCAGAAAACCTGTTGTTCAAAAAAGGAATAGAAGATCAGGATTTAAACATATTCTATTGGGACAATTTACCTGCCTTTTTTGCAACTCACCCTAAGTACGATATCCCTTTTGATGTATTTGCAGCTACGTTTTTCATGGTGAGTCGGTACGAAGAATATCTTCCGCACGTAAGAGATCAACACGACCGATACATTGCACAAAACTCATTCGCTCATACACATAATTTTTTACATCTGCCTCTGGTCGATCTTTATGCTATGAAGTTTCAGAAAATGATTCTTCAAAAATATCCAAACCTGCCTTATAAGAAAAGAAACTACAAGTACATCTCCAGCTTGGATATCGACAATGCGTATGCTTTTCTTGAAAAAGGTTTTATGCGTACAGGCGGTGCTTTTTTGAGATCACTTCTAAAATTTGATCTGGCCGATATTAAAGAAAGGCTTAGTGTTATCAGCGGAAAAACACAGGACCCATATGATACGTATGATTATCAATTGGATATCATGAAAAAGTACAATTTAAAAGTCTTGTACTTTATCTTGTTAGGTAAATATGGCGAAAACGATAAGAACGTTCCTATTGAAAACAGAAAGTTTCAATCGCTGATTAAATCACTTGCCGACTATGCCGATGTAGGCATTCATCCATCATACGGATCAAACAAAGAACCCGATCGACTTAAGAAAGAAATCAATCATCTATCAAAAATCCTACGTAGAGATATTTATCAAAGTAGACAACATTTCTTAAAAATACGTTTGCCTGAAACCTATCGTAAATTGATTGAACACGATATAACAGATGATTATAGCATGGGCTATGCTAATGAAGTGGGGTTCAGAGCAGGAACTTGCTCTTCTTTTTTGTTTTACGACATTGACCAAGAAAAAGAAACCAATTTAAGAGTACATCCTTTTGGCGTAATGGATGCTACATTAAAATATTATATGAAAATTGAACCTGATCAAGCTTTATCACATATCATACCCATGATTGATCAGGTAAAAAAAGTAAATGGAACTTTTATCAGTTTATGGCATAATGAATCACTTAGTGAAAGAAGAGATTGGAAAGGATGGAGTACCGTTTATGAACAAATGGTTGAGTACGCAACAAAATGAGCTTGTATGAAAATAAATACTTTATGCTTCTGCATGGAAAATTCAGAAAGTCATTCCCATCAGTTTTTTCATTTCTGAGATCTGCTAAGCGTAAATCACGTAATATTTTCCGAAATTACCTTTCAACCGAATCAGTCTTAAGCAAAGAAGATCTTATTCAAGATTTAATAGAAGCCGGAATCACAAATGATGATTTGCTTATGGTTCATAGCTCGCTGAGAAAAATTGGTAAAATTGAAAATGGTGCAAACACTCTAATCGAAGCCTTGTTACATTGCATAGGGACAAATGGAACCTTAGCCATGCCCTCCTTCCCTATACGAGAAGATGCTGCTACAACCATTCAAAAGGGAAACTTTACATTTGATCAATTGAATACACCTTCGCAAATGGGTATGGTTACTGAGATATTCAGAAAAATGCCTGGAGTAAAAAGAAGCTTTCATCCTACACATCCCGTCTGTGCAAGAGGTCCCTTGGCGGATCATTTAACCAACTCACATTTTGGAGAATTAACACCATTTTCTGAAAATAGTCCCTTCAGAAAACTTTGTAATCAAAATGGAAAGATTTTACTCATTGGAGTAACTATGAATCAAAGTTTAACCAATTTGCATACGTTAGAGGACATAAAAGAATTCAATCTTCCAGTCTATCTTAATACAACATACGAAGTTAAAATGATTGATGATAATGGTAATGCACATATCATGAAAACAAAAGTGCATGATCCAACAGTTTCTTCAACCAGAGATTGCGATGCATTGAAGCCAATTTTTATAAAAGAAAACGTTTTGAAAGAAATTCAAATTGGAAAAGCAAAATGTATTGTACTTGATGCATACAAGCTACATCAAGTCATGGTCGATGCTTATTTGGCTAATAAAGTAACCATGTATCATCCATTAGGAATAGACTCGCAAGCATGAAGATCCTTCTCACATTTGATCATGAATTATACTTTGGACAAAGCGGGAGCGTAGAAAAATGCATCATACAACCTGGTGAACGCTTGCTAAAAATAAGCAAGGAGTTTTCTATTCCATTTAATTTCTTTTTTGATGCAGGATTGATCAGTAAACTTGAAGAGCAGAAAGAAAACAATATTTATGCAAAAGAACAGCATCAAAAATTATTAAGTCATTTAATCTCAATCAATGAATCCGAAAGTTCAGTGTATTTGCATGTTCATCCGCATTGGGAAGATGCAGTTTTGGAGGAAACGAAATGGATCTTTAACACGCATCGTTACAAATTATCCGATTTCAATAAAGCAGAAGCGAAGCAAATAATACTTAAATATGCTCATTCCATTCAAAAACATAATATCAAGTTAGGATCAGCTTTCAGAGCCGGTGGATGGTGTATTCAACCGTTCTCCTATTTTAAGCAAGCTCTTATTGATCTTAATATTCGAATAGATTCATCTGTGATTGTGAATGAATATAAAAGCAGTGAGCATTACGAATATGATTTTAGATCGGCACCCGATAAATGTCAATATCGTTTTGAAGACAATCCGGCTGAGGAAGATCACAATGGATCCTTCTTGGAGATTCCAGTTTCGAGTAGAATGGTAAACCCTACTTTTTATTGGATATTATATGTGTTGGGAAGATTGAATCCACGCTTACACAAACCCATAGGAGATGGATTGCCCATAATGGAAAAGGGATTTAGACAGAGAATATTAACTCAAAGAACCAGACAATATATTAGTGTGGATGGATATAACGCAAGACTTTTAAATAAAAGTCAAAAGCAAATCTTAAAAGATGGAAAGGATTGTATGGTGGTCCTCTCACATCCTAAAGCTATGAGTGAGTATTCGTTTAATCGATTGCATACTTTCATCAAAAATAATTGCGACAAACATGAGTTTGTTAACTATGAGTATTTTTTAAAAAGTAATGTATGAATCTGATTCATAATGAGAATATAAACCGTTCAAGGTGGGATCAATGTATTTTAGAATCAAAAAATGCATCTATCTTTTCTGAGAGCATTTACCTAGACTCTTTAAATACCAATTGGAAGGGCCTGATACATGGAGATTATAAAGCAGTGATGCCCGTGCCTGAACAGAGCAAATTTGGATATAGTTACTTAAGCCAACCTATTTTCAGCAGGTATATTTCCATCCACAGCAAAGAAGATATAGATCCCAATCCATTCTATACTACTCTTTTTAAAACGTATAGAACCTTTGACATCCAAGTGGAGCAAAGGCCCATTGAAATACCGATTAACACAAAAATCAGTGAACGTCATTATCAAGCCATTTCCTTTAAAGATAGATCAATAGATTTGATAAGTACATTTTCTGAAAACCATGTTCGCAACATAAAGAAATCAAAACGCTTGTCACATAGAACGATCAATGGATCACTAGAATCAGTGATGAATTTATTCAAAAGCTCAGCTTTTAATCAAATAAAAGAATTGCAGAGTGATCACTTAAATGTTCTTGAGAATTTAATGAAACAACTCCAACAAAAACAAAAAGCTGAATTTTGGGAAGTGGTGGACTTGGAAGGAAATGTTTGTGCCGCTGCTTGTTTTATTATATCAGGTAAATGTGTGACGTATTTAAAAGGAGGCAGCAGTGATCAAGGCAAGAAAAGCGGATCAATGCATCTGCTCATGTATGATGCCATACAATATTACAAAGACAAATATGACTGTTTTGATTTTGGGGGATCCTCAGTAAAAGGTGTTGCACAATTTTTTAAGGGGTTTGGAGCAGATGACTTTGTATATTTACGCTTGCAAAACAAATCGATCAAAAGCATATTAGGTATAACAAAATGAAAAAGGTCGCACTCATCACAGGTTCATCAGGAGGATTGGGAACAGCTCTAGCTCAAGGATTAGCAAAGGCAGGCTATTCACTTGCACTATTCTATTTACAGAATGAGCCCTCACCTACTCTATTAACTGATCAAAGCATTAGTTTGCATAAAGTTGATTTAAGAGATGAAGATCAAATTCAAAAGGGAATTAATGATGCGATACAACAACACGGTAAAATTGATGTATTGATAAATAATGCAGGAGTGAACTACAATGCCATTAGTTGGAAGATTGATCTGCAAAGATGGAACGATACTTTGGCGGTAAATTTAACAGCTCCACTTTTATGTTCAAAGTATGTAATTCCAATAATGAAGCAAAACCAGTTTGGTAGAATAATAAATATTTCAAGTATAGTAGCAAGTACCGGAGTAGCTGGGGCCTCTGCGTATGCAGCATCGAAATCAGGTTTATGGGGTTTAACCAAATCTCTGGCATTAGAAACGGCCAAAACCAATATCACTGTTAATCAAATATCACCCGGTTACTTTAACACGGGTATGATTAGCGAACTCAATTCAGAGCAAACAAATGAGATCATCAATAAAATTCCAAAAAAAATATTAGGTGATCCGTTAAACATTATCAATTGTTTACTGTATCTTTTACAAGAACAATCAAATTACATTACAGGTCAAAATATTCATATTAACGGAGGTTTATACTAATATATGTCAACACTACACATACTCAACACAGACAATTCTATTCTAAATGTTTTTCTTGGTGAGATAAGAGATGTAAAAATTCAAAACGACCGTATGCGCTTTAGAAGGAATTTAGAACGAATTGGTGAAGTCATTGCATATGAACTGAGTAAGCAATTGAGTTATGAAACAATTGAGACTACTACTCCACTGGGCATTGCGAAGATAAATTATCCTGATCAACAGCCGGTTTTAGCTACTATTTTAAGAGCGGGCATTCCTCTCCATCAAGGTCTTTTAAATTATTTCGACCGTGCGGACAATGCATTTGTTTCGGCTTATCGACATCATCACAAAGATGGTTCATTCGAAATAAAATTCGAGTACCTCTCTGCACCTTCACTCGACAATCGAATCGTAATTATTAGTGATCCTATGTTGGCAACCGGATCTTCTGCTGTAGTTGCTTTTAATGCGCTTTTAGAAAAAGGCAAACCATCGCAAGTACATTTTGTTTCTGCCATCTCAAGCAAACAAGGAATAGAATACGTAAAAGCTCATCTTCCATTTGGCACACATATATGGACAGCCGCAGTTGATGAAGAACTGACAGTTAAATCCTATATCGTTCCCGGGTTGGGAGATGCAGGTGATTTAGCTTATGGAACAAAAGTGTAAGCATTGAACGAATTAGTTAAAATCTTACTGGTAATCCTGTTGAGCAGTGTTAAATTTGTTGCAGGGCCTGCATTTGCGTATTACGATTCAAGGTACGATTTCGGATTTTTTGAAACCATATTATATTGCGTTAGTGGTGGAATGTTGGGCGTATTTGTGTTCACATTTTTCTCGCCTTACATATTGATGGCTTGGAAGAAAATATTTTCATTCATTCGCTTCGGCCTAAGAAAGAAGAAGGATACCTTTTCCAAACCCATTACCGATGCTAATTCCGATATTGAAGTAACATACACTTACATAACAAAAGCTGAAGAGAAAAAAGTTTTTACAAAACGAAATAGACGTTTGGTAAAAATTTGGCAAAAGTATGGCCTTGCCGGTATTGCAATCATTACTCCAGTAATATTATCCATTCCCATTGGCACAGTGGTAGCAAATAGTTTGGTAGAAAAGCGAAGAAAAATATTTCTTTATATGTTGATCAGTATTACATTTTGGTCGGTCCTAATGGTAACGTTGTTTGAGTTATACGATGTTTTTACTTTGAAATCTTTACAAGAGAATCTATTTGAATGAACCAATACGATCATATTTTTTTTGATCTCGATCACACTTTATGGGACTTTAATCATAATTCTAAAGAAACCTTATTGGAATTGTATAATGAAACCCATTTACAAGAGTTTACTCCATTTGACCACTTTTTTAGCATCTACCAGCATACCAATGAAGAATTATGGAAAGCGTATCATCAAGGAAGAATTAAGAAAGAAGAGTTACGAATTACACGATTCAGAAAAGTATTTAAAGAACTGAACTTTAAGAACACGAAAGAACTTGCTCAATTTTTTGCTGATGAATATGTTAAGCGATCTCCTTACAGAGGAAAACTCATTCCAGGTGCTCTTGAGATAATTTCTCAATTAAAAGAAAAATACAAACTTCATATCATTACCAATGGATTCAAAGAAGTTCAACATATAAAGCTAATAAGTTCAGGGTTGATCGATCATTTTAATCATATCATAATATCGGAAGAAGTAGGATACCAAAAACCGAATCCCCAGATTTTTAAATTCGCTGAAAAAAAATGCAGTTCCATTTTCAGCAGTTGTTTAATGATTGGCGATAATGAAGAAACCGATATTAATGGCGCATATAATTCGGGTTGGGACACTGTTTGGTTTAATCCAGATAATAAAAAAGCAAAAGTTCCCAGCACCTATAAAATAAATAAGCTAGAAGAGTTATCGTCTTTGCTTTAATTCACTTACTCTTTCTTTTTCTCTTTAATTCTTTTGCTTTCCAACAAAGCTTTATGCAATAGATACTCAATTTGACCATTAACACTTCTAAAGTCATCTGCAGCCCATTTCTCAACACCCTTCATAATTTCAGAACTGATACGCAAAGCAAATGGTTTTTTGGCACTCATTATTTGCAATCTTAGTGATGTAAGGTTCCGGCATTTACAACCGGTGACGCATTTCTATCGCCACACAATACGACCAATAAATTGGATACCATTGCTGCTTTTCGTTCTTCATCTAGATCAACAACTTTTTTATCAGCCAATTTTTCAAGTGCCATTTCAACCATCCCAACTGCACCTTCCACAATTTTAATTCTGGCCGATACAATAGCAGTTGCTTGTTGACGCTGCAACATCGCTTGCGCAATTTCAGGTGAGTATGCCAAGTGACTGATTCGTGCCTCGATGACTACTATTCCGGCTGGAGCTAAACGCTCATTCAGTTCTTGCTCCAAAATATGATTTACTTTATCCGCTCCAGCCCTTAATGTTACTTCTGCTTGTTGATCGTCAAAAGCATCATAAGGAAATGCACCTGCTAAATGCCGTACGGCCGCTTCGCTTTGGATATTGACGTACTGAACATAGTTATCTACCTCAAAGGCAGCTTTAGCAGTATCTTCAACCCTCCAAACAATAACTGCGGCAATCTCAATAGGATTACCTACCATATCGTTAACTTTTAAAGATTGACCATTTAAATTGCGCGCTCGAAGCGAAATGTGCTTACGCATCATAAATGGATTCACCCACTGAAAACCACTTTGTTTAACCGTTCCAGAGTAGGTTCCAAAAAGGGTCAATACTTTGCTATCGTTTGGATTAACTACAAATAAGCCAATCAAACTGAACAAGGTTAATACAGCCAATCCAATTCCTGCTAATACATTAGATTGAACAAAACAAAAGATTGCAAAGATTAATAAAGCGATTGATACTACTACCATAAGGTAGCCTGAAATTGGTTTGTATAATTTTTCTCTGATCATGGTGATATTATTTTGATATCACAAATATATCATTGAAGATTTTAAGAAGCAAATCATTTATCAATTTATTTCAAGATTATTGGATTTCGGAAATATTCAACTTACGCAGCTTCGGTGCTTTTAAGGATACTGCCCCAACGGTAGCTATAGTCATCATTCCTCCGAATATTACTGAAGGAATCAATCCGAGCAAACGCGCTGCTACGCCACTTTCAAATGCACCAATTTCATTGCTGGATCCGATAAAGATGCTGTTGATAGCAGATACCCTTCCACGCATATCATCTGGTGTCAATAACTGTACAATGGTATGTCTAATCATTACACTCACCATATCAAAAGCTCCAGTGAGCATCATTAAAAAAAGGCTAAGCCAAAGGTTTGTTGACAATGCAAACAAAATTGTAGCCAATCCGAAACCTGCAACATTCCATAACATTTTCGTTCCGCTTTTTGTCATGGGCGGATGGTAGATGAGATAAACAGTCATGATCAATGCTCCAATAGCAGGAGCAGTTCTGAGCCATCCAGCAACTTCGGGACCGGAATTCAAGACTTGATCTGCAAATGCGGGCATTAAAGCAATTGCCCCTCCGAATAAAACGGCAAATAAATCTAATGTCAATGCACTTAATAAAACTTGCTTATGATAAACAAACTTTATGCCGGCAGTAACCTTTTGCCAAGCTGTCTCTTTACTTTCACTTTTAGGAACAGGAATGTCCGGTGTTTTGTGAATAGACAGATACGATAAAACAATGATCGATAAAAAAATAAGATATGATGTACCTGCCCCAACCCATGCATAGAGCATTCCACTAATAGCAGGACCAGCTATTGCCGCTATATGAAATGCACTGGAGTTGATAGTAGCTGCATTGGCATAATCTGTCCTTGGAATGAGTTGAGCCATGAATGCATGCATGGAAGGAGATATAAAAGCACGTTGAACTCCCAAAAGTACAACTATGATAAAAATTGGAGTTGTTCCATACTGTTTCAAATAATCAAAATGAGATGTGGTAAACAAATACAGAATGACGGTTAGTATAAAAAATAAAATTTGACCATACTGTATAAGTCTCTTGCGATAATACTTATCGGCTAAAAGACCTGTAAAGAAACTGAGCAGTATAAATGGAACAGCTTCTGCCAAACCTAATAAACCTAATTTAAACACGTTTTTGATGTATTCAAAATAGATTTGCAAATTGATGGTAGTCATCACCATTTGTATGGCCAAGAAGTGACCAAAGCGACCGGCAACAAAAAATCGGAATGCTGGTTTTCTTAATGAAGATAGTGGATCTTGCTTTTGACTTGCCATAAATCGATTCGATGACAAGGTTACAAATTATTCAATCGAAAAAACTAAGCTTTGTATTTGTTATCAGCCGAAAACTGTTGAACTTATTTTGTGTCCCAATTAGGATTGCTTAAATACATTCCCGCTTTGGCTATGCAATATGAGAAGAAATGCAGCTTATCCATTGGATTTTCTTCTTTCGATTCTAAACTGCTGTAGAACAAATCCCATAGGGCTTGATCTGCATCATAAGTAGGTAAACAATAATAGACAGGAGCCACACGTGGAAGAGAATAAATCATGATGATAGCGCAAGGCTTAGTTTCTCCTTTTCTAAATAAGGCTTTGAATTCCATTTTACGAACCACATGATCTATCTCTGGCAAATCCTTTAACGAGTAACCTTGTTTCATATCTAATTTAGTTTGCAATTGAATTCGATATCCAACTGTGCAAAATTGATACTCATCTGTAGTGGTTGGTGATATGCTTTGCGCTGTAACTGCATTAGCCAACAAAGAAAAATAAATTAAGAAACAACTAAGATATTTCATGCGCTATTATCGTTTTATGTAATGTACGTGTGTATACTGAACTAAGGATGAACATCAAATTGAGCCGAATACTTTCTTCAATAAATCTGTTACTCGGGCCACCGGGTCCTTTCTAATTTTATATTCCTCCTTTGCTAAGGTAACAAACAGGCCGTCTAATGATTTTTCAGTAACATATTTATCCAAATCTGGATCTACTTTAGTTATAAATGGAAGTTGATTATACGTATTCATCAACGGATTCCAAATAGAAAAGAAACCTACTGAGTTAAGAGACTCTTTAACTTTAGGTTGAAATGCATTCTTCAAAGACTCATACGTATGTTTCTTCAGATAAAGAGTTGCTTCATTGTCTTTTCCTTTCAAAATGGTCATACCATCCTGAATACTCATTTGAGCTACAGCATTTGAAAATATAGGGATGGCTTCAACCGCTGCCTTTTCTGCAGCTCTATTCATAGTAAGAATTAATTTATCGATCTCTGAACCCATACCAATCGCCCTGAGCTTTTTCTCCATATCGGCTACTTCAGGTGGAAAGAGAATTTTTATGATTTGATTTTTAAAGAATGCATCTTCTTTATGCAATAGATTTCCTGCATTGTTACTTCCAATAGTTAACGCTTCTTTTAGCCCTTCAACAACTTCATATTCCGTTAAGGGTGTAGGAAGAGTACTTAATATTTGTGTTGCTGTATTACAAGAAAAAAAAAGACAAGAGGCTGCCAGCAAAACCGCTAAGAAATTATTTTTCATTTTATAAAAGTATTGAATGACTACTAAACGATCAATACTTGAAATGGAAATCAGATGAATCAGTTGGTTTGACCTAGCTTTTTTAGCATTACACCATGATCCACTAATGCTTTAGCAAACGTAGGCAGAACATAATAAGGCAACTGAAACTCGGCAGTTACTTGCTGTACAATGGCAGAAAGTTTTTTGTAATGAATATGGCATATATTCGGAAACAAATGATGTTCTATCTGAAAATTGAGTCCTCCTACATACCATGAAAAAAGTCTACTCTTTGGGGCAAAATTACAGGTGTTTTGAAGTTGATTCATCGCCCATGTATTTTCAATTGTTCCGTTTTTACCCGGATTTGGAAAGTCTGAAGTCTCCATCACATGAGCCGGCTGAAAAATTGAAGATAAGATTAACCCTGCTGTAAAATGCATGCTTAAAAATCCGAGAATTGTAAAATACCAAGGCAGTGAACTAAACACCAATGGAATTCCAATCACATAGATATAGTACAAAGATTTAACAAGAATCAATAATGCAACCTTTTTACGATACAACACTTTTGTTTTTACTAAGCCCATGTTATAGTATCGCTTGAGTTGAGTAAAATCTTTTCCGGTTGCCCAGAATAAAGTCATTAATCCGTATAAAAACCATGCATATACATGTTGAAATCTATGAAAAGAAAATCTCTCGGCATGGGGTGAAAAACGCAACAATTTCCCTGCATCTATATCTTCATCAACACCATGAACATTGGTAAATGCATGATGTAAAACATTGTGTTGAATTTTCCAATTAATAGAATATCCCCCAATCAGGTTAATTACCTCACCAACAACTTTATTTAAAGTCTTATTTGAAGAATAGGCTCCATGTATGGCATCGTGCATAACGGATAAACCTATACCGGCCATTCCAAAACCCATAATAACCCAAAGCAAAAAATAGACGCCTATATTGTAATGATGATCGGTAACGATTAAAAAATAAGGAACAAAATACATGGTCAGCATAGCCACCGTCTTCAATTTCATTCTCCAATCACCAGATTTTTCAATCTTATTTTGAATAAAATATGCATCTACTCTTTCCTTCAAGGTTTTGAAGAAGTCTTTATCGACTGGCTTTAAGTAGCTTAGCGTTTTATGTATTGATTCTGCCATTAAATTATCAGATTTGTGCAAAAATAGGTTTTTAATTGAGTTAAAGACCTTTATTCTCTAATTAAATTTTAACAACAGCTTTAGTGTTTAGTGTATTTCATCTTGATAGATAAAAACATGAGGTTTATCATTAGAATTGATAAAACCTCTATACATACCATCAGTGCAAAACGTCATATGAAAGTTGCCTTTTGTATCAAGAACAATTACACCACCATCACCACCCAATTGTGGCAGCTTATTTGAGACGACTATATCTGCAGCATCATGTTTATTCAAATTTTCATAATTGAATAGTGATGCAATGTCATGATTATAGCTGTATAGTATCTATTCAGTATAAAATGAATAAAAGAAAGATTGAATAACTATCAAAACAATTAAGAAGAGCTATTTTTCATATACATAATGTGTGATAGGTTTTGTATTTTTCAAAAATTATTATGAATACTATCAATAAAGATAAACAAGAAAAACTTTCACCCCTAGATGTTCTCAATATGTTAAAAGACGGGAACCAACGATTTATTAATAACCTAAAAGCGAATCGAAACTTATTGAGTCAGGTTAACCAAACCAGTGATGGTCAATTTCCGGTAGCAGCCATATTGAGTTGTATTGACTCAAGAACTTCCGCAGAGTTGATATTTGATCAAGGATTGGGAGATGTTTTTTCTATACGCATTGCGGGTAATATTTTAAACGAAGATATATTAGGTTCAATGGAGTTTGCCTGTCTAGTTGCCGGAGCAAAACTTATAGTAGTAATGGGGCATACACGTTGCGGAGCCATAAATGGAGCTTGTGATGATGTAAAACTTGGTCATTTGACACATTTATTATCCAAACTAAAACCTGCAGTTGATAAAGCAAAGGAGAAGCATCAAATTCATAACAGCAGCAATGAAGAGTTTGTAAACGAAGTAAGTCATATTCATATAGACTTAACAATCAATAACATCAAAATGAAAAGTCAAATCTTAGGTGATTTGATAGCAAGTAAGAAAGTAGGAATCGTAGGAGCTTATTACAATGTTACCAATGGATTGGTAGAGTTTTTTGATGAAGAAGTTTAATTCGAAAGTAAATATTATTTGTCTACACGGAGCACTTGCTACAGAAAGGCAATTCGATTCATTATTCCTTGAAGGTTCATCTTCATTTAATTTATCTCGATTTACATTTCATGGGCATGGAGGTAGCCATGAAGCATTTACTCTGGAGTCACTCTCCAATCAACTCAAAGAGTTTATCGCAAGTACGTTTAAGAAAAAAGAATATTTCATTCTCGGTTATAGTATGGGAGGATATGTTGCAATGCATGCATTGATTCAAAATGTGATCGATCCAAAAGGGATTATTTTGGTCAACACCAAACTTGATTGGAATCCTGTAGTTCTTCAAAACGAGCTTCATAAATTGAACTACGATAAAATGTGTGAAAAAATTCCAGGTTTTATCAAAAGTTTGGATTCGCTTCATGCACCAATTTCTGCAATAGATTTGTTGGATAGTACCAAACAATTTCTTGCTTCTTTAGTAGAAAACCGCAATGCATTTAATGAAGGTTTAAGAAATATAAATCGACCAATATTACTCTCCAGGAGTGAACTTGACACTTTTGTAAGTGCTGAAGAATATCAATCTTTATGCCGTATCAGTAGTCAATTTAGTTACTGTTCCTACATGCAGGCCAAGCATTCTTTTGAATCAATCTCTATACAAGATTTAATAAGCAACATTTCAAATTTTATTTCATAAAAAAACGGATACTGAAATTCAGTATCCGTTCTATGTCTCTTTGTCAATAAGCTTACTCCTGACTCATCTTATCGTCTTTCATACGATTAAAATCACCAGCTTCTACATAGCTTATATTTGTAGGGCTAATCCACTTTTTCATTGCTGTATTAACCTGATCCACATTTAAAGTAGAAATCGCTTTTTCGATGTTTTCATCCCAAGCAAATGTTCTATTGTATTCCAAATAGCTGTTTAGTCTCGAAGCCAATGTTCGATCTTGTGAACGACTAACATTTTGACCTTGCAAATATCCAGATATTGCATCTTTTAACTCATCTGAAGTAAATCCGCTTGTCAACATTTTGTTTAGTTCGTCTTTGTATGCTTCAATTAATTTTGCTGAATTATCCGGGTTATAAATAGCATATGAGATGAATGAACCGCTTTCATCTTTAGCATCGGCACGCAATTGCGAACCTACTCCATAGCTGATTCCTTCTTTTTGACGTATTCTTGTTGCCAATCGACTGTTTAAGAATCCACCGCCCAACATGTAGTTCCCAATAATTAATGAAGGATAATCTGCATTATCATCTTTAATGTTCATATCATGTCCACAAATCATCATGGCATTCGCCTTATCAGGAGTATTCAACTTCTCAACTTTGGCTGGATTATTAAATGACTTATTCGCATCTCTGCTGTATGTTTGAGTACTAGTCCAATTGGCCAACATCGAACTTAACCCTTTGGCGGTAGCTTCTGCATCAAAATCTCCAACTACCGCAACTGTTGCATTTGATCCATTATAAAAGTCGGTATAAAATTTCTTTACATCTTCCAACTTCAATGCCTTCAAAGCAGAAGATTTCTCTTCGAAAGTCATGGTATAACGATAATCGCTTTTATCATAGTTGTTCATCATTCTTGTGAAAGTATTGATGGCTAATGATTGTGGATCGGATTTTGACTGGTCAATAGAAGCCAAATCTTCTTCTTTCATTTTATCAAACTCATCGGCAGGGAAAGATGGATTACGAAGTATATCGTTCACTAGCGCCATAACTTCGTTTAACCTGTCTTTAACTGTTGTAATGTTCACCGTTAACGTTTGTCCTGAACCAGAAATACTAACGCTTGCTTTCATGCTATCGAAAGCATCATTAATTTGTTGATAGCTTTTAGTCTTGGTTCCACGCTTTAGCATAGATGCACAATACTCTGCTGTCAACCCTTTTCCAACTAATGATTTCTCTGAACCTAAGAATAATTTTATTTGAGCATTAACACTACTTCCTCGAGTAGATTTTGTTAGAAAAGCATATTTAGCTCCACCCGGGATAGTTCCTTTTGTAGTACGCTTGTCAATATTCGCACACGAAGGATCAAAAGCTTCAGCTTCAGCCAATGCTGCTTTGCCCTTATAATCTTTAACCAAGGCCGTTACATCTGGTGATGCAGGTATAGTGGCACGATCAGGTTTATCAACCGGAATAAATGTTCCTACTGTACGGTTGCTTGGTTTAAAATAAGCTTGTGCTACACGATTCACATCATCGGCAGTTACTTTCTCAACTGCATCGCGATATAAAAACCACAAGCGCCAATCTCCCTGAGCTATGTATTCACTTAAAGTCAAGCCTACTCGATCGCTATTATTGTACATTAATTCAAAATACTTAATGATGGTATTTTTCGCGCGTGTTACTTCTTCATCAGTTATTTTGTTCGAACTTAAATTGTCAAACACGCTCATCATAGTAGTATTGGCATCTGTAAGTGATTTATCCTTTAATACTTGAGCCGCAAAATAAGCGTAACCCGGATCTTTCAATTGAAGAGAATATCCATATGTAGCGCTCGCTTTTTTAGACTCAACTAAAGCTTTATACAATCGTCCGGAAGGTTCGTTGGTTAATACTTCAGTTAAAACTTCTACTGCGGCATAATCAGCATGAGCACCTGAAGGGATATGATATCCAGCTGCTACAACTTGAACATCACCTACTCTTCTCAATTCAACAAATCGCTCACCATCTTGTGTTGGTTCAACCGTATAGGTTGGTTGTAGCTCTCTGGTAGGGCGAGGAATTTTACCAAAATATTCATTCACTAATTTTATGGTAGCATCTTGATCAATTTTTCCTGCAATGGTTAAAACAGCGTTATCAGGTTGATAATATTTTTTATAAAAAGCACGAAGATTTTCTATCGGTACTCGCTCAATATCTTCTTTTGAACCAATGGTGCTTTTTCCATAATTGTGCCATAAATATCCAGTGGACATAACTCTTTCCATCAGCACACCTTCAGGATTGTTTTCTCCAGATTCAAACTCATTTCGAACTACAGAAAATTCAGACTCTAAATCTTCCTTCTTAATAAATGAATTGATCATTCGATCACTTTCCAGACTCAAAGCCCAACGGAGGTTTTCATCAGTAGCGGAAAACGTTTCAAAATAATTTGTACGATCCAACCAAGTGGTTCCATTTGGACGAGCTCCATGAGAACTTAATTCCTGTGGTATGTTAGGATGATTAGTTGAACCTTTAAACACCATATGTTCCAACAAGTGAGCCATGCCTGATTCTCCGTAACCCTCATGTCTCGAACCAACCAAATAGGTAATATTTACAGTAATGGTAGGCTTAGATTGATCTGGAAACAATAACACTCGTAAACCATTTGAAAGATTATATTCCGTTATTCCTTCAACGGTGGTGATCTTTTTAGGTACTGAAGTTTCTGTTTGTGCGATCGCAGCTACCGTAGTTTGAGTTTGGGAATTGGTTTTAGTGTCCTTTTTCTTTTGTGCTTCAACAGTACTTGTGCACACGAAGACACTGATGATAAAAAAGCTAAGTAATCTAAGTTGTTTCATTTTGGTTTTTTTTAATTAAGCAATAAATATAGGATAATGAAATTGTAAATACTACTGTTTTCAATGAAAACAATGGTTTTAGAGCATTAAACTCAATATTATTATAAATATTATTTAAAGAATTAAAGGCTCTTTATATTTTCGTATCATGAAGTCGAGTTTGTTAAATTTGATCAGGACAATGTTCAAGTGGATGCCTTTGGAGTATATACTTCAAAAGTTGACATCCGGCAAATACTTTGGTCATTGGATTACTAAGGTGCCTCCTAACCCTTATCAATACAAAGAAAACTCAAAAAGGTTTGTAAAAAGAAACGGGATTAATTATGAACTGGACTTATCCGATATGGTGGACTGGTATATTTTCTGGGATTTTCAACAAAGGGAAAGAAATTACTTATATAGTTTAATAAAATCAGGTGATTTGATCTTAGATATTGGATCAAATATGGGGGAAGTTTGCTTGAATTTTGCAAAAAGAAGCGGGGCCAATGGAACGGTTTATAGTTTTGAGCCGCACCCACTCAACTATAAACGTTTACAGAAAAATTTGTCGCTCAATCCGGAACTAAAAGTTTTTACTTATCAAAATGGCTTTGGTGATCATAAGGCTTCGTATCGAATGAGTACGGTTGACAATCATAATAAAGGAATGAATCGTATTCGTGAAAATGGCGAAATACCAGTTGAAATTATTACTCTTGATGAGTTTGTAGAAAATCAAAAACTAAAGGAAATTAATTTAATAAAAATTGATACTGAAGGTTTTGAATTTAATGTACTCAAAGGTTCCGTTAATACAATAAAAAACTATAAGCCAAAACTATTTATAGAGTTAGATGATAGAAATTTGAAGGAACAAAATTCAAGTGCAAAACAGTTGGTGTCGTTTTTGATCCACCAAAATTATTCTATTATTAAAGCTTCTGATCAATCAGCTATAACAGTTGAAACGGAAATGCATAACTGTCAGTGGGACATATTAGCTTATTCCAAGGCTTGATTCGTTGAAAACTTATTCAGAAAGCCTTCATTTTCATATTATTCTATCCTTTATTTTTGTGCCATGAAATATTGGTCAAGCATCTTTGTTCTATGTCTCACACTCAGCTTTTCAACAGTGGGTGCTCAAACTACAATTGAAAAGAAGGAATTAGTTCGTGTTGGGCCAGCTTTTATAGACGAATATGTAAAATCATATTACGCACAAATTGCCGGATTAAGTGTCTCATCTATTCAGAATGTTCAACTATACGAATCAATTATAAAGTGGCTCGGAACTCCTTATCGCTATGCAGGAAAAACTCTTGGCGGAATTGATTGCAGTGGCTTAGTAAACAAATTGATCCGTGCAGGATTTGATTTAGAATCGCAAGGCAATTCAGTTTCATTGTACAAGCAATGCACACCTTTAAAGAAAACCGAATTGGCCGAAGGTGATTTGGTATTTTTCAAAACGCGTTCTCAAAACATATCCCATGTGGGCTTGTATTTAGGCGAGAATAAATTTGTACATTCAAGCCGGTCAAATGGAGTTATAATAAGCGATTTAGAATCGCCTTACTACAAAAGAACATTTTATAAAGGTGGCCGATTGATATCTCAAGAAGAATGGCAAAAGAAACTCTGATTCTCGACAAAAACCAGATCCAACAAAGAATTAACCGTATTGCTTATCAAATTCTGGAAGACAATTCTAAAGAAAAAGAATTGATTTTTGCGGGTATTACAAAAACTGGATATAGTTTTGCTAAAAAATTAGAGAAAGCTTTTTCAGCAATTAGCGAAATTAAAGTGGTTCTTTGCGAAGTGCACTTTGATAAAAGTAAACCCATCCAAAATTCTATTAATGTAAGTTTAGAAAAAGGCCAATTGAAAGGGAAAGTTATCATTCTTATTGATGACGTATTAAATACCGGGAAAACGCTCACATACGCCTTAAAAGCATTGTTGGAAGCGGATATTAAAAAAATCAGGACTGTCTTGTTGGTTGATAGAGATCATAAAAATTATCCTATTAATGCTGATTTTGTTGGCCACACATTATCAACTACCCTTCAAGAACACATTCGTGTAGATATGACCAGAGGAAGTGAAGCTGTTTATCTAAGTTGAATTCCTTTTTGTTCTAATTGATCTATCAGCGCATTAGCGGAAAGATTAAACGCATTAATTGTAACATGAGCCTTATTATAGTATTCAGATCTTTCCTTTGATATCTGATGAATAAAATCTTTTAGGTCCTCCTTCGAAAGAGATGATAACAATGGTCTTTCGTTCTTATCTTTTTCCAGACGACTCAAAAGAATGGATACATCCAATTTTAAATAAACACTTATTCCATTCCGATTAATCTCATCAATATTATTAAAAAAACAAGGCGTTCCTCCTCCGCATGAAACTACACAATTATCAAAACCAAAAGTAGCTTTCAAAGCTTCTCGCTCATAAATCCTAAATTGTTCTTCTCCTTCTTTTTCAAATATTTTTGTAATAGTAGTTCCACGTTGATGAACTACAAGTTCATCTATATCAAAATGTTTCAATTGTGTTTTAGCAGAAACAGCCTTTGCCATCTTCGACTTACCGACACCCATAAAACCAATTAAGTAAATTCTCATGCTCGATAAAAACGCATTTTGTAACTTACTTTTGCTTTTCCTTTTTGAATATCAGACAACTTTCCTTTGATTAGTCTTTTCTTAAAAGCAGATAACTTATCGGTGAATAAAATGCCTTCAATGTGATCGTATTCATGCTGAATTATTCTAGCGGCTAGACCATTGTATTCTTCCTCTCTCAAAATCCTCTTCTGATCATAATACTTAATTTTAATAATGGCTTTTCTGTTAACGTCTTCACGTACACCAGGAATACTCAAACATCCTTCATTAAAAGTCCACTCTTCTCCATTCTCATCTAATAGTACCGGATTGATAAATACTTTCTTAAAATCTTTCATCTTGGGGTCATCTTCTTCAAATGGACTGGCATCTACTACAAATAACCTTCTCGATAAACCCACTTGAGGGGCAGCCAGACCTACACCAGCAGCTTCATACATTGTTTCAAACATATCTTCAATCAGTTGATCTAATTTTGGATCTTTCAAGTCAAAATCCAAAGCTTTTTTCTTTAGTACCGGATCTCCAAATGCTATTATTGGCAATATCATATTATTATCTCTTAATTGATTCTAAAAAAGATTGTAAAATTAATACTGCACTAATTCTATCAATATTATCTTTTTTCATTCTGTCTTTCTTTTTATAACCTGCCATAATCATGGTTTGAGTAGCAATTTTACTCGTATATCGCTCATCCATAAACTGTACGGGAATGAGCGGAAACAGATTGCGTAATTTTCCTGCAAAGTGTACAATATCTTTCATAATATCAGCCGGCATTCCATCTTTGTGTTTGGGCTCACCAATAACTATGGTTTCTACTTGTTCTTTCTTAATGTATGTTTCAATGAATTGAAATAATTGTTTCGTTTCAACAGAGCTTAAGGCAGTCGCAATCATTTTATATGGATCGGTAACGGCCAACCCGCATCTTTTTTTTCCATAATCGATTGCTAAAATCCTACCCATATTTTGCAAATATAAAAATTAGCTTTGCTCCATAGGGTATTCCTATATTTGCTGAATATGAAGACTGAAAAAGAACTAATAGAAGCCGCTTGGGACAACCGCGCACTATTATCTGATAAAATTGTTATTGACGCGATTGAATCCGTTATAAACAAATTGGATAATGGTGAGTTGCGCGTGGCGGAACCAAAATCCGAGATTGAATGGATAGTTAACGATTGGATTAAAAAAGCCGTCATTCTGTATTTTCCAATTCGTAAAATGGAAGTGCTTGAGGCGGGTATAATGGAATTTCACGATAAAATTCCTTTGAAAAGAAATTACGCACAAAAAGGAATTCGAGTTGTTCCGCATGCCATAGCGCGGCATGGTAGTTATATTTCATCGGGAGTAATTCTGATGCCAAGTTATGTAAACATTGGAGCTTATGTCGATTCTGGATCCATGGTTGACACATGGGCTACAGTTGGATCATGTGCGCAAATTGGAAAAAACGTTCACCTGAGTGGTGGAGTTGGAATTGGAGGTGTATTAGAACCGGTGCAATCTTCTCCCGTTATCATTGAAGATGGTTGTTTTATTGGATCAAGATGCATCGTAGTTGAAGGAGTTCGAGTTCAAAAAGAAGCAGTGCTTGGAGCCAATGTGGTGTTAACCGCCAGTACAAAAATTATTGATGTTACGAATAAAACTCCAGTTGAATACAAAGGCGTAGTTCCAGAAAGATCGGTAGTGATTCCGGGCACTTTAAATAAAATTTTTGAAGCCGGTGAATATGGTGTTCCATGTGCATTAATCATTGGTCAAAGGAAAAAATCGACTGATTTAAAAACATCACTCAATCAAGCATTGCGCGAACATGATGTAGCGGTATGATATGAACAAGGTTTTGGTCATACAAACTTCTTTTATAGGAGATGTAATTCTTTCTACCGCACTGTTGGAGCAACTATATCGTTCGAATCGTTTTGAAGCCATAGATATTTTGGTCAGAAAAGGGAATGAATCATTATTCAAAGATCATCCCTTTATCAATGAAGTAATTGTATGGGATAAGAAGAACAAGAAAATAAAAAACCTGTTGTTGCTTATTGCACAAGTTCGAAAAAACAAATATGCAGTACTCATTAATCTACAGCGATTTCTTAGCACTGGGTTAATCTCTTTGTTCAGTAAAGCCAGGACAAAAGTGGGATACGACAAAAATCCTTTATCGCTATTCTATCAACACAAAGCCAAGCATATTATCGGTGATGGAACACACGAAACACAACGAAACGCTAAACTAACGGACTTTTTAAATATTCCTCATCAATACAAACCAAAACTATATACCAGCAATGCAGTTGAACAAAAAGTTCATCGTTTGGTAGGTGATATTAAAAACAAAAAATATTGTTGCATTGCCCCTGCTTCAGTATGGTTTACAAAACAACTTCCTTTTGAAAAGTGGATCGAATTATGTGAGCATATTCAACCTCGTTTCGAAGTAATTTATATCCTGGGTTCATCCGATGATTATCCATTGTGTGAAAGAATTGCTGAACGATGCAAGCATGCGCAAAATTTAAGTGGTAAGTTAAATTTACTTGAATCGGCATATTTAATGTCTAAAGCAAGAATGAATTATGTAAATGATTCTGCTCCGTTGCACTTAGCTTCTGCTGTGAATGCTCCGGTTACTGCATTCTTCTGCTCTACTGTTCCTCAATTTGGTTTTGGTCCTCTGAGCGATGAAAGTGTGGTAGTTGAATCTGACCCTTATCCAGCATGCAAACCTTGCGGGTTACATGGATTAAACCATTGTCCGGAAAAACATTTTAGTTGTGGAAATGGAATAAATATTACAGCACTTTAAGAAATAATGATCGAAGAAATAAAACAGAGTATTCAGTGCTTAAAATCTGACGGTATTATCTTTAGTCCCACCGATTCTATTTGGGGTTTAAGTTGTGATGCAAAATCAGATTCCGCTATTCAAAGAATAATAGAACTTAAAAAAAGACCCGAACACAAAAGCTTCATCATTCTATTACCGAGTGAAAATTTACTTGCTAAATATGTAAGAAGCATTCCTGAAATGAGTTACGATTTAATAGAATTCACAACTAAACCATTAACCATAATCTTTCCTGATGCCTACAACATTTCTCCTTTAATTCCATCTTCGGATGGAAGTGTTGGAATTCGAATTGTCAAAAGCGGCTTTATGCACGAACTTTTATCAAAATATAATAGAGCCTTAGTTTCCACTTCGGCCAATTATAGTGGAGAAGAAGCTCCAAAAACACCTGATGAAGCCGACAAATCTCTTTTGGCAAAAATCGATTATGTAGTAAATTTGCCAACCCAAAGTAAAACGAATATGAAGCCATCATCTATAGTAAAATTAGAAATGAATGGCAGCATTAAGATAATCAGAGAATAGAACTTGAAAGAATTTGTTTCCGATCCTGAATTTGAAATCATCAGCGATGTATGCGATGAGTTAAACACTGCTTGCTATGTTATTGGTGGCTATGTTAGAGATAAGATTATGAATCGCTCTTGCACCGATATTGATATTGTAGTGGATGGTGATGGTATTGCTATAGCATCTAAGGTGGCAGAAAGAACTAAAGGATCCAGTAAAATAGTTGTGTTCAAAAAGTTTGGAACTGCCATGTTCGAATACAATGAAAAGAAATTTGAATTTGTAGGTGCGCGTAAAGAAAGTTACCGTCTCAGTTCGCGTAAACCGGAAGTAAGTCCAGGTACTTTAGAAGACGATCAAAAAAGAAGAGATTTTACTATCAATGCTTTGGCAATAGCACTAAACAAAAATGAGTTCGGGAAAATATTAGATCCATTTGGAGGTATGGATGATATTGAAAGTAAGACCATAAAAACTCCTTTGGATCCTGAAATAACATACATTGATGATCCATTGAGAATGATGAGAGCCATTCGCTTTGCAACGCAATTAGAATTTACCATCGAGGAAGAATCATTAAAAGCAATAGCACTATGCAAAGAAAGAATCTCTATCGTTTCTCAAGAAAGAATTACTGAGGAAATCAATAAGATAATTCTGAGTCGACAGCCAAGTATTGGATTTAAACTACTGTTCGATACAGGATTATTGCAAATTATTTTTCCTGAAATGGCCGCTCTACAGGGAGTTGAGACCATTCAAAACAAATCTCACAAAGATAATTTCTACCATACCCTGCAGGTTTTAGATAACATATCCATTCTAAGTAATGATTTGTGGTTGCGATGGGCTGCTATTTTACATGATATTGCTAAACCGCTTACAAAGAGATTTGACACAAAGGCCGGATGGACATTTCATGGCCATGAAGATAAGGGAGCAAGAATGGTTCCTTATTTATTTAAGAAATTAAAGCTGCCTTTAAATGAAAAAATGAAATTTGTTCAAAAGTTGGTTTTGTTGCATTTGCGTCCTATCGTTCTGGCACAAAGCAATGTAACCGATAGTGCTGTGAGGCGCTTGTTATTTGAAGCCGGACATGATGTTGATGCATTGATGTTGTTATGTCAAGCAGATATCACTTCAAAAAACGAATGGAAGGTTAAAAAATATCTGAATAATTTTGAGTTGGTGAAGCAAAAATTAATTGATGTCGAAGAACAAGATCATTTGCGAAATTGGCAGCCACCCGTTGACGGAAATGAGATTATGCAATTGTTCAAACTTAAACCTGGTAAAGAAATTGGTCAATTAAAAAATGCTCTACGTGAAGCCATCATTGAAGGTGAGATAAAAAACGATCGACAAGAAGCACTAGAATTTCTTAATCAATATGCTACACAAATTGGAATTGCAATTGATTAGTGTGTGGTTGTTAATAATTCTTCCCTAATATTTAGAATCTATCCTAAATAGGAACGCACATGTTTTTGTACATTTGTTTAAAATATTTAGTACATGCATGTTTATAGATTTAAAATCTCATTTGAAGATTATGAAGATGTTTCGCGTGAGATAGAGATAAAATCAGATCAAACTTTCTACGATTTGCAACAAGTTATTTTAAAGTCGATTGGGTTTGATAAAGAAATGTCCTCATCGTTTTACATGTCCAATGACAATTGGATTAAAGGAACCGAAATTACTTCTGAAACTAAGACCGACAAATCTGGCAACTCTATAGCATTATTAAAAGAAGCGAAGTTAAGAAACTACATAAGCGACCCTCACCAGAAAATATATTACATATTTGATCTTGAGAATAGATGGATATTTTATGTAGAACTCACTAAAATACTAAGTGCCACTGAAGGTGAAACCTATCCAAAATGCACCAGAAGTATTGGTCAATCCCCTAAGCAATTTGCCAGCATCGAAAACATTAGCAAAGAAGACGAAGAGGATCTCGATGAGTTTTTAGTTGACGAAAGCTCAGACGAGAATGACAATGAAATTTTTGATGGCGTTGACGAAGGTGAAACTGATGAAATGGAAACTGAAGGCGAAGAGGGAGAAGAGGTAAACGAAGAAAGCGATGAGCAAAGTGAGATGGAGGAAGAATATTAGTCGAAAAAGGTGCATTGAATAATTATCTCATCATTGTATGTGGGCCCACTGCCTCGGGCAAGAGCGAATTAGCAATAGAGCTTGCTCAATTTTATAAAACCGAAATTATTTCTGCCGATAGCAGACAATTTGTTAAAGAATTGAGCATTGGAACAGCTAAACCTAACAAAGAACAATTGCAATGCGTTCCACATCATTTTATTGACTCTCATTCCATACACGATCAATATAGTGCAGGTCAATTCGGTATTGACGCTCGACTAGTGTTAAAGGAACTCTTTAAAAAACACAAAGCAGTCATCATTTGTGGTGGAAGCGGATTATACATTGATGCTATTGTAAAATCTTTTGACAGCCTTGCTCCAAATAATTTATTACTCAGGGAGCAACTGAATGAAGAATTTGCCAACGAGGGAATTTCGATCTTACAAGAGAAAGCAAAAGCAATTGATCCAAATGTCGAAAAGCTAATCGATATTCATAATAGCCGTAGATTAATACGATTCATCGAAAAAAACAGTCAGCCGATTGCCGGAATAGATCAAAGTCTTGCCAATATTGAGTTTAAAGCTCATTGGATTGGAATCAAGTTTGAGCGCTCGGTTCTATATGAAAGAATTAATCGAAGAGTCGACCAAATGATAAAAGAAGGTTTAGTGGAAGAAGCTAAATCTTTTTATCATTTTAAGAATAATCACTTTTTAAAAACCGTTGGGTACATGGAATTGTTTGAGTATTTTGATGGAATCACTACATTAGATCAGGCCGTTGAGAAAATCAAACAACACACACGTAACTTTGCAAAAAGACAAATGACCTGGTTCAGAAAAAATGAGGACATTATATGGTTGGAAAACCACTCTTTAAAAGCAGTTGAAGACATATTAGAAAACAAATTATAACACTATGAACATAGTTAAGGTTGGTATAAATGGATTTGGAAGAATTGGAAGAAATTTTTTTCGACAATCCATGCATTTTCCTCAAATAGAAATATGTGGGATCAACGATCTGGCGGATACAAAAACTCTGGCTCATCTTTTAAAATACGATAGTGTTCATGGGATTTTTAGAGGTGAGATTTCACATGATGAAAACAATATTATTATTAATGGAATTAAAATTCCATGTACTTCATTGAAAGATCCTTCTTCCATACCATGGGCTTCTTATAGGACACAAATTGTATTAGAATCAACTGGTAAATTCAGAAAAACAGATGAAGCTAAACTTCATTTGAAAGCTGGCGCAAAAAAAGTAATTATTTCGGCTCCATCTGATGGACATTGCAAGTCAATCGTTCTAGGTGTAAACGAACAGATATTAGATGGCAGTGAAAATGTTATTTCTAATGCTTCGTGTACCACGAACAATGCAGCACCAATGATTTCAATTTTAAATGAAAATTTTGGAGTAGAGTCAGCTTACATTACTACGGTTCACGCTTTCACTGGTGATCAAAATCTGCACGATGCTCCTCACAAAGACTTAAGAAGAGCAAGAGCAGCGGCACTTTCAATTATTCCTACCACTACAGGTGCTGCGAAAGCTATAACTGAAATTTTTCCAGAACTCAAAGATTGCACCGGTGGGGCTGGAATTCGAGTACCGGTACCCAATGGGTCGCTAACTGACATCACTTGTATTCTGAAAAAGGAAACGAATATTGATCAAATAAATAATGCCTTTAAGACAGCCTCAGAGGGTAGATTAAAGTCCATATTGCAATACACCGAAGACCCTATTGTGTCAATTGATGTTGTTGGCAACACACACAGCTGTATTTTTGACTCACAATTAACCAGTGTTATTGGACGAATGGCTAAAGTAGTGGGTTGGTACGATAATGAAATGGGCTATTCAACTCGTTTATTAGATTTGATTGCGTTTATATCAAAATAATTGTAAGTTTATCTGATTCAAAATTTAATACAATGAAAGTACAAACTATTCTATTTGTTATAAGCGCTTCAATCCTCTCAGCTTGTAGCAGCGATAACTCATCTGATCAGAATAATACGGCACCAGCATCACCAGTATATAACGAAACAGCCTTACCAGGAAATTCGGCTATAGTAAATCCTTTAGATACTACGAATCAAGTGGCTCCGGTAAATATTTCTTCGCAACCCAATCCGGCAGCTCCTGCAAACGCTCCATTGCAAGCAACTACAACCGCAAGCGGGTCAGTAAAGCATTACATCTGTCCTAACAATTGTCAAGGTTCAGGAGGCGACCAACAAGTGAATTGTCCGGTTTGCAAAACACAATACGTACATAACGAAAAGTTTCATCAGCAACCGGGTCAAACCCCTACCGCCACACCTCAAGCGACTCAAGTTCAAACACAACCTGCTCAGGCAGCTGCTCCGGCCACTAATAGCAAAGGTGTATATCATTATATCTGTAATAAAGGTTGTGCTGGAGGAAGTGGTATAATGGAAAATTGCGCGAAGTGTGGGAATCAACTTGCACACAACCAGTCGTATCATGACGATGGTTCGAAATAATAGGCTCTAATCGAATGTTTTGAAAAGCAACTCTGAACCGTTGAAAACAGCATAGTTCCTGTAGTTGATCCATTCTCCTAAATTAATGTATCTGCTCTCTCCTATTCTCATATCAATAGGTAAATGTCGATGACCAAATATGAAATAGTCGATTGCTTGTGTTTTAATTTTTTCTTTACAAAACAAAACCAAAAACTCTTTATCATCACCTTTGTAGGTTTCATTATCAGTAGAAGTTGCAATTCTACTTCTTCGTGACCAATAATTGGCTATACCTATTCCTAAATTGGGGTGAAGACGTGCAAACAACCATTGGCATATTTTACTGGCAAATACTTTCTTAATGAATTTATACCCATGATCACCGGGACCTAATCCGTCACCATGCCCTATAAAAAATTTTTTATTGCCGAATTCTCGTTCTATTGGCTCTCGGTATAAGGTACATCCAATTTCTTTTGGCAAATAATCAAAAACCCACATGTCGTGATTGCCTGTAAAATAATGAATCTTAATTCCGCTATCAGAAAGTTCTGCCAACTTTCCGAGTAAGCGCACAAATCCCTTAGGAACTACATGCTTGTACTCAAACCAAAAGTCAAAAACATCTCCTAAAATGTAAACTTCAAGCGCATCTTTTTTTATGAAATCAAGCCAACGAACAATATCCTTTTCCCGCTTTAAACTAGCATCTGAATTAGGAACTCCTAAATGAAAATCACTTATAAAATATATGTTGTTCTTACTGTTCATTACCAAACCTGATAGCTTAGTTGATCACGTAGCTTTTCAAATCCGAACAAAGGTAAGTTTATTTGAAAGCGAATTCGATCAGAGAATTCAATATCGTTCAAATCGTAATAATCATCAAGATTCTGACTCACCATGAAAGGAAAATATACTTGAAAAATTGATCCCAGCTTTAAAGCGATGCCGGCATCAGTAAAAATATCTTTCTCAAATACTTTATCTGCATTGTTATAGGTTCCAATATCGGCAAATGCCACAATTGGTAATGCTCCCGGAAATTCTATCTCTATATTCAGAGCACTCATCCAAAAGCCCTTTTGCTCTGTAACGGCTGTTGGCACATAGGTTTTAAAACCTCCCTCGTTTTCTTGAAACTGTCGATTCCAAAAATCAGCATTGCTCCGATCGAAGTATAGATTAGAATATTGATAATCACTATTGGCTTGTTTTCCACTTAAAGAAAAATAATTTCCATACTGATCGTTGTCACTATCGTAAATCGAACCAAACCATCTTGCGCTTATACCCTTTCCTAGTTTATTGTAAGTGATTTTGTATTTCGCTTCAAAATATGTTTTAAAATATTCACTATGAAATTCTAAACCAAAGCCAATTGAAAATGGATCCAGTTTTCTTCTATTGGAAATAGCAACATCTATGTTATGATAGACCTCCTTTTTTTCTGATATATGAGGAACTCCATCTTTTACAATAAGATAATCCTCGAAATCATTCGATACATTAGAATATTGATAGCGCACTTTCTTCTTAGTTTCAGAACGAGGATCTTTATTGTACAAATCTACTTCAAGATAAGGAGCAAACACTTGATAAGACAAGAAATCTCGTTGTGTTGATAGACTGTCTTTCTGATACTCGCGAATTTGATAACTAAACTTTTGTCCTTTAACGCCTAATTGGATTCTCCTACTAGAACCAGAAGAAGGATAGAGATTCAGGTGAAAATTAGCAAAACCATTTAGCTCCTCGGTTCTAAAACTATATAAAGGAGTAAATGCAAATTCAAATTTTTTCTCTGGTAGAAAAATATTATAAATACTTAATCCGGTCATCCATTTATCGGTATTGTTCCAAGCGGCTAAAGGCAAAATAAACAGTTGAGTTCGATCAGCTCTTTCCACTTGAGGAAGGAAAGCAATTTTTAACGGCTCTACTCCTCTAAACAACCCATTGAGTCGTTTCGTATTGTTATTATAATAGAGTTCCGGGAAAATTTTGCGTTCATTAATCACAAACTTGTCACATCCCGGACATTCAACATGCACTACTTCACCTCCATAAATCCCGTCAAAAGCTGAACTGTATTTCAGATTTTTTCCCTTATAAGCAGTAATCTCAAAAGGAGCAGCCACTAAGCCTTTGCTTCCCACCAAAATAGAATGTGTGGCATTTTGCGTTTTTTCATTTCTTTCTCCTCTATATGTGGCAACATCATAAATCTTATATTCAATTCCTCTTTCCATATCGAAAGCATCATCAAATAACCATGAGACATCTTTTTTCCCTGCCGTTTCCAAAATTTGTTTTAAATGACCTGGGTAAGGATGTCTAAATTTCCATTCGTTGAAATAAATTCTCATGCAACTGTCCATCAGTGCAGTGCCGAATTGGCTTTCAATAGCATTGAACAGCATTGGCACTCTTCCATATATCATCAAACCATAGTTAAACGAAGAATATTCGGTCGACTTTAAAGATACTTTTTGATTGACTCTTTTGCGTTCACTGATATTTACTAATAAAGAAGTAAGGCCGGAGTAATCTAGATTATCAATACCAAGCAATCGATTTAATCGGTTCATATTGAGTTGACGATCTTGATCAGACAGATATGTTTTTAGGTAACGAATTTCGTAATAAGAGTTGATTCCTTCATCCATCCAGGGGTAATCTCTTTCATTGGAAGCTAATATTCCATATAACCAATTGTGTCCAACTTCGTGTACGATAACTGTTTCAAGATCGAGATCATTTTCTACTTTACTGAGTATGGTTATCGTAGGATATTCCATTCCTCCTCCTGCCGATATTGTTCCATCTACCGCTGAGACTACATTATAAGGATAACTACCAAGTTTTTCGGAATAAAAAAGTATGGAGCGCTTTAAATAATGAGTGGCTTTCACCCAATGCTTGGCTGATTTATCTGTAAAATAAGCATATACATCAATGATCCTTTCTTCACCCGGAATCTGAAGCGTGTCGTGCAAAACATTAAAACGCTTATCGGCAAACCATGCAAAATCATGAATATTACTTTGTTTATAGATGAGTGTTTTTGTAATTGAATCAGATGGAGGAAATTTTAAATCGTTGCTTTCATTCAAGATATACGATTCGCTCTTACTTTTTAGCCAATCTAGTTCTGCACTGTTCTGCAATTCTCCTGTAGCGGCTACCACATAATTTGCTGGAACAGTAATATGTACTTCGTAGTCTCCAAATTCACTAAAAAATTCACCTTGATTAAGGTATGGCATCTGGTGCCAACCTAATGAATCATAAACAGCCGGCTTTGGATACCATTGCGTGATGTAATAGGCTTGATTAATTCGTCCTAGACGGGAGAACTTAGCAGATGGAATTACAACATCAAAACGCATAGCTAGATCTATTGAGCTTGCCGGAGCAACTGGTTCTTGAAGGATAATTTTACATATATCGATATCGTATTCATCCAGTACCACTGTTAGTTTTGATTCGTTTTGTAAAACAGAAAAGTTCTTCATGCGTCCCTTTTCACTTTCTTTTGCAAAAAAAAGATCTAAGTTATTGCTGAGCACCATTTGCTGCGCTAGTGCAGTCTCTCTATTGGAATAGGCATTAGGCCATATATGAAAATACAACTCTTTTAATGTGTCTGATGAATTATTGGTATAACGAACCGTTTGAGAACAATGCAGCTCGTTCTTGACATCATCTAGTGTCACAAAAATCTGATGATCACTCTTCTGTTGAAAAGATAGGCTTTGTGCGTTAGTTGAAATATGGTTGCTTACCAATAAAAGAGTGAATAACCATTTATAGATTTTCATAAGTCGAATTATTGATGCTAAAATACCAATTTATTGAGTGATCAAAATATTTTAGAATATGTATATTTACACTTATCAATTCAATTGCCTATGTATAAGCGTCTAGTTAGAAGAGAAAAAAAACTCTTTGGTGTTTGTGGAGGACTGGGACATTACTTTGATACCGACCCAGTGATCTTTAGAATAATTTTTGTTATTGCGCTTTTAATTTTCGGAACAGGTTTATTGGTTTATTTAATCATGGCATTGGTTATGCCTGATGGAGAAAAATAATCAATTCATTAACCTAATTTCTTTTTTAAATCACTCATAACTTGAGCAATTTTATTGGCTGTACTTTTACCTACAGGCGCTAAAGGCATTCTTACATAATCATCACAGATGCCCATTTCCTTTAAAGCCGATTTAATTCCTCCCGGAGATCCATCAACAAATAGCAACTCTATTAGCTCACTTAAAGCGTAATGTATCGGACGCGCTTTTTCTGGTTTATCTTGCATGGCATATCGCACCATAGTAGAAAAATGTTTTGGATAAGCATTTGCCAATACAGATATAACGCCATCTGCACCCATAGTCAATAGTGGCATGGTTAATCCATCATCGCCAGAAATCACTAAAAAGCCATCGGGTTTATTTTTAATGATTTCCATGATTTGAAAAATATTTCCAGAGGCTTCCTTTATTCCGATGATATTCTCAAAATCGTTCGCAAGATTCAAAGTGGTTTCAGGTGTAAGATTTGAGCCGGTTCTGCCAGGAACATTATATAATATAACAGGCACCGGACATTCGTTTGCAATCATTTTATAGTGTTGATATACACCTTTCTGATTGGGCTTATTATAATAAGGAGATACCGATAATATGGCTTCGATTCCATCAAAATCTGTTTGAGAAATTTGGGTTACCAATGATTGAGTATTATTACCTCCTAACCCTAAAACAACGGGTAAACGTTTATCATTCACTTCCAAAACAAAATCGATAACCGCTTGCTTCTCCGATGGGTTTAATGTTACAGACTCTCCTGTAGTTCCCAATGGAACTAAGTAATCTACTTTTTGTGAAATACAGTTTTCAATTACTTTTTTGAAGCACTTAAAATCAATACTACCGTCTTTATAAAAAGGTGTTACCAATGCCACACCGGTTCCAGTTAATTTATGTTTTTTCTTAGTCATTTCTCATTTGTTTTAAATAGTGCATTAGTACTTTAATCAGTTCTTCCATTCTGGTGTTGTCGGGAGCTGCTACCATAAAATCACAAAACGGAGTATTGCGTTTATCGAATCGAGCAATTTTAAATTTAGCATGCGAAATGGCTGAAACATATTTTAAAGGGAATACGGTTTCAATATCCAAGCTGATCAGTACATCAAAATCGGTTTGTACAAAATTATGTACCAAGGGATGATTAGGTCTTAAGTTCCAACTCAACGATCTACGTGTAAAAAAATCCAGACCAAGTTTAGAAAAGCGCATGTGAGGGAGTTCTTTCATATCCACATAGCCTAATGCCAATGCCTCTTTGTGCTCCGATCTAATTTCTTTTACCAATTGCTTCACCAATTCATAATTCTCATCGGTGGTTGCATCGTATAATATACCTACCGATTTCATTTTGGCAAATGAAATTAATTTTGGTTTTCTCTTTTGCTTGCTAAACTCCCGAACAAACATAAAGTTTGCTAGTTGTTGACGTATTCTCGACTTAGTTTTCATCGAATCATCTTAATAAAATCTTCTTCACTTATAATACTCACTCCCAATGCTTGAGCCTTTTCTAATTTACTGCTGCCCGCTTCGTCACCTGCCAACAAAAAGCTTGTTTTGGAACTTACTGCTGAAGAATTTTTTCCTCCATTCATTTCAATTACATCTTTAATCTGATTTCGGTCAAAATTGCTGAATGTTCCTGAAACAACAATACTTTTTCCCTTTAATTTATCACTTGATTTTCCTTCTTCAACATTTAGTTCAAATTGTAATCCATATTTTTGCAACCGCTGTATGATCTCTGTATTTAACTCATTCTGAAAATGATTATAAATGGATAATGCAATTTTCTCACCAACTTCAGGAGCATTTTTCAAATCATCAATGTTTGCTGTTTGAATAGTGTATATATTTTTAAAATACCGTGCCAGCTTTTTAGCCACAGTATCGCCCACATATCTGATCCCTAATGCATATAGTACTTTCTCGAAAGGAACCTGTTTAGAATCTTCAATTGCTTTTATTAAGTTCTCGGACGACTTTTCACCCATTCGCTCTAAACTTGAAATGGAATCAAATGTGAGTTCATACAGATCAGCAATATTTTGTATTCGTTGATTCGCATACAGCAACTCAATGGTTTCTGCTCCAAGTCCATCAATATTCATTGCTTTTCTAGAGGCAAAATGTTCTATGGATCCTTTGATTTGTGGTGGACAATTCAACTGATTGATACAATAATGCAAAGCTTCACCTTCCAATTTTCTTAATTCTCCTCCACATTCGGGACAAGATTCAGGATAGCTAACTTTTACGGCATCCTTTTTTCTTTTGCTAAGATCTACTCCTGTTATTTTTGGAATGATCTCTCCTCCCTTCTCAACAAATACTGTATCACCCAGATGCAAATCCAATTTTTCTATTTGCGCCTCATTATACAGCGAAGCTCTTTTAACTACAGTTCCTGCTAAGTTAACCGGTTCTAAATTAGCAACAGGTGTAATGGCTCCAGTTCTTCCTACTTGAAAACTAACATTATTGAGTATAGTAAGCTCCGACTCCGCCTTATATTTATATGAAATAGCCCAACGGGGAGACTTAGCGGTATAGCCAAGTTCTTCTTGGTTTCGAAACGAATTCACTTTAATAACAACTCCATCGATATCAAACCCTAAAGTAGATCTGAGTTTTTCATACTGGTTGATATAATCAATAACCTCATCCAATGTTTTGCAAACTCTCATAGCATCGGAAACTTTAAAGCCCCAATCGCGTGTTCGGGTCATGGCTTGAAAATGATCTTCAAACGGAAGTTGATTCCCATACACTGCATAGAGGAAACAATCGAGCTTTCGAGCTGCTACCTCGGCACTATCTTGTTGCTTTATGGTTCCGCTGGCAGTATTTCTTGGATTAGCTAAAGGTGCTTCTCCTAATTCCTCCCTCTCTTTATTAATTCGATCAAACTCTTTGTGTGTTAATATAATCTCACCCCGGATTTCAAATTTATCTGGATATCCTACTCCTTTCAAACTTAACGGTAATGATCGAATGGTCTTTACATTGGCACTCACATCGTCTCCTTGCAATCCATCTCCTCGTGTAACTGCTCTTTCAAATACTCCATTTACATAAGTAATTCCAATGGCAACACCATCAAATTTCAACTCACACACATATTCAAAATCATGACCAATTAATTTTACTATTCGATCATTAAACTCTTGCAATTCTTCTTTAGAGTAAGTATTGCCCAAAGAAAGCATCGGGTATACATGTTTCACCTGCTTAAATTCCTTGGTCACTTGTCCTCCAACCCTTTGTGAGGGAGATGTTTCAGAATAGTATTGAGGGAACTTGTTTTCCAATTCGATCAATTCATTTAACAATAGATCAAACTCGTAATCACTTATTTCTGATTTTGAAAGAGTGTAGTAATTATAGTTATGCTCTTCAATAGCAGATCGTAACGTCTGTATTCTTGATTTGGCCTGAGTTTCATTCATAAGAGCCAACTAAGGTAAAAAAGCATATTCACTTTTGGAACTTTTGATGCGTTTCAAATTTTTGATCGCAACATTCTCATGTTTCCACTAATATCTCTTCTCAGATTAACTGTTCCGAAATTTTGATCTTCAAAAATGTTTTGGATGGAATCTGCTTTCAAACTATTCAACTCAACATAACATGCTCCGTGATCTGATAAATTTTTTTGTGAGAATGCTGCTATTGATCGATAAAAAATTAGCGGATCGCTTCCTGCAGCAATCAGCGCTTGCTTTGGTTCGTGTTTAATAACATGGTTTCCATGAGTTTCAATCTCTTCTGCATCTAAATAAGGAGGGTTACTAACGATTATATCCCATTCTTGATTCAATTCATCTTGTTGAGTTAGAAAGTTTAATCTCTTAAAATGAATTGCTGCATTATATTTATTGCTGTTTTGACGAGCTATACTTAAAGCGTCTTCACTGATATCTATTGCTGTAATAGTAAAATTTTTCCTCTGTCTTTTTATGGCTATTGAAATACAACCACTTCCTGTACCAATCTCCAGTACGTTTAATGGTCGATCATTATGGTCTTCCATAATCCACTGCACCAACTCTTCAGTCTCAGGTCTAGGGATCAATACATGATTATTTACTCCTAATTCCATATCAAAAAAATATGCTTTCCCTATAATGTATTGGAGAGGCATTCCAGCTTTTATTTTTTCCAGATCGTCTTCGAGGTCAAATAACATGGCTTGATCTATAGATAAGTCCGCTCGTTTGATCCATTGATTGATGTTTAGATTTAATCTATCGCTTAACCAATGTCTGATTAACGTGGATTTTTCCTCTTCTTCACAAATATGAGCCGGCAACTTTGAGATAGCCTTATTTATAAAAGACATAAGTTTCATAAGCAATGATTCTAATTTATACTTTTGACGAAGATATATTTTAGAAGGTGAATAGCGAATTACTCATGCAACGATGTTTGGATTTGGCAGTCCTTGGTAAAGGATATACAGCCCCTAATCCTATGGTTGGATCATTGATTTATGATGAAGGGAAAATTGTCGCAGAAGGATATCATTTGAGATACGGATCTGATCATGCAGAAAGAGCTTGCCTAAAGAGGCTTTCGCATACGTTATCTAAGGATGCAACTCTGTTTGTGAATATGGAACCATGCAATCATCACGGTAAGACTCCACCCTGCACAGATACCATTATAAGTTCCGGAATAAAAAAGGTGGTCATTGGACAACAAGACCCGAATCCAAAAGTGAGTGGAACAGGAATAGAAAGATTAAAACTATGTGGCATAGAGGTGGAAATGAATGTTTTGGAAAATAAATGTCGGGAGTTGAATAAACATTTCAATAAGTTCCATGAAGATAAAAGACCTTATATCACCTTAAAGTGG
>DAOQTX010000001.1:0-136381 GCA_035340715.1 Bacteroidia bacterium | reverse complement strand
CAGCAAAAACTTCTGCAAATGAACGATGGCAAGATTAAACTCAATTTAGAAGCAGTAGCTAGGGGTATTTATACGGTAACTTTGAGTAGCAGGAAGAAGAGTTATTATGGTAAGATTGTGTTTGAGTAAAGGATTATTGGTGCATTTTGTAATGCAGAAAAGCTGGTGCTGCTGAGGCCTTAGCTTTTTTTTACAATTCGCTCACACTTCAACTCCGCTTAGTGTGACAATGAGAAAGGATTCGTGTTCGTTCATACAAACACCTATTCGTGAAGGCTGCTTGCGCAAAGGAATAATGCAATATCTACTTTTGATTATGGAACACGAAATGTTTTTTAGGGCTCCACTTGATCTGTTTATCAAGGCAAAATATATGCGCAAGATTTTGCCAAAAAATATTTAAAGGCTCTCCATTTCATTTGCACACTAATTAAACGTCTGTAGTTCCGAAAGTCTTCGATAAACACCATTCCGCTCAATTAAAGCAGTATGATTTCCTCTTTCAATGATCTCACCTTTTTGCATCACAATAATCTCATCGGCATGTTGTATGGTTGACAAGCGATGCGCAATAACCAAAGTAGTTCTGTTTTTCATTAAGCGGGTAAGCGCTTCTTGTACCAGTCGTTCCGATTCGGTGTCGAGGGCAGAGGTAGCTTCATCTAAAATTAGAATTGGAGGATTCATAAGCACCGCTCTGGCAATACTTAATCGCTGACGTTGGCCACCACTTAACTTACTTCCACGATCACCAATATTGGTATTATAACCATCCGGCATTTGTTCTATAAATTCATGTGCATTTGCAATCTGAGCCGCTTGTATAACTTCTTCATATGTAGAATTTGGTTTCCCAAATGTGATGTTATTGAAAACAGTGTCGTTAAACAATATCGCTTCTTGGGTAACGATTCCCATCATATTGCGCAAATCATTCAAGGCGATTTTACGAATATCAATTCCATCCAACAGAATGGCTCCATCGGCCGGGTCATAAAATCGAGGCAATAAGTCGGCCAAGGTAGTTTTACCCGATCCGGATTGACCCACCAATGCAATGGTTTTACCTTTTTCAATCGATAGATTTATATTCTTTAAAACATATCCTTCATCACCTCTGCTATACGCAAATAAAATATTGTTGTACTCAATGCTGCGATCAAATTTGTTTTTGCTAATAGCATTTTCGTCATCCTGAATACTCACCGGAGCATCTAAAATGGTATTGATGCGTTGAGCCGAAGCCAATCCTTTTTGGATATTGTAATAGGCAGTAGTAAATGCTTTAGCAGGAGGAATCAGCTGACTAAAGATGGCTATGAAAGCAATAAATTCTGCGGGTTGTAAAACAGGACCATCGCGCAAAACCAATTGGCCGCCAAAATACATGACCACAACCATAACCGCTGCTCCCATAAATTCACTCATGGGACTGGCGAGGTCTCTTTTGCGATAGGCTTTACGCATGGTTTTGCTAAAGGCGGTGTTTTGTTCATTGAACTTATGACTCATGTTTTGCTCAGCTGTAAAAGCTTTTATAATACGCAAACCACCAAGTGTTTCTTCTATATTGCTAAGCAATGCTCCAAACTGTGCCTGCGCTTTTGAAGAGGTTCTTCGTAAGCTCTTTCCAATTCGGCCTATCAGTATTCCGGCAAGGGGCAATAAAATGATGACGAATAAGGTGAGTTGAAAGCTCATCATAAACATAGTGAGCAAAAACAACACAACCGTTAGCGGTTCTCGAAAAATAACCTCCAATGAACTCATAATGCTGTATTCCAATTCTTGAGCATCATTCGAAATACGAGACATGATATCTCCTTTTCTTTCATTGCTAAAAAATCCGAGAGGCAATAACATGGTTTTGTTGTAAAGCCGATTGCGCACATCTTTTACTATTCCTAAGCGTACGGTAGCTAAGAAGTACATCGCCATATAACGGAAAAGATTTTTGAAGAAAAACATGACCACTACCAGCATGCAAATAAACATCAGCGCCTGTAGCTTTCCATTTTCTTCTATGTAGTGATGCAGAAAATAATTGAAGTTCCCAATGGCGGCTTCAACCGAAAAACTCCATTCCACTTTCTGATATTCGTTTGTGCTGTTGAACAGTACATTCAAAAAGGGCACCACCATCGTTAAACTGAACAACGAGAATAAAACAGAAAAGACATTAAAAAGAACATTGAGTAGAGCAGGTCCTTTGTATTCCTTTACATAAGCCAGTAATCGTACGTAATCTTTCACTTGTTAATCGCTAAGGGTGAATGTAAACACAATATTTAGTTTAATCGTATTCAATCAAAATTTAAATTAACCGGTAGTTTTTATATTCTCCGGGTCTCCAACCACTATATTTTTCTATTGAATAAAGTAAACGGTCTTTCATTGTCATTGTTATTTGCGAAGGATCATATTCAAAATCCCAATTCATTTTTTCGATCCAGGTTTTCATACTGCCCGGATGCGTGCCTTCAAAGCGCCTTAATAAATCGATCTGTGAATAATCAAATTCAAGTTGTTGACCCGTTTTCTTTTCTACCCACTGATCATCGTGCCACATTTTATGAAAAGATTTTTGCTTCAGTTGTTGCTCGCGCGGATGTTTTACCCAACCATAGTGATAAACGGATGCATTAACTGCTTTAACCTGTAACTTACGATTGCCTTTGCGGAATCCCTGGGCATCTCTAAACGATTTAATTTCCGGATCATTTTTTATGATTCGAATTTCATTGCGATACCATTTTCTCGATGCTCCAATAAAGTAATAATTACCGTAAAAATGTAAGTAGGAGAAGAGAAGTCCATCAACCTGCTCATCGTTTTCAAATTCAGTCAATGCGTTTTGGATATGGGTATAATCTTTTTCATGCAACACTTCATCAGCCTGCAAGTATAGTGCCCATTTGCTTGAAGGGTCTATTCTGTCAAATGCTTTGTTGGTTTCCTGAGCCAATACCATTCCTCCTTCTCGTTTGGAGTCATCCCAAACACTGTCAATAATTTTGATTTTTGGATCATTAATCGATTCAATTAAATCTCGTGTACGGTCTGTTGAATTCCCACACAAAACAATCATTTCATCAACCAATGGGAGTGCGGAGCGAATCGAAGCCTCTACCGGATAAGCAAATTGTATTGCATTGCGCACAAAAGTGAATCCCGAGAGTTTTGTCATACGCTGCAAAATTAGCATAAATAAAAAGTCGACATCTAAATTTCAAAAAAGCTACCTTTACTCCCGATATGGAATCTATGAGGCAACAAAAATTTGCCAGACTCATTCAAAAAGAATTGGCGGATTTGTTTAATAAAGAAGGCAGAAATTTTTTCGGATCAAGTTTTATAACCGTTACCGGTGTGCGCGTAACTCCCGATTTGGGTTTAGCTCGTGTACATTTAAGTATTTTTAAAGAAACAGATAAAAGTGCTGTTTTAGATAACATAGAACAACACCATACGGAAATTCGAAAGAAATTAGGGCAGCGTATTCGTCATCAGGTGAGGGCTATTCCTGAGCTGCAATTTTTCATCGACAATAGTATGGATTATGCCGAAAAGATGGATCAGATATTTCGCGATCTAAACATTCCACCCCAAACCGATTAATTTCTTAGCAAGCACTTTATGCAGTACGATCCTATAAAACGCAGCCTGGGGAGCATTTTTAATCGCAACCCTTTTTTGCGAAAAGTATTTTACCGATTGCTCGATTTGTTATTGCTCAGAGCCTGGCACGTGCATAAAGAACTAAGGCGATGGGAGAAAGGAAAGCCGAATAATTTAAACGTATTGGATGCCGGAGCTGGATTCGGACAATACACTTATTTTCTAAGTCGACTCAATAAAAACTGGAACATAAGGGCTGTTGATGTTAAAGAAGAACAGGTGGAAGATTGCAATTCTTTTTTCTCTCAGATTGGCATGGCGGAGAAAGTAAAATTTAGTGTTGCAGATTTAACCACTTTTAAAAGCGACACTCATTTTGATTTGGTTTTGTCGGTTGATGTTATGGAACATATATTGGAAGATGTACTGGTATTTAAAAATCTTATTGCATGCATGAATCCCGGGGCTATGTTAGTCATCAGCACTCCTTCCGACCAAGGAGGTAGTGATGTGCATTCGCAAGACGATGCTTCTTTTATTGAAGAACATGTACGTGATGGATATAACATAAATGAAATAGAGGAGAAATTAAAGTCGGCTGGTTTTTCTAAAGTAGAAGCACGTTACAGTTATGGCGCACCGGGCAAAATTTCATGGCGATTGAGTATGAAATATCCCATTCAGTTTTTAGGTGCAGTGCCACGGTTCATTGGCTTCTTGTTGTTACCTTTCTATTACCTAATCGCATATCCGATTTCTTTTGTATTGAATATGGCAGATGTTCGAATCAAACACAAAAGCGGAACAGGTTTAATTGTTAAAGCATATAAGTAAGTGCTGCTTTGAATGTAGCATTATACATAGCCCGCAGGTATTTTAGTTCCCGAAAAAAAAGGAATGCAGTAAACATCATTTCTACCTTATCGGTTGTAGCCGTTGCAGTTGGGACAATGGGATTAATCATAGTACTTTCTGTATTTAATGGCTTCGGAAATTTGGTGGTTAATTTATACGATGCTTTTGATGCCGATATAAAAATACGTGCGAAAGTAGGGAAGTATATGCAACCCGATTCGCTACTGTTGGCTAAGATTCGCAATCATCCTCAAGTGTCTTATGCGAGTGTTGTCGTAGAAGAGAATGTTTTGTTGCGCTATAGGAACAAACAGTTTTTGGGAAGGATAAAAGGGGTTAGCGAAGATTTTATTCGGGAGAAAAGGCTGAGCCGGTATATCATTGATGGCGATTATCCGGATACCAACAGCCAAAGGTTTATGATAATGGGAAGTGGAGTTGCCTATGCACTTGGGCTAAACATAAACGATCCTTTACAAAAAGTGAGCATGTATATGCCAAAGAGTGGAGTTGCATCCTCTCTTGATCCGAATGATGCTTTTACACAGGCGCATCAAAATGTAAGTGCTGTATTTGCTGTTCAGCAAGATTTCGATTCAAAGTATATTATTCTACCTTTCGATATAGCTCAGCAATTGTTGGATGGAAGGCCGGTCATTAGCGCAATAGAAGTGAATTTAAAACCTGAGGCTAAAGTTGATCCGGTAAAAAATGAAATAGAATCTTGGGCTAGCAATTCACTTGTTGCTCAAAGTAAAATAGAGCAACACGACTTTTTATATAAGATATTAAAGACGGAGAAGTTTGCCGTGTTTTTAATATTGGCATTTATTCTTCTCATTGCCACGTTCACTATTATTGGCTCGCTAACCTTGTTAATACTGGACAAAAAGAAAGACATCGTTGTCTTAAAAAGTTTAGGAGCCCCTTTGTCTATGGTGCGGAAGATCTTTCTGACCGAGGGAATGTTTATTTCATTGAGTGGTGCATTTGCAGGTCTTTTGTTAGGGTTGATCATTTGTATGGTTCAAATTCATTTTGGATTGTTGCGCATTGACAGCGCAAATGCCTTTTTGGTTGAATACTATCCTGTAGCTCTTGAATGCTCTGATTTCGCTGCAGTGTTTTCTCTAGTTTTTATCATTGGTTTTATTTCTTCGTATGTGCTATCACGAAAATTGGTTGATCGGGAATACGAACAATTATTGCGGTCGGAATAATTGCTTTGTCAAAGACATTTTGAAATTTATTCGGGATAAATTATTTAATAAAGTAAAAAGCCTTTTACAAAAACTGTAAAAGGCTTTTTAGCTGTTGTTATAGTTTACAATTACATCAATTGTCTTTCAAACCACCTTTTTTGGTACTGTAATTAATTTTTAAAGCGTTCAGTTTTCTGAGTTCTTGTTTAACATCGGATACAATACCCATTTTTGTTTCCTTATCAACCTTCAATGAAGTAGTCATCAAAGGAACTTCTCTTTCATCACGAGCCTTACGCTCCATTTCAATAAACTGCGGAATATCGTTAAGAGACGCATAGCTGTCATTCAACTGAATTCTAGGCTCTGTTCCAAATGTTTTGCGTAATGCTTCACTGTTTGGAGGACCGATATAAATATAACTCACCAATGATTTCTTCTCTAACTTTTGAATCTCTGTTGCATTGGGTGTTTGTACTCTTACTTTAAGACTGGCATCACGTATAACGGTGGTTACCATAAAGAAAAACAGAAGCATAAACACAATGTCGGGCAGCGATGCAGTATTGATGGATGGAGTACTTTTTCCTCCTTTCTTTTTAAATTTTGCCATAGTTGCTTTTAATTCGATTTTGAAACGTCTTTCGGCTCAGCTTCGGAGATTTTTATGGGATACATTTCTTGTATTTCCTGTCTTTGATCGTCACTGAGGTCTGCAAACAATTTTCCAAATTTTGAACGAGATGCTTCATCACGCAATTCATTATAAGCTGCTTTCAGTTCGTTTTGTACTTGTATGTACATGTTATAAGAAGTACCTCTGTCGTTTTGCAAAGAGATAACGGCTACCTGAGGATTTTCAGATAAGTTCGCTTTTTGCTGAGGATTGGCAACAAAATCTTTTGCCAACTTACGCATGTTGCGAATATCTTCCCAATTCCCTTCAACCAAAATCTGATCATTAGCATTGACCAACACTGTAAAGACATTTCGATCTTTTATTTCACTGTCATCCTGTTGCTCATCTTCCGGCATAGGAGGCAGTTTTGTAGTAATCCCGCTATCGACATCCATTGTGGTGGCCACAATAAAAAAGATCAAAAGCAGAAACGCAATATCTGCCATAGATCCGGCATTGATTTCGGGGGTACTTCTGGATTTCTTTTTAGCCATAATTCAATGGGTTATTTGCTAAAAGCTCTTTTTACTTCGGTGAACAATACCAGCCCAAGGCTACCAATGAAAATCAAATAAGTGGCAATTAAACCGGCTCCGATCCATTTACTTTGACCGGGAGAAACTATGGCTTGATATTTTTCGGCAACATCGGAACTTGAAAACATCAGGCAGACAAGCCAAAGAACCAACATGGCACCTATTCCAATTAAACTGTTTTTACCTTTTTTTGGATTCTTTACTATGTTCATAAGCGACATAACCACAGCCAAAACCAATGCGCCAATGAGCAAAATATAGGTAATCCACAGAAGAATATTAATTAAGGATTCAGACATAGTTTTTTACTTTTTTTGATTGTGTTTAACCAATAGATCAACCAATGAGATTGAACTATCTTCCATATCTCCTACCAATCCATCAATTTTTGAAACAAGATAATTGTAGAATACCTGAAGTATGATAGCGACAATCAAACCAAACAATGTAGTAAGAAGGGCTACTTTAATACCACCGGCCACTAACGAAGGAGAAATATCTCCGGCAGCTTCAATAGCATCAAACGCTTGAACCATACCTACCACAGTTCCGAAGAACCCTAGCATAGGAGCAAGAGCAATAAACAATGATAACCAAATCATTCCTCTCTCAAGCAAGCCCATTTGAACTCCACCATAAGAGATTACTGATTTTTCTACTATGTCAATGCCTTCATGTTCACGATCAAGGCCTTGATAGAAAATGCTGGCAACAGGACCTTTCGTGTTGCGACAAACTTCTTTAGCTTTATCAACACCACCATTATTAAGTGCAGATTCAACATCCTTTAATAAGGTCTCGGTATTGGTAGTAGCTTTATTTAAGTAAATAATTCTTTCAATAGCAATAGCCAAACCAAGAATTAAACAAATCAATACAGGGGTCATGTACAAGGGATCACCCTCAATGAATTTGCTTTTTAATACTTGGTGAAATGACTGTTCAGCGGCTGCGCCTTCAGCAGCAGCTTCTGCTGCTTCTTGAGCAAAACCTACGGTGGCCAGCAATACGAATGCTATAGTAGCCATAGAAAATGTAAAAATCGACTTTTTCATAAAGTTCATTTATTGATGTTTAGAGTTTTTATAAAGTTTTTAATAATCTTCTATTTCAAATATACATGGCGGAGAGAGTGGGATTCGAACCCACGATACGCTTTTGGCATATACACACTTTCCAGGCGTGCCCCTTCAGCCACTCGGGCATCTCTCCGGGACAAGCCCTCCTATCTCATGTTTTACAAGTCCGAAAAATACAAAAATTAATTACGTTACAAATATCAAATTTATTTTAAAGGACTTAGCTCGCCACGAAGTGAAACGGGTAAAAGTTTTGCAATTTTTTCTTTTTTTAATTTCATCCCCATTAAAACCATCAATTTTGTCAGTGCGGCTTCTCTGGTCAAATCGAGCCCTCCAATAACTCCAATTTCTTCCAATCGCTTGCTGGATTCGTATAGTCCTTGTTCAACAGTACCTCCGGCACATTGCGTAATATTTAACACAGGAATGCCTTGATCGATCAGCTTTTTTAAGGAATTCAAAAACCAGGGTTTTAAAGGAACCGTTCCAGAGCCATAACTTTCTAAGAGTAATGCTTTTAAATGTCCGGAGAGCAAATAAGACTCACAACTTTCTTTTTGCATAAGCGGACTTACGGTAAATAAGCCAACTTTTTCTTCTATGCCGGTATGTACCTTAAATATTCCTTTCGGATTGGGCAAAAGGTTTTTCTCGTCAATCATTAAATGAACGCCTGCCTCAGCCAGTGGAGGGTAATCGATGGATCTGAAGGCTTCGAAGTGATTGGAGCTGAACTTGGTGGAGCGGTTTCCTCTCAACAATCGATACTCAAAATAGATACACACTTCTGGGACCAAAGCTTTTCCATTTTTCCTCAATCCTGCAATTTCAATGGCTGAAATTAAATTTTCGCGTGCGTCTGTGCGCACTTGTCCCATCGGCAATTGTGAACCGGTTAATATGACCGGTTTGGCAAGATTTTCAAACATAAAACTTAAAGCAGAAGCCGTATAAGCCATAGTATCACTGCCATGCAAAATGACAAACCCATCGTATTTTGAATAGTTCTTTTCGACCAGTTGAGCCAAACGAATCCACAACTGACTGCTGACTTGCGAAGAATCGATCAGGGGTAATAAAGAAGTATACTCGGGTACACAATTCAATCTGCTAAGTTCAGGAACCAGCTTAAGAATATTTTTGAAGTTAATTGGTTTTAAAGTTGAACGCTTCTCGTGGTGAACCATCCCTATTGTTCCACCGGTATAGATCAGCAGTATTTTAGATTTTTTTTCCTTAGTCATTTAGGTGATTCAATTTAAATAAACGTATGGCGTTTGAACGTGTCAGATGCATACATTCCTCTTTGCTTATTCCTTTTATCTGGGCTAATTTTTCTGCTACTAAGTTAATGTAAACCGGTATATTTCTTTTACCTCTATATGGAGCAGGTGCCAAATACGGGGCATCGGTTTCCAATATCAAATGTTGCATGTCAATATCTTGAACCAATACATCCAAGCCCGCTTTTTTGAAAGTGACCACACCTCCTATTCCCAAAAGGAAACCGAGATTGATACATCGGAGCGCTTGATCTTTGTTGCCGCTAAAGCAGTGAAATATTCCTCCGGCAGATGGGGCTCCATCTTTTTCAATTTGCAATAGAATCTCTTCTGTACTATTTCGGCTATGTATGACAATGGGTAAGTTCTTTTCCTTAGCCCAATTCAATTGAATTTTGAATGCTTCAATCTGTTGAGCTTTTGTGGTGGTGTCCCAATACAAATCAATGCCGGTTTCACCGATGGCAAAGAATTGGTATTGTTCAAATAGCAAATACATTTTTTGTAATACCTGCTCATAGTTTTCTTTTACATAACAAGGATGCAATCCTAACATTGGAAGGCAAACACCGGCATGTTCTTTAACCAAACACATCATTGAATCGATGCTGTGTTCATCTATATTCGGCATTAAGAAGGTGCTTACATTTTGGTCGAGAGCTTCTTTTATTAATAGATCTCTATCGGCATCAAATTCGATTGCATATAGATGTATGTGAGAATCGATAATCATGTCTCAAAAATACAACTATAAAGAAAATGGCACGATGTGAATATGTACTTTTGTCTGGTGCCGGATTTAGAATATAAAATACTGATTGTTCGATTAAGTTCGATTGGTGATATCGTTTTAACGACTCCGATCATTCGATGTGTGAAACAGCAATTAAAAGCAGAAGTACATGTATTGATCAAAAAAAACTTCGCTCAGGTATTAGCCAATAACCCATATATAGATCAAGTAAAGTATTTCGAAAATGATATGAATGCTTGTATTGCTGAATTGAAGAAAGAAGGATACACGCACATCGTTGATCTACACAATAATATTCGATCGTATAGAATTAAGAAAGCATTGGGAATTCTATCTTTTTCATTCCCAAAACTGAACATACAAAAGTGGTTGAGGGTAAATTTAAAAATAGATGTTCTTCCAAAAGTTCATATCGTAGATCGTTATTTTGAAGCGTGCCAATCGTTGAATGTAAAGAATGACCATAAAGGGTTGGATTATTTTCCTTCAGAAAAGGATTTTATGGTAGTTCAAACTTTACCTTCATACTTCTTATCGGGATATGTAGTTTTTGTTTGTGGAGCCATGCATGAAACGAAACGCTTTCCGGTATCAAAATTCATTGAAGTAGCCAATCAATCGAAGCATCCTGTTGTATTGATTGGAGGTAAGGAAGATCGTGCATTAGCAGAAAGCATTGTAGAGAAATCAGAAACGCAAGTTTTTAACGCTTGTGGTCGAACCAGTATAAGCGAATCGGCTGTGCTGATCAGTAAAGCCAAAGCGGTATTAACAAACGATACCGGAATGATGCACATAGCTGCAGCATTTAATAAACCAATCGTGTCTGTATGGGGGAATACCATTCCTGAATTTGGTATGTATCCTTATTTACTAGATGAAAATAAAAATTCATTTATTAGTGAAGTTAAATTGTCGTGTCGGCCTTGCTCAAAAATTGGGCACAGTCAATGCCCTAAGGGACACTTCAATTGTATGCAGCTACAAAATAGTATGGAGATCGCTGAAAAGTTGAATACCTTTTCTACTGCTTCACAAAAAGAGCTTTAAGTTCAGTAGCGTCATCCGGTTTCATTTTTCCGGCAAGAATTAAACTCAATTGTTTTCTTCTGAGCGCTCCGGCATAGCGTTCTTTTTCTTCATCGGATTCCGGGATTAATTCAGGCACTGAAATAGGTGCGCCCAATTGATCAACTGCAACGAATGTATAAATTGCTTGATTGCATTTAATTCTATTGCCACTAATATTGTCTTCCACCCAAACATCAATAATCACTTCCATACTCGAAGTGAATGCACGCGAAACTTTCGATTGCATAGTAACAATCTGACCTAATTTGATTGGCTGATTAAACGATACATTATTTACCGATGCCGTAACCACCACTCTATGACAATGCCTGTGAGCGGCAACCGCTGCGGATATATCCATCCAATGCAATAATCGGCCTCCCATTAAATTTCCTAATACATTGGTATCGTTCGGTAAAACAATTTCAGTATTAATGGATATAGATTCTTTCGCGGTTTTTGGTTTCATGATATTATTTAGAGATAGGACAGATTAATTCTATTAGGCTTTTACTTTTTCGTTCACCATATCGCGTATGGCTTTACAAACACTCTGAGTATCAAACCCACATTCCTGATACAATTCTTTTTGTTCACCATGTTCGATAAAACGATCGGGAATTCCTAATCGAATCATTTGAGCAGAATAATGGTGATCGGCCATAAACTCAGCAATAGCACTACCGAATCCACCCATTAAACTTCCGTCTTCAATGGTAATTATTTTACTAAACTCAGCAAAAACTTCGTGTAATAAAGTATGATCGAGTGGCTTGGCAAATCGCATATCAAAATGTGCAGGATAAATATTTTCCGTAGCTAAAATATCACAGGCTTCGCTGGCAAAATTACCCGGATGTCCAAAACTTAATATTGCAATATGTTCTCCTCCTCTTAGTTTTCTTCCTTTTCCGGGTTCAATAAATCGTAGTGGGGTTTTCCATTCAATCATCACTCCATTTCCACGAGGATAGCGAATGCAAAAGGGCCCCATGTTTTCATGTTGAGCGGTGTACATAAGATTGCGAAGCTCTTCTTCGTTCATAGGAGCGCTAACGATCATATTAGGTATGCAGCGCATATAGGCAATATCGAATGCGCCATGATGTGTAGGACCATCAGCACCGGCAATGCCGCCACGGTCGAGACAAAACACGACATTCAAGTTTTGCAATGCTACATCGTGAACCACCTGATCGTATCCCCTTTGCATAAACGAAGAGTATATGTTACAAAAAGGAATATAGCCCTGAGTTGCCATTCCGGCTGAAAAGGTAACCGCATGTTGTTCGGCAATGCCAACATCAAAAGCTCTATCCGGTATTTCTTTCATCATGATATTTAAAGAACATCCACTGGGCATGGCAGGAGTAATCCCAACAATTTTTGTATTGCGTTTGGCCAATTCAACAAGGGTATGTCCAAATACATCTTGATATTTTGGAGGCTTTGGAGCACTGTCTTTTGGTTTGAAAATTTCACCTGTAATTTTATCAAACAAACCAGGGGCATGCCATTTAGTTTGATCTTTTTCCGCCAATGCATAGCCTTTACCTTTTACTGTAACGCAATGCAATATTTTAGGACCGGGTATTTCTTTTAAATCATTCAATACTTTTATCAAATGATCAACATCGTGGCCATCTATAGGTCCGAAATATCTGAACTTAAGCGATTCAAATAGATTGCTCTGCTTCAGAATAATGGATTTCATTCCGTTCTCAATCTTCTGAGCAATCAACTGAGCATTGGGACCAAACTTTGAAATCATTCCCAACAATTTCCACACTTCATCTTTTACTTTATTATAGGTGTAAGAAGTGGTGATATCGGTTAAGTATTCTTTTAATGCACCAACATTAGGATCAATGCTCATGCAATTATCGTTGAGTACTACGAGTAAATTAGAGTTTTCAACTCCTGCATGATTCAAAGCTTCAAAAGCCAAACCTGCAGTCATGGCGCCATCTCCTATAACCGCTATATGTTGTTTGTCTTTTTCTTGACTAATTTTTGAAGCGACAGACATACCCAAAGCAGCAGAAATTGAAGTGCTCGAATGGCCTACACCAAAGGCGTCAAATTCGCTTTCGCTTCTTTTGGGAAATCCGCTAATGCCTTGATAAATTCTGTTGGTATGAAAAACGTCTCTTCGGCCGGTAATTATTTTGTGCCCATAAGCTTGATGACCAACATCCCATACCAATTGATCATCAGGTGTATTGAATACATAATGCAAGGCTACGGTGAGTTCAACCACCCCTAAACTAGCTCCAAAATGACCGCCATTTACTGAAACAATGTCAATGATAAAATTGCGCAACTCATCGCATACCGCTTTCATCTGATCGGCCGATAGACTTCTCAAGTCTTTCGGGGTATCAATTTTACTCAGTAAGGGGTATGAATCGGCTTTAGACATTTATATGTATTTCTCTGCCCACAAATGTAGCAATTATAATGTGTGAGTCTTTTAGATCGGCTATAGACTAAACAGAAGTTTTTTGGATTTGTTTTGTGAGCAAACGAACTTAATCGTGCGACTCCATCATAAAAGGTTCAATATGAATGATTGGAATGCCGTGCAGAACTTTAAAATTTTCCACTACTATACAGCGATTTTCTATAGCAATCAACTTCACTGAAGCAGTTCCAAACAAAGGAGCATGTTTTATTTCAATCGGCATTTTGGCTTGCTTTTCAGCTACTGCATTCCCTTTTTCATGCGGCAAAATAAGTTGCTGTCGCATGGAGTAAGTAATTTTTAGGTTGGTAAAATCCTTAAGCTGCTCTATTTGAGTATCACTAAAGCGATCGTTCAACTCGATGGTAGTTCGAATAGATTTTTGTTCAAATTCCAATAAATCGAAAACGCCATTGTTGGTAATGCCTATTCCGGAGTGATGTTCTTTCATTTTCACGCTTCAACTCGTAAAAGTACATAAGTTATATAGATCACCAATTTTTGATGTTCATTGACTTTGAATAAACCAATAAATAGTAGAATTTTGCGCGTGATAAAAAAGAAACTGGTTATTATGGAACATACTATCATAAAAGAACTTTTAGCCGCAACCGATCGAGTGGGTAATGAGGTAATTGTTAAAGGATGGGTTAGAACACACCGAGCAAGTAAACACGTTGAGTTTTTGCAGTTGAATGATGGAACAACGATTCATAATATTCAAGTAGTTGTTGACCCAAGTGGCTTTGATGAGGCACTTTTAAAAAATTGTCATACCGGAGCGTGTATTATGGTATCTGGTACTTTGGTGCAATCGCAAGGGAAAGGACAGAGTTTAGAAATTCATGCAAAAAATATTCATGTTTACGGTACGGCAGATCCGGAAACATATCCGCTTCAAAAGAAAGGGCATACCCTTGAGTTTTTAAGAGAGATAGCCCATTTAAGATTTAGGACCAATACGTTTGGTGCCGTGTTTAGAATCAGACATGCGTTGGCTTACGCCATCCATAAATATTTTAACGACAATGGATATTATTATTTGCATACTCCCATCATCACAGCTTCTGATGCGGAAGGTGCAGGTGCTATGTTTAAAGTAAGTACACTTGATGCGGATAAACTTCCTCGCAATGAAGATGGAGCAATTAACTTTGAAGAAGATTTTTTTGGACGCGAAACCAGCCTAACTGTTTCAGGTCAGCTCGAGGGGGAATTAGGAGCAATGGCGCTTTCTAAAATTTATACGTTTGGCCCTACTTTCAGAGCTGAAAATTCAAACACAGCTCGCCATCTGGCCGAGTTCTGGATGATTGAACCTGAAATGGCATTTTACGAAATTACCGAAAACATGGACCTTGCAGAAAACATGTTGAAGTATTTGGTGAATTATACACTTAGCCATTGCAAAGATGATTTGGAGTTTCTAAACAACATGTATGATAAATCGCTTTTAGAGAAATTGAATTCAATTGTTCAATCAACCTTTGAACGCTTAACCTATACAGAGGCAATTAACATCTTACAAAACAGCAATCAAAAGTTTGAGTTTAAAGTGGATTGGGGAACGGATTTGCAAAGTGAACATGAAAGATATTTGGTAGAGAAACATTTTAAAAAGCCTGTTATACTAACCGACTATCCGGCTTCAATAAAAGCTTTTTATATGAAGCAAAACGATGATGGTAAAACGGTTCGTGCAATGGATGTTTTGTTTCCGGGAATAGGCGAGATAATAGGTGGCTCACAGCGAGAAGAAGACTACAACAAATTGCTTAAGCGTATGAAAGAAATGCACATTGATGAGAAAGAATTGTGGTGGTATTTAGAAAGCAGAAAATTTGGTACGGCACCGCATGCAGGTTTTGGTTTAGGCTTCGAACGTTTGGTGCTTTTTGTAACCGGTATGAGCAATATCAGAGATGTGATTCCTTTTCCACGTACACCTAAAAACGCTTCGTTTTAAAAAAGAAAAGAGCCGGTGTACCCCTTAATAATACACCGGCTGATATATAAACAAACAACCACGAAAACTATTTAAGACTAAAATTGACCGGCAAACACATTTGAGTTCTTACCGTTTTTCCTCCTTGCATAGCCGGATTCCAATCGGGCATATTATTTACGCTGGTCAATGCTACTTCATCACATCCGCCTCCTATACCTCTGACAACTTCTGCCTTTTCTATTTTGCCTTTTGAACTTACTTCGAAGCAAACATATACCAGGCCTGTAATATTATTTCGTTTAGCTTCTGACGGATATTTTATGTTTTGGTTTAAATAATTCAATAGTGCCAATTCTCCACCCGGAAAACTAGCTGCTATTTCAGGTACCTTTATAAAAGGTTCCGGATCAATCACCTCGGGTTTGAGAACGATCGTTGTTATAGCAATGCTATCGCTTTTCTTAGGCTGAGGATTAGGCTTTGGATCGGGGTTGGGTTCAAAAGTATTTTCTACAGCCTTTATATTATTCGATACAGCGGGCGCTTTGATTGGTTCTTTAGTTCTAATAATCGGCATTTGGAGCTCGACAAATTCGTTTTGCTCAAAACTTTTTTCCCAAACCAAATCACCTTTTGGGCTTTGCCATTCAAAAGCAAGTAAACTCATTCCAAGACTCAAGCACAGTCCGATTTGAAAATACAGCGCTCTGTGTTTTTCTATTTTTTCGGATATTAATTTCTTCTCGTTCATATGCTTGTTTTACCTATAACGGATGAAACAGCCATAAGTATCTAGCAAAGGCAAATATTATTGTCAGAAAATTGTAATAAAGAATTTTGAAGGATAAGAGATAATTAATCCTTAGAAAAATAATCTAAGCTCTGATAGAGTCCTGTGCTTTCTTTCTTAAGCTGCATTAAAACATCATTGGTAAGTGCACTGGCTCCAAACCGAAATAAAGAATTGTTCATCCAATCATTACCTAAAGTTTCTTTGAGCATTATCAAATAATGTAAAGCAAGTTTAGATGTGCTGATTCCTCCGGCAGGTTTCATCCCTACACGAATACCGGTTCTGTAAAAGTGATCTCTAATACTTTCGAGCATAACCAATGTTACTGGAAGTGTCGCAGCCGGTTGAATTTTTCCGGTTGACGTTTTAATAAAATCGGCTCCGGCTTCGATGGCTATTTCACTTGCCAAGCGTACATTATCTAATGTAGATAATTCACCGGTCTCCAATATAACTTTCAAGTGAGCTTTTCCGCAAGCTTCTTTTACTTTGGCAATTTCATCATATACGAATGCGTATTCTCCTCTCAGAAATTCACCTCTTGAAATGACCATATCAATTTCATCTGCTCCTTCATTTACTGCATGTCGGGTATCATCCAACTTCACTTTTAAATTTGACATTCCACTGGGAAATGAAGTGGCAACAGCTGCTACTTTTACTTCAGATCCTTCGAGTGCTTTACGAGCGGTTTTCACCATATTTCCATAAACACATACGGCTGCCACTCTTGGAATACCCGGCAAATCATCGGCCGGATGTAATGCTTTACGACAAAGTTGTTTTACTTTCTCAGGAGTATCTTTGGCTTCTAGTGTGGTTAAATCAATCATACTTAAAACCAATTTCAGACCTTCAACTTTGCTTTCTTTCTTTATACTTCTCTTTGTAAACCGGCTTGCTCGTTCTTCAATCGATACGGTGTCAACGGAAGGGACCTCCACATATACGCCATTTTTAATTTTTACCTGAGACATGATGATGCTTTATGCAAAGGTAAGATTTAGCAACGTATTTACTTTACATTCTAAATTTCAATTAATAATTTTCAAGCGTATTTAACAAAACATTTTTCTTATGTTTAATTCATATCCGTGCTAATGTTGTATTTTTGATTTCGCTAAATGTTAAAACAAACCCTATCCCAAAAGATGCTTCAAAAGCTGAGTCCACAACAGATTCAGCTTATGAAACTATTGCAGGTACCCACCGCAATGTTGGAGCAAAGAATTAAGGAAGAAATTGAGCAGAACCCGGCATTAGAGGAAGGAGCGGAAGAAGAGGACGAGGAGAAACTCGAACTATCGGAGGACGACAAAGACTCCCCTGAAACAGAAGATGATTTTGATACCGAACCCGATGAAGTTGACATTGATGCTGAGCGCGCCAATGATGATATTGATATTGAAGATTATTTGCAGGATGAAGATTTGCCTTATTACAAAACGCAATCAAAAAACTATAGCGCTGACGACCAAGCGGTAGAAATGCCGGTTACATTCAATCCATCATTTATGGATCACCTTCATTCTCAATTGGGCATTTGCAATCTAGACGACCGGCAAATTTTAATTGCCGATCAAATATTAGGAAGCTTAGATGATGATGGATATTTGAGGCGAGATTTGAATGCCATAGTAAACGACCTGGCTTTTTCACAAAATGTTTCGTGCACACTTGCTGAAGTTGAACAGTTGCTTAAACTGGTTCAGTCGTTTGATCCGGCTGGTGTTGGAGCACGCGATTTGAGGGAGTGTCTTTTACTTCAATTGGATAGAAGAAAAGAATTAAATACTGCTGCCAAGCATGCGCTTGCAATAGTTTCTGATTATATGGAAGAGTTTAGTCGTAAGCATTACGACAAGATTGCATCCAAATTGAACTTATCTGAAGCGGAGTTAAAGAATGCCGTTCAGGAGATATTAAAATTAAATCCGAAACCCGGAAACGCATTTGGTGAAAGTAATCGCCCGACCCAACATATTATACCAGATTTTATTATAGTCAATAGAGATGGTATGTTGGATCTAACATTGAATTCTAGAAATGCGCCTGAGCTAAGAGTGAGTCCGGATTACAGAGAAATGCTTAGAGGGTATAGTGAAGATAAAAGCAAAGACAAAAGCAGCAAAGAGGCGGTACAGTTTATCAAACAAAAACTCGATGCTGCAAAATGGTTTATCGATGCTATAAAACAACGACAGCTGACTTTGCTCACTACCATGGATACCATTATGAATTATCAATACGATTATTTTCTTGATGGAGACGAAACCAAACTTAAGCCAATGATTCTAAAAGATATTGCGGAGATCGTTGGTTTGGATATCAGTACAGTTTCTCGTGTAGCCAATAGTAAATACGTTCAAACTCCACACGGAACTTTTTTGCTAAAAAGTTTTTTCAGTGAGTCGTTGAGTACCGACAGTGGTGAAGAAGTTTCGACACGTGAAGTGAAAAAAATACTGACCGAAGCGGTTGAGAATGAGAATAAGCGTAAGCCATTGCCCGATGAAAAGTTGGCAAAAATATTAAATGAAAAAGGCTATAACATTGCGCGAAGAACCATTGCAAAATATAGAGAGCAATTGGGCATTCCGGTGGCTCGATTGCGTAAACAATTGTAATCCTAAACAGCAGTGCAAGCGACTTCTTTCATCAGACCTATACCGTTTAACAGAAAACTATCCACTTTCTTGGCATATGCTTTTCATCCTTTGCTTATGCCCGTTTATGCTACGCTATTGGTTTTTTATTACAACATATACTTGGTGTACAGCATTCCTGCCGTTGTACAGCGTATTATTTTATTGCTCATAGTAGTGAGCACCCTATTGTTTCCTTTAGCCACTGCCATAATGCTTTTGCAAAAAGGCACCATATCCTCTTTGCACATGCCCCTTCGAAAAGAGCGAAACATACCCTACCTCACTACAGCAATATATTATTTTACCGGCTGGTACCTGCTATCAAGATTACCCGTAGGATTGATCTTTAGTAAGATAATGTTGGCAGCTTCTATTGCAATAATACTCGTATTCTTCATCAACCTTTTTTTTAAAATATCCATTCACATGATTGGTATTGGTGGCCTTACCGGCATATTGGTTGCGCTTTCATCTCATTTGATTATTTCCATCACTGTACCAATTCTAATCACCGTATTTATTGCCGGGCTATTAGGCACTGCGCGTATTGTTCATGGAAAGCATAGTCCATTGGAAGTTTATACGGGTTTTTTATTAGGGTTTTTCTGCGAATGGATCTTCATGTCTTAAGCAATTTTATTTTAGTTCAGAGAATAAATTAGCAAAAGAAAATCTTTAATTTTCATGCATCAATTGAATGGTATGTGTGCTAGTATTCGAATTGGTGTTATTCGATTTTTTATAGGCGTATTATTATTAACTTCTGCTTCATCAAAAGCGGTCGAATTGTATTTTTTAGATAGCACATTACAAGTGCTTAAACAGACTCAAGTTGACTCAGTAAAACTGAACTGTTTATATACCTTAAGCTTCGAGTATGGATTCTTAGCTCCCGATACTGCGTTAAAATATGGTCATGAATGTTTGCAGTTGGCATTAAAAAATAAGGATACGGTCTATATGTTCAACGCTTACAATGCTATGGGAAATGCATATGAATCTATGTCAAAATTTGATGAAGCACGATATTGTCATTATCAAAGTTATCGGCTTGCTCTTTTATCTAAGAAGTACAACAAAATTTCTACAAGTCTCAATAACATCGCCATTACTTTAAAAGAACAAGGACAATACAAAGAAGCATTGAATTTGTATTTAAAGACTTTAACGTATATGAACCGTACAGGGAATCTGGGCATGCGCATGTATTTTTATATCGCGGAACTCTATTTAGAATTGGGTAACGTAGCGGAGGCGAAAAGATATACCGAATTAGGAAATACCCTAATTGCAAGTGATACATATGGATATTTACACCCTTTGTATCAAATCAATGTCGGGAGGTGTATGTATCATGAAGGAAAAATTGATTCCGCAATTATAGTCCTTCAACAAGCAGCCGATCGATTTAAAGATCAAAGCGAGCAGTTAAATTATGCCATATGTTTAAGGAGCTTGGGGGATATATTTTATGAAGAAAGTCGTTATGAAGAAGCCTTAAACAAATTTTTGGAAGAAAGATTGATTCAAATTTCATTGAAGAATGGAAATGGCATTTGTCTTTCCAATATTAATTGTGCGCTATCTCTATACAAAGTAAATCCAAAGGAACGATTCAAAATAGACAAGTATTTGAACGAAGGCTTACAATATTTATATGCTATAAAGGCGAATAAGGAAAAGTTGAAGGAGACCTTTAGGCGTATTGCGAAATTGTTTGAAGAACGCTCAGAACATGCTAAAGCTCTAGAATTTTATCAGCACTATTCACGATTAAATGATTCTTTACTCAATGTTGAGAAATATAGACAAATCAACGAGCTGCAAATTCAATACGAAACCTTAAACAAAGAGAAGACCATTGCGAAGCAACAGGCAGACCTCATTAAAGAACAAACATTAGTAGAGAGGAAGTCAGATCAAATTATAATTCTGACATTAATAGTCGTTTTGATTGTTATAGCCAGTGGATGGTTTTATCAGAGCAATTCTGCGAAGCAAAAATTGGAGTTTGCCATAAATCTTGAAAAAGAAAAAAAAGAAAATGAACTTAAACGATTGGCTAGTGAGTTTAAAGAAAGAGAACGTATATCAAAAGATCTGCATGATGAAATTGGAGCCGGATTGTCTAAACTATCTTTGCTATCAGGTCAATTCCAGAATTCACCGGACTTGAACATCTCACAGAAAAAACAATTGCGAAGCTTCTCAACAGTATCTCAACAATTGTCGAATAATTTGCGCGATTTGGTTTGGGCTTTAAATCCATCGAACAACACTTTAGATAATTTAATTTATCGTATGCATGAACATGCCAATGATTTTATGGATGGATTGAATATAAAGTTTAGTATGAACATACCGGAGACGATTGAAGAAAAGAAAATAACTAAAGAAGTCCAACGAAATATTATCATGACTTTTAAGGAAGCCTTAAATAATGCGGTTAAACATGCAAAGGCCGATGTTATTCAAGTTTCAATCAAAACCGAACAAAATTTGTTGAGCATATCTGTAAGCGATAATGGAATAGGGTGTGAAATTGATAAAGTAAAATCTAGTGGAAACGGACTCAGAAATATGGAGCAAAGGATTGCGGATATTGGGGGAAAATGGAACATTAATTCTAATAGTGAAGGAACTCAGATCGCGATATCGGTTCCTGTTTAAAGGAACGGTACAAAAGACAAATCACATCTTTATGTGATCTATTGATGACTCATATTTGTATAAATTTACGAGCCAGAAAAAGTATGAGCATTAAACTATCTATTGTTGAGGATCAAAAAGACATTCGTGAAATGTTGGAAGCCTTGTTTAAAGGGAGCTCAAACATTCAATTTCAAAAGTCTTTTGCTGATGCTGAATCCGCTCTCAATGAATTACCTGACTTAAACTCAGAAGTGGTTTTAGTGGACATTCAACTGCCTGGCAAAACAGGCATTGATCTGATAAAGCAATTGTCCGAATCAATGCAATCAACTCAATTCATCGTATGTTCTTCCATCGAGGATAGCGAAACCATCTTTGAAGCTTTGCGAGCAGGAGCAAATGGATATATATTAAAGTCAGAGACTCCTTCAAAATTAGTGGAATCGGTTTATGAAGTACAGAATGGAGGATCTCCTATAAGTACCCAAATTGCGCGTAAAGTTATAGGTAGTTTTAAGGATAAGGAAGTGCCAAGCAGCGACTGGAAAAATTTATCCAACAGGGAGAAAGAAATTCTGGATTTGCTAAGCAAAGGATTTCGATATAAAGAAGTGGCTATAAAATTATTTATTAGTACCGATACCGTTAGAACTCATATCCGAAATATTTATGAGAAACTTCAGGTAAACTCTAGAACCGAAGCACTAAACAAAGTATATCCCAGAAACTAATTACTACTATCATGCTATTGTAGCATAATGCGCTTGCTTTCATATTTGCAAATAAAACAACACGTATGAAATCAATTATTAAAATCATTTGCATAGGAATATTCCTATCTCTTTCAGTAAATCTAAATGCACAAAACGCAGACTTCGGTAATAAGGTGGTTACCATTGACAAGCCAAGCAGTAAATCGATGGGTGAGTTTACGGAATGGACTAAAATGGAACTTGTCTTGGAAGATGGTAGTAAAGGAGAGATTGAATATAGAATAGCTCTTGCCAATCGTAAGGGAATCGCTTGTCACTATCAAGTAGAAGTAAAAAACAATACGAGCGCAAAACTCAAACTTACTTTCGATTCTAACTATTACGACAAATTAGTTAAATCTCATTTTGGTGAAAAGAAGCAAGGGACTGTTAAGCCAGGCGCAATTATGGAAGCAACTCTTATTGCTCAAGGGTGTAAAAAAGAAAAGGGTAAAGAATTAAGTGATTTCGAAAATTGTATGGCTTGTGACTTTTTTGTTGATCTATATGCAATGCAACTTAAATCAAAATAGTCATGAAAAAACTACTACTTATCTTATGTCTTGCTTGGATAAATATCACCAATGCACAAACCCTTACCTATGCTAACTTTTCACTTTGTTTAGGTTTTACCAATTCAGTTATCGTTGGAAATAATTCTTCACTAAACCCTACAATTTTAACAAGCGTTGGCAATGGTATCACTTGGAATGCAAGTGGATTGACCGCTGCAGCAGGATATCCTGTTTTGAATATGGTATATGTCAGTTCTGTTGGAACACCCTATGCTTCATTGTATTCTCAAAGCAATTATGTGGAATATGATCCGGCACTCACCTCTGTATTGGAATATCATTATCTGAAATTGAATAGCGATAGCCTGGTAACCGTTGGAACCTATCCATCAAGCGGAGCACATGAAGACTATACCGATTTAGATAAACACCTTATTTTTCCCTTTAGCTATGGACAATCTTTTACCGATACCTACGCCAAAACAAACTATAGCAATGCATCAACAATAAGCAGCTATCAGAACGGGACAAGAATGGTAACCTTTGCTGGATTTGGTACTTTAATCCTTCCACAAAGCACATTCAACAATGTGGCAATGGTTACAGAGATGAGAACGAATAACCTTGGACCTAATTCCACCTATATTACCTGGTATGATATAAACACAGGAAGAAAACTCTTATACTATTCGGAAAATAATGGGAATGTAACCGTAGCGTACTCAAATTCTATAAGTACAAGCATTGATGAGGATGGATCGAGAATAAAAACTTTGGCTTACCCCAATCCAACTAACGGAATTATTTTCATAGATGATTTGCCCAATCAAACTATAGTCTATATTTACGATGTAAACGGTCGATTGATGGATCAAAGCATTTCAAATAATAATTCGTTGGATGTACAAAATCTGTCGAGCGGGAATTATATTCTTCGGTTTAAAGACAAAAACCAAAAAAATTCATTCGTTCCAATAGTAATAGAATCAAAATATTAGTCTATAACTTATATGAGAAAATTTATTGCCACATTTTTTACGATTATGATTACAGTTATACTGTTTTCATGTAACCAAACAGCACCTATGAGTGAATCAAGTTCTGTAGATCCTGCTTTTGCTGATACATTGATGAACCGTTGGAATCAAGCATGGAATAGTCACGATTCTACGTATGTATTCAATTTGTTTGATCAGCATTCTGTTGTTGTGTTTTCATCGAGTGCGACAATGGCTGGAGCGGATATTATAAACGCAAATTGGATTGGAAAAAACTTACCTATGGTAGCTAATTTAAAGACAGAAAAAATAAATGCCTACAATACAGATGATATGGCTTATTATGCCGGCAGTTATACTTTGGATATTATTCAAAACGATTCTGTGGTGGATTCCGATGCAGGAATTTATACTACCATTTGGAAACTCAACGAAAACAAAGAGTGGAAAATTGATTTGATGTTTTTTGGAGTGCTTGTAAAGTGACCTGTTCATACACAAAAGCCTAAAAAAACCGCTCAACTTGTGAAAGAGGAGCGGTTTTTCATTGTATTAAACTAACACTACATCTTCACCAGTTTCTTCGTATATATTCGCCCATCAACTTCTATTTTGCAAAAATATATTCCTTGAGCTAGCCTTTCATTTTTGTATTGCATCTGAACCAACCCTTTTTGCCTATATTCATTTTGCACTAATTTTTCAATTTCTATACCAGCTAAATTAATGATGCTAATTGTAACCTGTGCATCATCGGGTAAGCTAATCTCTAAATTAAAGCTACTATTAAATGGATTGGGACTGACGGTAATATCTTTTGGATTTAAAACAACATCCACCTTATTTTTCTTAGCAGGTGAGTTTCGATCACTTTTAGTAATGTTATCTGCTACAATACCTATTGGTCTGGCTACACTCGTAGTACAAGGAGTAACATATGCAGTAAAATTACATCCCGACAAAGCTGTAAAACCTGGAGTTAGAGTAATTTCATTTGCGGTTAAGTATGTTGATCCCCCACTATTAACAGTAGTAGTGCCACAGCTATTATAAGGTGTTGTAATAGACGCTACAGCACTTTGACCGTAAAAAATAAAAGGAGCTATTCCATATGGTAAAATAAGGCACCCGTTATAATTTAATGTTGTAGGTTTTGACCCAACACCAACTGCATGCCATGCTCTTGCAGTTTGGTATGCTTCGTTACTGCAATTACCATAAAGATCTCTTGCGGCTTTTATCCAATGCGTTCTTGCATTAGAATAATTTGAACTTGAAGTAAAATAAATATCAAGAGCACGATAGGCTATAGCAGCTGCGGCAGTTTTTCCAATACCTGAAACACTATAGCTGTTTCCATTATCATTGGTGCCTGATCCACCTTCTGCAAGAAGATAAAAGAAATAGTTTTGAACACCACTATTTGTATGCACTCCACCATTATCAGGACTACTTGAACTTGTTGGTGCCCAGTAGGTACCACCATACGTATCAGGATCATTAAAAGCATTAGGATTGGATAAAGATCGTATTGGATCCGGGCTTCCCCAAGTGTCTAATCGATCAGCACCTTCAAGGTAATCGCATCCACCCGTAATAGAATAGTTTTCAATCATCTCACCAAAAATATCACTGAACGATTCATTCAATGCTCCTGATTCACCTTGGTAGGTTAAACCTCCACTTACAGCTGTTCCTGTAACACCATGTGTAAATTCATGACCTAATATATCAATGGTGCCCCAACTATCAATATTACCAGACTGATTACAACCTGAACCTACTTTACATACTGCAGGACCTGTTGCTGGCCAACTAAAAGAAGCATTGTCTTCATTGCTGCTTGTAAATGGCCAAGGTGCACAATTATCACCAGTAAAGCGGGCATTTACATAAGCGTCTATATCTCCATTATTGTTATCCCATCCATTTCTTGAAAATACACTTGAAAAATAATTTCGTGATTTTTCGAGACCCCATAAAGTAGCTGTGCCTAAAGTTTTTACTTGCGTATTCCAATTGGTTCCACTTACATCTGTTATTTCTATTGCATTTGGTGTAGTGGTTGTACTATTCCAATCTCGTACCCATATATAACCGCTTTGACAATCATCATACAATCTGTAGGTACTGCCGGTCCATTGAATGAAAACAGTAGTTGGAGAATAAAACGGATTAGGAGCATTGTTTAGCTGAGTGCAATGACTAGAATAATTTTCTGTTCGAATGACTTTACCATCATTAGCGCTAACAACTATTTTCATAGATTTTAAAGGAGAATAACAATGGATGTCAAATGTGTAAGCAAGTAAATAATCGTTAGCTGTACCATCATCTTTGTTTTGAGGCATAGCCCAAATGAGTTCTCCTTTTGGAAAATACGATGTGTCTCTACCATTGTTTTTTATCTTTAATCGCGATTCATATTCTTCATTCTCCCATAGAAATATTTTTGCTCCTGAGTATTGCATGGCAATATCTCTAGCTTCGTTTAAGGATATTTCTGGATTTGTTGCACTAATATTTAATCCGCTTATTAAATGCCCATTGCCAGAATATAAATATCCTGCATCGTTGAAATGCAAAATATATATTCCACCATCAACTTTAATATTGCGATAATACTGGCTGAGAGTGTAATGCGTATATCCCAAATCGTCTGTCTTAGTTTTTAATAAATGCATTTTATCAGCGTTACTCAAGCCAAAGGCTGATCTGTATTCATCAAAAAAACTCATTGGGTTAATCACTATATTGGGTCTAAAATCAATATCTTCTAAATTGCTTTCAGGCAATACAATTTGGTCTATTGTATGATCATGGAAATCAACATTTTTATTGGTCTGAGCTATGGATTTGGTTAAACAAATATGCAGCAGCACTACACCTAACCAAACGCTATATCTTTTCTTAGTTTTTCTCATTTTGTTTAGATTTTAAGAGATTGTAAAATAACTTTCAAAATGAAAAGTTTATTTCTTCGATGCATTTAATTCAGCTTTGAGTGCGTCAATTTCTTTTTTCAGTTGTATTATATAAAGGGTGTTTTCTTCTACTTTCTCTACCACTTTTCCGGTCATTTCGCCAACACTCAACCCGCCTTCTTCTACCTCACAAGCACTTGGCATTCCGGGTAAGCGCTGATACGTGTTAATGTGTTGCTCTACTTCCGCAATTGTTTTTAAGTTGTAGTCTTTAGCAAATACATAATCGGGGAAAGGTTGTAATTGTACTTTTAATTCAGTACACATTATTTTTCCGGCAACAGTTAGCTTATAGCCGGTTGCTGGTGTAGTGGTTCCCATTGCAACTCTACCATCGCCTCTTACAATCATACCCTCAATTGAACCATTTCCTGATCGAACTAAAAAAGGTGTGTCACCCGAGTTCGAAGAGCTTGTTAAAGCTGTAATACCATTTTGTGCACCTTTAACATGCAATTGCGAAACTGGCGATTGTTCCCCAATTCCTACATTTCCGTTATTTAGAATTGTCATCCTAGGCAAATCATTTGTGCCAAAAGATAGTTTGGTATTCTTTCTGTTCCATATCACTGCTTCTCCGTTAGAACCGCCAACTATTCCAACCGTTAAATAGCCTGTTGTGCCAGATATAATATCTACATATGAGGTACCGTCAGCATTTGAATTACGAAATAGCGAATTAGAACCTTCAACTGTAAGTCGGTGATTAGGACTAATATTTTGGGTTCCAAAGCTTACTAACCCATTTTCATTGATGCGCATTCGTTCAATATTATTAGTTCTAAAAGCAACACCCATATTGTCTTTCGTGCCTATGAAATGATCAGTCATGTTTAGTCCGCTATTGCCAACCAGTTGCCAAGCATTTTTGGTTACTTGAGCCCAAACGGCTCCATTATAAAAATATAGACCACGGGCACCATTGGTTTGAAAAACTATTAATCCCAATTGAGGGTTTACAATAGCATTTCTTTCAGCCTGTGTCATTCTTGGAAGATAAACTCCCTTTGTAGTAGAACTAATATCCAAAATAGCTTCAGCAGCAGGTGTTGTAGTTCCTATTCCAACACTCCCGTTAGAAGGGAAAGTATTTTGCGCCTGTAAAAGACTTGATACAGTAAGCATTAGTGCTAATAGCATTACGGAGTAAATTGTTTTCTTTTTCATAGTGTATATTTTAAGTGATTAGTGATATTTGTTAGAACTCAAAGTTGAGGTGATTGCGTTTGCTTTCCAATAGTTGAATACAATGTATTTTTCATTTGTTTCAGCTTCATCTCATTGATATCAATGACTTAATAATAGAAGTGTTCAATGATTCCCTTTTGGCTATATTTTGTAAGTTTGTTTGTGATTAAACTGTACCCATGATCATAAGAGGTTTTTTTATTTACTCCATAATATGTTTCGTTTTTCAATTTGTTGCAATTGCAGATAGCTTTCCTCAACAAGAAGGTGACACACTTGAATTGTATACCGAACGTCTTTCATTAACCGAAGGCTTATCACAAGGTCTAGTAAATTGTATAGCCCAAGACAATAATGGCATTATGTGGTTTGGCACTAAGGATGGTCTTAATAAATACGATGGATACCACTTTACAGTTTATAAGCATGATCCAGAGAATCCTTTCTCTCTGCCAAGTAATCATATCAAAAGCATTGTTGAAGATGAAAAGGGTAACTTATGGATTGGTACGCTTGATAAAGGCTTGTGTTTATTTGACAGAGCCAACGAAAAATTTTATTCAGTAAGATTGTCGAAAGAGGATGGCGATCCTGGAATATTCGGAATGGCATACTCACATGGAAGATTAACTATTCAGAACGAGCGATTAGCATCTTATGATGTTAGCCATGTGGATGTAACAAACTATCATAAATTAGATTTGTCGGAACAAGCAATCGTTTTTAATCGGACTAAATATCAAGCACCCTACAGATATGAGCATTACTCAATTGGGTTTGATGTACAGATCATGGACAATGGAAATATTTGGTACTCTTTTCAAGATTCGGTGGTTGAGTATGGAATTATCGCTAATAAATTTGAACGTATTAAGGCATTTTCGATTCCTTCGCTTGGGAAAAATGGTCGAGAAGGAAATTTGTTTTATCCATTGCCGCAACCAAAGCATTTGCTTTGTGTTTCTGAAAGAAGTTTAATTGTTTATGATACTGCCGCAAATGAAGTTGTAAAACGCATTCCTTTATTATATAAAGGACGCAACGAAATGTTTTTCGCAATTAAAAATCACAACAAAAACTATTATGTCTGTAAAAACTTTGGTGAGCTAAATTATGAGTTTAATACCAATACGTATGATTTGAAACCAGTAAAAATGGCCAATGCTAATACACTTTTGCTCGATCGAAATGGAATATTATGGGTAGGTACTCCAGGTTTAGGTGTAGTTAAATACGATTATCGAAAGCAACATTTTATAAAAATGGAGAATTATTTAGCGGGGACCCCTATCAACATGAAAGGCGAGTTTGTTCGCATGATTAAAAATCATCCCTATTTTGTAAATCTTTATTCTAAGAAAACCAAACCAGTATTACCACCTAATATATGGAACTTCAAGTTTGAAGACTCGGAGTATCTTTCTGACCGACAAGGTATTCATTGGTTTTTATATAAAATTGAAAACAGTCTTTTTCTCATTAGCTATAACGCCAAAGGCAGTGTAGTAAAAAAGATGGATATTCAATTTAAGAGTAATGCAAACAGACTTTTTGTTTTTAGTGATATAAGAGACCATATTTGGATTGCTGTCGAAGACGAAAATAATCATCCAACACTAATTAGGGTTAATAAACAAACTTTGCAAAAAGAAGCTGTTTACAAATTTCCGGTGCGCAGTGATTTAATAGATGGCATTCGGTTTGTTTCTGCTTTTTGGCAAAATGCGGAAGGCGTATTTTGGTTTGCCACAAAAAAGGGTTTGTTCAGTTTTGATGAAGAACAAAACAAATGGAGTCATTTTCAACACAACCCATCAAATACAAATTCACTAAGCACTAACAAACTGTTTACAGTATTCCCTGATCCTATACATCCGAATAAGTATTTGTGGTTGGGTACAGATGGTGCAGGTATTTCACTCTTTGAAATAGCTACTGGAAAATGCATTCATATTACAGAGAAAGATGGTTTGCCCAACAATGTTGTATATGGTATTTTAAAAGATAGGTCGAACAACTTATGGCTTAGCACAAATAATGGTCTTTGCGTGATTGATCCAAGAAGTGTCACCTACGCGCCAACATCCCCAATTACTATTAAGGGTTATTTCACAACCGATGATGGTTTGCCTGGAAATGAATTCAATAGATATGAATATTATACTTTGTCTAATGGTGATTTATTTTTCGGTGGAACTGAAGGAGGAGTTATTTTTAATCCAGAAAAATTGCTGACAAAAGAAGAGCCCTCTACTCTTATTCTTACTAATTTGTTTGTTTACAATAAACCAATATCTCATAAAACAGACAGTACTGTTATCCAACAAAATATAACGTATGCAAAGTCAATAACACTGCCACATTATAAAAACATGTTCAGTATTTCGTTTGCTACACTTGACTATGGTGCGGTAGCAAAAAAGCAATACAAATATTTTCTTGAAAACTACGATGACGATTGGATTGAATCGGGAAGTAAAAATGAAGCGACCTATACTAATTTACCACCGGGCACTTACACTTTTCATGTAAAAGGGAAAAGTAGCATGAGCGATTGGGGAGAAAAATCTGCTTCAATAAAAATTATCATTTTACCGGAATGGTATCAAACCTGGTGGTTTAAACTCGCACTATTAATTGTTGTTGGAGGCACATTGTTTGTGTTGTATCAATATAGGTTGAAACAGCAGCTTAAGTTGTACAAAGTTCGTGATCGCATAGCAAGCGATTTGCACGATGAAATTGGAAGTACATTGAGCAGTATCTCGCTCTCAAGTACAATCATTCAGAATAAAATAAAAGGTAAATCCAATGAAGTGGATTCATTGCTTTCTCAAATCAGTGTCAATAGCGACAATATGATGGAGGCAATGAGTGATATTGTTTGGAACATTAATACAAGTAATGATCGCTTCGATAATGTTATAAACCGGATGAGAGCATTTGCTATTGAAATTTTGGAACCGTCAGGATGTGTTATTCATTTTAAAACATCTGAAAATTTGAAAGCAATTTCTCTCGATATGGTCAAGAGAAAAAACTTGTATATGCTTTTCAAAGAAGCTATTAATAATGTCGCAAAATATGCAGAGTGTCAGAATGTGTGGATTGATATTGTTTTGGAAAAGAACAAGAAATTGAAATTAGTGATAAAAGATGATGGAAAAGGTTTTTCATCTACACCTACGACTGATGAAAAAAGAGATAATCAATTTGGAGGCAATGGCTTTACAAACATGCAAAAAAGGTCGAAAGATCTAAATGGAGAATTGAAGATTATTTCCTCCATTGGTAAAGGAACAGAAATCTTCTTGCATTTTAAATACTAAAAAATAGATAGAATCAATGATATATAAATTTAAAATTGAGAATATCTTTACACTATGGAAATTATAAAAGTTGCTGTATTTGAGGATAACAATTCTCGTAGAGATTTATTGCAACTCTTGCTTAACTCTAGTGAAGGATTTATCTGTACTGGTGCATATGAAGATTGTAGCAACGTACTATCAGACATAAGAGCAATAGTGCCAGATGTAGTATTGATGGATATTGATATGCCCAATGTAAACGGGATAGAAGGATTGAAGATTATTAAAAAGCATTTCCCTGAAGTTAAAATCCTTATGCAAACTATTTTTGAAGATGAGGACAAAATATTTTCAGCAATAATCACTGGTGCAGATGGATATATACTAAAAAAGACACCTCCAGCGAAATTGTTAGATTCCATATTAGAAGTAATGCAAGGGGGTGCACCTATGTCGCCTTTAGTGGCTCGTCAAGTGTTATTGCTACTTAACAATAAGCATTCAACAATTGAAAAAAAGGATTTTGACCTCACGGTACGTGAGCAAGAAATATTAAAATATTTGGTCCAAGGATTCAGCTACAAGATGATCGCTGAGAAATGCAATATTTCTTACCCAACTGTAAATTCGCATATCAGTCATATATACGAAAAGATGCATGTAAGTTCAGGTACCGAAGCAGTAGTAAAAGCAATTAAGCATAATATTGTTTCTAAGTAACACCTGCAGCTTAATAAACGAGAACTGTTTTTTTGAAAATTTATAGAAATGGATGCATTCTCAAGTTAACACTTCCATTTTCAAAGGTTGGGTTTGGAAAAGTGGGCCCTGCTGGGCTCGAACCAGCGACCCTCTGATTATGAGTCAGATGCTCTAACCAACTGAGCTAAGGGCCCTAAATATTCCTGTTCTCGTAAAAAGTGAGTCAAAGGGAGGGCGAAATTATATATTTGCATCAAATTAACAAAAGAAGACTTGCGCTGTGGCTTTAAAAAACATCATTTTTGATCTGGGGGGTGTTTTACTGAAAATAGATTACGAGCGAACTGCAGCTGCTTTTGTGCATTTGGGTTTCTATTCCTTCGAACAAGCCTATTCGCAAGCCAAACAAAACCAATTGTTCGACCGCTTTGAAAAAGGTGAAATCTCTACAGAAGAATTTTGTGAAACCATACGAATACTTTCGAACAAACCACTTATGAATGAAGAAATAAAAAAAGCATGGAATGCAATGATCCTGGAGTTTCCTGCCGCAAGAGTAGATTGGTTAATGGCTATGAAAAAACATTATCGTTTATTTTTACTTTCAAATACCAATCGTATTCATGTTGATGCATTTACGCAATTGCTCGATGCAAATTTTGGAATCAATATGTTAGAAAGCGTTTTTGAAAAAGTTTATTTATCCTGCGATATTGGAATGCGAAAACCGGATGCGGAAATTTTTGAATTTGTATTGAATGAAAATAAACTGCAAAAAGATGAAACGCTATTTATTGATGACAGCATTCAACATATCAATGGTGCAAAGGCAATAGGGTTAAATGCTGTTTTGTTAGAAAAGGAAAAAGAAGTCGAATCATTATTTATCGATTATACTCCTAAGCAATCTCTTGACACAGTTCGATAAGAACTCCATTAGATGATTTGGGATGTACAAAACAAACCCACTTATTATCCGCTCCTCTTTTAGGCTCATCATTCAACAGGATAAATCCTTCTTTTTTCAGTCGTTCCATTTCTCTTTTTATATCCTCCACCTCAAATGCAATATGATGAATACCTTCTCCTTTTCGTTCAATAAATCGGGCTATTATTCCTGAAGCTTCGGTGGACTCCAATAACTCAATCTTATTAGGACCACTCTGAAAAAAAGAAGTTTTTACTTTCTCAGATTCTACCTCTTCAACTTTGTAATGTTCTACTCCAAGCAAAGCCGCATATAAAGTATTTGCTTGTTCTAAATTTTTTACTGCTATTCCAATATGCTCAATCTTCTTCAGCGTCATTTGATTCTTTTTTGTAAATATAATTGATCTCAATTTTATTGCTATCCTCACTTATTGCCGAAAAATCTTGTTTGAGAACAAACTTTTCTCCATCCCACAAATAGTCTTCGTCTTTCACCTTTTCCCATTCATACACTTTTCTTTGAGGACCATAATTTCTGAAAAGAAGAGAAGCTATAATTCCCGATAGGGAACCAGCCACATGTCCTTCCCAAGACATTTTTTCAATAATGGGTAGCAAGCCCCAAACCAATCCTCCATAAATAAAAACGACCAATAGAGATACAGCAAGCAATCGTGTGTTTTTTCGAATGACCCCACTAGAGAATAGAAAGAAGGAAAAACCGTAAACCAAACTGCTTGCTCCAATATGGTAACTGGGACGACCAATGATCCAGGTGCCTACACCACTGAGAATAAACACAAACAATACAACTCTCCAGGTAGCCTCTTTATAAAAGTAAATAATAGCCCATGCCAATAATAATAGAGGAACACTGTTCGATATCAGATGATTAAAATCGCCATGCAGAAATGGAGAGAATAGGATGCCTTTTAAACCAGAGATTGTTTTGGGATATATGCCATAGCTAGTCCAAACTACATCATATTTTATTTGTAAATAATGAACCAGCCATAAAACACTCACCCAGAAAAAAGGCAACATAAAACTGTTCCAGATTTTGCTTTGTTCATTCATTATGAACTAAAAATATATAATATTCGCTATCAATCTAATAAATCGGAAATCAATAGATTTTATCTTTATTGCCACATGAATAAGAATCATACGTTACAATCGAATATTTTTAAAGGTCATCAAGGAAGCATTTATACCTTGGAGCAGATGAATCAAGGGCATTTTCTGAGTGCTGCAGGTGATGGTAATATCGTAAGATGGAATATTCATGACCCATCTTCAGGATTGTTGATTTCAAAAATTGAATCGGGAGTTTTTTGTTTGAAGTATATTAAGGATAAGAATTTACTGATAGCCGGGAGTGGTAAAGGAAACATTCACTTTTTGGATCTAAACAAACAAAGCGAGATAAAAAATATACAGGCGCATAGTAGTTTTGTATTTGCATTAGCTGTTTCAGACAATCAAAACAGCATCTTTTCGGTTTCAGCAGATGGTCACTTGTTCAAGATCGGGTTAGACGATTATACTGTTGTAAATAGTAAAAAAATTGCATCGCATAAATTGAGAGATATATGTGTTTTGCCCGATCAAAATAAAATAATAGTGGCAGAGGCAGATGGCTGCATATCGCTTATTGATACTGAGAATCTCAATGTGCTCGATCGTTTTCAAGCGCATGAATCCGGGTTCTCAGTTTATACGTTATGTTTATCCGAACAAAGTGGGTTGTTATACAGTGGAGCTAGAGATGCACACATAAACATATACGCACAAAATAATTTTACTATTCAAGATCGTATACCCGCTCATAACTATGCCATCTATAAATTGTTGTTTAATCCTTCAGGAAATTATTTGGCCAGTGCCAGCAGAGATAAACATGTTAAAATATGGGATCCGTCAAGCATGAAAGTTATTGAGCGCATCAACCATGCTCAACATCAAGGCCATATCAATTCGGTGAATACTTTACTTTGGCTTGATGATGAAAATCTACTTTCGGCCGGAGATGATCGTGCCATCTTGCATTGGAATCTAAAAACCTTGTTCACTGATTTGAGAAAATAGGCGCTTATGCCTCGTCAATATTTGTACCTTTGCTCTGCACATGGATTCATCATTGCCCATAAATAGAGACAACCAAATAAACTCCCTTAGTCAAGCGGATAGAGAAGCAGAACGTGTTTTGCGTCCAAAGGAATTGGATGACTTTGCCGGTCAGCAAGCCGTTGTTGATAATCTACGGGTTTTCGTGCAAGCAGCGAAACAAAGAGGAGAGTCATTAGATCATGTTTTATTACATGGTCCTCCCGGATTAGGTAAAACTACACTTGCTCATATAATTGCAAACGAATTGGAAGTTAACTTAAAGCTGACTTCAGGTCCGGTATTAGATAAACCTGGAGATCTTGCAGGACTACTCACTAACCTGCAACCCAATGATGTGTTGTTCATCGATGAAATACACAGGCTTTCACCATTGATAGAAGAATATCTGTACAGTGCTATGGAAGATTATAGAATCGATATAATGATCGATAGCGGTCCAAGTGCACGCAGTGTTCAACTGAAAATTAATCCATTTACATTAGTTGGTGCTACTACACGTAGCGGACTTCTTACCGCACCGCTTCGCGCGCGTTTTGGAATTAATTCACGATTGGAATATTACAATAGCAAAGTGCTTCAACTTATTGTCATGCGTGCTGCAGAGATTTTAATTATCGAAGCAGATGAAATAGCTTGTTTTGAAATTGCCTCTCGCAGTCGCGGTACACCAAGAATTGCTCTAGCATTGCTTCGTAGAGTACGCGATTTTGCTCAAGTAAAAGGGAATGGAAAAATCGATGTTGAAATTGTCCGATTTTCACTTAGTGCTTTGAATGTTGATGATCATGGATTAGATGAAATGGACAATAAAATATTGAACACCATTATTGAAAAATTTAAAGGAGGCCCTGTAGGTTTGAATACCATCGCTACCGCAGTGAGTGAAGAAGCTGGAACGATAGAAGAAGTGTATGAACCTTTTTTAATTCAGGAAGGCTATATCAACCGCACACCACGCGGCAGAGAAGCTACTGAGAAAGCCTACATTCATTTGAATAAAGTTAATCGCTTAAATAAGGGCACCTTGTTTGAATAAACAACAACTCACTAATTTTCTTAAACAACAGAGCTTAGCATTAGGCTTTAGCTCATGTGGCATATCAAAAGCAGAATATTTGGAAGAAGATGCTCCTCGATTAGAAAAATGGCTAAGAAATAATATGCATGGCCAAATGCAGTATATGGAAAATCACTTTGATAAGCGATTAAATCCTAAGCTTTTGGTGCCCGGAGCCAAAACGGTAATTTCTTTGATGTACAACTATTTCCCTTCTCAAGTTCAGGAAAAAGGAACTCCATCTATTTCAAAATATGCTTACGGCAAAGACTATCACTTTGTAATTAAAGAAAAACTCACTGAGTTGTTCAATCGGATTAAAGAAAAGGCAGGCACAATTAATGGGCGAGTATTTGTTGATTCTGCACCGGTTTTGGATAAAGTTTGGGCACGTAAATCAAACTTGGGATGGATCGGTAAAAATTCCAATTTAATACATCCAAAGAAAGGCTCCTTCTTCTTTTTAGCTGAGTTGATTATCGATCTTGAACTAGATTACGAAACACAGCAAATGAAAGATTACTGTGGCACTTGTACTAAATGTATAGATGCTTGTCCCACCGATGCTATTGTGGCGGATAAAGTAGTAGACGGGAGTAAATGCATCAGCTATTTTACTATTGAATTGAAAGAACAAATTCCAACATCAATGGTAGATTCTTTAAAAGGTTGGTTGTTTGGATGCGATATTTGTCAAGACGTATGCCCATGGAATCGCTTTTCATTACCACATAAAACAAAGTCATTTGAAATAAAGGAGGAGATTAGAACATGGTCGAATAAAGAGTGGATTGAAATGACCGAAGAGACATTCGATCAAGTTTTTAAAGACTCACCTATCAATAGGACAGGTTACAAAAGAATCGTAGAAAATGCGAAACTTCTAAAAAGTAATGGCTAGCGAAATACTTCTTTGATCACATCGGTATACAAGTGACCGAATGTAGTCAAACACCAAATCATCAGCATTCTTCTTTCATCAGCTTTAAGCCATTTAACGGCTTTGATTAACTCTTTTCGAAATAACGCTTTATCGAAACTAACTTTTGTCAAGACTTCTTTTGTGTACTCAAACATAATGCTAAAAGATTTTGAGCAAATTTGAATCGTGAATATACACTATGTTGAAGACTTCGTCAAGAGAAAAAAGGATAAAAACCTTACTTTATCAACGTTGAAAATTTATGTTTTTTCATTCCATCGGTATGTTTCTTGCTGTAAACCAATAAGATCGATAATTCGATCAGCGACACTCGAAATCAATTGTTCAAAAGTATTGGGCTTGCTATAAAAAGATGGAGAGGCAGGCAAAACTATTGCCCCAGATTCTGTTACCGTTTTCATGTTATTAATGTGGATCAAACTTAAAGGAGTATCGCGTGTAACAAGGATCAACTTTCTCCTTTCTTTTAGCATTACATCAGCTGCACGAGTAGTGAGGTCATCCGATACACCCGCGGCAATTCGTCCTAAAGTCCCCATAGAACATGGACAAACGATCATGGTTTTAAAGCTTGATGATCCACTGGCAAAGGGAGCATTAAAATCATATTTATCGTAATATGAAAATCCATAGGGCTTGACAAAATCTACTCCAATTTCTTGTTTCCAAATTTCTTTGGCATTAGTGCTCATCAAAATAGCCACTTCTTCCCATTGTGAATGAAGTTGAGAGAGTTTATCCATTAACACTTTAGCATAAAGCGATCCGGAAGCGCCACTCACGGCCAATACTATTTTATTATTTGTGCTCAATTTCGATTAAAGTGATAATTTAAACTTATACTAATAACGGTATTGTATTGCCCTTTGTTAAAATAGAGGGTTGAATTCCCTTTATGAGGTCTGACCGGCAGAAATGAATAACTGCCTCGTGTCTGAATACTAATTTGAGGATGAAAATGATAGTGCATGGCGATATGTGCAAACCATTCCATTTTATTGAAGGATTCTCGATTGGGAAGTTCACCATTCTGATCTTCTTCGTATTCGTGAAGAAGATAAGCTACCCCGGGTCCTAATTCAAACGTAAAGGTATTGGATTGAAGGTATTTTAAGAGAACCGGCATTTCTATATAGTTTAATCTCAATAAATACGAATCAAAATCTCCATCACTGGGATTCGAATTTTTTCGGCTTCCTTTCTGCGTGTATAATAACTCTAAACCTACAGAAAAGTTTGGTTTAATTCTATTGTGAATAAAAGCACCAGCTACAATACCAGCCTTATTAAAGCCCGACAATTTGTCTCCTGAAATTTGTGAAGCAGCAACACCTGCTTTAACACCTGCCATAAAATCTTGAGCAAGAGAAATTTCTGAACCAAAAAATATCAGAAACAATAAAATTATGCCTCGATTAAGGAAGGATTTTCGCTTCTTCAGCTTGTATAATTTCTTTGGTAACATCGTTGTAGATGTATGCAATTACTGATACTTGATTCTCATTATAATTAGCAGAGATGTTTTTACTTTCTTGTAGAGTAAATGTATCGCCAGAGGAAACAGGGCCATTGGCGATCTCCTTTCCCCATGTATTGTGGGGTGGGGCAAAAAGCGATCCTCGTAAAACATGTTTATGCACATAGAATTGTACATCCTTAGGGGTTGCTTTATCATCCAATTGCCAGTTGATAATACTGTCTTCTACAATAAATGCACAAACTTTTAATATGCCATTCATATCTTCTAACATCTCAACACTGATGGTTGTATTGAGTGTTCGAGTCGTACTGTCGTAAGAATGGTCTAGTTCAATCTGAGCTTCAGCAGGTAGGTTAATTAGATCACCCACTGCTGCTCCCCAACTTGGATAATTTAGAAGTAAGCTTCCTCCGTATGAAGTTCGATTCACCACACCATTTGGCCAACTCATTAATTGAAAGTAATTGTTCAACTCATTTCCTTCAGGTGTTCTAAAATCATAGGTATATTTTGGTGCTCCGGCTGGAAGGGGTATGGCAAAATCTCCGGAGTGAATACTCAATACGATCAGTTGTTTGCCAAAAATATTTTTTAAGGCGTCTGATTCGCGATGGGCATCAGGACAATTGGCACATAAGTGACCCGTAAAATCTTCAATGATTACTTTTCGAAGAACTGAATCATTTGTACCATTCCCGCCTCCTTCTTCTAAATAAGGTTCTTTAATGATATCACAAGCAGAAAAGCTGAGTACAAATACGAAACAAATTTGTAATAGGTAAGAATAAAATAGAGTTGAGTTTCGGTTCATATATTCAAAGATATTAAAAGGAGGATGTAATTGAAAATGTTAATCCGCTTGAGGCCGGAACAACTCTACAAACTCCTCCTACACACAACAAACCAGCCCTTAACTTACCGTATCCAATACTGATTCGGTTAGAACCAAAAGCATATACTATGTTTCCATTCAAATAGTGAATGCGTTCTTTTGATTTTTCATTACCATAATTGTATTCGTCATAAGCGGTAATAAACCAATGAGGGGCAATGCTATATTCGATCAATGCCATCACCCAATTCTTTTTATCCTGATCGGTAAACAAATGTTGTAGTTCTGTTCGGATATTATGAGTTGTATTAATTTTATAATAAAACTCGATAATATTGATGTGTGCGTAAACATAATCTGCACCCACTTTTCCTTCAATTACATTCTTGTTGTATTCGGTATATATGTACTGTGCTGACCCTTTAAAATTTGGACTGATCTTTTTTTCAATTTCAAAATTTACATCTCTGAAATATCTTTCATCTCCCGGAGTTAGAAAATTTGATTTTGGACCAAATTCTTTTGAAGTGGCCGAATCAGTATCAATAGACTGGACCATTGAAGAGCTTAAATTTATTTGTGTACCATATTTACCACCTAACTTAGTTTTTGGTTGGAAACGATAATACAATTCTGCTTTCCCACTAAATTCTCCATTCGATTGCGTTCCATAAGGGTATAATGTTGCCAATCGATAGGTTTGCTCTTTAGGCAAGGCGGGTAAAAAATTAATACTTAAATCGTTGAGTACTGCAGCACGATCAGATCTGAAGTTCATGTTGTCTATCCATTTACCCGATACAGTAAGCCCGATTCCTTTTTTGCTGTAACCACTCACTAGATATAAAGCGTTTCCTGGTTTATAAATCAATCCATTCCCGGTTGAAGGATCGTTGTATTTGTAAGCGTATTCACTGAGTAGAAAAAAGTCGTTGTAATTAATATTGGCTCTTAACGCATAAGCTAAAACATTTTCAGGAAGTTTACGCAATGGATCATTATCCTTTTGATATTTACTTACAACCGAAGCGCCTAGTACAGTTTTTAATTTTTTGCTACTCCACGATTCTTTATAGTTTGACAAAAAATCATTGATGGATATTTCGCCATCAATGCCTCTCACTATACCTGGGCCATTTTCATAAAAAAATCTTTGCTTGCCATAGGCCCCTTTTAATCGAATGCCTTTGGTGGGTTCGAATACGACTCTAATTCCATCCATTGCATTGTCATATCCTAAAGACCAATCTTGATAGGATCGGAAAATTAATCCATTGCCAAATTGCTCGTAAAAATTTCCAATTGTAATATCCAATCCATCGTTGTTGTATTGGGCGTACCGATGAACGATTTCGCTTCCATTGTATCTTTGATCATAACCAACAATGGCATTGTTATATGATTCATATCGAACTCCAGCAGTGAAGGGTCCGTTCGTAAAGGTTAGGTTTCCAAATCCCATTAAATCGATGTCTTGCGCAGGAGCGTAAGCGCCTATAGCAGAGTCGGTTTGATAATATTGCCCATCAATCTGAAAACTTCCGTTGATTTGACTGTTTTGTAAAACTTGTGCAAAGGAAGCCGATGAGATTAAAATTAGGAAGTAAAGAAGACTAAATTTTATTCGCATAAAAAAACCGTATTATCACTGAATGCGATATTACGGTTTCTGAACGGTATATAAAAGAGATGTATTACTTACTTGACACGGCAGCGCTTTTAACTTTTTCGTAAAGTTTAATTTCATCACCTGGGGCATAACTGGTATGTTGATTCAATAACTTCATATTTCCATCAAATAAAAATGTATGAGGTACAGTATTCACATTCATGGCTCTTTTAAAATCTCCATTTACATCCAACAATACTTCATAGTCCCAACTTTTTCCATTTACAAATGGTTTCACATTATTTGACGTACGTGAGTTATCAATAGAAATAGCAATAAGTTTTACACCTGTTTCATCTTGCCAATCGCTATAGTTTTCTGCAATGGTACTAAGTTCATTCACACAAGGTTTACACCAGGTTGCCCAAAAAGAAATGATTAAAGGTTTCCCATCGTTTTTTAGTTCACTAGTATTAATTGTATTTCCGTCCATATCTTTTAAGGTAATGGATGGCATTTGAAATGATTCACTCTCCTGAGCAAATGAGATGAACGAAAAGCTTAAAAATAATACAAAAATTATTAGTTTTTTCATAATCAATTATAGAAATTTTCTAGTAAATAAAAAGGCTTAGTATTGAACTAAGCCTTTTCAAATATCAGACCTTTATTTTATTTCGTCAATGTTATCTTCTGAGTCGTCACATTTTCTTCATTGAAAATACGAACGAAATATGTACCAGAAAGCTGCTTACTTAAATCGATAAGTAGTCCGGCTTGATTCAACGAAACATTTTGCAAGCGTATAACTTCCTGACCAATCACATTGCTTATTACAATGTTCAGATCATCGTTAAAGTTTTCAGTGCTGCGCACATTAAATACGCCATTGCTTGGGTTTGGATAAATTTCAAACGATTGATCAAAGGTATTTTGATAAACAGAAGCAGCAAGATCAGCTACATTTATATTATCAATGTATAAGTTGTTACCATAACCGCTTATTCCTCTAAACACCAACAACAATTCTGGCTGACCTGCATAACTATCCAAGTTTACTGATTCTGCTCTCCACTGAGCTGCAGTGGGTGTAAATGCAGCAGTAACAGGGTTTGTTACAGTACTCAAAGCAGGATAACTTTTGGTATATACGGTGTTCCATGTTTGGCCACAGTCGGAAGAAGCCAATACATCTAAACGATCAATATAAGCTGTACCATAAGTGGCATGGGCCACATCAAATTCTAAAGTGATAGGTATAACAGAATTAGATAGGTTAACTCTTGGAACATACAATTCATCGATATTTCCATCGGTTGAATTATAGAAATCCATTTTAGCCGAATTGGTGCTTGTTCCGAATCCACCTGCATTTACCGCACGTGTCCAAGTTGGACCATTATCCGGATTGTTTCTCGCCCAATCGGTCGGAGGGAAAGCTGTGCTAACAAATCCTTCAACCACGGGAACAGAAGAGATGTTACCAGAAACAAAGAAAGTAGCAGTATACTTATCATTATTCGCATCAAGATCAGTTCCTCCATTTGGAGCAGAAGTATAAATTTCAATGCTATGCATTCCTGGAGTAACGGTGATACTTGGAAGTGTGAAAGTTGTTTTGTTATACGTATTGAATGGACCAGACCAACCTCCTAAAGTACCTGTCCAAGGTATACTGGTTACAGCGCCATTATCAATTTTGTAATTAACGTTCAAAGAAGTTATGGCATCGGTTCCAAAATTGGTTATTTCAACACTTGGAGTAATGCTTGTATTGCAATTATAATAATCCATGCCAGATACATTGGTCATACCAGCGTCTAAATCCATAAGTGTACGACTAAAGCCTGCTTGATATACCTCTTTACTGGTATTGTTCTGTATAAAGGCTACTGCACACAATTGATTTTTATTATATATATATGATGCAATCGGCCATGCTACGGTATATGAAAATACATCATTCATAGCAAAACTAGCCGGAACAGGTGTTCCGTTGGCATTAGGAAGCATTTTTCTCAACACACCTTCAAAATGTTTTTCACCATTCGATCCTGGAGGATTTGCGAAATAAATATTACGTTCAGCAACACCCAATTGTAGTACAGTATTTGGAGTGCTGATGGCAGCCGTAGCAGTTACTTCAACGGTGATAAACATTGTGTCTTTTGCCGTATTGTACGAATGCAAAACTTCTATTTCAAAATTTGAGGGTGCATTAAAACGGTTGTCTATTAAGGTTTGATTAACTCCTGCAGGATGATTATGCCATGCATTTCCATCAATAACTGCATCAGGTACCCCGCCTACATTGTAATACGTAACACGAGTAGCTACATCACTTGGGTTTTGTGTGTTCATTGGGTCAGTCCCTGGCCAAGAGGTTTGATGCTTTAAGCTGACAATTTTATTTTCGTTACCGTTTAATAAAAGGTTTAATGAAGGATTTGTAGCGGCACATGGTCCACAAGAGGCTTGAGTAAATTGCTCAAACAAAACAAGACGCTGTGATTGTGCGAAAGTTGCCATGCTCAAAAAGCAAAAAGCAACTCCTAGAGTAAAGAGTTTTTTCATAGATATTAGATTTTAGTTAGTGTAATGAGATATTGAAAACGTATCTCAAATGAACAAAATCTTATAAAGAATTGCAAATCATGGTAATAAAATACCAAAAAATGACATTTACATATTCATTATTTATAGCTATATTTGTGAGTTAATACCAAAAATTAAACTAAAAATGCGTAAACATCTAGCTATTACATTTTTATTTAGTCTATTGATCTGCTCAGGAACTTTATTCGCTCAGAATCTATTCCTAACCAATTATACATTAAACATGAGTGGAACGGTGAATGACCCACCATTAGATGCCCATGTGACTATTCAAAATAATGGAGTTTCTTCAATGGATGTTTCTCTTGAAAGAACTAGTCAAACTTTAGCTCCAGGACATTATAATAACTTCTGTTTCATCACTTCTTGCTGGGGATTTAATACTACCTATCCTCCGGTTCCGGCTACCATTAGTGGAGGCTCTGCGGATAATACTTTTAAGAGTCAGTTGAATCATTTTGGTATTGCTGGTTCTAGTACCGCTACCTATCGATTTTATGATGTAAATAATCCTTCTGATTCAGCCAGTCTTACATTTGGATATGATGTAACATTAACATCTTCGATAAATGAAAGTGCTAAATCTTATATAGCCACACCAAGACCAAATCCTGCCGATAACTTTACCATGTTAAACTATAAGTTGTATGACAACAACAGTTACCGCTTAGAAATTTATAACATGTTAGGAACCAAAGTAATTGAAATGCCGATTACTAAAAAGCAAGGCGTATTACTGATCGATACTAAAGAGTTGCAGAACGGAGTTTATTTTTGCTCGTTGATGAACAACGGTAAACATGCTGGCACAACTAAATTGATTATTTCTCACAAATAATAATTTCGTAATAACCATTAAAAGCTAAAGCATTTGCTTTAGCTTTTTTTTCGCATTTAAATTTACTGCCATTGAAACAGATCAATAAAAAAATAATTTGATCGTATAGATATATTGTATGGGGATAAAAGTTAAAAAGCAAGACGCACTCGATTATCATTCACAAGGACGTCCTGGAAAAATAGAAGTAATACCAAGCAAACCAACCAGCTCGCAGCGTGATTTGTCATTGGCCTATTCACCTGGTGTAGCGGAGCCTTGTATAGAAATTAAAAACAATCCAGAATCTGTTTATCAGTATACTGCAAAAGGGAATTTAGTTGCTGTGATTTCAAACGGAACTGCAGTACTGGGTTTGGGAGATCTTGGTCCTGAAGCATCAAAACCAGTAATGGAAGGAAAAGGATTGTTGTTTAAAATATTTGCTGACATTGATGTGTTCGATATAGAAATTAATGAAACCAATGTTGATGAATTTGTAAAGATTGTAAAAGCCATCTCACCAACTTTTGGAGGAATAAACTTGGAAGACATAAAAGCCCCTGAGTGTTTTGAAATAGAAAGGAGGCTTAAAGAAGATTTGAAGATTCCGGTGATGCATGATGATCAACACGGAACCGCAATCATTTCTGCAGCGGCTCTGATTAATGCGTTAGAAATCGCTGAAAAGAAGATCTCAGAAGTAATCATCGTAGTAAATGGAGCAGGTGCATCAGCTATCTCATGTACAAAATTATATCTCTCTTTAGGTGCCAAAAGAGAGAATATTATAATGCTCGACAGTACAGGTGTATTGCATACTGATCGTGAAGAACTTGAAGGGAACAAAAAGTTTTTTGCCACTTCAAGAAACGTCCATACATTGGATGAAGCGATAAAAGGTGCGGATGTATTTCTTGGCTTGAGCAAAGGAAATGTTTTAATGCCAGAGATGTTGAAAAACATGGCAGACAGACCTATTGTTTTTGCATTAGCAAACCCTGATCCCGAAATCGCGTACGATCTTGCGGTAAAAACAAGAGATGATATTATTATAGCAACAGGCAGAAGCGATTATCCAAATCAAGTAAATAATGTATTGGGATTTCCTTTTATATTCAGAGGAGCGTTAGATGTTAGAGCCACCCAAATAAATGAAGAGATGAAATTGGCTGCGGTGTATGCATTAGCGGAATTGACAAAAGAAACAGTTCCTGAAATTGTAAATCTGGCGTACAATCAAAAAAACATCACATTCGGTAAAGAATATATTATTCCAAAACCACTCGATCCACGTTTAATCACAACGGTTGCACCTGCTGTTGCTCAAGCAGCCATTAACAGTGGCGTAGCACAAAATCGAATATTTAATTGGGAAGGGTATAGAGAAGAATTAGAAAAAAGATTGGGTAGAGATGATCGATTAACACGGGTGATAACCAATATGGCAAAACAAGATCCAAAGAGAGTTGTATTTGCCGAAGCAGACACCTATAAAATTTTAAAAGCGGCTCAAATTGTAAAAGAAGAAAATATTGCCACTCCAATTTTATTAGGAAATAGAGAGAAAATACAATCTCTGATCGAGGAAAATAATTTGGATTTGAGTGATATCAGCATTATTGACCCAAGAGAAGAAACGGAATCTTGTGTGGAGTTTGGCGAACTCCTATTCGAGAAAAGAAAAAGAAGAGGCTTCACACGATATGAAGCAAACAAAATAATGAAAGAAAGAAATTATTTTGGAGCCATGTTGGTCGAACAAGGATTTGCGGATGCAATGATTTCAGGACTTACGCGAAAATATGCCGATACTATAAAACCTTCCCTCCAAATCATTGGAACCCAACAAGGAGTTTCAAAAGTGGCGGGTATGTATATTATCATTACAAAAAATGGTTATGTTTTTCTAGCCGACACCACCATTAATGTTAACCCAAGCGTTGAAGAATTGGTAGAGATTACTTTACTTACTGCACGAACCATTAAAGAATTTAACATCACACCTAGAATTGCTATGTTGAGTTATTCTAATTTTGGATCAAGCGAAGAAGACGGCACTAAAAAGGTAAGAGATGCAGTGAAAATTTTACAAGAAAAGCATCCCGATTTAATTGTAGATGGTGAAATGCAAGGCAACTTTGCCTTCAATACACAATTGCTGAAAGATAACTTTCCTTTTAGTCCTTTGGCAACAGGAGGAGCCAACACATTAATTTTCCCTAACTTAGATTCAGGAAATATTGCCTACAAACTATTGCAAGAATTGGGCGGATTTGAAGCAATTGGTCCGATCGTTTTAGGAATGAAAAAACCGGTCCACATTCTTCAGTTGGGAAGCAGTGTTCGTGAAATAGTAAACATGGTTACCATAGCCGTTGTGGATGCCCAATCAAAAGAGAGAACGAATAATACCATAAAAAAGGAATATGTTTGAGTATATCAGCGGAAAATTTATTGAGCGAACTCCAACACATTTTGTTGTAGATGTTAATGGAATAGGATACCATATTCAAGTTTCATTGCACACCTATGCACAATTGAAAAACATTGATGCTGGCAAACTGTATGTTTATTTTGCCGTTAAAGAAGACAGTCATACGTTATATGGATTTGCGGATGACGCAGAGAAAAAACTCTTTAAGCATCTTATATCAGTTAACGGAGTTGGAACAGGTACCGCACGAATGATATTGAGTTCACTCAGTCCTCCCGAAGTTCACAAATGTATTGTTAGTGGAAATGCTCCTGTACTTCAGTCCATCAAGGGCATTGGAGCCAAGTCTGCACAACGTATTATCATTGATTTGAAAGATAAACTTTTGAAAGAACATGATCCTTCTGATTTTGTATCAACAAATGGCAATATGGTTCGAGATGAAGCGTTAAGCGCTTTACTAACTCTTGGATTTGCTCGGTCACAAGCCGAAAAAGCACTCGATCATGCTTTGCGGAATGAAACAGATCAAATGGATGTTGAACAAGTTTTAAAAGCAGCTTTAAGTCAACTGTAAACCTCCATAACTTTTCATCATTGCATCGTTGAAAAACTCCTTTGAATGTCTTGGATCAAAATCTAAGGGTATGTATTTTTAATGTTACTTTTAGACCGCTATTTTTAGCCAAAGAAGTGAAAAGACCGTTTTGCAAGCTAGTAAGTTTTTAAAATATTTAGTACCCGTAGCAGGTATACCCATCATTGGAATGGTGTTGGCGTCTCAAACGATTCATGTCAGCAATGAGGCATCTTACGATCTATTTGAAGAACCCATTGTTTCGGCACTTCAACCAATGGAAACAGACAGTCCTGTAACATTGCCGTACCCTTTTGAAGATAGAATTACCGACCCCATATCGAATCCACCCCCCAGCAGCGGTTTGTATCTTAATGATCCCGGTAATATTTCGACTACGGTAGAGTACGACCCAAATACCAATGAATATAATATTCAGGAAGGAGTTGGAAATTTGTTTTTCAGGGATCCTACTTATATGACCTTTAGAGAATATGTAGATTCAGAATTTTCTAAATCAACTAAAAATTATTGGAAGCAAAGAGCCGCTGAAGACGATTTAATCAATAAGAAAAACAGTCTTATTCCGAAGCTCTATGTGAATAGCGAAGCATTTGATCGAATATTTGGAGGAAATGTAATTGACATTAGACCACAAGGATCAGCCGAATTAACTTTTGGATTAAATGTTTCTAAAAATGAGAATCCCGGAATACCAGAAAAGCAAAGAAAAGTAACCACCTTCGACTTCAGAGAGCGAATTCAGCTGAATGTAATTGGTAACATTGGAGAGAAATTGAAAATGAACATCAATTACAATACCGAAGCAAGTTTTGATTTTGAGAATCAAATCAAAATGGATTATACCGGTAATGAAGATGACATCATTCAAAAAATTGAAGCAGGAAATGTTACGCTTCCATTAACCGGAACTCTGATTCAGGGGAGTCAAAGTTTATTCGGTATTAAAGGCGCATTTAAATTTGGCCGACTTACTTTAACCGGTGTATTGTCGCAAGAAAAAGGGCAAACCTCAAACATTACCATCAGTAATGGAGCGCAAACAAATGAGTTTGAAATTCAAGCCGACCAATATGAATCGAACAAACACTTTTTCTTAAGTCAGTACTTTAAGGACCGATACGATCAAGCACTGAGTACTTTACCCATTATTAATTCCAATACAAACATCTCTAAGATTGAAGTATGGGTTACTAATAGGACTAGTGTAGTGGACAATACACGTAATATTATTGCCTACATGGATTTGGGAGAGAGCACCTATTTTAATTCTACAGGTTTAGTGACCCCTGGCAGCGTTGGACCTTTTCCCGATAACAATAGCAACACCTTGTACAACACAATGAACACGACCTATAATCAGGTTCGTGACTTCAATGATCCTGCAGGTACAAGCGCTCTACAAACTTTAGGAAGTTCTTTTGATTTTAAACTATCAAGAGATTATGAGAAACTAGAAAATGCACGACTGCTCAATACCAATGAATATACTTTCCATCCAACATTAGGTTATCTCTCACTTAATTTTGCTCTCAATGCAAATGAAGTCTTAGCGGTAGCGTATGAATATACCGTTAATGGTCAGGTTTATCGTGTGGGTGATTTGACTACCAACGGTTTTAATCCACCCAATGCGCTTTACTTAAAACTATTGAAGAGCACTAACGTTAGTACAAAACTTACCACTACATCGGGCGATGTTGAAAATCCTTTATGGGATTTAATGATGAAAAACATTTACAACCTGAATGCTTATCAAGTAAGCCGTGAGGGATTTAAGTTGGATGTTATTTATAGCGATGATGCTACCGGTACTTTTATCAATTACTTACCTGTTCCCGTATCGGAAACTACAGTGAATGGGAAACCATTAATCAATGTATTGAATCTGGATAAACTCAATGCACAAAATGATCCTCAACCAGATGGTGTTTTTGATTTTGTAGACAATATTACAATCAATACTAATAATGGAAGAGTTATATTTCCGGTGAGGGAACCTTTTGGATCCTTTTTAAGAACTCGATTTGTTGATCCGGTGCAAGCCAATAAATATGTTTTCGAAGAATTGTATGATTCCACCCGAACAGCCGCACAGCAACTACCTGAAAAAAATAAGTACTTTTTAAAAGGAAGCTACCAAAGTAGTGTTAGTTCTGACATTTCGTTAAATGCCATTAATATTCCACAAGGAGCTGTAAAAGTTACAGCGGGTGGAATTCCTTTGGTAGAAAATGTGGATTTTCAAGTTGATTATAACTTAGGTCGTGTTAAGATTATCAATCAAAGTGTGCTCAATTCAGGAATGCCACTTAACATATCAGTAGAAAGCCAATCCTTGTTTAGCATTCAAACGAAAACTTTGTATGGCCTGCACATGGATTATGAAGTGAACAAGAATCTAGTATTTGGCTCTAGTATTCTCCACTTGCACGAAAGACCACTTACGCAAAAGATAAATATAGGCGATGAACCTATTTCAAATTGGATAGCCGGAGTAGATGGAACATGGAGGACAGAATCAAGATTCCTTACAAAGATGATTGATAAGCTTCCATTGATTCAAACTAAGGAGCGTTCAGATATTACGGTTACCGGAGAGTATGCAAGATTATTTCCAGGAAATGCTCGAGCAATTGGTAAAAAAGGAACAGCTTATATAGATGACTTTGAGGGAAGCAGAAGCACCATTGATTTAAAAAATCCTGGAACCTGGTCTATTGCCAGTACTCCACAAGGACAGCCCAATTTATTCCCTGAAGGAAGTGTAGTGAACGATCCTTCCTTCGGCTACGGACGTGCAAAACTGGCTTGGTATTATATAGACCCTTCTGTTTTTTATAGAGACAACAATGTGCAACCTGCAGGCATAACAGATGATATGCTTTCAGACAACAGTGTACGAGAAGTTTTAGAAACTGAAATATTCCCGTTTAAGCAATCGCCCAATGGACAGGCGACTACCTTGCCAACCATGAATTTGAGTTACTATCCGAAAGAAAGAGGACCTTATAATTACGATGTTAATAATATTGACGCCAATGGAAACCTTTTAAATCCGCAAAATCGTTGGGGAGGAATTCAAAGAAGAATTGAAACATCTGATTTTGAATCGGCTAATATTGAGTTCATCCAATTTTGGATGATGGATCCCTACAATTCTGATAATCCATTACAAAGCAATAATGGAGAGTTGTATTTTAATTTAGGCAATATTAGTGAAGACGTATTGAATGATGGGAAGAAAAGTTTTGAGAATGGATTACCAACCAATACCGTAAGTAATCCTACTATTAATACTCCTTGGGGAGTTATTCCAACCATTCAATCCGTTGTAAATGCGTTTGATAACGATCCTGCATCACGAACACAGCAGGATGTTGGTTTAGATGGATTGATCGATGCGGATGAAAGAGTGTTTTTCAAAACACAATTCCTGGATTCAATTGCTGCCTTATACGGAACTTCATCACAAGCCTACCTGAAAGCAAATGCCGACCCATCTTCCGACAACTTTTTATATTTCCGCGATGGGGTTTTCGATAGTCCGGAAGCAGGTATATTAAATCGATATAAGAAATACAATGGACAAGAAGGAAACTCACCGGTTTCCAGTGGAACATTTACAGCTTCTGCTACAAACATTCCTGATAATGAAGACATCAATCGGGACAATACCTTAAATACCACTGAAAGTTATTATCAATACAAAGTGTTGATCAATAAAAACAATTTGAATGTAGGACAGAATTTTATTACCGATAAAGTAACTGCTACAGTAAGAACAAAGAACGGTGACGTGAAAACAGTCGACTGGTATCAATTTAAAATTCCGGTAAACAACCCTCAAACCAATGTCAACAATATTGAAGACTTTAAATCCATTCAATTTGTACGAATGTTTTTAAAAGGGTTTAACGATAGTATTATCGTACGTTTTGCAAACTTGGAATTGTTAAGAGGCGAATGGAGAAAGTATGTGTACGACATTCGATCGCCTGGTGAGTATATCCCAACCGACCCTAATGTTCAGTTTGATGTTTCGTATGTCAATCTGGAAGAAAATGGAAACCGACAGCCCATCAACTACATTCTTCCTCCTGGAATTGATCGTGAAATAAATGTTGCATCAACCAACCTCCAAGAGTTGAATGAGCAATCTATGAGTTTAAAAGTTTGTAATCTAGAAGATGGAGATGCACGAGCGGCTTATAAAAATCTTGAATTCGATTTCAGAAATTATAAGAAGTTGAAAATGTATATCCATGCCGAGGATGGTGATGATGGCTTGGATTTGAAAAAAAATGATGTTACGGTATTTATTCGATTGGGTACTGATTTTACCAGTAACTACTATGAATACGAAATACCGGTTACTCCTACTGCTTGGGGCAATAATTCAGATTTTCAGGTTTGGCCAGAGGATAACTTTTTAGAAATAAGTCTTGACGAACTAACACGAGCAAAGCAAATTCGAAATTCGAGAGTTGAAAGTGGAGTGCCAGGTGCCAGTTATAATTCACCTTACTCGGCAGTGGTTACTTCGGCTTACACGATATCCATCAATGGCTATCCCAATTTAGGAAATGTACGGACAGTGATGGTCGGAATCCGAAATCCAAAAGATCAGTATGCGAATGATGATCATTTACCAAAATGTGTTGAAGTATGGGTAAACGAATTGCGCATGACAGATTTTGATAACAGTGGAGGATGGGCAGCAAATGCCAGAGTATCAGCAAAGCTGGCCAGTTTAGGAAATCTTACCCTCTCGGGTAGTCGTAGTTCATATGGATATGGTGGATTAGAAAAGAAACTGAACGAACGAAGTTTAGACGAGATTTCACAATTTGATTTAGCAACGACTCTTCAGCTAGGTGAATTTGTTCCAAAAAATGTTGGATTAAGTTTACCTATGTACATTGGTTATTCAACCATAATTAAAAGACCAAAATACGATCCATTAAACCCGGATATTGAATTTCAAACGGCTTTGGATAATGCTGAAACAAAGAGTGAGAAGAAAGAAATAAGACGAAGAGCAGAAGATGTGGTAGAACGCAGAGGAATCAATTTTACCAATGTTAGAAAAAATAAAGTAAAAGGGGGTAAGCCACATTTCTATAGCATTGAAAACTTTAATCTGACTTACGCATATAGCGAATTATTTAAACGAAACATCAATACCGAATTTGATATACTTCGTACCACAAAATATGCATTGGGCTACAACTTTAACAATCAACCAAAAAGTTGGTCGCCATTCTCAAAGTCAAAGAGTTTATCTTCAAAATATGTAAGGTTTATAAAGGACTTTAACTTATACACCGGTCCATCGGCCATCAATTTTAGAACAGATCTTGACCGAGTGTATGGCGAAAGTTTAATTCGCAACAATGCCAGTTTTAATGCTCTAATTAATCCCACTTACAATAAAAGTTTTCAGTGGACCCGGCAGTTTGATATTCGATACGATTTAACTAAAGCGCTTAAGTTTGATTTTAATTCTAGGAATCTTGCTCGTATCGATGAACCGGAAGGAAAAATTGATACAGAGGAAAAAAGAGATTCAGTAAAAACCAATCTCAAAAAATTAGGACGTAATATTGATTACCGTCACGCAGGAAATATAAGTTACAATGTTCCATTGAATAAATTTCCATTGGTTGATTGGATCAATGTAAATGGAAAATACGGATTTGATTATTCATGGGTATCTGCACCTTTGGTATATGATAGCGTACAAGGTGGTTTTGTGCGAAGCGGGATTGGTAATACCATCCAAAATTCAAATACTAAGCAGGTAAGTGCCAATATTACATTTGCATCACTATACAATAAATTTGGAATTTATAAGAAGCTTCAAAAACCTAGACAACAAACTCCAAAGCGACCTCCGCCAAAAGCAGAGCCACCCAAAAATGCAAATGACACCATAAAAGGGAAGAAGAAAAAAGAAAAGAAAGAAGGTGAACTAAGTCCATTTGCCAGGGCAGCTTTGCGAGCATTGTTTTCACTTAAATCATTTAATTTAACCTACAGCCAAACCAATGGAACCATGTTGCCCGGGTTTGTTCCCTATGCTCAGCTTTCTGGATATAACTTTGATTTAAATGCTCCCGGATTTGCTTTTGTTGCCGGTAGCCAAGCCGACCTGCGTGGAAAGGCAGCACGTAATAAATGGCTATCCAATGACACCTTGTTTAACGGACAGTATCAAAACAGTTTATTAGAAAATCTCACTGCACGATTAACCATTGAACCGGTTCAAGGATTTAGAATTGAATTAAATGCAACACGGAACTTTGCCAACAATATTTCAGAAAACTTTGATGTAAGCGATGAGGGATTGTATACTCCTTCGGGACGAATTGAATCGGGCAATTTTAGCGTCTCTTACATAACATGGGCTACTGCATTTAAGAAAGACAAAGATTATGTTTCGGATGTGTTCAAACAATTTGACGAGTACAGAATCATCATATCTGAGCGATTGGCTCAAGCCAATGCTAATTCTGTAGGATTTGACACGAGTGGTTTCTATGACGGATACGGACCTAGTTCTCAAGAAGTTTTGACCTATGCATTTTTAGCTGCTTATAGTGGTGCAGATCCTAAGAAAGTTAAAACTGATCCTTTCCCTTCAATTCCGCTTCCAAATTGGAGAATCACATTCGATGGATTTATGAAAATACCATGGTTCAGAAATAAATTTCAAAGCATGAGCATTTCACATTCCTATAGATCAACCTATAATGTGAATTCTTACTCATACAATCTTTCGTATTTAAATGACCAGTCGGCTCGAGATGCAAACAATAATTTTATTCCTCGATACGAATTAACACAAGTGAGTATCTCTGAGCAGTTTAGTCCTCTATTGGGAGTGGATATGACATGGAAAAATAATCTGAGCACAAGATTTGAATATAAACGTGATCGAAATCTTGCATTATCATATACCAACATACAACTTACGGAAACAAAAGGAAATGAAATTGTAGTGGGATTAGGTTATCGATTTAAGAAATTTGTTTTCCCATTTAAGATCGGAGGCAAGAGGCCGAATTTTAATAATAATTTAAACTTAACAGGTGATTTTGCTTATCGAAGAAACGCTACAATCATTCGTAAAATGCAAGAAGGCACCAATCAACCTACCGGAGGAATGGATGTGATCACTATGAAGTTTGCTGCCGACTATATGGTGAACGAACGTTTTAATGTTAAGCTCTTTTTCGATCGAATTATTAATGAGCCGGTTATCTCAACTGCATTTCCTACGGCTAATACTTCCGCAGGGGTAAGTATTCGATTCACCTTAGCTCAATAGAAAAAATAAAATGTATTTTTGAAAAAAAATATTTTATGAATTTCCCATCAGAATTAAAGTACACCAAAGAACACGAGTGGATAAAAATTGAAGGCGATTTAGCTACCGTTGGTATAACGGATTTTGCGCAAGGTGAATTAGGCGACATTGTTTATGTTGAAATAGAAACACAAGGCGACCAATTGGATCAAAATGAAGTTTTTGGTACTGTTGAAGCTGTTAAAACTGTTTCAGATTTATTTATGCCTTTATCAGGCGAAATTACCGAAGTAAATGATGGACTCTCCGCTAATCCTGAATCCGTTAATAAAGATCCTTATGGTAGTGGTTGGATGATTAAAATAAAAATAAGCGATCCATCTCAAATAGAGTCGCTTCTATCGGCTGACGATTACAAAGCATCTATTGGTCAGTAATTCAAATGCGATTTTCCTTTAGAGTACTTAGTGTACTTTGGGCACTTATAATATTGGTTTTGAGTCTTATAGGGGGTATTAGCCTGCCGGATTATTCTTTATTTAGTCTCTTTACTTTTGATAAGTTGGTTCATGTATTCATGTATGGTGTTTTAACGTATTTATTCATATCGGCAGGTAACCAACAATATAGCGTTTTGAATCTGCGTTATAAACTTCCAATATTGGCTGCAACTGTTGCTTGGGTATATGGATCCATCATCGAGTTGATACAAGCATATTTGATCCCAAATCGGTTTGGAGATATTTATGACACAATTGCGAATCTTGTTGGATGTTTTTTTGGTATCTTGGCCTTTCAAATTTTAGAGAAGTTTTTACCTTTCACAAATAATACGATCAATGGAAGCAAAAAAATCAGATAGTGCAAACCTTGAAAAGCAACGCAAGTTGTTCTTTCAAATTGGTCTTGCTGCAGCTCTTGGAGTTACACTGTTGGCATTTGAGTGGAAAAGCTATGATGGCTCTGCACACAGTCTGGGTCAGTTAAATATTGACGATGTCCCGGAAGAGATGATACCTATCACTAAACAAGAAGAAAAACTACCACCGCCACCTCCACCGGTAGTTGAGGTGTTAAATATTGTTGAAGACGATAAAGTGATTGAAAATGAAGCAGTCATTGAAGATACAGAAGCGGATCAAAACACCGTAGTAGTAGAAGTAAAAAATACAGTAGAAGAAGTTGATGAGCCTGAAATATTTTTAGTGGTTGAGAATCCTCCTTCGTTTCCTGGAGGAGAAGCTGCTTTAGTAAAATTCTTGCAAAACAATATTAAGTATCCTGCAATTGCTCGTGAGAATAATATCACCGGAAGAGTATATCTAACCTTTGTCGTTGACCCGACAGGATCTATTAAAGATTTGAAAATATTAAGAGGTGTACATCCTGCAATTGACGAGGAAGCGGTTCGTGTAGTAAAGTCAATGCCCAAATGGTCGCCTGGAAAACAAAGAGGTAAAGCCGTATCGGTACAGTTTAACTTACCGGTAAACTTTTCGCTTAAATAAATAGAAAGATTTTATTTTTTATAGAAGGGCAGTCTCGTAAAAGGGCTGCCTTTCAGTTTTTAGGATGCCTGATAAACATCTGAATCACCATATGAATATTGTATCTCTTCTAAAATTGAGTAAATATCTTGCGGTGTAGTAGCAGTTACCAAACGCATACGGTATTCTTTAAAATGACTTAAGCCTTTAAAATAGTTGCTATAGTGCCTGCGCATTTCATAAATCCCTGTTATGGGTCCTTTCCATTCAATCGATTTATCAAAGTGAGTTTTGCAAGCCAATAATCGGTCGCTTAATTCAGGTGCTGGCAAGAATTCACCGGTATTTAGATAGTGTTTTATTTCATTAAAAATCCATGGATGTCCAATACTGGCTCTTCCAATCATGATTCCATCCACACCATATTTATTTTTATAATCAAGTGCTTTTTCAGGACTGTCAATGTCACCATTTCCAAAAATTGGAATTTTTATCCTAGCATTATTTTTCACTGCAGAAATTAAGTACCAATCGGCTTCACCTTTATACATCTGCTTACGTGTTCGACCATGAATGGTAAGTGCTTTTATCCCAATATCCTGAAGTCGTTCGGCAACCTCTTCTATATTCTTTGTTTGATCATCCCATCCCAAGCGTGTCTTTACAGTTACCGGTAATGAAACGGCATCTACAATAGCTTTAGTCATTTCAACCATTTTAGGAATGTCTTGTAAAAGACCTGCACCTGCACCTTTGCAAGCAACATTTTTTACCGGACAACCATAATTAATGTCAATCAAATCGGGCTGAGCAGCTTCAGCAATGGTAGCAGCTTCGATCATTGAGTTGATCTCACTGCCAAAAATTTGAATGCCTATAGGTCTTTCATAACTAAAAATATCCAACTTCTTTGTGCTTTTAGCGGCATCGCGAATCAGTCCCTCCGATGAAATGAATTCGGTATACATCAAATCGGCTCCGTTCTGCTTGCACACGTATCGAAAAGGAGGATCACTCACATCCTCCATAGGAGCAAGTAAAAGTGGAAATTCACCCAGTTCGATAGTGCCGATTTTTACCAAAGCCAATGTTTATTCATAATTTCGTTGCAAAATTATACAATCAAATGGTTTAAGTCCATTTTAAAATAGCATCAAAACGAATGAATTTGTTACCCGACTGGAAAATAGCCCCCTACAGCAGTAAATTATTTGTATTGTTAGGAATTATTCTGATCAGCTCAATAGTCATCACCCTTTTCTCCTTTTTACTGATTACGATTATTTTGGGTGTATCCTTTGATGAAGTGAATATGGTACTCAACTCCAGCAATCATATTCATCACCTTTTTGCTCTCAAGCTGTTTCAATCTTTTTCAAGTATTGGAATGTTTTTAATTCCTGCCTTACTGATTCCAAAACTTTTCAAGATTTCAATTACAGATTTTTTCCCGTTGCAGTCTCTAAACAAAATACAAATTGCTTATGCTATATTGATCAGCATCATGCTCATTCCTGTGATTAATATTCTGGTTTATTGGAATGCGCATATTTCAATGCCTGAATTTTTGATAGGGATAGAGCAGTGGATGAAAGAAAAGGAGACTGCTGCCGCCATCATTACTGAGCGTTTATTGGTTATGAATGGCATTTCAGACTTACTGATTAATATTTTCATCATTGCCTTATTACCGGCTTTGGGGGAGGAATTTCTGTTCAGAGGAGTTGTGCTGAAAATGTTAAAGGAGTGGTTTGGAAATATTCACACCGCTATATGGTGCACCGCTATTATATTTAGCGCATTGCATTTGCAATTTTATGGTTTCGTTCCACGAATGCTTTTAGGAGCTTTATTAGGTTATGTGTTCTATTGGAGTGGCACAATTTGGCTACCGGTTTTATTGCATTTTCTTAACAATGCCATAAGTGTATTGGCAGAATATTTAATGCAGCATAATATTGTTCAACACGATTTGAATACCCTTGGTGCGGACGACACCATTTATATTACAGTAATCTCACTTCCAATATTGACTTGGATGATTTTGAAACTAAAAAAAGGTCGAATTGAAGCGGTTCCTCTAAAAGTTGAGTAATGATTGGACTGTCCTTTTGAAATACTGAGATAGTTTGCGCAATGGTTTTTTAAAAAAGGTTAGGAATCCCGGTTTTACTCCGTTCATTTTCCAGGCAAGTTTATCCTCGATGTTGGCTTTCAGCTTTACAAAGAAACTTACATTACTGGTACCTCCCATTTTCATTTTAACCAAGGTGCTTGGAAGATATTTGATTTTTATTTTTTGAATATGAATCAATCGCAACATTAGTTCATAATCGGCCGAGAGTTTTAATGAAGTATTAAACGATCCATGTTTTGCATAACAATCTTTCCTTACAAAAAATGTAGGATGAGGAGGCATCCAACCTTGCTCGAAAGATCCTTCAATATACTCTCCCGATTTCCAATAGCGCATCACTTTATTGGGATCTTGTCGATTTACAAAAACCAGATCAGCATAAACTCCTTCAAGTGCTGAATCGGATTTAAATTGTTTCATCACATCTGAAATTGCCTGCGGATATGCATACACATCGTCCGAATGCAACATGCCAATCACCTCGCCTGTGGCCAAACTAATTCCCTTATTCAATGCATCATACAAACCATTGTCTTTTTCACTTACAATTTTGCTGATTCGATCGGAGTAGCGATTGACAATTTTTAGCGTTTGGTCTTTTGATCGACCATCCACTATAATATATTCAATATCCGGATAGTCTTGTTCAAGTACCGATTTAAGTGTGTCTTCAACCGTTGCCTGACTATTGTACGTTATGGTTATGATACTGATCTTCATTTCTCTTTATTCATCAATTTTTCTTTGACGATATTTAATGGCCGGATTTCCTTTATACACCCAATAGGCTTCTAAAGTTTCAACAGCTACCGAATTTACCGCTAAAACAGAATGTGATTGACAAGTAACTCGCGGGCAAACAATAGACTTTGCACCAATCCAAACGCCATCTTCTAGAGTTATGGCGCCTACCATAAGATCAAAAGTTGATTTTTTATAATTATGATTTCCTGTAAGCAACATAGCGCCTTGCGAAAGACATACATGATTACCAATCTGAACCAGAGCAAGATTGTCTATCCATACGTTTTCGCCTATCCAGCAATGATCACCAACCTTTAGTAACCAAGGATATTTAATACTTACTGATGGTTTAATAACTAAACCCTTCCCAATTTTTGCTCCAAACAATCGAAGCAGAAAAATTTTAAATCCTTGAAAAGGAAAAAGTGGAAACATAAAAAAACAGGCATTAACAAAGTACCATATCAAACGCTTCAATGCGTTTGCTCCAGGATGATACCAGCTATTGTCGTAACGACTCAAATTGGTTTTGTTTTCACCCATGCTTTATACTATTGGAAAACATTTCTATATGTGCATTTTTTGCAACAGGGTTGTTGATGATTTCGATTGCTTTATTATAAGCACCTTTTCGATATATATCATATGCCGATTGATCCATATTGCAAATCTTTTCTATGGCTAAAGCATAGTCCGATGGGTCGAAACCGTTTATCACCATACCTGAGTACTCTTCTTCTAGATTTTTCCATGGAGTAGTGTTGCTGATGAGCACCGGACAACTTGCCATAAAAGCATCAACTATTCCATGTCCAAAATTCTCATTAAAGGTAGGTAAAAACATAAAATGATATTGGCTCAAGAGTTTCCCAACCTTTTGATGAGGCACTGCTTCAAAAAAATTGATTCGAATATGTGGTGCTGCAGTCTGAACAATACTCAAACATTCGTTGAAATATCTTTCATCATCTGATGGTCCATACACATCAAACTGAACTTTATACATTGGTTTTATCTTAACGATGGACTCAACTGCACCTTTAAAATTTTTTACAGATGAAATTCGAGCCAACCAAATCAGCTTTACATCTCCTTTTGTTTTTTCTATTTCTACAAATTCTATTTTTTTCTTTTCGCTCAAATTGATGGCCAATGCTCTTATGCTTTTCGAATCAAATGTTTTTTCAACTTCTTTACTTTCCTGTGCTGTACTGCAATGCCAAACCACATTTGAGAACAAGCCCAAAGCCTTTGCAAGCATTAAGAAAACTTTTTTCTTAAAAGCCTTTTGAGCTAGAGATCCTTTGCCCAGCATTCCTCTTGGTGCAATGATCACCGGAATATGATCGCTTCTTTTTTTGTTGGCCCACAGAGGATATAAAGTATAAAATTTCGAGTAAATACTGTTTAAATAAATTAGATCAGGGTTCACTTCATTGATCATTCTTTGTATGAATGCAAAATTCAATTGGAGTGGGTTGATATACAGGATTTCCGTTCCATCAGGAGCTTTTGTCCATACGCCACTTTCAATTCCGTCTAGCATTTTTGATTCATTCAAATCAAATGAACTACAAATAATTTTGAAATTAAAATCATCCTTTAAATGTGAAATCATATTTGCACATGAACGGATTGGTCCTCCGGCTTTGTATGCAGGAAGATACCAATCGATAAAGGTTAAGATCGTTTTCACGAGTGCAAATTATTTTTTTGAATATAATCTTCCAAGACTATGCAGATCCACATATCATTCCAACGGATATCTTTTCGACCCTTCAAGAACTGATTCCAACGCTTGAGCAATTGTTTTTCATCGATAAATGATCTTTGAGATAACGCATCAATGCGTTCAGAACAAAAAGAGCGCATTTCATTTTTTAACCAATGCTCCCAAGGTAAAACAAATCCCATTTTAGGACGATGAACAATTTCTCTGGGTAATAATTCTTCGATACTTTCAATCAATAATTTCTTAGGATAAGAAGGAAATTTGTGGTGATCTGAAACGCCCAAAACATATTCAACAAGATGATGATCTAAGAAGGGCACGCGCACTTCAAGAGCTACAGCCATACTCATTTGGTCGGTATCTCGTAGCAATACATTTTGCATATAGGTTGTCATTTCAGCAATGCTGATTTTACTCAAATTGTGATTAGAAAAATTACTCCAATCACTCGTCTCACTTGAAATGATTTTTGAAACAAAGTTTGTATGAGTATCATCATAACTCAGTAATTTGTTTATGGTGTTTTGTGAAGCTATTTTTCTCCAAATCGGATACAATTCTTCAAATGAACTGTTTTTAGCCTGACTGATTTGCAATAATTTTTTGCTTGCTGGCCCTTTGTTTAAATAGGCCAAAACTCCTGCTGCACTTTGCCTCAGGGGTTTTGGTAATGAGGTAAATAAATTCAAAGCTTTATTGGAATGCATCCGTTTAAATACCGGATAACCTGCAAAGAGTTCATCACCACCCAATCCTGAGAGAGCCATAGTAATGCCACCTTTTTTAGTTGCTTTAGAAACTATATATGAATTTGGACCATCTCCACTTGGATGATCTAAAGCACTAAGTGCTTCCGGTAAGCTCTCAAGAAACATTTGCGGACTCAGGCGAATTTCGGTATGATCGGTATTGTATTTTTTTGCAATAATATTTGCAAAACGTGCTTCACTGAATTCAGATTCATCAAACGATACATTGAATGTCTTCACTTTTTTGGAATGCACTTCACTCATAATCGCAACAACTGCACTAGAGTCAATTCCACCGGACAGGAATGCTCCAAAATCTACATCGCTGACCAACCTTCTTTCAACAGCTTGATAGAGCAAACTCTTAACATTTGATTTTATTTGATCAATGCTATGATGAATCGCATCTTTGTCTATCGAATTTTGTAATGACCAATATTTATGAATGTTAAGTTCTTTGTTCTTTATAAGAGCAAAATGTCCGGGCATTAAACAAAATACATTTTCTATGATGGTGTTTGGTGCATGTATGGTTTGATACGAAAAATAATCGCCCAAAGCGGAGTGGTTTAATGCAGCTTTTAAAAACCCACTCTTCAATAAAGATCTCACCTCTGATGAAAAAACAAAAACTCCATTTTGATGGTAGTAATACAGAGGTTTAATTCCCAATCGATCGCGAGCAATGAATGTTTCATTTGTTACTTTATCAAATATTGCAAAGGCAAACATGCCGGCTAATTTTTCAAGCATGCCTGAGCCCCACTTTCTATAGGCTGCCAATAGCACTTCGGTATCGGAATTGGATTGGAAGGGATAATCATTAATCTGACTCTTTATTTCTTTGAAATTGTAAATCTCACCATTATAAACAATCGTATATCTCTTTTCAAAATCCCACATTGGCTGATGTCCCGCGGAAGACAAATCAATAATTGCCAATCTTCGGTGGCCAAGCGCAATAAAATCATCTACATATATACCCTGATCGTCAGGGCCGCGATGCGCGATAGCATCCGTCATCGTTTGAATTCGTCTGCTAACTTCTTCTTTGTCGCTAAAGCCAATTATGCCGCTTATTCCACACATAAATAATTATCGACTTATATAATTTAATAAATCTTCGCTCCAAGTTTCAAAATTAATTCTCTGACCAATGGTATTACTTTGTTTCGACATCTCCCATAACTCTTCATTGCTTAATTTAGTTATCTGTGACATATACTGTAATATGGAATCGCTGCTACAGGCTTTATGTAAAAATCCATTTTGTCCATGTTCAACAAAAGTATCCGCGGCCGATGTAGTGTCTGAACAAATAACGGGCAAACCGGCTAATGTCATTTCATGCAATACCACGCCCCAATGCTCATATTGACTGGGCATCATAAATACGCCACATTCTTTTATAAAATGACCAAGTTCGGAAGGTTGAACAAAACCGAAGTTTTTAATCTTTGGGTGTATAGGAAATTTTGAATCCAAATCGCCTTTACCAATTGACCACAGTTCCCATTCGCAATCAGTATTTTTATGTAAAGCCATGAATGCGTCCCAAAGTTCTTGAACTCCTTTCAGTTTGGTATATCGCCCAAGAAATAAAAATCGTTTAGGAAAATTTCTCTTTTTTAGTTCTTTGTTTTCATGGTAATAACTAGAAAACAAATTATAATCGCAACAGTACAAACCTCTTTTTATTTGCGACTCTTTAAATCCTAATCGAAGGGCATATTGAAACTGTGCTTCGCCCGGAACCCATACCTGATTGAAATGCGGTAGCAAAAAAAGTCTTGAGACAAAACGCGCTATATTTTGTTTGAATGTATTTCTCCAAGGGTTATCAAACGTTAAAACATATGGTATTTGATTCTTAAAATGTTTGCAGGTTTCTACATACAATGTATCACTCCATCCATTACAAACAATTAAATCGGGATTCAATTCTCTGCAAAACTGTATCAGCTGCTCTTGAGAAAATTCGCTTCGTTCGTAGTATCGAATCAGATCGTTTCCGTTATCAAATTGAAAGGGTGCCACTGAATTAACCGGATAACGAACCACATGAATTTCGACTGCATGTTTTGAAACCAAATGCTCAATGCATGCAGTAAAATAACCCGCTAACTCAAAGTACAGAAACAGTATCTTCTTTCTTTGATTCAAAGGTTTTTGCTTTTGTAATGAAAAGACTCATCAATATAATATATAATATGGTGTAGGGATTTAAAGATCCCATCAACCAGGCTTCAAACGTAATACTAAACATAATGGCATACATGGCAGGCATGGCCAAAAAAGAGTTTTGTGATGCTTTAAAAGTGGTCATGAAAAATCCCACCAAAAACAAAATTAATCCAATCAACCCTGTATTGAGCCACATCGCCAAATATACATTGTGTACACCTCCTTGGTGCCCAAGTGCACTTAACTTTTCGAAGTTGATGTGAAAAATATGCTCATCAAAAGAGAATCCTTTTCCAATCAAAAACTGTTCTTGAATAACATCCCATGCAAATTTCCAAGCCACTATTCTTCCGCTTCCATTTTGAATATTATCAGAGCGCAAATATTCACCTAAGCCTAAGCTCTGTAAAATTTCAATTAAGTTGTTGTTGATAATTTGATAAGCGATGATCACAACAATAAATATTGAGAAACCTGCAAATGGAGACATTTTATGAAAACGGGCAAACAGTAAGAACAGCATGATGGAAACCATTGAGTTACGAGAAACCGCGAATAGAATGGATGCCAACAACAAACCGTAAATAATTTGTTTCTCTTGCTTTCCAAACGCGTTTGGGTAAAGGGTGTTCACAGAAAAGAATAGTAAGAAATTCAATGTGCAAAATATTCCTATTCCATTTGGATTCCCCATAACACCATTATAACGACCGGTAACAAAAAATGCTTCCCTAAATGGAACCATTAAAATGAAACCGGCAGCGAGTAGAAAAAATACGAGATAGAAATATTTTCGAAAGAAGGTAAGTCCTTCTTGCTCAATGCATTTATTGAAAAAGGCAGGAACCGTAAAGAATAGTAATCCCCATGATAATGTTTTTTGAGCTGCAACAGTAGATATAGGTGAGAAAAATATCATCACGGAAGACCAAATCAAAAAAGGGATGAAAGGGTGTATAAAAGTGTTTTTTTGTTGGAATGTTTTTCTGTCAAATATTAGAAACCCTGCCATCATTACGAGATAAATATCTTTTACAGTCTTGGCAAAAGCCATTTCAGTTTCACGGCTGTCGCTCATTGTTAGAATGAAAATAAAGCCGATGAGCATTTCTGCATAACGTCCTTTTAATTTAAACAACAGTATGGATGCAGGTACGAGCAACATAGCAGATTCCTTTACAACCATTCCGGCTGCTATCCATATAAATACTATTAGTATAAAATGGCTGTTATGTTTTAAATAATCATACACGCTCTTTTGATGTTGACATTTTTTTAAACAGATCTACATGCAATTCGGCTACATGATCCCATGTAAAGTTCTGCTTTACTTTATCATAAGAAGCATCAGACATTTTCTTTCTTTCTTCAGTACTGAGTTTTGAAAATTCGATCAGTTTTTCTTTAATATCGGCAGCAGACTTTTTATCAATAATATATCCATTGGTTTCATCAACCATAGAGCAAGTGGCCCCGGTGTCGGTTACCAAAATAGGTAAAGCAAATCCCATTGCCTCCAAAACCACTGTAGGCATACCTTCAAATAGAGTGGGCAATATAAACACATCTGCTTCCATATATAGTTTCTTCAAATCTTCATCCGATGCTGCACCTGCAAACGATAAATTTGAAAACGAACTTTGACCGACAATCGATTCGTATAAAGGTCCTTTTCCTACCAACGTAAATTTGAATTTATGTTCAAATCCTTCTTGATTTAACAAATCAATGGCATCAATGAGATATTTAATCCCTTTGTTAAAAGCAAAGCGTCCAACAAAGAGTACATGAATACAATCGTTAAATGTTTCACGAGTAGGTTTGTGTGGTAAGTTTATTGCATTAGGAATGGTTACTACTTTTTGCTTTCCTGCTTTTTTGTTTAGAATTTTTGTGAGCCTTCCTCCTAAAGAGATAACATGAGTGGCTTGTTCAAACAAATGATTGAATACAAATCGGAATGGAATGGTGATAATTCTATCCTTTAACGTTTGTGTTTGAAACGGTTCAAGACCGTGAGGATTTACAATCACTCTTCCTTTCAATTTACTGATCATGAACCAAACCGATAGTCCCTGACTATAAATCAGTGCATCAGGGTGTTTTTCTATATAGCTGAATATTGATTTAGAGTATTCATAACAGTCGGCTATGTATTTGCCACTTCTTTTATACTCGATTCCGGTTTCGATAATGGAAGGAAGACTTTTAAATATTTTAGAATTTTTGTGTGGATGAAGCACATGTAATTCTATGTCTTTATAAAGCGCGAGTTGTTCAATCAACAAACGGCTGTGGCGTTGCATACCCCCTACGGCCAAAGGAAAAATACCATCGGTGCAAAAAATAATCTTCATATAAACACTTATTGTTCGATTAAGGTTTTGATGCCCTCATCAATTCCTATTTTGGGTTCCCAGCCCAATGCTTTTAGTTTGCTAACATCGGCAAGAAGATGCATACGTTCTACTTTTCGTACACGAGATGCTTCTACTTCAATATGTACTTTCTCGTTCAATTGTCTTTCAAATGATTCAACGATTTCGGTTACGGAATATTCTATTCCTCTTCCCAGATTATACGTATGAATTCCTGATTTTACATTTTGCAATAATGTTCTTACCGCTGAAGCCATATCGCTGGTATGAATAAAATCACGCTTAGGTGTAAGATTACCTAAAAAGATTTTTCGCTTCCCTTCATTTATTTGCTGTTGAATTTCAGGAATCAGATGAGGATTGGTTTCATTGGGTCCGAATGCATTAAAAAATCGGCAGACGATTGTGGTGATGTTACTTTTCAAAAAGAACTCATTGCACAAACGTTCACCGGTAAGTTTAGATAATCCGTATATATCAAGTGGACCGGTGGGGTGTACCTCACTTACCGCTTCTTCATAAATTGGATAGACAGCTGCTGTACTGGCAAAGAAAAACTTCTCTACATTTTGTTCAGCACAGGCGTCCAACATATTGATGGTCCCTTGAATATTAATATTGGACGATTCATAAGGATGTTGATTGCAATAAGGAATAAAATGTATGGCCGCAAGATGAATCACAATTTGCGGTTTAACGGTATTCATTATTTCGAATATCTTTTTTCGGTCGAGTATATCGGTTTCAAAAAAATGTTCATCATCCGTTTTTATAAATGAACGACTTCCAAAAGAGAGATTGTCGATAACAAATATTTCATGATCTTTTTCTAAATCATTGATTACGGCCGAACCAATAAAACCGGCTCCACCGGTAATCAAAACACGTGTATTCATATTTTACAACTCATTTAGTTTTTTTAAAACCTTTTTGTACTTCTCGTTTTGAGCTTCTTTGGTAAACAAATTGTGAACCAATTCCTTATACCTGAATTGATCGTCATTCGATACTTCAGGAAGTGAAGCGGGCATATTTCCATTTACGATGATTCCACAATTATGTTCCCTTACAAAATCAGTATAATCACCTATGCCATCTGAAATTAGAACGGGCAATCCAGCCGCCAAATATTCTGCAAACTTAGTTGGCGATGATACTCTATTGGTAACACTCTTCTCCCGAATCAGCAAGCCATAATCGCCTGCCGACATGATAGACCCAACTTCCTGATGGGAAACCCACTTTTGAATGATCTGTTCCGGAAATTCAGTTTTTAACGAATCGATGTTTTTATCTTCTTTGGATAGAAAAACTATTTTGTTCCCGGTATCTTTCTGAAGCCAAGGCTTTAAAAAATTATGCACCAATTCAAACGACTGCCATCCGGCTACCGATCCTGCGTAGATCAGGACTTTATTATTTGCAGATATATTCAGTTTTTTCCGGGCTTCATCCTTTATTACTTTTTGACCCATTTCAGGGTTCATCGAAGTGCAAGGGATAATAACATGCTCGCAAGATTGATAACCAAAAGTATCAGCCCAATAGGTAATTAATTGCGAAGAAACAGAAATTCTAAAATCAGCTTTTTTAACGCTAATGGCTTCTAATTTGAAAATCTCACTTTTCAATTTCTCATCAGGGGTAACATTGTACTCATTCCATTCTGCTGCAATAGCACCTCTCCCATCATAGCATACTTTATTGGCTAAACTGAATTTTTTAAGCTTCAATGCCAATTGCATGGCTATAACATTTCGGGCAATGATGGATTGCTTTCGATTGAAAGCGCTTATAAAAGATAAAGTCAATAGGTTAAAGCGCCAATATCTCATTTTAGGAAACATTGGCAGCACAACAGAATTCTTATACTGTGCCTTTATTTTTGACCGATTACTTAAAAAGGAGCGAAGAGAGATAAATGCAATTAATTTAACCCGGATATGAAAAGATTTTTCAAGGTGTTTGCATACCTCAATCACCTGACTGCTGTATACACCCGAAGGTTGATCTCCAAAGGTTAAATAAATCATGGCCGTATCATTCAAAAAGTTTGATTAAATATAATATCCAATCAATATGTTCAAAAATACGTAAAGAAAATTGATTAAATCATTCTTTTGAAGTCAGTTTCAAACAAGTGCCTATTTGAAATTGAGTCCATAAAACGACTGAAACAATATAGGTTGTGGTTGGTAACCATTTTGGGATGACTAACAAACATCATGTAATCATGCACATTAAAAAAGTCTTTATACAAACTGTTTTTTATCGCACTCATATTTTCAATGCTGATGTATTCATAATTCGAATCACCCAATCGAATGCCCTTTGCATTTATAGGCTTTACATGATAGAGTGCTTTTTCGCTTTGTCCTATTCCGCGGCCAAAACTATAATCTCTTGAAAAGCGCTTTACAATTTTTTGCCAGAATTTGTTTAAGAGTTCATTTTTTTTGCTGATGGATATGCATTGATTACTGAACTCTGTAAACAAGCCATTCAGTTCTTCTTTGCAAGGATCAGACGAAAAGCGATAAATGTATTTTGAAGGATGTTCACTAAAATCAAAATGTTGCGCATTCGAAAAAGAATAAAATCCAGCCAATACACTCGATTCATACTTATAACCATATTGCCTGAACAATGGCTCGAACATTTCAAACGGTTGCAAACTCCACCCTCCTGCGCGGTACATATCACATACATAGGTAGGGTTTACCTTTCTTATAATCTCGGTCAAATACAAGTGCGATTCAGAAAATAATTTTTGTTGCGTAGCAGTATCGCATTGTTCAAAACGATAACGGGAGATATTCTTTAAAGACCATTCATTTAGATGTGGAAGATACTCCGCATCGAGCCAATGAGGGTGTATGTGAGGATATACATAGCACCCTTGTTTGATCATTTGTTGAATCTGCAACACAATGCGCTCCAGGTCTCTTTTACACAAATCGTATTTGATGCTGTATTCTTTCAGCTTTAATAAGTAAGTGGTATCAATAAAAAAGATGGCTTTTATTCCGTACTCTTCCATAGCACTTAGAATCTTCTTGGTAGGAATCATTAAACAAGAATCAACCTTACCGCTTCGGCTGCCAAGAAATAATTCATAATCGAATGTGATCAGAAGCTTTTTAACGGTGCTGTTCATTTATAGGTCGGGTCTCAATTAAGGGACACAAATGTACTAAGCGTTTTGCTGATCTATGATATCTTTTGGAATTTCTTTGCCCAATAACTTTATGCGAAGCAATGCAGCGTGAAGATTAGTCTTAAAATTGGATATATTTTGTTTCCATAAATAGCCTTGATGGAGATCTCCTCCAAAGCCCGCTTTGAACCGAAATATACCATCAAGTTTCGGATTTTTATTGTCCACTCGAACTCCTGCAAAGTCGTAGTATTGAACCCCTTTTGATTTTAGCCTACACATCAGTTCATAATGCAATTGCTTTACAGCGCCATAGTTTTTACTGACACTATTGTCAGATCCTGCATGAGTGATATAAGCCGAATGTCCGCTGGATAAATAAAAGACCCCTCCAATCGGATCATTGTTTTCATAAACCACCGCAACGTTAGCATTCTCCTCTGCTAAAAATTCAAAATATGCTTTAAAGTAATAAGCAGGGTCAACCGGCATGCCTGCTTTCGACATGGTATTCTGATAAAGAGTATAGAAATCGTTAAAATGCTCACGTCCAAATTTACTCTGCGCCCCCATTCGTAAACTAGCGGCTACTCCCTGTTTGAATCTCGTTTTGAAAGAGTTTAAAATTTCCTCTTCTGACAAAGTTTGCAATGCTGTTCTATAAGTTCCAAATGCACAATGTTGCGTTTGTTTTGGTTTTGCTAAAGTATAACCCGTAGGCTCTGCTTGTAAAAAACGATCTGCTATTGAATCCTTTTTACATAGTTTAATCACTTCATTTAAAAATAGTTCTTGATCATTTATAGACAACTCTTTTCCATTTTTATGTGGAGCACAAATAATCTGTAAACTTGAGAATATATTCTTTCGATACAATTTGCAGGGCATCACCGATTGATTGGTCTCATCCAAAAAATAAACCATCGATTCCATACCGATCTTTTCAATGCTTTGTGCATATTCTGGCAGGAAGAATACCGGCCAACTCTGATTAACAAATGATAATGGCTGTACAGAATCTTCTCGACTATAAACTATAAACTTCATCTTTTCAAACAATCTTCACTATACTATTTCTTGACAAATCTCTAAAATTCTTTTGCTGGAATGTCCATCCCATTTATCCGGAATTACTCCTTGCTTGTACGTGTTGTTTTTAATCGATTGAATGTATCTTTTAATCTCTTCAATTTCAAAACTAACCAAGGTATTACTTCCAATGGTGGTTGTAATGGGTCGTTCGGTATTGGGTCTTAATGTTAAGCAGGGTTTTTGACGAAAAGTAGTTTCTTCCTGAATACCTCCACTATCGGTTATAACGAATGCGCAGTCGGCTATAAGTTTTTGAAATGCAAAATAATCTAATGGCTCGCATAGAATTAAATTGGCATTAGACTTAAATGAACTATACAAACCAAATTCTTCAGCTCTTTTAACCGTGCGCGGGTGAATGGGAAATACCAATTGATAGGATTGGCAGATCAAAGTAAAAACCTCGAGCAATTGTGCTAAGCCTTTTTCAGAGTCCACAGTAGCCGGGCGATGCATAGTAGTCAAAACAAATTTTTGCTTTTGAATGCCGAGTGTTTCTACAATAGTACTTTGTTGAATTTTGTCTTCAAATGCAACTAAAGTATCGATCATTGTATTGCCCACTTCAAATATCTGATTTTTACTTTTTTTCTCATTTAGCAAATTGCTGGTTCCACTTTCTTCGGTTACAAAAAAATAGTCGCTGATCTCATCTGTTAAAAGGCGGTTTATTTCTTCAGGCATGCTGCGATCAAAACTTCGCAATCCGCTTTCAATATGTGCCAATTTTATCCCGCATTTATGGGCAGTAAAAGCAGCTGCAAAAGTTGAATTTACATCGCCAACTACAAATACCATATCGGGCTTTTGCTCAAGCAAAACCTCTTCAAATTTTTGCATGATTTCAGCCATCTGCGAATTGGGAGAAGCAGGTGCGATGTTCAAATAAAAATCAGGTGTTAATTCAAATTGCTCGAAGAAAATGTCGGCCATTTTATTATCGTAATGCTGACCGGTATGTACAATTTGTATCTCAAATGGAGATCCCATTTGAATATTTTCGTACTTAAACCTGGTAACTTTAATAAAATTAGGTCTGGTACCGACTACGATTATGATCCTGGGTTTGTTTTCCATAAAAAGCAGGAGATGCAGATGTCTGTTTCAAAAATAAGAAATGTGCTTAAACCTATACGAGACTTTTTTGATTTAGTTCTGATTTAATGCACTAAAGAACTTTTTCAATCAATTCGCGATATTGATAAACAGCTGAAATCTTCCCCTCTTTTAACTCATAAATTCGATCACATCTTTTTAATGTAGTTATACGATGTGCAATGATCAATATGGTTCTATTATGATCGGTTAGCGAATTTATGGCCTCAGTAACTTCATTCTCGGTTTCAACATCCAATGCACTGGTGGCTTCATCAAAAACCAGTATCTGTGCATTATTGTACAAAGCTCGGGCAATTCCCATACGCTGTTTCTGTCCACCCGATAATCGACTTCCTTTTTCGCCAACCGGTGTATCCCAGCCCTGAGGCAAAGAATCGATAAACTTATCTAATGAAGCCTGTTTGATAGCGCTTTTTAATTTTACTTCATCTACTTCGTTTTCTCCAAAAGCTATGTTTTCTTTAATACTACCGTCTACCATAAAAACATCTTGCTTTACATATCCGATCATGCTTCGCCAGTGTTTTCGATAGGTCTTGTTCAAAGCAATATCATCTATCATAATATCACCACTTACCGGTTCATGGAATCCAAGCAATAAATTCATCAAAGTGGTTTTGCCCGATCCGGATGATCCAACAAAACCAATCGTTTCTCCTTTGTTAACGGTAAAGGTAAGCTCGTCAATCACCTTTACATCACTTTCCGGAAAGTGATACGTAACCTTATCAAACGAGATGCTTTTTTCAAATTCAATTTTCTCATGTCGCTCATTGGCCAACTCCTGCTTGTACCATTTGTTGTAAATATTAAGATTATCAATAGCCACCTGATTTTTTTTGATGAATAATAATGAATTTAATATACGTGTCAGTGAAGGCATTAGGCGATAGGCAGCCGCAGCAAATAAACCAACAAATAATATGACCTGTGATTGATTGTTGGTGAAGAAAATAGCATAAATGAATATGGACACTACACCCAGCAAAGCCACAATTTCATTTGCCCTTAACGGAACCATATTTAAAAAGTACGACTTGAGATGAAGGTTATGTAATTTAAACTGTGCATCGACAAATCGTTTTCCATAATACGACTCTTTATTAAAAAGTTTTATGTCCACATATCCATCAATGGCATGGGTTAGAGCGGCAAGAGCTTTTGGATAGTTCGCATCAATTTCCCTACCAATCCGCGCATTGGTACTTCGTATACTATAATAAATAATAAAAGAAGTTGGGATCACTACAGCTGAAGTGAAAAGAAACAAGTCGATATTGTAAATAGCAATTCCGGTAATGATGAGTAAAAATATTACCGACTCACTGAAAAGCATGATGACCGGCATTAATATATACTCGCAAAAAGAAAGCGGATTGCGGTACACATGGTTGATAATTATACTCGACTTTATGCTCTGAAAACGATTCAAGTCAAAACTGTAATATTTTGAAAATTGGTTTTTGCTTAAGTAAGTTGCCACATCAGCTGAGAATCGTGTTTGCATAAAGTTTACCAACAAGCCAAAAACATTCTTTAGCACAAAAAACAATAAGGTGCAAAGCATCAAAGTCAACAAAAAGGTTTTGGGCTCACTAAACCCCAAATAAGTATACATTGTATTTAAATATGGGTTGGTGTGAATGGCATCCATATCGGCAGCCAATTGTATTAATGGTAATATACTGGCCAGTCCAAATACATCGAGCACTGCAGATAGACAAATCACCACCGAAAGCAATGCGGCTCTCTTTTTATGAAAAGGAGCTAAATGTTCTCTCAAACAATGGATGGCATTCGGAAGGCTTCCTTTCTTGTTTTTATATTCCTTCATCAATGCTTACTTGTAATAACCGCTACCGTATCCTCCCGGTATATGTTTAGGATTAACATTGTTTAAAATAAAGTTCATGCTCTTTACTTGATTCTTATCCATAATCTGATGCGCAATATCTACGAAATCGCGCTTTGAGAAACCGGCTTTCAATACATAAAGGTTTATGTCAGAGTATTTCATTAAATATAAGGTGTCAGAAATCAAACCTACCGGTGCAGTATCTAATATGATATATTCATAATGCTTGCGCAACTCAGCAAACAGTTCTACTAAACTATTGTCTAATATCAACTCGGCCGCATTGGGTGTTCGAGGACCGGTTAAAATGATCTGCAAATTCTGAATTGGCGTTTCTTTTATGATTTGGTTCATATTGGCCTTCCCAACTAAATAAGTTGTTAAGCCTACATCGTTTTGAATGTCAAACGCATTGGCTTGTTTGGGTTTATGCAAATCAATATCCAATAAGATCACTTTCTTTTTTGCTCTTGCTAAAATGGAAGCAAGATTTACCGCAGTAAAAGATTTGCCTTCGGCCGGCAATGATGAGGTAATCAAAACAATTTTACTTTCCGATTTTGGACTAAAATAAGTCAAGTTGGTTCGAATAACCCTGAATGCTTCAGCCGTTGGCGATTGAGGATATTTGTCCACTACCAGGTAGTCTTCACCGGCTTCTTTTGATCGGGCTATCACACCTATAATGGGTTGAGTGGTTAATTCTTTTAAATCATCTTTTGTTTGAATGTAGTTGTAGAACAAACTCTTGACGAAGATTAACAAGAATGCAATGGCGATACCGCCCGCTATACCCATAAATAAAATTTTCTCTTTAGCTGGTTTTACAACACCATTTGGCTTTGCAGATTCGATGATGGTTTTGTCGGCCACAATACCTGCACGGGCAATGATGGTTTGCGATCTCGTCTCTAAAAGAAAGAGATAAATCTTTTCAAAGATTTCTACTTTTCTGCTGATGTTAACCAAACCACGAGTAATGGTGGGCATTTGTCGGATGGCCCCTTGGAACTGTCCTGCCTGACTGGAAAGAGAATTGATATTGGTTACAATCGTTTTACGAATGTTCAATACCATTCCAATAACATTCTGTTTGGCCGATGATATTTGGTTGTCCAATTCTTTTACTACCGGACTATTGGGTGTATTGGAAAAAAGTAAATTGGTTCTTCGTTGCTGTAATGTATACAATTCATTAAATGCAGAATTAAGCGAAGCATCGTTTTGATCAGCAAGCAATGAGGGTGCGATGGCCATATTTTCATCGCCTGAAGTGAGGTAGCGATAAATCTGATCTAAGGCATTTAACTGTACATTTAATTTTGAGCGCTGTGCATCCACATCCATCATCCGTTGGAAATAAGCGCTTTGTTCTTGATTCGGATCTATCAAAGATTTTTGTCTCTGAAATTGTTCCAGATTTCCTTCCACGCTATTCAAACTATTGGCTACTTCTTCCAGTTCGCGGTCAATAAATGCCAAGGTGTTTTCATTCACCTGTTTCATTACCGATACGGAATTTTCAATGTACAGATCGACCAACATATTTAAAAAGTCAACCGTTTTTTCGGTTACTTCATCTTCAAGACTCAGATTGATAACCGAAGCTTCATCTTCTAGTTTTACAGTAAGTGCTTTTTGATATTTTCGAATGAGGTAATTTCTGTTATTAACGATAAACAAGTATTCAATCTCATTGATTCGAGCATTCGATTTTATCTGGTCGGTGTTTCCTTCAATAATCACTGAGAATTTATCGGTTACTATAGGTTCGTTAAACCGACCAATCTTGGTAAACAAGTAGTCGTCTTTTATTACTTCTAATTTGAATGAAGTAGCATTTTGAATGGTAACATTAAAAGGTACACCATAAAGCTCTGGATCGTGAACCTGACCTACCACTTTAAAAGGAGTGCCTTTATAAACCTCACCGGTTTTAATGCGTCCTTTGATATGATAACTGATATCCAGTTTTAAAGTATCCACTACTTTTTCAATCAAGCGAGTACTTGTAATGATCTTGGTTTCGTTTGCCAGATTTTCTCGGTTGTTGCTCATAGTCAAACTGGACTTAAAAGCATCTTCCAATGCATTTTTTTGTTCTTTCACTAAAATGCTAGCCGAAACGCCATACTTCGGTATGGCTTTATATAAATACGCTACCGAGAGTCCTGCCCCAATAGCTATAAAGAGGACGAACCAAAACCAGTTTTTGACAATTTTCAGTAAAAACTTTTTAATCTCATTCTGATCAAGGATTACATTATTGTTTTCACTTTGAGATGATGCTGACATATTGTGTTTATGTAATTGATACTATACGTTAAAAAAGGAGATTTAGTTCTCTATATCCGATGAAAAAGATTTTGTTTCAGAAAAGGCCGGTAGCCTTATATCAAGCAAATGTACTAAACAAGTACCAACCGCCTTAAATTCTTTTATGAAATTATTCTTCATTTGTCTATTCACAATTGATTGTAAGAAAGTATGTAAGGTATCCGATCGATTTGATCTCACTTGCTTGGGCGATTGTTATCTTTGCACAACCTTGCTTTTCTAAATTTTTAAGGAATGAAAAAAACCGCACTCATAACAGGGATCACCGGACAAGACGGAGCCTACCTGGCAGAACTGCTGATTGAAAAAGGATACATGGTACATGGAATTAAGCGAAGAAGCTCCTTGTTCAATACCGAACGAATCGATCACTTGTATAATGATATTCATGAAAAAGATGTAAAACTAAAATTGCATTATGGCGATTTAACCGACTCAGCCAATATCATTCGCATTATCCAGGAAGTGCAGCCCGATGAGATTTACAACTTAGGAGCCATGTCGCATGTCAATGTAAGTTTCTCTACTCCGGAGTACACCGCTAATGCAGATGCATTGGGCGCTCTCCGTATTTTGGAAGCGGTGCGAATGCTCAATCTTACCCATAAGTGTAGAATATATCAGGCCTCTACTTCAGAGCTCTATGGTTTGGTGCAAGAAATTCCTCAAAAAGAAACCACTCCTTTTTATCCTCGTTCGCCTTACGCTGTTGCAAAGTTATATGCTTATTGGATCATGATTAATTATCGCGAAGCCTATAATATGTTTACAGTGAATGGCATTTTGTTTAATCACGAATCGCCCTTACGAGGTGAAACTTTTGTAACTCGAAAAATTACACGCGCGGTATCCCGCATTGCACTTGGACTTCAAGAACGTATGTATATGGGTAATATTGATGCGAAGCGCGATTGGGGACATGCTAAAGACTATGTAGAAGCCATGTATCTGATGCTGCAACGAGATCAAGCAGATGATTATGTAGTGGCAACCGGTATTACTACCAGTGTACGCGATTTTATTATTATGGCCTTTAACGAAATAGGCGTAACCTTAGAATTTAAAGGCACAGGCGATAGTGAATATGCTATTGTAGCAGAATCAAAGCACCCGGAATATAAAGTGGAAATTGGTCAAAAGGTGGTGATGATCGACCCGGCATACTACCGCCCTGCCGAAGTTGATTTACTTATTGGTGATCCCAGCAAAGCACAAAAAGAACTAGGATGGAAACCCAAATATGACCTCGACCAAATTGTTAAAGAAATGGTTGAAGCCGACTTAAAACTATTTAAGCGCGATAAGTATTTAAAAGATGGTGGACATGATATTTATAATTACCACGAAAGTTAATCGTACGCAATGAATAAAAGCGATCGTATATATGTAGCCGGTCACCGGGGAATGGTGGGCTCGGCATTGATTCGGAAACTGAAAAGCGAAGGTTACAATACCATTATCACACGCACTTCAACAGAGTGTGACTTGCGCAATCAGGCAGCGGTGCAAAAACTTTTTAGCGATGAAAAACCCGATTATGTTTTTTTAGCTGCGGCTAAAGTTGGAGGCATTCATGCCAATAATGTTTACCGTGCCGATTTCATTTACGACAATCTGATGATTGAATGTAATGTGATCCGACAAGCCTATGAGCATAAGGTTAAGAAACTATTGTTCCTTGGTTCGTCTTGCATTTATCCTAAAATGAGTGCGCAGCCCATCAAAGAAGAATACTTGCTCACCGGAGCATTGGAACCTACCAATGAGCCTTACGCATTGGCAAAGATTGCCGGTTTGAAAATGTGCGAAGCGTTTCGTCTTCAATACCAATGCAATTTTATTTCAGCAATGCCAACCAATTTATATGGGCCAAATGATAATTATGATTTGAATAATTCTCATGTACTTCCGGCATTGTTGCGAAAATTTTTTCAAGCCAAAGAAGAAGAAAAATCATTCGTTGAGATATGGGGAAGCGGAACACCCAAAAGAGAATTTTTACATGTAAATGATTTGGCTGATGCCTGCTATTTTCTAATGCTGCATTACAACGATGCACAAACTATAAATGTAGGAACAGGAGAAGATATAAGTATAAAAGATTTGGCATTGATGATTAAAAACATCAGTGCTTATAATGGAGAATTAAAATTCAATACCGAGAAACCCGATGGCACTCCGCGAAAATTGTTGGATGTAAATCGCATTCATCAATTGGGATGGAAACACAAAATTTCTCTACAGCAAGGTATTGAGCAGTTGTGGGAAGAGCTTGCAAAAGGGCAGATCGTCCTTCAGTAAGCAAGGCCCGGTTCGGGCACACAGGCTTGTTTTTATTAACAATTTTCATTTTTGTTGAAAAGTAACAAAATGGCAGAAAAGTCAATGTTTACAAGGCTTTTAAAGGTTTTTACAGGCCTGAGCCTTGGCAAAGACAGAAAATATTTTGTGACAGCTATTTGACAAATTCGAAAAACCTATTAAATTGCGTTCATATTCTTACATCGTTAAGAAATTCAATCCCGCTACAAGAAGCCCTTTTCACTTTGAATTATTGTTTTAAAACTTAAACGAGCCTTTAGGCTTGTTTTTGATGTTTTAATATGGCTCTCATCCATATGTTTTTGGGTGAGTGGGATAATTTCTTTGGTAAGAATGATAAAAAAGTTTGGTAAAAACCTTTACAAGTGAAGAGTATTGCTTTAAATTGCATAATTGTCTTACATAAAATAAATCATTAGCGGATGGTAGAATTTTTTACGCTCGCTTTATTAATCTTATTTATCTGTTCGGGTTTGGTGATAACCTGGTTAACACCAATGAGCGTTTTGAATACGCCTGTTACCTGCACAGACAATCAATCTTTTGATCAGGCCCAAAGGGCTGAAGCCACGATAAATACTGATGTACATCGTGGTTTTTCTTTTTCTTCCACTCACTCGGTTTCCGACAAAATTAAACCTACTCATATCATGAAAAAGCTATTCATTCTGTTGCTTGTTTCAGGCTTTATGGCCATCAGTCAAGTTTCAACCGCACAAAGTGTATCCGACATGGAAGGCACCTGGACAGGCGATATCAAAGGAACTCCTATAGAGTTTACTTTTAGTCCTTATCCCGATCGTGGTATGACGATGAAGCTGAATAATGTAAGTCAAACATTGATAGGATACGTTCCTATTGAAAGATATACATCAAATGCATTGGATAATGGTTCTGAGAACGGAGAAGATGATTTTTTCTATATAGTAGTTTATACGAACATTAATAATTCTTCCAATCTTCCGGTTTTGTATGCAGAGTTTGCCGGTAGTTCTACAAACAACATGCAGCTAAATCAAAATCCAATTACACTTGCTAAGCAATCATATATTGCTAAAGTGCAATTTACCGATGCCGGTTTAACTGAAATGAAAATATGGGTGGATTATAACCGCGATGGTTTTAACGATACCGTTACCGCTACCGAATACAAACTCAGCAAATAATTTAACCGAAAGAAAACGAAAACCTTAAAACATAAATTTTGAAAAATATTAAAATCTCTATAGCCATGGGTAATTTCTACAACAACCGAACATCGCTTAAAAACTGGAGTGTTTGTTTAATGACAGCCGTTTTAATGACGGCTTTTAGTCTTTGGCAAACGCCACAGGCTCAGGCACAACTTGTAACACTTGGTACTGGAACAAGCACATTATCTACAACAGTAGGTGCACCAGTTTATTGGTCAGCTTGGACAAGTACATTTGCATTTCATCGAGGAGGAGCAATATATACTGCTTCCGAAATAAATGCTCAAGGAGTATTTGCCGGATCATCAATTGATAAATTGAGATGGTTTCAGAATACAGCCGGATTTGCTGGAGTTACCACCATTATGTCCAGAGTATATATCAAAGAAGTTGGTGCAACAACACAGTTTCCAACCACTACTATTACCTGGGCGACTGAAATTGCAGGTGCAACATTGGTTTATGACAATGCAACTGCCATATCAGGAGGCTCTGGATGGAAAGAGTTTGATATTTCAAATTATATATGGGGAGGAGGCAACATAATGATTTTAGTAGAAAATCAGAGACCTACTTTCACAGGATCAGGAACAATCCCAGCTTGGAGGTATACTTCTACTACTAATGCAGCAGGTTCTACCGGTGGATCTACAATGCCGGCAACATTTTCAAGAAATAGTAATCGTATAAACGTTCAAATGGAGTTCTTGCCTGCTACGCCTGTTGATTTGGCTATGGTCAATCAGGCAGCCCCAATAAACCCTGTTTGTAATGGTGCCAATCAAACCGTTTCGGCTACTTTACAACAATTGGGTACTTCTACCATAGATTTTTCAGTAAACAATGCTACCATTACCTGTAGTGTTACCGGGCCAAACCCAACTTCATTCCCAGCGGTAGTGTTAAACAGTGGTACCTTGGCCAGTTTGGCTACACAAGTGATAACCTTTAGTACAAATTACGATATGACTGCTGCCGGTACCTATACTTTCTCATTCAATGTGAGTATTGCAGGAGACGGATTTGCAGGTAACGACCTATTGGCTTCACCTATTAATACTCAAATACAAGTTGATGCAACTGCATCACCTTTTTATACCATTTGCGATGGAGAAACGGTTCAGTTAAATACTAATATTTCAGGTCAAACGGTGGGTTACAATATAACTTCAATTACACCTAACGTAATACCGGTTCCTGGGGGTGCTTTAAGCCCAGTTACAGGTGATGATGTGTATTCCGGACCACAAACTTTACCTTTTACTTTTACTTTTTATGGAGTTCCTCAAACCGTTTTATACATTAATTCAAATGGATATGTAGAGTTTGCAACCAATTTGGCTACCGCGGTTGAAAGTAGAGTACCTACTTTGTTCCCAACAGCAACCAACCCAAACAATTGTATCGCATTTGGTTGGGAGGATCTAAATCCAACTGCCGGGCAAGTAACTGCTTATACGGTAGGCACTGCTCCATTCAGGATATATGTTGTTAACTTTGATAACGTTAATTATTTTTCTGCAACTCCCGGAATTTCTACTCAATTGCAATTGCATGAAAACAATGGAAATAGTCGTTTTGAAATTCACTTAACCAATAATACGCAAGGTTCAAATACAACCGCATTAGGTTCTGAAAATGCCACAGGTACTGTTGGTGGTTCACCTCCGGGTAGATCTGTGGGAAATTGGGGTGCAGTAACATATCCTGAAGCTTGGAGATTTGATGCTGCCTCACCTCCAACATTTTCTTGGAGCGGACCGGCATTAAGTGCTACTAATATCTCTAATCCTACCGCAACTCCTCCAATCGGCTTTACGACTTATACCGTAACAGTTACCGATGGCGTTACAGGATGTTCGGCTACGGATACAGTTGGTATAAATAACTTAGGGGCAGGTAACCCTCCACCTACCGCTCCTGGCGATTCATTATGCCAGGGCGAAACTGCCAATTTAACAGCCAGCGGACCCGGAACTTTACGTTGGTGGGATGCCCCTGTAGGTGGAACACAATTGGCCACAGGCCCAACTTTTAACCCAACACCATTGGTTACCGACACTTTCTATGTTGATGATTTTAATGGCATTTGTCCTTCGGTACGTACCGAAGTGATTGTGGTGGTAACTCCTGCACCGGTCTTGACTGTATCTGACGATACAACCTTATGTTCAAATAACTCATTGACTCTTGAATCGCAAGGCTTCATTGATGCTTGTGGTTTGGTGGTCATTTCAGAGGTTCAGCAGTTTGAAGCCGGTACCGGACAAGGGCCTCCCTCACCATTTGAACCTGGGGATGACTGGATTGAATTAACCAATATAAGCCCTGTTCCGGTTGATATTTCGGGATGGAGACTTGAAGTAACAGGTTCTGCCGTAGGCAATCAGGTTATTCCTGCCGGAAACATAATTCCTGCCGGAGCCGTATTTGTAATATCAAGGGGTGCAGGCAGTCCAAATATACCGGGAGTATATTTTGCCTCTACTTTACCTACTACAAGTTCAACCGTTCAAAATGGTTATATATTATATGATCAAAACAATACCATTAAAGATGTTGTAGCATTGAATGGCTTTAATGTGGTAGGAACCGGTGCTCCTGCGGTAACAGCATCAGATTGGTCCGGTGCCATTGGCACTTCCTCATCCGGAGTTAGCCGTATTGCAGCTACCGATAATAATAATGCATCTGATTGGGTGGTTCACGCAGCCGGTCCAAATGCTTCCAGCATTGGAACACTCAACACAACGTTTACTCAGCCTCCATGTAACTTAAGCTACAGTTGGTCAACCGGTGATACTACACAAGACATTACCTTTATCGTAAGCGGTACACAAACCTATACGGTTACCGTTACCGATCAAAGTACTGGTTGTACCACAACAGGAAGTGTAACCGTAACCTCTCCCGGTGTAGCCAACAACGCACCTGGCGTTACTAATGATACGATTTGTGTTGGTGAAACAGCCAGCATTACCGCTACCGGTTCGAGTACAATTAAGTGGTACGATTCAGAATTTGGTGGCACCTTGCTCTTTACAGGCGCTACCTTTAACCCAACTCCGGTAGTTACTACCAGCTATTGGGCCGAAGACGACAATGGCGTTTGTCCGAGCGTTAGAACCGAAGCAGTAGTGGTGGTAAATCCTTTGCCAACCATCTTCCCTACGGCTGATGCCAATACCATTTGCGAAGGATCGAGCACTACACTACATGCGAATAACTTTATCAGTGGAACCTTTAATGCCACTCCTGTAGGAACAACTAATAGTTCTGCCGCTGTTGGTTTTGAAATACAGAATAATTCTGCCTTCCCTATTACTATAAACTATTTATACTTTAATAGTACTGCTACTTTAGGTACTAATTTAACAGAGTCGGTTTATTTGAGAACTTCTTCAATGGCCTGTTCTTATCCAACCAATGTGTCAACAGATGCAAATTGGACGCTTATTGCTTCGAATATTGCTTGTGTTTCTGGTGGTACAAGTACTCCACCTTCAGTAATTAATTACACTTTAATACCTGTTGATTTGAATGTAACCATTCCTCCGGGAGCTACCTATTCTTTTGCATTAGGTGGACAAAGCGTTGCTTATTTAACCGGTTCAGGTTGTGCAACTAATTTAGGAAGTGATGGTACTATAACAATGTATTCAGGATGGGGTGGAACATTAACATCCAGTATTGCAAATCGAAACTTTTATGGAAAAGTAGATTATTCATTCGGAGATCCAAACTTAACATTCGATTGGCAACCTGCGGCATCGTTAAACAACAATGCCATTGCCGATCCGGTTGCTTCTCCAACAACCACTACTATTTATACCTTAACCGTAACCGATTTGAATGGATGTTCGGCTTCGGATACTACCATAGTTAATGTTATTCCTGCATTGCCTACACCAACATTGGATAGCGTTACGAATGTATTTTGTGGTTGTGGACAAGCCAATATTTATGCTACACCTGTTAATGGTGGTAATTTAGAATGGTACGATGCCCCAACAGGTGGTAACTTAATAGGTACCGGTTCTCCTTTAGTAACTCCTTATGCTTGCGGAACACAAACCTGGTATGCTCAAGAAGTGGACCCGGGTTCGGGATGTTCTTCACTTAACCGCTTAGCGGTAACAGTAATACCGGGCATTGCAGATGATGTAAATATAAGTGCCAGCACTACGCAATTGTGCGATGGTATAGGTTCAGCTACTTTAAGTGCAAGCAGTACGAACGACCCCAACTATCAATATAGCTGGGCCCCTGCCGCAGGTTTGAGTGCAACTTCAGGAACACCTGTAATTGCAACTCCTTCGGTAACCACAACCTATATTTTAACCGGTACCGATACAAGCACCGGTTGTGTGAATACCGATACCGTTGTGATCAATGTTGGTAGTACTCCTATAATTACTTCTGTAACGGCAGATCAATCTGTGTTCTGTGAAAATACAGTTATTAATCTGAGTGCTTCTGCTATTTTATCGGGTGGTACACCTCCTACCAATGGATTCACAGGCACTTATGTACCAGTATCATGGACAGAACAACATACGAGCGGTGATTTAGGAACTATTAACTTTCATACCTCATCTGATTTGAATATGAATTCAAGTGATGGTGGAACAGGTAATACAAGTATTGATGTAATTCATGTGATCAATGCAAATGGTTTTGTTACCTTCGATTGGCAATATTCAACTGTTGATGGGGCTAATTTCGATTTTCCTCAATATTACTTAAATGGAATACGTACAAATGTACCCGGATATAATACCGGAGGTGGTTTGGTTCAAAGCAGTTCAGCTTCAATTGCAGTAAGCAATGGCGATGTATTTGGATTTACAATGACCAGTTCCGATAATTTATTTGGAGCTGCTACTTGTAATTTTAATAACGTAGTATTCCCGGGAACTCCTTCAGGGTCTGGCACAATCACTTATTCATGGTCGCCAGCTACCAACCCTGCTACCGGAGCAAACGTACAAGCTACGCCTCCTTCAGGAAATACGTATTATGTAGTTACAGCCGATAACAATGGTTGTACTTCTCAAGACTCAATCTTGGTTACGGCATTGCCAACCCCTGCAGCGCCTGCTTGTTTAGGCGATACCATTTGTGGTCAGGGTACGGTTAATTTAAGTGCTGTTGGTTCGGGTGGTACTCTGTTATGGACCGATACTATTGGTGGTCCTGTGGTTGCTACGGGTAATAACTATAGTCCTTATGTATTCAGCAGTGGGTCAGCCTACGTGGTTGAAGATCCGGGTGCTACACCTGCTCAAATTGGTTACGATCCGGTATCGAACCCAACAGCCGGTGTGGGTTATTTCCCAACTACACAGCAGTATATGGTATTCTCGGTATTATCCGATAATGGTCTTCGTATCAACACGGTTGATATTATCCCTAACGGACCTATTGGTTCACCTTATGCTATACAATTACAAGACAGTGCCGGAAATAATTTAGGTGGATTGGTGAGTGGTGTTACTACCGTTACCAACACTTCAGTGAATCCTCCTTTCAACGTGCAAACCGTTAACTTAAACTGGTTTGTACCTAAAGGAAATCAATACCGTATGCGTATTGTTACCAGCCCTAACTTATTGGTACATCAAAATGGTACCGTAGCAGCCGGTGCTCCTTATCAGATTCCTTTCCAGATATTGATTAACGGATATGGATCTCATATTCCTCCTGCTGCTCCTACAATTTTTGGTAGTACTACATTCGGATTATTCTATAATTGGAATGTTTCTTATGGATGTTTCTCTCAAGCATGTATAGCTAATTATCAGGTAGATCCTGCACCTCCATTGAGCATTACCCCTAGCGGTTCAACTTCGGCTTGCGATCAGGCAAACGTGGTATTGACTGCCGGTGGCGATCCTTCATGGACCAGCTTCTCATGGTCACCAGCTGCAGGCTTAAGTGCTACCAGTGGTGCCAGCGTTACTGCTACCCCAACCGTTACGACTACCTATATTGTTACAGCTAGTGGTGGTGGTTGCATTGATACCGCTTCAGTTACCATTACGGTAAATCCTGCTCCTTTAGTTAGCATAGATATTCCATTGGTAGATACCGTTTGTATCGGTAATGGATTGCAATTAAATGCTGTGGCCTCTAAGAGCAGTGTGGTTACGATAGGTGGCGGGCAAGATCCGGGCTTAGTTACCGGACAAATATTTAACGGTGCAAACTTAACTCAGCGTTCACAAATTCTAATCAGAGCATCAGAATTAAATGCAGCAGGCATTTTAGGACCTGGTCAAATAAGCTCATTAGCATTCAATGTTTCCAATAAATTAAGTACGCAGCCTTATACCGGATTTACTATCAGTATGGCGCATGCTTCTCCAAATGGATGTTTTGCTGTTACAACCTATCAAACAGCCGGATTTACTACTGTGTTTACAGGTAATGTAAGTACTGTATTGGGTTGGAACACCATGAACTTCAGCACGCCATTCATGTGGGATGGAGTATCTGATGTGGTTATCAATACTTGTTTCGCAAATGCTACAACCTCATTTTTTGACTTGGTATTTATGACCGCTACTCCGGCATGTAATACCTTCCGTTCAGACAATGCCGATCCATGTGCCGATTTAACAGGTGCTTTGCAGCAATTCCGTCCGAGCATGCGATTAACTGGTGGAGCAGTAACTTATTCATGGTCACCTGCGGCTAATTTGGACAATCCAAATATTGCAAACCCAACCTTTACGGCAACTACATTAGGTACCGAGAACTTCTTTGTTACCGTAACCGATCCTGCGAGTGGTTGTACCGCGAGCAGCAATGTGGTAGTAGTAGTTTCTACATTCCCTGAAGCTCCGGCAATTTCTTTCGTAGGAGATTCAGTATTATGTTATAGTGGTGTAACCTCATTCACTTCTACTGCAACATTGGGAATGTTGCAATGGCAAATTTCTAATGATGGTATTAACTTCTCTGATATTAGCGGAGCGGATAGTTCTTTCTATGAAACCGATACGCTTAGCAGTATGACTTGGTACAGACTAAAAGCATATTGTCAAGACACTGTTTATTCTAACATATTAAAAGTTGATATATCTGCTCCTCAAATATTATCATCCTTAGGAGATACAATTTGTGGTATCGGTGCTGTTAACTTAACTGCTACCAGTAATGGGTTCCCAATTGTATGGTATGATGAAGCCAGTGGCGGAACGCCTTTAGCATATGGTTCTCCATTTAACCCAATTATTACCGGTACCGATACATTCTACGTGGCTGCTATTGACACCTTGATAAGCGGTTCAGGAAATCAAGCAGGCTCCTCTGCAATTTTAATTACAGAGGCCGATTTAGGTGGAACAGATCAAATCGAGATTCAAAACGTAAGTGGCTCAGCAGTTGATGTAACAGGTTGGAGACTTGCAGTAAGTGACAGTTATACAGACATTAATTTTGTCAATGCAACCGTTCAGGTTCTATCAGGTACTATTGCTCCGGGTCAAACCATGTTCTGGACTGATGGAGTTACTAATCCTTGGGGATCGAATTTGTTCTGGAATCCTGGGTCATTCCCTTCATTTACCGGATGGGCTATTTTGATGGATAATACCGGTGCAATCAGAGATTTTGTTATTTGGAACTGGCCTTCAGCAAATATTGCCGGTATGAGCATAAACATACCCGGCAATCCAAGTAACCCTGTTGCTCCTGCTTCTGCATGGACAGGAAATGGTATTGATGCTACAACTGCAAATGCAGGATTGAGCTTATCAAGAAATGGTACTTCGGATAATAATGATTTAAACGACTTCGCAATTCAAACTACAAGTATAAATGCAACCAATCCGGGTATGACATTACCTTTTGCCGGTTCGGGTGGCGCTTGTGAATCTGGTCGTGTAATGGTAGTTGCAGTTTCAACTCCTGCTGATGATATTACAGCAAGTGCAATCGATTCTGACCTTTGCTTAGGCGAGTGTACCGATCTTTCTGCAAATAGCTTAAATACAAACTATCAATATACCTGGCAGCCGGGTAATTTAATTGGTCAAACGGTTAATGTTTGTCCTACGCAAACAACTACTTATATTGTTTATGGTATAGATCCTACAACTCCTGATTCTTGTCAGAGTTCAGACACTATTACTGTTGTAGTAAATGCCTTACCATCGGTTACAGCCATAAATGCTGTTCCTGCGGTAGTTTGTGCCGGTGACTCAATTCAATTGAGCGCAAGTGGAACCTCTCCGTTTGGAACCACTTATCAGGTATCATCCGTACCATTTGCACCGATAGCCGGTGTGGGTACTGCTGTTACTTTGGGTGACGATCAAACCAGTGCTGCATTGCCTATAGGATTTAACTTTGGTTTCTATGGTAATTCATACAGCCAATTTGTAATTGCCTCCAATGGATTTATATCCTTTGATCTGGCTGCTCCTAACGGATGTTGTACCGGTGGTTTATTGCCTGGTGCAGGCACTCCAAATAATATTATTACCTTCCCATGGGAAGACTTTAACCCTGGTGCTGGTGGAACGATTGATTATTTCACTACCGGTATTTCGCCCAATCAAAAATTGGTAGTTAACTTCAATGCTATTCCTCACTTTGGAGGTGGCGGTAGCCCAATGACATCTCAAATTGTTTTGAGTGAAGGATCCAATATTATTCAGGTTCACATTACGCAAATGACCACCGATGGTGGCAACCATACCTTAGGTATTGAGAATTCAAATGGTACCTTAGCCGAAGTAGTTCCAGGTCGCAATGCGAACAATAGCTGGTCGGCTACCAATGAAGGATGGCAGTTTGCACCAAGTGGTGTAACCTATAGCTGGGCTCCTGCCGGATTATTCTCTAATCCAAATCAGCAAACCGCTAATGCGGTATTGAATGGTCCAACTACATTTGTAGTAACCGTGACAGATAATATTACCGGTTGTACAGCACAAGATTCTATTAGCGTTTCTCCTGTAGCTGTGCCTCAACCTATTATTTCACCAGACGATACTACGGTTTGTACCGGTGGATCAGTAACCTTAGTTGCTTCCGATCCGGTTAACTATCCTGGTGGATGGCCAATTGGTACTTTATTCGATTGGGGCTTTGGTCCTAGTCCTGATAGTACTTTCACTACAGTAGGAGTTGGATTATTCCAGGTAACGGTTTACTTCCCACCTAACTTTGGTGGTTGTATCGCAACTTCCGGAATTGCCAATGTAAACTTCATTGATGCTCCGGTAGCCGTTGCCATACCTACCTCTGCACTTTGTGCGGGTGATCCGAGCGGTTCAATTACCGGCTTGGCATTCTTAGGTGTGCCGCCATATCGCTACCAGTGGTATGATAACAATAACGTCTTAATACGTGATACCATCAGTTTCTTAGGATCTGATTTAATCACAGGACTACCTACTGGCAACTATTGCTTAGTGGTAACCGATAAAGCAAATACCAACAGCTATCCTCCACCACAGTGTTCATCATTCCCTGCATGTGCATTTGTTGGTGAGCCATTGCCGGTATCAGCTACAGAAACTCATGTAGATGTAGTTTGCTATGGTGATGCTTCAGGATCGATAGACATTACTCCTTCAGGTGGAACACCTCCATATACTTATTTATGGAGCAATAATGCCACTTCTGAAGACCTTGTTAATATAACAGCAGGTACCTATACCGTTACGGTTACCGATGCTAATGGTTGTACCTACCAAACCGCTGTAGATATATTAAGCAACCCACAAATTGTGGTTGGTAAAACAGTAGTAAACGTAAGCTGCTTTGGCGGTGGTGACGGTATTGCCAGTGTTGCTGTAAGCGGTGGAGTTGGTCCATACACTTACTTATGGAGCAATGGTGCAACGGATGAAGATGCGGATAGCTTGTCATCAGGCATCTATTGTGTAACCATAACCGATGCAGTTGGTTGTGATACGGTTGTTTGCTTCTTAATAGCTGAGCCTGCTCAGATGCAAGTAGTAGCAACGGTTGTTAACCCTGCTTGTCATGGAACATGTAACGGTTCAATTTCATTAGCAGTTAGCGGTGGAACACCATACAGTTCAGGAAGCGGATATAACTTCTTATGGTCGAACGGAGCAACCACTTCGTCTGCCAGCGGATTGTGTGCCGGAACCTATACCATTACGGTGAGCGATTCATTAGGATGCTTACACTATGTGGTAGCTCAGGTAATACAACCGGATTCATTATTGCAATTGCAAGCGACACTTACCAACCCATCATGCTTCGGTGGATCTAATGGATCTATTGTTGCAATTCCTCAGGGTGGTGTAGCACCATATACTTACTTATGGAGCAATGGTCAAACAACAGCTACGGCTACAGGCTTAACTGCCGGTACCTACGTTGTTACCGTGACCGATGCAAACGGTTGTGTGAAATTAGGTTCTTATTCATTGATTAATCCTCCTGCCTTTACGCATACCATGTCAGTGGTGAATGCCAGCTGTAATGGTGCATGTGATGGCAAGTTGATTGTAAATATCAGCGGTGGTACACCTCCATATTCATATTTATGGAATACCAACCCTGCTCAAACAACTAATGTTGCAGACAATTTATGTGCAGGTAGTTATACCTTAATAGTAACCGATGCGAATGGTTGTACTTACCAGGTAAATGGTACAGTTACCGAGCCTGATGCCATCGCATTGAATGAGGTAGTAACCGATCTTGTATGTAATGGTGCGAACAATGGTATTATCGAACTATATGTAACAGGTGGAGTAGCTCCATATACTTACATTTGGTCAAATGGTAATTCGACTGCAACAAACAGTGGTTTATCAGCTGGATCATATACCGTTACCGTTACCGATGCCAGTGGTTGTGTTCATACACAAACCATCATTGTTAGTGAACCATCAGCGATTGTAATTGCCGGTACAGCTACTAATGTAAGTTGTAATGGTGGTACCAACGGAAGTATTTCTGTTGTTGTTAGCGGTGGTGTATCTCCATACTTATTTGATTGGAATACCGGTGAAACAACTCAAAGTGTTGCCGGATTACCAGCTGGTGTTTATACCGTAACAGTAACCGATGACAATGGATGTAGTTCATCGATGTCATGGACTATTACGGAGCCTACAGCATTGAGTTGTATCTGTCCTTCTTCGGTAACTAATGTAAGTTGTGCCGGTGGATCAGATGGTTCAATAACTGCAATTCCAGTTGGCGGAACACCTCCTTATAGCTATTTGTGGAGCAATGGTGCTCAAACAAGTACGGTTGGTGGATTGTCAGCCGGAAACTATACGGTGACTATAACAGATGCGAATGGTTGTATCCATATTTCCGTGGTTACCGTAACTGAGCCTTCACCTTTAGCAGTATTTACCATTCCAAATGATGTAAGCTGCTATGGTTTAAGTGATGGATCAATACAAGCCTTAGCCATTGGTGGAACTCCTCCTTATAGCTATAGCTGGAGTACCAATCCTGTTCAAACCACTTCTACAGCAACCGGCTTAGCTGCAGGTGCTTATACTGTAGTAGTTACCGATGCAAATGGTTGTACTCAAGCAGTAACAACTACCATCAATGAGCCTGCTGAAATCGTAATCAACATTGTTCGTAAGAAGAATGTGAGCTGTTATGGCGGATCGGATGGTATTGCTAAAGTTAAAGCGGTAGGTGGTACCTCTCCATTCTCCTATTTATGGAGCACAGGTGCAACCACTCAGGATATCATTGGTATGCCTGCAGGTACTTATAAAGTAACGGTGACCGATGCAAATGGTTGTACACGTTCACGTAACGTAACCATAAACTCCGCTCCACAAATGGTGGCATTGTATATTGTAACTAATGTATCGTGCAACGGAGGAAGCGATGGATCAATTGATCTTACTGTTACCGGTGGAACCCCTCATAACCAAAATGGTCCATATCGATATACTTGGAGCAATGGAGCAACCACAGAAGATTTAACCGGCATATCTGCAGGTGTTTATACTGTGGCGGTTAAAGATCGTAAGAAGTGTATCATATATGCTACCATCATTGTTAACGAGCCTCCTGCATTGAACTGTAGTTCGAGCAGCACAGCCGCAAGCTGTAGTGGTGGAAACGATGGATCGGCTTCTGTATTCCCAACGGGTGGTGTAGTTCCTTACAGCTTCTTATGGAGCAATGGTTCAACAGCGATTACAGCAACCAACCTTGCTGCCGGAACTTATACAGTCGTGGTTACCGATGCTAAAGGTTGTACTTCTGAGTGTGCAGTGACTGTTTCTCAGTCTAGCTCATTAAGTTGTTCTGTAAACAATCAGTGCTTCCAGCCGGTAAGTTGTTTTGGAGCTAACGATGGAGCAGCATGTATAGATGTAAATGGTGGAACGGGTCCTTATATGTATATATGGAGTACAAACCCGGTTCAAACTACTGCTTCTGCAACAGGTTTACCTGCGGGTACTTATACCGTAATAGTGGTGGATGCTAATGGTTGTAATACCAGTTGTACTGTGGTTATTCCAGAGCCTCCTGCAATTAACTTATCATGCAGTGTAGATAATAACGTAAGCTGTAATGGTGGAAATGATGGTCAGGCTACAGCTGTTGCTACCGGTGGTTCTGGTCAGCTAAGCTACTTATGGAATACCAATCCTGCTCAAACAACAGCTACGGCTGTAGGTTTAAGTACAGGTGTTTGGACTGTAGTAGTTACCGATGCCAATGGATGTACTGCAGTATGTGATGTTACAGTAACCGAACCGGTTGCAATAACAGCTACATTCTCTGTGGTGAATACCACTTGTAATGGTGGCAATGACGGATCAGCTACAGTATTCCCAGTGGGTGGAACCGGAGCTTATACTTACTTATGGAGCGATGGTCAGACGACACAAACAGCTAGTGGATTAGTAGCCGGATCGTACAGCGTAACGGTAACGGATGCCAACAACTGTTCTATAGTAGTAAGTGGAATTATAGTAAATCAACCTAATTCAATTGTGATAGGTGCATTGTCAACAACCAGTGTAAGTTGCACCGGTGGTAACAATGGTACTGCTTCTGTTACAACAATATCAGGTGGAACACCTCCATATACAATCTTATGGAATACAGTACCTCCACAGAATACTGCAACTGCCACTGGTTTAGTTGCTGGTATGTATACTGTTACGGTAACAGATGCTGTAGGATGTTCTGCTCAGGATAGCATTGAAGTAACCGAGCCAGACAGTGCTTTAGTGGTTACAATGATTAACGTAGTAAACATTCCATGTAATGGTGGATTGGGTTCTGCAACTGCATTGGCAGAAGGAGGAACCGCACCGTACAGTTACTTGTGGAGCAATGGTCAAACAACAGCTACAGCAACCGGATTAACGGCTGGTGTGTATGTTGTTACCGTTACTGATGCAAATGGATGTAATGAAATGGCGAATGTAGTGATCAGTCAGCCTGGTACTTTACAGGTAGATATTGATCCTTCAGTAAACCCATCATGTTTCGGTGGAAACGATGGTTCAGCTCTAGCTGTTCCGGTGGGTGGTACACAGCCTTATAGCTACTTGTGGAGCGATGGTCAAACAACTGATCTTGCAGTTGGATTAATAGCCGGTGTTTATACCGTTACTGTTACCGATGCAGGTGGTTGTACCGCTACTGAAGAAGTAGAGATCATTGACCCAAGTCAGATTATTGCGAATTGTTCAGTATTGGATCATGTATCTTGTAATGGATATTCCGATGGTAAAGTAACTGTATCTGCCGTAGGTGGAACAGGTGCTCTATCTTACTTGTGGAGCAATGGAGCGACAACAGCTACTGCTAATTTAGTTGCAGCCGGAGTTCATACCGTTACCATTACCGATGCCAATGGATGTAGTATTACTTGTCAGGTGACCGTAAATGAGCCTGCAGGAATGTTATTGAACATCAGTGGTTCGAATGTAGCTTGTAATGGCGGTAACAGTGGTTCTGCTACCGTAAGTGTTAGTGGTGGAACAGCTCCATACATGTTCTTATGGAATAATCTTCAGAATACTCCAACAGCTACAAACTTAGTGGCAGGCGTGTATACAGTAATAGTTCAAGATTTCTCTGGATGTACTGCATCTGCAAGTATTGTAATAACTGAGCCTTCAGCACTTGTATGTGTTGACTCTACTGTAGTTGCTCCTACTTGCTTTGGTAGTGCTGATGGAAGTGGAACAACCAATGTAAGTGGTGGTACTCCATATAGTGTGGGTGCTCCATATACGTATGCTTGGAATACAGTTCCGGTACAAACTACCGCTACTGCAACAGGATTGGCTGCTGGTACATATTATGTAACAGTAACTGACTCTCTAGGATGTAGCATAGTATGCTGTGTTAAAATTGGTCAACCTACTCAGTTGAATTATGGATATACAGTAACTAATGTTGACTGTAATGGAAACTTAACCGGTGCAATTGACTTAACCGTTAGTGGTGGAGTTCCTTCATACTCTTTTGTATGGAGCAACGGAGCAACTACCGAAGACTTAAGTGGTGTTGGAGCCGGTACATACAGTGTTACCATATCTGATGTGAATGGTTGTGTAGTTAATGCTAGCATAACAGTTACAGAGCCTGCAGCATTACTATTAAGTACTGTTGGAATTGACGCAAGTTGTGGACAGGATAATGGTTCTGCTACCGTAACCGCTACAGGTGGAGTAGGTCCTTATACTTATCTATGGTCTGATGGTCAGTTCTATGCAACGGCTACCGGATTGGCAGCAGGTGTTTATAACGTGATCGTTACGGATGCAAATGGTTGTGTGAATGCAGATGTAGTTATTATCGGTCAAACCGGTAACTTAAGCTGCTCTATTTCTTCTACAACTAATGTAACATGTAATGGATATCAAGATGGTTCAGCTACTGTTGTTGTTAATGGTGGAACTCCTCCATATTCATACAACTGGAATACTGCACCATTCCAAAGCACTGCAACTGCAACTGGACTGGGAGCTGGTGTTTATACCGTAACCATTACTGATGCTAGTGGATGTTCTACATCTTGCATTGCTGTTATTAATGAACCAATGCCATTGGCATTAAATATCAATAAGGTTGACAACAACTGCTACGGTGCTGCTACCGGACATGCTACTGCTAATGTAAGTGGAGGCACACAGCCATATACTTACTTGTGGAGCAATGGTCAAACTACCGCTATGGCAGGTGGATTGGCTGCCGGTACTTATTTTATAACGGTAACCGATGCCAACGGATGTAGCATTAATGGATCTGTTCAGATAACTGAACCTGCACCATTTACATGCAACACTTCTTGTACGTTTGCATATTGTGGTCAGGCTAATGGTACTGCAACTGTAAATGTGTTTGGTGGTCAGGCTCCATACAGCTATAGCTGGAATACCAGCCCGATCCAAACCAATGCAATTGCTACTGACCTTGCAGCTGGTACTTACACTGTAGTGGTGACTGATGCAAATGGTTGTACTACAATGTGTACTGTAGTTGTAAATCAACCTGCTTCATTGTCAGCTGTTTTGGTTCCAACGCATGTATCATGTAATGGTGCTGCCGATGGTTCATTAGCGGTTACCAACTTAAGTGGTGGTATTATGCCTTACAGCTTTGCATGGAGCAATGGTCAAACGACTCAGAATGCTAGTGGATTAGCCGGAGGTTCATATACGGTTACCATTACCGATTCAACAGGTTGTACTCTTGAATTATCTGGTGTTGTAAACGAGCCTGCTGCATTATCTCTTGCCATGAGCAAGACTGATGTTAGCTGCAATGGATACAGCAACGGTAGCGCAGGTGTAATTGTTAGTGGTGGAACTTCACCATACTCTTATAGCTGGAGCACTGGAGGAAACCAAAATGTAATCAGTAATCTGCTTGCAGGTTGGTACTATGTAACAGTAAGCGATGCAAATGGATGTATTGCACAAGATAGCATTGAAGTTGTTGAGCCTGCACCAATGGTTGTAGTTGACTCAATACTTCAAGTAGCAGGTTGTGGTGTAGCCAACGGATCAGCTCAAGTGAGTGTATCCGGAGGAAGTGGACCATACAGCTATGCATGGAATACCAACCCGGTTCAAACAACGGCAACAGCTACCGGTTTACCGGCAGGTGCTAATTATGTAACTGTAACCGATGAAAATGGTTGTGTTACTGTTCATTGTGTAATTATGCCTAACAATGGTAACCTAGCGTTGAATATTGCTTCACCAGTTTATGCAGGTGGATATAATATCCGTTGCAATGGTGGTACTGATGGTTCTGTGAATCTGACGGTAGTTAGTGGAAGCGGCACATACACCTACTTATGGAGTAATGGTGCAACCACTGAAGATATCACTGGATTAACAGCGGGTACATACACAGTTACTGTTGATGATGGAACTTGTATTGCTGCAGCTCAGATTACTTTAACTGAGCCGGATGCAATAGCACTATCAGTAACTAAGACCGATATCAGTTGCTTTGGTGGAAATAACGGAAACGCTACAGTTCATGTGAGTGGTGGAGTTGCTCCTTACTCATATAACTGGAGCACAGCGCCAATTCAAACTACTCAAACTGCTACCGGATTGACGGCTGGTATCTACACCGTAACGGTTGGAGATGCTAACGGATGTACCGCTTCAATGTTGGTAATTATCAGTCAGCCTGCAACACCATTGTCGATCAGCGGAACCGGTACAAATGTCGACTGTAACGGTGGAAACACTGGTACTATTGACATAGTGATCAGCGGTGGAACTACACCATACTCATTTGTTTGGGATGATGGTGCAACTACTGAAGATCGTTCCGACTTAGTTGCCGGTCCATATACAATCAATGTAATTGACGGTAAAGGTTGTGCAGCATACTTATGCGTAGTGATTACAGAGCCAAATCAATTGGTATGTTCAGTTGCTGAAAATAACATCAGCTGTAACGGAGCAAATGATGGAACAGCTTCTGTAAGTGCAAGTGGTGGAACTGCACCATATAGCTATGCTTGGAGCAATGGCTCTACAATGTCTTCTGTAAGCGGATTATCTGGTGGTACTTATACAGTTATTGTTACCGATGCGAATGGATGTAGTACTCAGTGCAGCGCCTCGATCAGTAATCCTGCAGCCTTGTCTATCAGCACCAGTCAGACGAACGTTTCATTCCCTGGAGGAAGTGATGGTTCTGCTACAGCTACAGTAGGTGGAGGAACTCCTCCATACAGTTATAGCTGGAACACTGTTCCTGCTCAAACAACTGCTTCTGCAAGTGGATTGTATGCTTCTACTTATACTGTAGTAGTTACCGATGCTAATAATTGTACTGTAGCGGCAACAGTAGTTATTACTGAGCCTGCATACAGCTGTATTGGATTCAGAACTGAAACTACTGCTGGTTGGAATGTAGCTCCTAACGGAAGCAATGCCGGAACCTACTTAGCAAATAACTTTAATGCGGTATTCCCTGGTCCTGCATACTTAACACTTGGTGGTACTTCGTACTGTGCCGGTGGTAAGTCACTACAGTTAACCAATGTAACGGCTGTGAAGTTGTTCTTGCCAAGTACTGGATCTCCTGCGTCATTGACAGCTAACTTGGTGAATCCAACATTCTCAACGTATAGCAATACTTTCGCTGCTGAATTGGTAGCGTTGACATTGAACGTTAAGTTTGATCAGTATGATCCTAATTTTGCGCCTACCAGCACCGTTAGCTTAGGCAATATGATTTATGCAAACGCGCCATTCAGTGGTATGACCGTAAATCAAATATTGGCTGAGGCTAATAAGAAACTGGCAGGTTGTAGCTCACCATACAGTGCAACTGCACTTTCAAATGCAGTAGCATTGATCAACCAAAGTTGGTCAGGTGGTGTTCAACAGAACAGTGTGCTTACTTGTCCTGCTGCTCCTCCAAGAGTTGCTCACGGATTAGGTGATGGAATGGCTGTGAAGGCATTCCCGAACCCAACCGATGGATCGCTAAGCTTACAGTTTAATGCTGAATATGGAGCTCAGTACACTATGCACATGATGGATATGACGGGTAAGATGGTTTATAGCCACAGCGGTATTGCCGATGGCGGATTGAACCAAATCAACTACGACTTTAGCACATTGCGCAAAGGTGTATATATGATTCAACTTAATGTTGATGGTGATAGTGAAATCGTAAGAATTGTTCTTCAATAAGAAGTTCGTTCCGAATCGATAAATAGCCCCTACAAACAAAATGGTCTGCAAGAAATTGCAGACCATTTTTGTTGTTAATCGAAGAAGTGTAGATTTGGGAATGCATTTAAAGAGTTGTATATATTCTGCACTACTTCTTTTTCTTTCCGCTTGTGATTTTAGTGAGGTAAATTTTGAAGTAAGCAATGTTCACATTTTAGAAGGCATGATGCCTAAGGAAGGGAACTATCGTTTGGAGATGGATTTAAACAACGCATTTCAGAATGGAATTGTGATTCCTTCTGATAATCAAGATCCGGGGTTTATTAGATTCTCCTTAGATATAAAAGGGACACCTAATGAGATAATCTACTATAAAGTTTATTATCAAAACAAGAAGTATAAATTAGAAGAGAATGATCCTCTATCGCATGAAAATTTCTATGGTTCATGGGAGAATCCTGATGAAGTTCGTTCAGTAAAAATTCCAGATGAAGGAATCATTACCATTAAAGATTCTCTTCGAATAATGGGTAATCCTAGAAACGAGGAAAAATATTATGGTGGGACAAAATTAAGTCATGCCGAGAAAGAGCTACTCATTAAATCCTATATCGAAGAAATTGAATCCAATCCGGAATGGTTGAATTCTATTAAAGAAAAATCGAACAAATCCGGAAGATCTTTAAGTGAACAGCTGCACATGGATGCGGTGTATATGGCGAATCAAAAAGAAGATGAAGGAAGCATCAACAATCGATGGAAACGAAACCCTCGTACCGGAACATATGAATTTTCGATTTTGGTTTTTAATGAAGGCGCATTTCAGGAGTTGGATAGCAGTGTCCTCTTTCTATCCCAAAAGTCCTCATCCGGAGAGTTTATAAATCCATGGAGTATTATTAAAAGTGAAAAATCAGGAATCAATTGGGTTTGGATTCCTTTCCAAGAAGAGCTAAGTGTTTTTGCACGTTATACAGGAGCAAATGGCATTTATGTAGATCGCTTTAAATATCCGGGAGAAGAATTCTCTGATCATTGTTTCACAGAGCAGTGCGGAGATCACAAAGAGTTGTTTCAAAATGCGTTGTTTGAACAGTATTTTCATATGCTTCATAAGGATAAGAACTTTAACAACATTGATGCATCAATGGATGTTGTTGGAGAGAATATGTCGAATGCTCAGTTTGAAGAGTATTCCAAATGGCCGGATCATAAAAGATTGAAAGATCATTTTTATATAACGGATTGCCCATGCAAGACAGTAGCTAAAAATGAAAATGCTATTGAACTATCTAATCCGGGGAATCAATCAAGAAAGGATAAGCGAAAAGAACAAGTAGGAATTATTTCACGCATTGGCTTAACGTATGGAACTTACAGAGCTAAAATAAAGTTTCCTGAATTGCTTAGTTCCAATAATGTTTGGAATGGATTGACCAATGCATTTTGGTTGTTGTATCAATCGGAGTCGAAGTGGAATGAGAGGAGAGTCTGTTCTGATCAAGGCTATATTCCTAAGCATGTAGAAATGGATGCATCCGTAAGAGTTCCAACTTTAAATTATTCGGAGATAGATTTTGAGATTATTAAAACGAGTCAGTATTGGCCGAAGACTTCCTACGGAAACAATAGTCAATATCCGAATGAGGATGCTAGATTAAACTCAGACATCATTGTTGCCTGTACGAATTGGGATATGGCTTGCAGAGATCCAAAAACAGATATAAAAGGAGTTGTCCCTTTCCGTACAAAAGAGGGTATTTATAATTTACACCGATGGGATGATTATCATCAAGCCATAACTTTACGGTCTCCTCAAAATGAGGATGAGTTGTTTAAAAGTGATTTTTATTATTTTGAGATTGAATGGAAGCCGGAAGAAATAAATTGGCGTATAGGGCCTTCAAAGGATAAAATGCGATTGATCTGTAAGATGAACACGGAAGTAACTTCGGTACCAAACAATCAAATGGTGATGGTGATTACGCAGGAGTTTCATTATGGTGAATGGTGGCCACCGGTGGTCTATCACCAAGATAACATCCCATTTCCATCAAAAGATTTAAAAGGAATAGTTTATGAGATTGAAGTTGATTAAATCGTTTATCGATAACCGATCACTTCAACATCATCCACATACAACTCACCTTCGGTGCAATAGAAATATATCTTTACAAATTCATTTTCTAATTCTTTTCTTGGCACAAAGAATTTAGCCGATACATCGTTCCATGAATTGGATGGAGCTATAGAGTTTAATGCAAAAGCATCATAATAAAGGCTTGAGGTCCCATCTTCAGTAGATACTACAATACTGCTAAGATGTTGATTGGATTTTACCATCACTTTACAAGACACCTGAAGTACCACTGTGCTATCTCCCAAATCTGATCGTGGAATGATTAGTGTGGGGCTGTAAGTATTTATAGTGGATAGTAAAACCGAATTTGGAGCTGAAGATGAGTACACTGAAGAGAGTGTATGAGAATTGCCCCAAACATTTTCTGCATCAAAGGAATTTTTCCATCGTGCAAATTCTTTTCGATCTCCTACTTCGAGCGTGTTTTTCTTATTGTATAATATTCCTTTATAGGAATCGTCAGTTTTTAAAAAGATCTTCCAATAGGATGCTTTATTCATGTCTATCCAATGCATAATATAACTTCGGTATTGATACATTTGAATAAAGTTTACGACCATTAATACGCTGCACATTCCAATAAGGAGAGCTTTAAAAACTTTAGACTTCCAGGAGAAAGCAAAAGCCAGGAGCAAACCAAAGAAAACATATATATCTATCATGGGGCGCATTCCATAACTGCCACCATACCACCAAATAGGCCAAGAGGAAACCACATAAATAATAATAGATAGTGCTACAAGCAAAGAAATAAACGAAAACCAGTTCTTGGAACGGAATAGTTTTATAAAACCGAGCAGTGAGATGAATAAGATTGGCGTGTAAACGAAAAGCCCTTTTCTATAACTCACTAAAATTTGTCCAATATGCGGTTTAGAAAAATCTAAGGATAAATTTAAAAGAGAATAAGTATCTATAAAAAAACTACCGCTTTGAATTTTCCAAAATATCATTTGCAGTATTGGAACCAATAGTACAAATAGTATAGCGCGTAAGAGATTCCCAACACTAAAAAAAACTTTTATAATTAAATTTCTAAACAGTTGTGGTGTGCCGGCAAGAAAAGGAATAAAGGCACATATAAAAACATTGGATGGACGAATGGTAAAGATTAAACCTAAAAGTAATGCGGAGAGCAACATTTTTTTGGAAGAAAATGTTTTCGACAATGAATACAAAAGGTAACTCCAAATACTAATTAGGGAAAAACTATATGCATGCGTCATACTGCATTCAATGGTGGTATAATAAAACAGATTGGTTGCAAGGAAAATAAAACCAACAGCGAAGCCGGTAATAATTTCGGACTGAATAAATGATCGAATTAGTTTTTTTAGGAATATAAGACCCAGGCCCACATAAAATAAAGCAGCGCCTACAATTGAAACCTGGAACAGAAAGCTATAGCCGTCTAGTGGAAAGCCAAGTAGAAAACTTAAGAAGTACGCGATTAAAAAAAAAGGAAACCAAAGTATGGCAAGTCCTAGAGGGTAGAGATTAATTTTTTTTTTATCCAGATTAATTAAGTAATCTGCTGCATAATGCGAATATCCGAGTGATTTCTCAATGGGCTCAATAAATGAATATTGAAGGTCATTATAGATGAAAATAGCTGGAAGGTAAAGATAATACCCTCGTCCATCAGCAGTGATGATGGTTTTATATTGTTCTTTATCCCATCCTACAACTCTGTTTTTATAGGCATACATTGTACCTATCAACAGACAAAGTGCAATAATAAAAGAAGAGAAATGTTTGAAAATCCGGAAATGGCGAAAGTTGTATTTAATAATACAATAAATGGCTCTAAAACCATCCTTCCATCCAATCTTCTTGCCTTCTGCAAAAGTTCTTCCATAATACGAAATGCCCACTTCATAAATTCTAACATCTTTTACACGAGCAATCTTTGCAGTCACTTCGGGCTCGAATCCAAATCTTTTTTCTTTTAATTCGAGCGATTGTATAATATCTCTTCTGAACATTTTATAACAGGTCTCCATGTCACTTAAATTCAGATTAGTGAACATATTGGACAAGAAGGTTAAGAATTTATTCCCGATCGTATGCCAGAAAAATAATATTCGATGTGCATTTCCTCCCAAAAATCTTGAGCCGTAAACAATATCTGCAAAACCATCCAACACCGGCTTAATCAAAAGATTATACTCTTGAGGATCGTACTCTAAATCGGCATCTTGTATAATAACGTAATCGCCTGTAGCCAGTTTAATCCCTTGATGTAAAGCAGCCCCCTTTCCCTGATTATATTCCTGATTATGAAGTCGAATATTGAGTGCCTCATTCTGTTTCATATAGGATTGAATAGCTTCACTGGTATTGTCGGTTGAGCAGTCGTTAACAATGATAATTTCTTTCGAGATACCATTCAACAACTCTACTTGTTTTATCTTATCTAATATAAGATGAATGGTTTTGCCTTCGTTATAGGCAGGAATTACAATTGATAGTTTCTCGAACTTCATATTCAACTTTTTCGACCAATACTAATTACGGATAATCCAATCTTTTTTAAAAGCACAAAATCAAGAATTTTTGCGATAGGGACTATTTTGTTATAGAAGGACATTTGTCCTTTTGGTATAATTTTCTTTCGCATAAGTTTGCCACTGACAAACCAACCCGCTATACCCAAGGCATTAAAATACATTTGTTTTCTAAGTTCAAGATTGTTTTTTAAAAACAATGACGCCAACGATTGCTTGTTGTACCTTCTGTAATGAAACAATTCTTTGTCGAAACGATTGTAAAGAAATTGATATGCAGGTACGAGGATTATGAGATGACCATTTTTTCGGAGCATTTTTTTGCAATTGGCGATGGCCAACAAATCGTCTTCAATGTGCTCCACCACATTCAAAGCAAAAACAGTATCGTATCGATTCAAATGATTTTCAAATTTTTTATCAAATAGGGGGTCGATTAAATCAATGTTTTGAACGCCTAGTAGATTAGAATGTGTATTAAACTTTTGCTGAAGAATTTCGCAATATGAATCTCTAATATCCGAAAGAAATATGGACTCGTTGTTATTGAGAAAGAAAGTTGAAATATTTCCTGTTCCACTTCCAATCTCCAAAATATCACCTTTGCAAAAAGGATGTATCGTGTCGTACATCCAACGATTGAAGTTATCGGCCAAAGCGATTACATCTAAGGTATCATGCCCTTCGCTATCTATTTCTTTGTAAACAAAGTCAGGTTGAGTGGTCATTTAATTTAAAGAGATTTCTGGTATTTCTCCATGGATAATAAGTTTCCCGGCTGTTGCATTTTTAATTTCTTCTACACTAATTCCCGGAGCTCTCTCCAATAAGGCAAACCCTCCTTCGGGGAGTATATCCAATACGGCTAATTCGGTTACGATCCGCTTAACGCATTTTAATCCAGTAATGGGTAAAGTACAGGACGGCAATAATTTACTTTCTCCTTTTTTGTTTACGTGTTGCATAGCTACAATAATGTTCTTAGCCGAAGCTACTAGATCCATTGCGCCTCCCATTCCTTTAACCATTTTACCAGGTATTTTCCAATTGGCAATGTCGCCATTTTCGCTTACTTCCATTGCACCCAAAACGGTTAGGTCAACTCGTCCACTTCGAATCATTCCAAAACTTAATGCCGAATCGAAGAAAGCTGATCCGGCTACTGTAGTAATGGTTTGTTTACCTGCATTTATGATGTCAGCATCTTCATCTCCTTCAAATGGAAATGGGCCCATTCCCAATAAACCGTTTTCGGATTGAAGGACTACGTTCATTCCATCGGGTATAAAGTTGGCAACTAATGTAGGTATGCCTATACCCAGATTTACATAATATCCATCTTTCAATTCTTTAGCAATGCGTTTAGCTATTCCGTTTTTATCTAATGCCATAAGTTTAATTTCTTGGTAATGTAGTTCGTTGCTCAATTCTTTTTTCAAAAGATGCGCCTTTGAAAATTCTATTTACAAAAATTCCCGGCACCTGAATTTGATTTGGGTCTAATTCTCCTGCAGGTAAAAGTTCTTCAACTTCGGCAATGGTGATCTTTCCTGCCATTGCCATAAGTGGGTTGAAGTTTCGGGCAGTGCCTTTGAAAATTAAATTCCCATGGGGATCACCTTTCCATGCCTTTACAATTGCAAAATCTGCATCGAATGCATATTCTAAGAGATAGTCTTTTCCATTGAAGTTCCGGATTTCTTTTCCTTCGGCAACTTCTGTTCCTACACCAGCTGGAGTAAATATTGCAGGCATTCCGTATCCTGCTGCCAAACATCGAGTAGCTAAAGTACCCTGAGGTATCAATTCAACTTCCAATTCACCGGAGAGCATTTGTCTTTCAAACTCCGCATTCTCTCCCACATATGATGAAATCATTTTTTTTATTTGCTTCTTCTTCAACAATAATCCTAATCCAAAATCATCAACACCTGCATTGTTTGAGATGCAAGTTAAACCGGTGATTTCAGTTTTTTGAAGTTCCGCTATACAGTGCTCGGGAATGCCACAGAGGCCAAAGCCACCAAACAAAATGGTCATGTTGTTTTCTATTCCTTTAATGGCTTCAAGAGCGTTTTCTACAACTTTGTTCATGATCGAAATTTCCTATTAGAAGGGTAAAAATAGTACAGTTGGTAATGTAATAAAAATATCTGCTGTAGTTTAAAAACCAAAGTTATTGCCACCTGATTCAGGAGAGCTTATGGCTTCTTTGTATCGGTCGCAGTTCAGTTCAATGGAAAGTGGCTTTTGGGGTTTCTCAAATTCGCCAGTGCTTATGGTGATTTGTTTATCAGAATAAACTTTTTTCATGAACAAAGCCCAAATCGGCAGGGCTGTATTAGCTCCTTGACCTAAAGAGGTGGACCGGAAATGTATTGAACGATCTTCACAACCCACCCAAGCTCCGCCAACTAAGTCCGGAGTGATTCCCATAAACCATCCATCGCTATTGTTCTGACTGGTTCCTGTTTTTCCGGCAATAGGATTTGCCAAGTTATATTTATAACGGAGGCGAACTCCGGTTCCGTACTGAACTACACCTTGTAAAAGATTGAGTGTAATATAGGCTGTTTCTTCGCTGATCGCTTCTACTTGTCGGGGAATAAACTCTTGAAGAACTACTCCATTTTTATCTTCAATACGGGTAATGTAAATCGGCTGTGTCCATACACCCTTGTTGGCAAAAGTTCCATAAGCTCCAACCATTTCCATTAACGAAACATCAGGAGTGCCTAGGGCTATAGAAGGTACTGCATCCATGGGTCCTTTTAGTCCCATTTTTGTGGCAAGTTCAATCACCGGTGTAGGACCAAATTGTTTTATAAGGTATGCCGAGATGGTATTTACCGATTCAGCAAGAGCTTCTTTTAGTGAAAGCATGCCGCCATATTTTCCATCCGAATTTTTTGGAGTCCAGGTATTGCCATCTTCCAAATTGATGGTAACCGGCACATTCGAAACTTTATAACAAGGAGAATATCCTTCTTGAATAGCTAATGTATAGAGAAATGGTTTAAAGGTAGATCCAACTTGTCTTCGCCCTTCTTTCACATGATCGTATTTGAAATAATTGTAATCGTTTCCACCAACCCAAGCTTTTACATAACCGGTTTGTGGTTCCATAGCCATAAATCCGGTTTGAAGAAACATTTTGTAATACTTAATGCTATCTAAAGGACTCATTAGCGTGTCCTTGTCGCCCTGCCATGAAAAAACTTTCATTTCAACCTTTTCATCAAACAACTTATTAATTTCTTTATCACTTAAACCTTCTTTCTTGTATTCGCGATAACGGTCGGTGTTTTTAACGGCATCGGTAATTATTTGAGGCTGATCTTTCCAAGCAGTCTTTCCTTTCCAATGTGCGTCAAAAGTTTTCTGTAAATCGGTCATTTGTTCTTTAACGGCCTCTTCAGCATAGCGCTGCATTCGTGAGTCAATGGTGGTATATATTTTTAAACCATCTCTATAAATATTGTAGGGTTGTCCATCGGCTTTCAAATGGTCTTTGCACCATTTATTAAGTTCCAATCGCAGTACTTCTCTAAAGTAAGTTGCTAAACCGGTATTATGATCATCTGCTTTATATTCCAGTCCTAATGGTAAAGCGGAAAGGCTATCAAATTCTGCTTTAGTGATGAACTCATACTTCTCCATTTGTGCCAAAACTGTATTCCGCCTGTTGGTGCTGTTTTCAGGATTGCGGACAGGACTATAATAGGTAGGTGCTTTTAATAGACCAACCAATACTGCCGATTGAACTACACTGAGTTCGGAGGGCTTTACATTATAAAAAATTTGAGCAGCACTTTTTATACCATATGCATTACTTCCAAACTCTACAGTGTTTAGGTACATAGCCATTATTTCTTCTTTGGTATAATTGCGTTCAAGCTTTATAGCCGTTATCCATTCTTTAAGTTTAGTTCCAATAAAACTTAATTTATTTTGACTATCGTTTCTAGGGAATAAATTTTTTGCCAACTGTTGTGTTAATGTGCTACCACCTCCACTACTTTTTTGTTGCAGCAATATAGTTTTGAATAATACACGCATCAATCCACGAACGTCAATACCAGTATGATCCTCATATCTTATATCTTCAGTGGCCAACAAAGCATTTACAAGATTGGGTGAAAGTTCACCGTATTTCGTATTGGTACGATTTTGGAAATAGTATTTACCTATAACTTCTTGGTCGGAAGAATAAATAACTGATGCTAAATTGCTTTTTGGATTTTCTAGGTCTTCAAATGTTGGGAGTGGTCCAAACAATCCCCAACTGATCATAAATATTAGCAATGTTAGACCAACCAATGGACCAACCAAAATCAGCCAAAGAATGCTAATATATTTTCGAGTATTTTTTTGTGCAATTCCCATAATGTAATACGGCTAACAAAAATACCAAAGAAAAGCAAAGATCAGCTGACTCTGCAATACGCTTTTTAAACAAAAAGTAATGCTTAGATTATTATTTCTTCTCCGTTTTTATTGAAGAAATGGTATTGCAGCATGTGATATGAATTATCGGCTTTAACGTTGATCCACCGTTTATATTTCATATACCATTTGTATCGCAGTGAGAAGAATCCTTTAAGGATATATGCTGCAATATATGGATGAACGGTAATAGAAAAATTCTTCTCGTTTTGATCTTCAACTAAGTAGCGAATATTGTTTTCTATTTCATCAATAAATAACACCGTAGCTTTTACTTCTCCACTTCCCTTGCAGGCCGGACACTTTTCTACAGTGGTAATATTAGTTTCAGGTCGAACCCGTTGACGGGTAATTTGAACTAAGCCAAATTTACTTGGTGGTAAAACACTGTGTTTGGCTTTGTCTTCCTTTAGCTCATTTTTAATGGTTTGAAAAAGATCTTTCTTGTGAGCTGCATTGTGCATGTCGATAAAATCAACTACGATAATGCCTCCCATATCACGCAATCGAAGTTGTCGAGCAATTTCTTTTGCTGCTATTTTGTTTACGTTGATGGCATTGCTTTGACTATCCGATTCACCTTTAGCTTTTCTGCCGCCACTGTTAACATCAATAACATGCAATGCCTCCGTATGCTCAATAACCAGATAGGTTCCACCTGTCATATTTACGGTTTTCCCAAAAAGATTTTTGATTTGTTTGTTAACTCCAAAATGATCGAATATATGATTGCGACCTTTGAAATGCTTAACAATGCTCTCTTGCTCGGGTGCTATGGTTTTGATATAATTTTTAATCTCTTCTGCCAAATCATTATCATCAACATGAATAGCGTTGAAATTTGGGTTGAGAGAATCTCTTAAAATAGTTGTGGTACGATCCATTTCTCCCAATAGTCGATGATTTGGTTTTGCTTTACATAGCTTTTGATACAATGTATTCCACTTCACCATTAAGTCACGGATATCGTTATCCAATTCGGCAACTTTTTTACCACTGGCAACGGTTCGAATAATGATGCCGAAGTTTTTAGGCTTAATGCTCGTTGCCAAACGCTTTAAGCGACTTCGCTCTTCTGAACTTTTTATTTTTTGCGAAATAGAAACGATGTTCGAGAATGGTACCAATACAATATATCTACCTGCTAAAGAAAACTCTGAACTCAAGCGAGGTCCCTTAGAAGAAATGGGTTCTTTGGCAATTTGTACAGGTATCCATTGATTCGCACTCAATACATCAGACATCTTACCCGTTTTTATTATATCTGATTCCAACTCAAAATCATCGAGCAGTGATGAATTTAGTTTTTGATTGGTTGCAAGTTTAGTAAACTTTAAAAGCGATTTTATTTGCGGACCGAGATCAAAATAATGTAAAAAGGCATCTTTATTATATCCTACATCAACAAAGGCAGCATTAAGCCCCGGCATTATTTTTTTGACCTTACCTAAATAGATATCACCAACAGAGAATTTGTGTTCTTTTTTATCTCTGTTTAGTTCTAAAAGACGTTTATCCTGCATCAATGCAATGGTTACATCCGAACCACTTGCATTTATTATCAATTCATTATTCACTTAATTGCCTTCAATATTTGAATCCATTAAAAAGCGTCACATCATGTTGGTTTCAACATCTGTTTAACGAAAATTTTACGATAGGGGTTTTGTAAAAAAGCAGGATTTTACTCAATAACCCTAAAGTTAAGCAACTATAATTCAGCAGATTACAGGCAGGCTGGTGTACAAAAAGATTATTTCTTTTTATGCCTGTTTTTTCTAAGCCTTTTTTTACGCTTATGCGTAGCCATTTTATGTCGTTTTCTCTTCTTACCGCTTGGCATGATCTATAAAAAATTAATTAGTTTCAAATTCGGGACTGCAAATATATAATTTCCTCGGCTCTAGAGGTTGTTTTTTATTTGATTAATATAAGATTTTACCTCTGTTTTAAGGTCTTCATCATCAGAATACTGTAAAAACAGATTAAATTGCCTAATAGCCTCATTTTTATTGCCAATTTGTTGATATGATTCTCCCAAATAGAGATAAACTTCTATCCTTGATGGGTCGGTTTTTAGCAAATGTTCAAAGCGTTCTATGGCTTTTTCGTATTGTCCACTGCGTATAGAGAAAAAACCCATATTTATTAAGGCATTTGCATTATCCGGATCGGTGGCCAACACCTCTCGTAATAACATTATTCCTTGCATTGGGTTTTGTCCACTCTCAACCATAGCTACAGCCAAAGACGTTTTTATATCCAGATTTGATGTGTCAGAGTCTAAATATTTTTGAAATGATTGAATGGCTTTCGAACCATAATGTCTCATTTCTAGAGAGTCTTGACTAAAACGCAAAGCTTCTAAATAGTTTTCAGCTGCGAGCGAAATCAAAGTATCTCTTCCGTTATTACTGCATTTTTCAAAATACATGGCAGCAATTCCATAGCGTTGATATTCCAGCCATTTATTAGCCAATGCAACATATTGATCACATCCAGAACTTTTAATCGAATCTTTAATTTGATTTAGTTCTTTTGTCAGTATTGGAGGTGCTTTTAATTCTGCTTTACTCAACAACTGACTTTCGAAATCGTTGGATGCAAAATCATTTACATTCGTTACCTGTTCTTTTTCAGATACTTTTTGTTTGGGTAGAAAATAGATTAGAGGGATGAGCGCAATGGCAACAATAACTGCAAGAAGTTTAAGATACTTTTTGTTCATTTAATTTTATACTCAACTCGAAAAAGGATTATTGGGAGGAGGAGTTGAACTGATTGGCTTGCTAGTGGCATTTTTTATTTTGTCGATAAACACTTTAGCCGGTTTAAACGCAGGGATATAATGTTCTGGAATGATGATGGTAGTATTCTTAGTGATAATTCTTCCGGTTTTCTGAGCTCTTTTTTTAACGATAAAACTGCCAAAGCCTCTCAAGTAAACATTACGGTTTTGCGCCAATGAATTCTTAATAACTTTCATCATTGACTCAACAGTTTGTTGAACAATTATTTTCTCTATTCCGGTTTTAGCAGATACTTCTGCAACTAATTCAGCTTTCGTCATTTTATTACTGTACTTCTATTAAATAGCGGGGCAAAGATATATTTTTTGTTCTATCAAATAAAACTAAAATTTTAATAATCAATCACATGCATCTTTTATTTTTGTAAACATATATGCAAAAATTATGGTTTAGTCGATCAATAATAAAGTGGTACAAAATCAACCATCGCAGGCTTCCATTTAGAGAAACAAAGCAGCCTTATCATATTTGGATTTCAGAAATTATATTCCAACAAACTCGAATTGAGCAAGGATTGCCTTATTATAATAAGTTTATCAAAGCATTTCCAAATGTGAAAAAGCTTGCATTGGCCAGCGAAAAAGATGTGCTCCAATTATGGCAGGGGTTGGGATATTACTCCAGGGCAATTAATTTACAAAAAGCAGCACAGCATATATATAAAAATGAAAATGGGATTTTCCCACGCAAGTATGTTGATTGGTTAAAATTGAATGGAGTGGGACCTTATACAGCTGCAGCAATATGCTCCATTGCATTTAATCAAAAGCATGCGGCTGTGGATGGAAATGTTATTAGGGTTTTATCTCGGTTTTTTGGTGTAAAGGAGAAGAATCGGCCAAAGTTGCAGAAATTGATTCAAGAAAAAGCCGACTTGTTGATTCATCCAGAACAAGCAGGACTTCACAATCAAGCACTCATGGAGATAGGAGCATTAGTTTGTAGTCCAAAAAGTCCTTTGTGCAGCGAATGTCCGGTGAATTCTAAATGTTTTGCATTTCAAAAAAACCAAACCGATCAATTCCCAGCTAAGCAACAAAAACTAAAGAAAGTGGTCAGGTATTTTTATTACGCTTTTCTGATTCATAAACAAAAAGTGATAGTACAGAAAAGATCAATGGGTGATATATGGAGGCAACTGTATCAGTTACCTTTGGTGGAAAGCAAAATCAAATTAAATCGTAAACAAGTAGAAGAGCTTTCATTTGCAGGATATTCGATTGCTCCGTTAAAGGATAAGATGATATTGCACAAAAAACACCTGCTTTCTCATCAGAAACTTGAAATATTTTTTTTAAAGCAAAAAATAGAGGAAATAAAATCGATACAAGGTGATTATCAGCTTGTTCCGATCAAGGATTTGCAAAAATTTCCTTTCCCGGTACCAATAAAGCAAGCAATTGTGGCACTATTGCCCCCTATAAATGGGGTGTAAAAGTGCCATTTTTTATTTTCATTATTTTAATCGGAAGCATCTTATTATCTTCGTTTCATAGAACAAGAAAGAGAATCAATAAATAAATAAATCATGTCAGGAATCAACAAAGTAATTTTAATTGGAAACTTGGGAAAAGACCCAGAAGTAAAGTATGTGGATGGAAATATTCCGGTAGCTAAATTTCCCTTAGCAACATCTGAAACGTATAAAAATCGCGATGGCCAAAAAGTAGATAATACCGAATGGCATAATATTGTACTTTGGCGTGGACTTGCTGAAGTTGCGGAGAAATATCTTAAGAAAGGAATGCTTGTTTTTATTGAGGGTAAAATTAAAACCAGAAGTTGGGAAGACAAAGACGGGAATAAAAAATACATGACCGAAATAAATGGCGAGAATCTTACTATTTTGACTCGTAAAAACGATGACTATTCAAGCAACAGCTCATCGGATGAAAAAGAAACGAGTGAAGCTAATGCTGGTGGGCCATCGGATGACCTTCCGTTTTAGTCCTTTCCTTAAAAATCTATAAAGGGTGCGAATTTTCGCACCCTTTATTATTTTAAACTTATTATTTTTGTCTCCCATAACGAAACACACTTAGAACTTGGACGCTGCCGACCCGGATAGTTTAACATTTACAACCCTTCTCTTAATCAACTCAGCAAGTTTGTTGGAACTTCAAAACATAGTTCTGCTGCTATGTATTCCAATATTATTATGTCTGTCGGGTATGTTTAGTGGTTCTGAAGTTGCCTTCTTTTCATTGAATCCAAATCAGCTTAATCTACTTCGAAATAGTGATTCAAAAAATGATCATTTGGTATTGCAACTATTGTCAAAGCCCAAGCGTTTGTTGGCAGTATTATTAATTGGAAACACCTTCGTAAATATATCCATCATTCTTACCACTTCCCTTTTTATTAGTAATGTTTTTGATTTTGAAAATAATGCATTGCTTGCTTTCTTATTAGAAGTAGTATTGGTGACTTTCGTGCTTGTGATTTTTGGTGAAGTAACACCAAAAGTATTGGCCACCAAAAGAAATGTTCGGGTAGCACGTATGTTATCATATTTCATATTTGTTGTGGACAAACTTTTAAGCCCTTTTTCAGTCGTATTAATGAAAAGTACAGATCTGATTGAAGGTAGAATGAAAAAGAAAGGATATCAAGTTACAATGGCTGAACTTACTCATGCCATTGAAATTGCATCGGATGAAACAACACCAAAAGAAGAGAAGAAAATTCTTAAAGGGATTGTTCGTTTTTCAGACATAGATGTAAAGCAGATAATGAAATACAAACCTGATATCGTGGCACTACGGCTCAACGATTCGTTTGAACGCGTGATAAAAGTGATTCAAGATTCAGGTTATAGTCGCATACCTGTATATGAAAAAGACTTGGATAATGTAGCGGGCATCTTGTATAGCAAGGACTTGGTTAAACACATTAGTAATGATCATAGTTTTAATTGGCAAAGCTTATTGCGCAAAACGTTTATAGTACCGGAGAGCAAGAAAATTAATGATTTGTTACAAGAGTTTAAATCTAAGAAAGTTCATATGGCCATAGTGGTAGATGAATATGGATCGACTCAAGGCCTCATAACGCTTGAAGATGTGTTGGAAGAAATTGTAGGTGAAATGACCGATGAATTTGACGATGAAGAAATTCTTTACTCAAAATTGGATGATGATAACTATGTTTTTGAGGCTAAGATCTTAATTAACGATATGTGTAAGGTAATGGAGTTGGATGAAAATATGTTTGATACCATAGATGGAGAGACAGATACTTTGGCCGGATTGATTTTAGAATTAGAAGGAAGAATTCCTCTTCGATTAGAGCAAATCAATTTTAAAAATATATTATTTACTATTGAGTCTTCTGATAAACGAAGAATTAAAAGAGTCAAGGTAACACGTCAACCCTTGACACATAATGAAGAAGGAGTTTAAGCAGGTTACTGCTCAAACCTAAACTGTTTCAGAAATCGAATATCGTTTTCAAAAAAGACTCTTAAATCGCTAATTCCATATTTGAGCATCGCGATTCGCTCAACTCCCATCCCAAAAGCAAAACCAGAATATTCCGAAGCATCTATTCCAACATTTTTAAGCACTTCCGGGTGTATCATACCGCATCCTAAAATTTCTAACCAGCCACTGTGTTTGCATACCGTACATCCTTTCCCTTCACATAGATTACAACTTACATCAATTTCGGCCGAAGGTTCTGTAAAAGGAAAGTAGGAAGGTCGTAATCGAATTTGTGATTGTTCGCCAAACATTTCGCGAGCAAAAAAAAGTAAGTCATATTTCAGATCAGCGAAGGAAACTTTTCGATCAACATAAAATCCTTCCACTTGGTGGAATAAACAATGTGCTCTGGCTGATATCGCTTCATTTCTATACACACGGCCCGGTGCTAATAGTCTCACCGGAGGTTTGCAGGATTCCAATACTCTTATTTGTACGGATGAAGTGTGTGTGCGAAGTGCAAACTGATCTCCTTGGACAAAAAACGTATCCTGCATGTCGCGCGCAGGATGCTCAGGTGGAAAATTAAGTGCTGTAAAATTATGCCAATCGTCTTCCATTTCAGGGCCGTCTGAAACTCCATATCCAAGCTTAGAAAATATAGATAGGATTTGTTGTCGTACTAAAGAGACCGGATGTTGGCTGCCATACTGTTGAGGTACACCAGGTAAAGTATAATCAAAGTCAATGTTTGTTTGATCCGCTTGACCTTGTTCTTCTTTAAATGATTGATAAGCTGCTTCTGATTTTTGCTTTAGTTCGTTTATCACCTGCCCCAATTCCCTTTTTTGATCAGGAGATGCCTGTTTCATTTTTGAAAACAGATCGTTCATGACTCCTTTTTTGCTTAAAAACTTTAGTCTGAATTGTTCTAATTCTTCAGCATTGCTTGGAGAAAAAGATTCCACTTCGCGAATTAGTTCTTTTACATCATTAGTCATGCGTGCAAAAATACAGTATTAAAATAAAAAGCGCTGAAGAAATATTCAGCGCTTCAATTGAATAATAATAGATTAATTACTTGATTACTTTGATGGTCATCTTTACGTCCTGCAAAGGTCGATCTCTTGGATCGGTGGCTACTACCGCAATTTTATCTAAGACATCAAATCCTGAAATCATCTCTCCAAATACGGTATATCCTCCATCTAAATGAGGAATTCCGCCTGTACTAGTATACGCTTTTATTTGATCAGCACTCATGGTTTTTCCCATTCTGGAGCCAAAGGCATTAAGTTCTGATTCGCTGTAGACCTTTCCTTGCGAAATATAAAACTGACAACCACTGCTGGCTTTAGCCGGATTTTCAGTTCTTGCTGCACAAAGGGTTCCTTTTTTATGAATCAATTCAGGCTTCATTTCTGCTGGAACGGTATATCCAACATCACCCATTCCCAATGCTTTGCCACTAACCGCATTTTTTGAATCGGGATCGCCACCTTGTATCATGAAATTTTTAATGACCCTATGAAACAATGTTCCATTATAGAAACCTTCATTAATAAGTTTTATAAAGTTGTCTCTGTGTTGAGGAGTCTCATTGTAAAGCTTAAAAGTCATTGCTCCAAGGTCGGTTTGAATTTCAACTTTAGTGGATGTAGAATTTGAGTCCATTTTTGAATTTTGAGAATTAGATGCAAAAGGCATTATAAATGCAAGAAATAACACAAAAATTGTTTTTTTCATATTTCAATTAGTTTAATTTTGTATTACTGCAATACGGTTATGTTTAATTATTGCAATAATAATAAATTCCGTTCAACATGAGATTTTTTAAACGGTTTTCTCTACTCACTTTGTTCGCTTTTTTGCTTGCTTTCACCCTGTTTTCATGTAAAAAGACAGGACCAGCTGATGCATTAATTACTGTTAGGGACACCTTAGGCAAGCCCGTATCTGGTGCTACTGTTGTACTTCGCCAGGATAGTGTAGTAAATCCAGGTACTGGTGCACAGGCCAATATCAATCTTCAAAAAACAACCGATTCAGGTGGACAGGTGTTTTTCTCTGTTCAATGGGAAGCAGTTTTAAATATTGAGGCAAGTAAAGGAAATCTATCCGCTAGCGATTATATACGCCTAGAACAGTCAAAACAAGTGGATAAGGTAGTAGTGATCAAATAAGATCTAATGCATTAAAATATTTAATGGCCATCTCCTTAAGCAGCAAATCTTGCTCTCCCAATTTCATTTGAGGAATTTGTTTGATATGATCGTAATGTGGCCAACCTTCGTTATCAGTATATTTCAATTCGTAGTAACCCGCGCTACTGAGTAATTTGCAAACAGCAACATGAATCAAATCCTGTTTTTCAAATCGAGAATAGTTTATTGGTCCTGCACCTAATTCTTGAACACCTATTAAAAACAAAACTGCTTGCAAATCGGGTTCTATTCCAAATTTATCCGATAAGACTTTTACAAGGGTCTTCCATTTTTCTTTAGTTATTTCATAGGTTTCAAACATGATGCAAATGTAGTCATATAATCTCCTTGTTGACAATTTATATACGAACCCATTGATATTTCATCTGATTAACTTTATAGATTTAATATATTTCGGCACATGAATTTCAGACGCCTTAGCTGCATATTTTATACAATTTTATTTCTCTCAAGTTTTGGGTTCAAAAGTAAAGCACAAGATCTGGATATAGTTTTTTCAATGGATCTAAGTGGAAGTACCAATGGACTTATAGATGATTTGCGCGATCACATATATGACATATTAAATTATTCATCCTCCATACGTCCAGAACCGAAAGTTAGAATTGGGATGGTTGGATTTGCTCGGCCTAGTTTTGGAAAAAAAAATCATTACGTAAGTGTATTGTCAGATTTGACAAATGATTTTGAAAGAATTCAAAATCAACTACATGATCTGAAACCCTTTGTTGAAAAAGGAGATCAATTTGTTGGGAACGCAATACTCGAATGTGTAAAACAAATTCAATGGTCTCAAAATGATAACGATATTCGACTTTTGTTTTTGGTTGGTAACGGTTTGGTCAACACAGGAAGCGTAGATTATGCAGAAGCAACTGAGTTGGCTAGGCAAAAGGGAATTACAATGGTTCCGGTTTATTGCGATAAGGCCAATAATAAACTGAAAGAAATATCTGGATGGATGCACATAGCAGAAATTCATCAAACCACTTTACATGAAATTAAAATCCACAAAGCCATACCGATGAATTTTCTTTCAAATGTTGAATATGAAAAGCTACATATATTAAATCAGCAGTTAAATGAAACCTATATACCCTATGGGGATTTGGGAAATGATTTTTATAAAAGTTTAACGGAGTTAGATAAGAAGGCCGGCTCTGCTGGCCGGGCTTCAATGGAGTCGAGAATGTTTTATAAATTGTCAGATAAATTTCAAAATCGATTTAAGGATGTTGACTTAGTTGATTTTATCATGAGTTCAAGAAAATCACTCGAAGACATACCCGGTGAACTCCTACCTGATTCTTTGAAGAATAAAAACACAGATGAACTCTACAAAACAGTATTAGCAATTAAAGAAAGGAGACTACGAACGATAAGAGAAATGCGAAAACTACTACCCTACGATCGGCAGAAGCATTTGAATGAGTATTACAGAGAAAATAAGAATGAACTCAGCAGCACTTTGTTTGGCACGACAATATTGAATTTGGAAATTCAGGCTAAGCAAAAAGGATTTTCTACGGTCTATTAACAATTCAATTTTATCATCTTTTCTTTATCCCCGTTTTTTTCTTCGAAGCGGTAATTATCTTCACCTATAATATTTATGAATATACTCGATCTTATATTAGCGATTCCTTTGGTTATTGGTTTTATAAAGGGAATGCAAAAGGGAATTTTGTATGAGGTTGCTATGATCATAGGGGTAGTACTTGGAATTTATTTTGGATTTAAGTTCACCGATTGGGTATCTGCTCTAATCTCGAGTATTTCGGACAATAAAAAAGTGCTAGCATTTATCAGCTTCTTATTGGTTTTGGTGATTATCATCACCATCATGGTTCTTTTAGCTAAGTTGTTCGAATCAGCATTAAAAGCAATGACGCTGAATTGGACCAACAAATTGGCAGGAGGTCTCTTTGGACTGATTAAATTTGGAATAGTCTTGAGTATCTTTCTATGGATGTTAAAAACGGTTGAACCCTATTGGAATTTTATCAACCAATCCACTAAAGAAGAATCGGTTTTGTACGACAAGATTCTGAAGATTGCCAGTATGATTAAACCGGCCATAACAGATGTACAAAATGAGTTTAATGAAAAAGTTGGTGAAGTAAGCCCTTAGGATTATTCATACCGATTTAGGAAACTGATTCCCGGAAGTTCTTTCCCTTCAAAATACTCCAGTAAAGCTCCTCCGCCAGTGCTAACATAATTCACTTTATCTTCCAATCTGAATTTTTTTATAGCGGCTGCAGAATCACCTCCACCTATTAAACTATATGATCCATTTGAAGAAGCCGATGCAATAGCATTAGCAACAGATTTAGTTCCGTTTTCGAAAGCAGTCATTTCAAAAACTCCCATGGGTCCATTCCATAAAATAGTAGCAGACTGATTAATTACATTGGAGAATTCTGATATACTTTCAGGTCCAATATCCAAACCCATCCAACCGCTTTCAATTTGATCGGTTTTTTTAATCATAGTTTTTGCGTTGTTGTCAAAAGCATCTGCCAACACAGCATCTTTAGGTAACATTAGGTTTACTCCCTTCTCCTTTGCCTTATTTAATAAGTGCATGGCTAAATCAACTTTATCCTCTTCGCAAATAGAAGTACCGATTTCATGACCTAAAGCTTTTAAAAAAGTAAACATCATACCGCCACCAATAATAATGTTATCCGCTTTATTCATTAGGTTTTCGATGATTAAAATTTTATCCGACACTTTTGCTCCGCCTACTATAGCCGTAAAGGGTCGTGTACTATGCAACATTACTTTTTCTGCATTTTCGATTTCAGCTGCCATTAAAAGACCGGCACAACATTTACCTTTAAAAAATTGAGCAATGACAGATGTTGAGGCATGTTGACGATGAGCAGTTCCAAAAGCATCGTTTACATAATAATTTCCCAACGATGATAATTTGCGGGCGAACTCTTCATTTCCTTTTTCTTCTTCAGGATGAAAACGCAAATTCTCCAAAAGCAGAATCTCACCATTCTTTAATTGTCTTGCTTTTATTGTTGCTTCTTCGCTAATGCAATCTTGTGAAAACAAAACCGATCGGCCACACAGTTGGCTCAAACGCTCGGTTATAAGATTAAGCGTATATTTTTTATAATCTATTGAGCCATCCTCTTTTAATTTTTTTAGGGGTCTTCCTAAATGAGACATAAGTATACAAGACCCACCATCATTTATTATTTTGTTGATCGAAGGTAACGCAGCTCTGATTCTACTATCATCAGTTATACTTAGGTCTGTTTTGTTCAATGCTACATTGAAGTCAACTCTCATCAGCACTTTTATATTTTCAAAAGAAATATCGTTCATCGTTTTCATGTGGCAAAAATATATCTTTTTGATTCAAATGATCAGAATAATCTATCTAATGGGACAACTTAGCCTGTTCAATATGCTATCTTTGTCGGAATGAGATTTGATACTATAAATTTCCATGAAAAGGTGAAAGACCAGTTGGTTCATTCCGTTCGGAATGGCAGGGTACCACATGGTATTTTGTTTGCATCAACACCGGGCGCTGGAGCACTTTCTTTAGCCAGAGCCTTTGCTCAATTTTTATTGTGCCGAAAGCCGTTAGATAATGATAGTTGTGGTGAATGCGATTCGTGCAAGAAATCGGAATTGATGATTCACCCAGACATTCAATACAGTTTTCCGGTGGCCAATACTAAAGAAATAAAAAGCAAACCGAAAAGTGATGACTTTATAGCTCCATTCAGGAAGGCGGTATTGGAGAATAAATACATCAGTTTAAACGATTGGATAAAAGTACTTGAACTAGAGAACAAACAGTTGTTTATATCAGTAGAAGAAAGTGCTGACATTCTACGAAAAATAAATTTGAAGTCATTCGAAGGATCCTATAAAATTATTTTGATGTGGATACCTGAGAAAATGAGAATAGACGCTAGCAACAAGCTTTTAAAGATTATTGAGGAGCCTCCAGACAAAACAATATTCATTTTAATCAGCGAAGATTATGAACAGCTATTACCAACCGTTCGTTCACGATTGCAGTTGATAAAAATCCCACCATTAAAAAACGAAGAGATTATTCAGAACCTTCAACAGGATTATCAAGTCGAGTTTGTCAAAGCTCGCAACATTGCTCATTTGAGTGCTCATAACCTGAATCAAGCTATCGCAATGGCTTTGGAAGAAGAATTTAATAATGAGAGTGAAGAATATTTTTTACAATGGATGCGAATTTGCTTACATCCGGTTGCTAATTTCAAAGAACTTCAAACGATGACCGAAGAAATTGCGGCACGGGGTAGGGAAGGCCAAAAACTGTTTTATGCATTTGCTTTAGAAACCATACGCGAATGTATGATTAAGAACTATGGTCCGCAGGAAATGGTGAGATTTACCGAAGATCACTTTAAAAATATCGATAAGTTTGCAAAAGTGGTTAATGCCAAAAATCTTCCACTCTTTGTAGAATATTTAAACAAAGCTATATCTTCGATCGAGAGAAATGCGAATCCAAAGATCCTGTTTATCCATATATCGTTTAAGATATTTGAATGTCTGGAAATGCGATAGTGTTTCTAATTATTAACGTATTATTATACATATGAATTTATCAAATCAAAATACTGACCAAAGTACTGAGCCACCAAAAGGCTGCTCCAACCATTCCACTTGTGGAACATCTGGATGTAACAAATTAAATGTTTATGATTGGCTGTCGAACATGTCCTTAAATCCCGGTGAGAAATATTTAGACATCGTTGAAGTACAATTTAAAGGAAGTCGAAAAGAATATTTTCGAAATCACGAAAAAATAATGCTTGACTCTGGCGATGTAGTGGCCGTTGAAGGTAATCCGGGACATGATATTGGCACGGTATCGCTTACGGGCGATTTGGTGAAACTTCAATTGAAAAAGAAACAAGTTAATTTAGATGAGGATGTAGTCAAAAAGATATTTAGAAAAGCATCCGAATCGGATATATCTAAATGGAATTCGGCAAAGGATAAGGAATTCGAAACCATGCACAAAGCAAGGAAGATTGCTTTGAAGTTAAATCTGGTGATGAAGTTGAGTGATGTTGAATTTCAAGGTGATGGAAAGAAAGCCACATTTTTTTACACCGCTGATGGTAGAGTTGATTTTCGTGAATTGATAAAAAAATTAGCTGACGAATTTCGTATAAAAATTGAGATGAGGCAGGTGGGAATGCGACAGGAAGCCAGTCGTCTTGGTGGCATTGGGTCTTGTGGAAGAGAACTTTGTTGCAGTACATGGCTCACCGATTTTAAAGGCGTATCTACCAGTGCAGCACGTTATCAAAACTTATCGCTCAATCCGCTTAAGTTAGCCGGTCAATGCGGAAAGTTGAAATGTTGTTTGAATTATGAGTTGGATAGTTATATGGATGCCTTGAAAGATATTCCGACCGGAAACACGGTGCTCAAAACAAAAAAAGGAAATGCCTATCACCAAAAGACAGACATTTTCAAACGATTGATGTGGTTTGCTTATGACAAGAGGGAGCTTTCCGGAGAAGACGCTGCTCTCATGACTAGTGATTCATGGATTATGATGAGTGTCGATCGAGTGAATGAAATTTTAGAGATGAACGGTAGAAGCAAATTCCCGGAAGATTTAAAAGAATTCTCTGAATCAAAAGCAGAGGTGGAAATATCATATGCCGATGTAGTAGGGCAAGACAGTTTGACAAGGATGGATCAGAAAAAGAAAAAGAGAAAAAAGAATAAGAACAAACGTTCATTTAGAAAGCCATCCTCTCAAAAGAAGGATAAGAATTGAGGAGCATGAAATTTAGTTTCATACGATTTATAACATTATTGTATTTATTTTTTCTAGTTGTTTCCTGCGACCAACAAAGAGTATTTGAAAGCAATAAAGCAATTGGAGCGAAAGGCTGGGATATGAATGAATCTATAGATTTTCTAATTGACGTTCCCGATACATCAAAATCATATCATTTGTACTTAAATACAAGAAATGTTGGTGATTATAAATTCAGCAATTTATATCTTTTCATTAATACGTATACTCCTTCGGGAATAGTACAGCGCGACACGGCAGAGATTATTTTGGCTGAGGAGTCTGGAAAGTGGCTGGGCAATGGCATAGGCGATCTATATGCAAAACAAACATTGTTTGTGCGAGGCTTTAAGTTTAAAGAGTTGGGGGAATATCGATTTGAAATAATGCAGGCCATGCGGATAAATCCGCTTTTAGGTATTGAAGATATCGGAATGAGACTTGAATATGCCCAATAAAAAACCACACTGAGAAGTGTGGTTTTTATAGGGTAAGAATTATATCCTAATAAAACTTACCACGATTATCTTTTATGTTTGCTTTCTCACGTAAAGCATTTGAAACTTCGTATTGAACGCGTTGTTTAAATGTACTCAATAAAGTGCTTCTGTTGTCGATGCCTCCACCATCAACCGGAGCCTCAACAAAATTGTGAACTTGAACAATAAATACTCCGGTATTTCCTTTAATCGGTTTAGAGGTTTCACCTACTTTCATTCCAAATACTGTTCCGGCAACTTCAGGTTCCGTGCCTAAATTCTGTATATATCCTGATCCAAAAGTTAATTCACCGGCTTGTTGAACAGAAGTTCCGATGCTTGTAGCTATTGTATTTATATCACCTCCGGCCATCTTAGCACTTATCATTTCAAACTTCTTTTGCTTTCTAGCTTCTGCTTCTACCTGAGGTTTAACTTGTTCCAGTTTTGCTATTCCTTTCTCTTTTCGGTCAATTAATTTTGCTACCACAAACTTGTCGTCCGCTTCAAAAGCTTTAGAGATTTCACCTATTTCTCCAGTATATGACCATCGAACTATTTCCCTAGCGCTTTCAACACCTGGTATGGTTTTATCGGTTTCTCTAACAAAGTCAGCTGTTTTAATTTGCAGCTTTTGTTCTGTAACTGCTTTATCAAATTCTGCGGCTGTTCTGTATTGCGAAGCGAAAGCGTTAGCTCGTGCAAATGCTTCTTGATAGGTGTCACTTCCAGCCTCAATTCCCAAGTCAATTGTGTAAACTTGAGCATTTAATTTACCGTTACTTTGATCCGTTACATTAATGATATGATAACCAAACTCAGTTTTTACAATCACTAGGTCACCCTTCTTACCATAAAAGCAAGCATCATTAAAATTCTGCACCATCATTCCGGCTTGGAACCAACCTAAATCACCACCTTTTTGTGCTGATCCAGGATCTGCGCTTAATAATGCAAATGTTTCAAATGGTTGACCATTGTCAATAAGGTTCTTTATACTATCAGCTGCAGCTTTGGCCATAGCATCATTCGCTGGGTTATCCACTTTAAAAAGAATATGACGCGCTTTTACTGAATCGGGAATTGTTTTGAACGCAATAACTTTTGAAACTTTATAAAAGCCACTTTCTTCGTAAGGGCCAATTACTGTTCCGGTATTTAATGAAAATATTATAGAATCTATAGCAGGTGCAAAATCACCTTTAGCTTTAAAATTTAAATCTACCGGATTATCACTATTTGAAACAGCAAACAATGAATCATTTTTTGTATTTCTAAAATCTTCTGCAGCCTTGTTAGCCGATTCTAATGCTCTTAAACGGTCATTGGCTGAAGGAAGCACATCATAGATTACATAAGAAATTTGAGAAGAGTTTTCTTGCTTGTATTTGTTTTTATTTGCTTCGTAAGCAGCTCTTAATTCAGCATCAGTTAAAGTTATACCGCTGTCATTAATCGTGTTGTAGTTTACATGTACATAGTTAATCGTACTCTTTCTTCCGTTGGCCAATCGATAATTTTCTGACTCGATTGAAGTAACATAAACACCACCTGAAAGCATTGCATTGTATTTAGCTCCCAAACGTTCTTCACGCATTCCGTTTTCAAACAGCACCCATTGTGCTCTTGATTTTCCTGTTGGATCGCTGTCCATGTTTTTCAAAAAATTAATGACTTGTGCGGCATTAAACTGTCCGGTATTTGGGTCTTTAAATGCTTCGCGAACCTGAGGATGAATGTTTTGCCCTTGAACCATATCAAACAATTCATCTGCACTTACATTCAAACCAATCTTTTGATATTCCGATCCCATTACCATATCATTCACGAGTTGTGCCCATGCCTGTTCTCGGAGTTGATCCATTGTGCTTTGATCAACGGTTTCATTTCCGCTATTCAGTTTGTAATTAAAAACCAGTTTATTGACACGGTTTTCAAAATCTTGAATGTTAACTTTATCTCCTCCTACTACTGCAACACTAGTATCGTTTGAAAGGAATGGACGATTGGATGTAAGCAAATCGCTCATAACAAATGCCAGGATACTAAAACCTATAATCCCGATGAGCAAACCAGCCCTATTCCTAATTCTTTCTATAATGGCCATAAATGAAAATTATTTAAACTTTTGTAAATGAGTATTTTAATTTTGGAATGAACCCGCGAATATACAATTCAAAAAGGAATTTGTAAATAATTTAGCGGTCAGATTGACCTCTAATGATTAAACGCAACATATCAATACTATTGTTTTTGAGCGAGATGATATAAAATTGAAAATTGCCTAGAGTAACTAATTCTCTCAATTGAGGGATATTTTCGTGATAATGGAAAACCAATCCACCTAGAGTCAGGTATTCATCCGATTCTGGTAATTCTAAACCATATTTTTGATTCAAATAATGTACTTCTAATCTCCCGCTGAAGAGGTATTCATTGTTTCCTAAATCCTTTTCAGTCAATTGTTCTGTATCAAACTCATCATCAATTTCACCAAAAATTTCTTCAATTATGTCCTCTACAGTGATAATTCCGGACGTAAGTCCATGTTCATCAACCACTACAGCAACACTCCTGCGATTTTGTGTAAAATCACTTAAGAGCTTTCGTGCATACATAGTTTCGGGAACAATCATTAACGGCAATAAAACCGCTTGAATTGATTCTGGTTTTTTAAACAACTCAATAGTGTGTACAAAACCTATAATGTTGTCAATATTATCTCTATAAACCAGGATACGAGATAAACCCGTATCAATAAATTGTTGTGTTAACTGTTCTATAGATGAATCAATATCAATGGCAACTAAATCATTCCTGGGGATCATACATTCTCTAACCTTGATTCGGTCAAAATCCAATGCTTTCTGAAACATTTGAATTTCATCCTTCAATTCTCCTTTAGTCGCAAGAGAATGATCAACTTCATCAATAAAATGATCGAGGTCGGTCCTTCCAAATGCCGGTTTATCATCATTGAATTCAATGTTGAAGAAAATTTTAAGTAGAAAATGTGCCAGCCAAAGTACAATTTGTACCAAAGGATAGGCTATAAAATAGAATATGAGCAACGGAATTGAAAGGGCAGATAATGCTTGATTGGGATTGAGTCGAAACAATGCCTTAGGTATAAACTCACCTGCAAAAAGAACAAATATGGTTGTAATAATGGTTTGAATGAGCAGGAGGCTTAAATTACCACTCAAACTTTCTGGAAGAATGTTTATCAAACCAGGCGTTATGAGGGCAGTACAATAGATACCAAAAATGACCGTGAAAATATTGACACCAATCAGAATTGAAGTGATGAATTGAGAGGGGGATTTTACAAAGCGGCTCAATATTTTAGCGGACAGCACATTTTGTGTAACATCCAATTCAATTTTAAACTTGTTGGATGATAGAAATGCAATTTCAACACCAGAAAAAAAGGCAATGAGCGTAATCGAAAGTAGCGTAAGAAAAAGATAATCCATGGGCATTTTAACCGTTTAAATTGCGATGGTTTTCTCTATCCATAGCAATTCTTTGCCTTCGTCTGATCACATAAAACATGAAGGCAATAAGGGAAAATAGAAAGAACCAAATGGAAGACTCCATTCCTTCGAATAAAAATTTATACGATCCCATAATCAAACCGATTATGGAGAACGACAACCAACTGATTTCTAATATTCTTAGCATTTAATTAGGAAGGTCAATAATTCCTTTGATGTTAAAGATACGATATTGTGTGAAATCTTCATTCGCCTCGAACCCGTTTCCATAAATTATTTCTTTGTCGGTTGTAATTTTCGCAAAGGCATCTGTATATATTTTTCGGTTGTTTTCATCCCAAATGAGCTTTTCTGTATTAAGCTTTTCGTTTTTGTTATTGACTACTTCTACATTTCCTCTTGCTTCCATTTTTTGCTCCTGAACTTTTCTGATAGCATAATTAGCTTTAAGCGTACTACTGGCTTGATACTGATTATCATAAAATGTTAAGTGCACACCTTTTGGCAACTCTAAATACTCTTCTGGGTGAACGTAGCGATCCATTTCAGGCGCAAGTACTTTAACTTTAACTACCGCAGAGTCGCTGTATAATACTTCTACGTTTTTAGAAGATTCAATAGGGATTTCTTTTTTAGATGAAATCTGGTCAACTTTCTCTAAATCGTTGCTACACGCATAAATGAAAAAGGCTGGCAACAAGCCAACCTTTAATGATATTTTTAACCAATTGCGACTCATGTTACTTGCCGCAACAAAGATACATTTAATTAATTCTAACTGTAGTAGTTTCTCCAATCCAACAATCTAATTTATAGGATTGTCCGTCTTGAAAACCTTGAAAAAACACATCTTCCTTGCTCGGATAATATTTCGAATAGGTAGCAATTTTTGTATTGGCTTCAGAAGCTACGGAAGCATCGACATTTTTTGCCTTGATATATTTATCGACCACTGCCCAAAATACTGCATTGTATTTGAATCCTTCTCCGCAATCACCTGCAGCACTTGCATAAATGTCACCTAACATAATATAAGGCTTACCCCATGAAGGTAGAATAGAGGATGCTTTTTGAGCATAAGCTCTTGCCTGTCCAAAGTTTTTCAAATAGCGCAAGTTCAAATCAGCCATCTCCAATAAGTACTGAGATTTTTTAGTGGCGTTTGTTTCTTGGTCAACGGCATTGGTATAGAACGACATTGCTTTTGAATAATCCTTTTGACTTAAATATCCTCGTGCTAATTCTCTGGCAAAAGCAGCGTTTGGTTCTACTTTGAATAATTTTTCAGCCGCACTGAAATACAGAGGAGAATCGGTACAGCCTTTTCTAGAGAACAGATTAATAACAGTCTTTAATAAAGCAATGCTGTCGGGATACGCTTTAACTTTTGGACCATAAATGCTGATTAAATCTTCACAAGTGGCAAAGGGGCCAAACAGTGCTTCTATGTTTTGCTTAGCAATACTAAAGTTTTCAATGTCAACGCTGTCTAAAATATTTTGATCGGCAATGGATAAAGCTCGATCAAACACCTCAAGTACCATTTCTTTATCCGCTTGCTTTTTATCATACATTTCAGTTACCACCTGGAAATAACGATAAACTACACTTGCCTCACTATTGTTACCGGCTAGCTCAATACTTTTGCTAAAAAGACTTAATGATTCTTTTAATTTATCGGGATGGTAGGTGTAGAAGCTAACTGCTTTTCTACCTGTTACCGGTCCCGGTTCACCATAATATTGAATTCTTTGATCGTAAATCATCATTAAGGTATCGATCAATCCTTGTTTTTTTGTTGCATCCTTTTCAGCTTCAATTCTTTTTAAATACATGTTTTCACCGTAGATATAGGTGCTTTTACGTGCAGCGGGACAATCACTAAATACTTTCTTCCAGAACTCAGTTGCATCGGTATAATTACCTTGTTTATAATACTCGGTAAACAACGCAATGTTAGTGATACATGCTACACTATCCTTTCCATATTTCCCATCCTGAGCTTTTGTGCTTACAAAGGGAATCATCAACAGAAATAAAAATGTAATTCTAAGTTTCATTTTTTTTAATAATATAATTGGTTACTCAAATTTTCTTCTTTTAAACCACTCTTCGTTAATAACAACACCAAATAAAAATTTTATATGTGTTTCTTTTAAAAGAGCGTTATCAGTTGTTCCTCTCTGACCGGCTTCAATTCCTATGTTTATCATAGACATTTCTGCAAATCCTTTTCGAACCGGTAGACCTATTCCAACACTTATGCCATAATCGGTAATGTTTGTGTTGTTTAGATTAAGATACGAGTGATTATAGCGTAACCCCATACGATAATTCATTTTTTCTACATACTTGGCAGCAAAAACATCTGGTTTTGGGGTGTATTGAATTCCACTATTGATCTGATAGCTATTTTCGGTTTGAGGAGAACTTCCTTCTATGTCGGCCCAGTTTTGCATTGAGAAATCTACTCCGGCTACCCACTTTTTTTCTGAATACAACATCACTCCAAATGAATACATGAATGGTAAAACCAAATCACTGTTCTTGGTCTTAAAAAACTGACTGGTGTCTTTTATAATAGGAGAGTTGATGGAGGATAAAGAATAATTCTCACTTAGAATAGTTGACTTGTTGTTGATATTACTTTCTAAACTAATGTTGGAACCTACAACTAAACTTGTTTTTTCATTGAAGCCTTTTTTGTATTGAGCCCCAAAATTGAAATAGACATCATTGACAGTAAGATCGTTGGTGTTTCTGGTGTTAAAATAATTGGTTCCTTTTGGGAATTCAATACTTCTGTAACGACTGAGGTTACCAAAAAGATAAGCGGCATTAAAACCAATGCTGAATGATGGGCTTATTTTATATCCAATGCCAACGTAAGCCCTATTGATTCCTCCAGTTCCATTGTAAGTATATTTTATAGAACCTATGCTGTCTACGCTTTGCGAGGACTCAATTGAATACCCTACCTGACTCAATGGAACCAATCCAAAACTCAATCCGGCTTTCTCTTTAATTAATGGAAATCCAATTCCAAGATAACCAATACTGCTATTGCTGGCTGCATCATTTTTCTGATTGGTTTTTAAAAATATGGACTCGGCAAAACCTCCGGTTTCAAATGTGGCAGCAGCTATTGAAGAATAAGAAGCAGGGTTATTAAAATTAATCCTGTATGGTGATTGATACGCACTTGAAACTCCTCCCATTGTTTGCTGCGTTATAAAAGTGCCAAATTGAATATCTCCAATACCATATCTAGAATAAGGAGAAACATTGGTTAATTGAGCCAGCGAATTGCCAAAAGATCCTATAATTATGATCAGAGTGAGGAGTAGATTACTTTTTTTCAAGGTTCTTTTGATTAAAAAACAGAATTTCATTAAGGCCGTTTAGCGTTAAATTTGGGGCTACAAAGATGGACTTTTTTAGTTTATCAGCAAAAATCCTGTGATCGCCTCCCGTTAATACGATTCTAATATCAGGATATTGTTTTTCATATGTTTTGATCATGGATTCTATTTCTCCAAGGGTACCATTTAATACACCACTAATTATTGATTCTGTTGTATTTCGTCCAGTAATTTTAAAAACTTTCCCTTTCGACTCTACCAAAGGTAATTGAGCAGTGAACTCATTGAGAGCTTTAAATCTCATTTTTATTCCTGGAGAAATACTCCCACCAACATATTTGTTTTTTGGAATAACTAAATCGTATTTGATGCATGTGCCAACATCTATGCTTAACATTGGTATGTCTAATTTATAACAAGTAAGTCCAACTGCATTGGCCAATCGATCTAGTCCTAATGTTTCGGGACTTTTATATAAATTTTTAATAGGGACTGGCGTTTCATGTGTTAAGCGGATTACATTACTCATCTTATTCAAGCAATTCAATACTTCTGTTGGAAGTTCCTTCTTGACAGAACATACAATAGTTGACTGGATCGGCTTAGATTGCAATTGAACTGCAAGAGATTTTAGCTCATTCTTCGAGTAGGAGGAAGAAACAATTTTTGAAAGCTTCGATTGCCGATACCAGGCTCCTTTAATACAAGTGTTGCCTATGTCAATGATAAGATGATACATTATAACTGCAAGTTTAAGCTATTATATGTTTTACTAATAAGAAAATTTGTTCTACTTTTGGCGCCATCAAATTAGGTGATGTAGCTCAGTTGGTAGAGCAAAGGACTGAAAATCCTTGTGTCAGTGGTTCGATTCCACTCATCACCACAAAAATGTATTCTTTACAGAATGGCTGACAATCAAGAATATAAACATAAAGTTGTGTTGCTCGTTGATGATAGTGAAGTGGACAATTTCATAAATGAGCGAATGATTGTTACATCGATGTTTAGTCGGAAGGTGGTTGTAAAAACTAGTTGTGACGAAGCATTAGCTTATCTCAAGAGTATCAGTCCTAGCGACCAAGATTTTCCTACTGTTATTTTTCTCGATTTAAATATGCCTGACAAAAATGGCTTCGATTTTCTTGCTGAATATGATCAGTTTGACGACTCTGTGAAAAACGCAATGCGCGTGGTTGTATTATCGAGTTCTATCAGCCCTGAAGACATTAATAAGGCTTCTTCAAATCCTCATGTAGCCAAGTATATAAATAAGCCCCTAAGCGAAAAATACTTAGAGGCTATTCACTTCTAATATAAGGGGTTTCTTTTCTAAGAATCTTCTTTAAGCGGATTCGCCATCTTTCTTAAAATAGTTTCATCCAATCGAATTGATGCCAAAATCGGAGTATCGCTATTCTCATTGGCAGCTGTAAATTCAAGATACAAGTTGTTGATCTTTTGAATTTTCTTTCTGTAATCGCTTGGCTTCATAGCCGTCTTCAATAACTTAATGAAGATATTGATTGCTTCCAGATTGAAATCGGAGCCACGCATTTGTCTTTTTATGCTGGAAATAAGTTGATTGCATAAACCATCTTCACCAATAGCACAATATTGAAGCGATTGAAATAGCTTTAATTCCAACTCAGTAAACAAACACGCTTTAAATGATACATCATTTCTTAAGTCATTTATAACTTTTGCTGCTTGTGCATAATCTCTGCTATAAAATGAAGCAGTGGCTTTAAACCAACGCTGCGACACATAATGATACAATTCATCTTTATCTATTAAGCAGTTATCCGCAAACAATTTGCTGAGTAGAAATAATCGTTCTGCATCTCCATCATGCATGTATTTCTCAATACGAGAGTGCATAAACTGTGAGAGGAAGAAATTATTGGCATGTTTCGATGAAAGTTCTTCCAGTTGAAGTATTATTTTTTGCAAATAATGATCGGCTCTAACTTGATTGCCACTTCGTTGATAGTACTCAAAAAATAAACAATCAGTTACCGGTTTCAAATTTTGATAGAATGTATCAAGATTGTATTTCTCAAAAGTGGAATCAATAGTATTAATGATCTCTTCAATCTCCAATTCTTTTGCCTTAAGTGAGCTGCGTTTTTGAGGCAATGCACATAAATAATATGTGCTTGCAATATTGTAGATCACAAACAATCTATGCGATTCATACAATTCGCTGATGTTCTGAAGTTCTCTCTTTAATAGAATAACTTCTTCCAGATCACTCTGTTGACGTGTAAGCAGATAAGTTCCTAACTTACTAAAAAAGGTGATGAGCTGAACTTCAGCTTTGCTCACCGCTAATGAATAAGCAACATGTCGATTATATAAATTCAAATAGTATTTATAATCGGGACTGAAGGTATGAAGTTGTGCAAGTGTTTTATAAACGACTATAAGTTCACTGCTCAAATCATATTCCAGCAACTGTTTCTCCAGTTCTTTAAGTGCACGTATCGAAAATGTTTTATTGGTTCCAAATAAGTTTGCCGGCACTCTGGCCACTTCTTCCATAAGAGCGCTTATCGGATTATTGACATTCTTCGAAAGAATGGAGGCAATCTTATTGTTCATTCTGGATTTAAGCGTATAATAAGTGCTTGGATTTACTTGAAGTATTTCCATCATTTCATTATCGCTCACTTCACTGTTTCTTGCTGTTTCTAGAACTACAAAAGGTTTGTTCTTCTTTTTGCCCGAAACTTCTTGGAGTAATTCCTGGTACTCCTCTTCACTTAAACGCTTAATAGTTTTGTTTAAAACATCCATGTATTTCTCAGATTATATTTTAATAACTGGCTTTATTACGTATACCAAAAGTAATAGGTTGCCCCTCTATGCAATTATTTTAATACATTCTGAATCACTTATAAAAATGTAACCTTCATTAAATGTTTATAGTAAAAGGGCAATACGTGAATGAATTTCAATTGCATTAAATTTTACCAAAAAGTCAAATTTCTTACAGTTGTAACATTTACCTAACAAATCGCATATAACACACTATAATAATAGAGTAAATTATGAACTCAAATCAGATTGATGGATCTATGCACAATTCAAACGAATTAGATCAAATGTATCAAATGATACGCGAAAACAGGATGGCTATGTATTCAAGCCCCAGAAGGTACTATAACCGTGATGGAAGCAAAGGATCAGCTTTAAAGTTCTTGTTTTTTATTGAAGCAATAATCTTTTTTATGCTTTGTTTATCGGCTTCGGTGGCATTCGGTCAATCATCACCATCAGCGGATCATAGCATAGTAAAGGCAGAAACCACTGTTCAACCCAATATCAGTAATTATCAAGCAGTATACAATTCAGGAAAAATATTTTTGAGTTGGACGACATACAACGAACCAGACGATTGCATATATATCATCGAACGATCAGAAGGCAATACCGTATTTCAATCGGTTGGAGTAAAAGAAGGAATTGGCTCAGAGTTAGAATTATTCTACAGTTGGGTTGATCAAACACCTCCTCCCGGTTATGCGTATTACCGAATTAAGAAAATTACCAAAGATGGGCAGCAAATGTATAGCTCTATCAGTAGTGTAATAAATCAAGGATCAAGCTACAACGAAAATGTAAATTTCGTAAAAGGTGGTATAGCAGACGAAGGGCAAAAATAATCCTCAAGAGGTGTATGAGCATTGCAGCGAAGAGAATAGGTAGGATCACATGGATTTCAGAGTCAAGAAAATAGAAATAGTAACTATAATATTAATACTTACAGGACTCCTACACTCTAAACTCAACGCTCAAGCCCCAATAGCTTCCTTTAACAGCACCACACCAAATGGTTGCGCTCCTTTAACGCTTACTTTCACCAATACTTCTGTTTCATCCAACTCTTGGCATTGGAATTTTGGCAATGGTAATACAAGTACCTTAAAGAATCCAACAGCAGTTTATGTAAATTCTGGTTTGTACACCGTTACCTTGGTTGCCATAAACACACTTACCGGTTTGAGAGACACATTTACACAGGTTAATTATGTAAATGTTGCCGCAGTACCAAACCCTATGTTCACTGTTTCACCTTCAGTGGCATGTTCCAACAATGCATTGATTTCTTTTACCAATGTCAGTTCAGGTGCTACAGCTTATACATGGGATTTTGGTGATGGTACTTCATCCAATGCAGTAATTCCTATCCACAATTATAGTAGTGCAGGAAATTATACGGTTAAATTAATTGCTAAGAATTCGGCTAATTGCTCGTCTATTTATATACTGAACAATGCGGTAAACATTAATCCTAAACCTCAAGCGCAGTTTACAGTTAATACAACTTCTACTTGTGACAGTAATTTTGTTTTCAGTTTCAATTGTACTACTCCTTCAATTTCATCTTGTTTGTGGGATTTTGGTGATGGCACAACTTCATCCAGTCTCTCTCCAAATAAATCATACGGAAGTACAGGAACATTTACTGTTTCACTCATTGTTATAGATGCAAATGGTTGCAGTGACACTCTTGTAAAAACAGCATTTATAAATATTGGTCCTACATTGATCCCAAGCATTACCGTTTCTGACACCAGCGGATGCGCACCTTTATTTGTAAACTTTCAATGTACGGTACCCAATGCAGTGAGTTGGTCGTGGGATTTTGGGAATGGTTTTGTATCCAATCAACAGAACCCTTCACAACTATTTGCTCAAGCAGGATCGTTTACTGTTTCATTAAATGTAACGACAACGAGTGGTTGTAACGGTACAGTTGTATTTCCATCCTTAATTAAAACCGATACAATGCCATTTGTAGATTTTACAATGGTGGAAGATACCGGATGCAAACCATTTAATGTTCAATTTGTAAATCTATCGGCAGGAGGATCAGTGTTCGATTGGAATTTGGGCGATGGGAATTTTTCTACAATTCTAAATCCGAATCATACGTATTCAAATGCAGGTTCATACAATGTTACTTTAAAAGTTACTACACCGAATTTATGTTCTGCAACAAAAATAAAATACAATGCGGTGGTGGTTCAATCGACCAAGGCGGCATTTGTTTCAACACCTACTACTGGCTGTAACCCACTTAATGTAACATTTACACCAACTTTTACAACCGGAATTTCGCAATACTTTTGGCAATTTGGAAATGGTAATACCTCAAATGCCATGAACCCTTCAACGGTTTATTTGAATCCGGGATTGTACAGTCCAACTCTGATAGTGACCAACAACAAAGGATGCATTGATACTTTAACCAGAAACGATTATATCAATGTGGTCCCCGGTTCGATATCGTATACTGTGCCAGACACCATTTTTCGATGTCAACCCGCTTCAGTATCATTTGTAGATCCTACTGCAGGAAGCAGCGCATGGCTATGGGATTTTGGTGATGGAAATACATCAGCACTTCAGAATCCTGTTCACACGTACAGTTCAGCAGGTATATACACTGCGACACTTCAAGTGCAAATGAATGGGGGTTGTTCACAAACATTCAATCCATACGCTATAATAAAAGTATATACCGATTCAGTATATCCTATTGTGGTGAATGGTATTAGTAATTGTAAACCATATAATTTGTCTGTAAGCAATTCTACTCCTGGTGCTTCTTCAATTGTTTGGGATTTTGGAGACGGTACAACAGCAAGCGGCACAAGTGCCAATCATACCTACACCACACCTGGTGTATATAACTTAACATGCATCGTTTCATTACCAAGTGGCTGTAGTAGTGAACTTATACAAAGCATTTCGATTGGCCATGTAAATCCAATAAGCGCAAGTACATATACGGTATGTAATTTACAAACAGTAAATTTTAGTTTAACTTCCAATCCATTTTCATCCTTGTATTGGGATTTTGGTGATGGAACATCTTCATCCTTAGCTTCACCTACACATAGTTATTCCAATAGCGGAAACTATCAAGTTACCTTATATACAACCGATGCCTTTGGTTGTTTAGACACTTTTTTGTTAGACTCTGTAATTAAAGCAGGGAATCCTCAAGCTTCATTTGTTATCAATGGATCAACAAGCGGATGCAATAATCTTTCTGTTTCTTTTCAAAACACTTCAACAAATGCCAGCACGTATCAATGGGATTTTGGAAACGGTATAAACAGTTCTGCTCAAAATCCAACCTATAATTATTCTACAAGTGGAGTATATTTTGTTTCACTTACAGTTAGCAGCAATGGATGTACCAGTTCTTACACAGCAGCTACACCTATAATAGTAAACACTCCACTATGTAATTTCTTTTATACGTATGGTGGAAATTGTATGCCAATAACGGTAAACTATACCGACTTAAGTTCGAATGCTACTGCCTGGTTTTGGGAATTTGGTGATGGCGCAACATCCACGCTAAAAAATCCAACGCATACTTTTAGCACTCCGCCAACAGCGCCTGTAAAACTTTCAATAGTCGATACATTTGGATGTACGAATTCAAGAGCAAAACCGAATATCAATTATTTTAAACCCGGATTCACAGCACTTAATACAAGTGGATGTAATCCTTTGACTGTAAGCTTTAGCGACACCTCAGCAGGTGCTGTAGCTTGGTTTTGGGATTTTGGAGATGGATCAACTTCATCGCAACAGAATCCCACTCATGTTTATAACAACGATGGAAATTATACGATTACTTTAATCGCAACAGCTCCTTCCGGATGTCAGGATACGGTACTTGTTTCTAATCTCGTAACGGTGGTTAGCCCTGTGGCGGATTTTTCGGCTTCTACCACAGCAGGGTGTAGTCCTACTCAAGTTTCCTTTGTAAATCAATCTTCAAATGCTGTTTCTTATTCTTGGCAATTTGGAAATGGAAGTAGTTCTCAAGTATTAAATCCAACCCATATCTATAACATTCCCGGAACCTATGATGTAACACTTGTTGCCATGGATGCCAGTGGTTGTACAGATACCTTAGTGCAAGCAAATTTCCTAACCATACAAGGTACGTTTGCTCAGTTCAATGTGTCAGATACAATGGGCTGTCAAAATTTAATGGTTCAATTTAGTGACTTGTCTGTTAATGCATTCACCTGGCAATGGGACTTTGGTGATGGTAATCTTAGCAACCAACAAAATCCAACTCATTTCTATGCAGACACCGGTAGTTATTCAGTAACACTAATTACTACGGACACTATTGGATGTACATCCTTCTACACATATCCGGTCAACATTAACATTTATGCTAATCCTGTAATAGATGTTTCAAGTCCTTTTGTTCCAAGCTGTCAACCTATAGTAGCTTCGTTTACGAATAACAGCAATGGAGCAAATACCTATAGTTGGGATTTTGGTGATGGCACTACTTCATCAGCCCTTAGTCCTACTCATACATATTTGAATTCAGGCTCCTTCATTGTACAGCTTATCGCGTATTCTACTCAAGGTTGTACAGATACTTTTTCATTTCCATCTCCATTTATAGTGCATGCAACTCCAATAGCTGCATATACCATAATCAGTCCTTTGTGCTCGGATAGAGATCTCATTATCAACAATACTTCTTCAAATTTATTCAATCCGGTTTTTAATTGGGATTTTGGTGATGGTACAACAACAAGTACATTTAATCCCATCCACAATTATGTGGATACTGGAACATACAGTTTGGAATTTGTAATAACGAATTCATTCGGTTGTGCCGATACATTGAATCAAACTATTGTTATCAATTTATCACCTACTGCCATTGCATCTACGTTGGACAGCATTGGATGTGAAGATTATTCAGTTCAGTTTGTCAACTATAGTTTAAACGCAGATTATTATCATTGGGATTTTGGAGACGGAACAATCGATTCAAGTTTCGCTGCTTCAAATACCTATCTCGATCCGGGTATATATAGCCCTATGTTAATTGTTTCAACTTTGCAAGGTTGTACAGACACCGCTTTTATTTCCAATCAAATAGAAGTTCTTCAAACTCCAGTGGCTGATTTTACAGTCAACAATAATGTTGGATGTCCCGGTGAACAGTTTTCATTTACAAATTTAAGTTTAGGTTTATTGCCTGGAGCAAGTTTCAGTTGGTATCATAATAATCAGTTTTTCTCCAGTCAAGCGAGCCCTAGTTTGTTCATGTTTGACCCTGGTTTCCATGATTTTACTTTAGTAGCAACTAATCCTAATGGATGCTTCGATTCGATAGTGAACAATGCTATAGTAAAGATATTGGATACCATACCACCAGATCCT